>NZ_JBEGDC010000003.1:0-553305 GCF_040196215.1 Microbacterium sp. KR10-403 | reverse complement strand
TGCGCGGTCACGTTCCGGGTCGCAAGGGTCTGAACCTGAACCGTAAGGCGCAGATCCCCGGCGAGGGCCCCATCGACGATGCGACCGCGCGGCAGATCCTCCTCGATGAGGGCGCGTTCACCCGGGTGATCACCGATCCGGTCACCGGGGTGATCCTGGACATGGACCGCCGCTCCCGCACAGCCACCCCCGCGCAGCGGGCATGGCTGGCACTCTGGCACGGCACCTGCGTGCGAGACGGATGCGACCGGCTCGCGATCGACGCGGACATCGACCACTACTGCCAGTACCACGGCCCCGACCGGGGCCCCACGAACATCGGCAACCTCCAACCGGAGTGCGACCCCGATCACGCGACCAAAGACGTCACCAAGGTGAAGCACCGACGTCGGACCGACGCGAGCATCGAACTCGAGTTCCCCACCGGCCATCGCACCAGGCCCACGCCCGAGTTGCCCGACAAGCCACCCTTCTGAGCGTGGGCCGGATGGGTCAGTCGTGCGTGGCGACGGCCGTCATGATGTTCATGCCGCCGTCGACGTTGAAGTCGGCGCCGGTGATGTACGACGACTCGTCGCTGGCGAGGAAGAGCGCCATGTGGGCGATGTCTTCGGGCTGGCCGAACCGGCCGAGAACCGAGAACTGCTTCGACGACTCCGACTCCGGCGGCAGTTCGACACCGCGCGAACGAAGCTCCTCGGCCTGCTGGTATGCCATCGGAGTCATGGTTGCGCCGGGGTTCAGTCCGTTGACGCGGATGCCGTACTGACCCAGCTCGGTCGCCGCGACGCGTGACATGGCGAGCAGGCCGCCCTTGGAGGCGCAGTAGACAGCGGTGCTGGCCGAGCGCAGGGCGCCGATCGATCCGGTGTTGATGATCGATCCTCCACCCGCCTCGCTCATGAGGGGCGCGACGGCCTTCATCAACAGCCAAGGGCCCTTGAGGTTGACCGCGATGACCTTGTCGAAAACGTCCTCGGTGACCTTCAGCATCGGGAACTTGTTCTCGAGGTCGACGCCCGCGTTGTTGTAGAGCACGGTGGGCAGGCCCAGCTCGTCCTTCGTGCGGTCCGCGATGCGCGCGACATCGTCGGCGTTTGAGACGTCGGCGCCGATCGCGATCGCCTCGCCGCCCGCGGCGACGATCTCATCGACCGTGCGCTGTGCGGTCTCCTCCCTCAGATCGACCACCGCGACCTTCGCGCCCTCTGCCGCGAACAGCAGGGCCGCCGCCTTTCCCATCCCGCCGGCCGCTCCGGTGATGATGGCGACTTTGCCTTCCAGACGCATGGCGTCCTCCTTTGTATCAATGACGTCCAAATATGGAACGAATCGTTCCGTAAGTCTAGCGCTCGCCGTACAGTGGGGGACATGACCAGCCGACCCGGCCGTCCTCGCAGTGAGGAGTCGCGGCAGCGCATCCTGCAGGGCGTGCGCGAGCTCCTCAGTGACTCCGATGTGGGCGCCATCTCGATGGACGCCATCGCCGCGCGCGCGCGCGTGAGCAAACAGACGCTGTATCGGTGGTGGCCGTCGAAGTCGGCGATCATCGCCGACGCCGTGCTCGACGGCTACGAGCCGCCCGTCCCAGCAACCGTCGTGCTCTCGAAAGACCGGAGGGCGGATGTCGACGGCTGGATTGACCGATCGATTGCGGCGCTCTCCGACCCGGAGACGGCAACGGCGATTCGCGCCCTCCTGGGGGCGGTCGCGGTGGATCAGGATGCCGGGCGCCGGTTCTACGACGGAACTCTCGGGCCCGCTCGTCTCGCCGTCTCGCAACTGGCCGGGTCTGGCGGGCGGGGTGAGGCGCACGCCGACGTCGCGCTCTCGGCGTTGCTCTTCTGGGTGCTTGTCGGGGCTGAGATGGATGACGCGCACAGGGAAGCACTCCGCGCCCTTCTGACGGAATCGCCTGCCAGCTGAAAGACATCGAGTCTACTATCGTTTCTCGATAGGTTCCAACTGAGAAACGATAGGTGATTCGAACATGCGCGACGCCGCCGTCCTGCTCACGAAGGTGCTCATCGTTCTGCTGTTCGCCGTGCTGTTGGTCGGGCAGGTCTGGATCGTCCCGGCGATGGCGGAGGATGCGGCATCCACCGCTCCCGAGTTCGCGGGGCTCCGAGTGCCCGGCATCGTGCTGACCGTTCTGCTGCTCGTGTGCGTTCAGATCGTGCTCGTGTGCGTGTGGCGGCTGCTGTCGCTGGTCGACCGCGACGAGATCTTCCAGCCCCGCGCGTTCGGCTGGGTCAACGCGATCATCATCGCGGTGCTCGCCGCTGTCGTGCTGGTGATCGCGGGGATGATCCTCATCGATCGCGCGCAGGCAGGGTCTCCGTTCGTGCTCATCTGCGGCATCCTGGCGATCATCGTCGGGCTCGGCATCGCTCTCGTCGTCGTCGTGCTCAAGGAGCTGCTGCGACAGGCGGCGCAGCTCGAGCAGGACATGTCGGAGGTCGTGTGATGCCCATCATCATTGACCTCGACGTGCAGCTCGCCCGCAAGAAGATGGGCGTGAACGAGCTCGCCCTCGCCATCGGCATCACGCCGGCCAACGTGTCGGTACTCAAGAACGGTCGTGCTAAGGCCGTGCGCTTCACGACGCTCGACGCGATCTGTCGTGTGCTCGAATGTCAGCCCGGCGACATCCTGCGGTGGGAGCCCGAGGGGTGAAGCTCGTCGGCCGCATCGCGGCGGCGCTCGGGTACATCCTCGTCGTCTTCGTGCTCCTCGTGTGGATCCTCTGGACGATGCTCGTCGTCTGGGGCAGCACGGACACCACGTACGTCTCCGACAGCCCGGAAGCCTGGCGGCGCCGGCTGGCGAGTGCAGGCATCGCCGTCGGCCGGGTGTCTCTCATCGCGGGCCTCGTCCTGGTCGCAGCCATTGTGCTCGCCGTCGTGACCGCGCGTCGTGATCGTGGGGGATGGATGTCGCTCGGCATCGTGATCGGAACATTCAGCCTGCTGGTCCTGTTCAACGCGGGAGCGTCCTGGGCCTCGTTCGTGCCGAGGGTGAACGCGGCGATGGCGTCGTTCGAGAAGTACGGCACGAGCACACCGCCGCGATTCGAGCCGCCGACACGCCGCGACGCCCGCGTCGCGATCGATCTGATGGTCGGGGCATCGCTCGACGCCGTCGTCGATCCGCGGGATGCCGACGGTCACCGCCTCGCGATGGGAGACGTTCGCGTCACGTCCTCGCCCTGCCAGGGCGACAGATATTTCGGGGACGTCACCCAGTACGCCGACCTGACGCTGCGCACCGCAGACCCGAACGCGGCAGCCGACATCCTCGCCGCATGGGATGAGGCGGGCTACGACGATGATCGTGACGGGCAGGATGCCGTCCGGTACAGCGACCTGCTCCCGATCAAGAGGATGACGCTGCACGATACGACCGACACGGACGGGTTCGTGCGGATGCACATCGAGACCCAGTGCGCGGAAGGGGAAGAGGGCTGAGGTCGCACCCTCGCGCTACAGTCGCGATCATGGTGTCTGCCGCTGAACTGCTCGAGGGGCCGCGCGGGCGCGGGCTGTTCCTCCACGTCGCGACGGCGCTCGACGACGAGGTGATGTCGGCCGTCTTCGACCTCGGGTACCAGCTCGATCCGGGCGCGGGCACGTCTCGCACGATCCTGACCTTCCGCAGCGACGACGATGGCACCCCAGAGCCTGCGCCTCACACGATCGACGACCTCACCCGCGCGCTCGCCGCGCTCGAACCGAGCGGGATCACGCCTGACCTGCTCGACGAAGCTCTCGCGCGCTCAGTGGATGACGCCCGGTACTGGCAGGAGCCCTCGGGCGAAGACATCCTCGCCGCCCGACCCGAGGTCATCGCGGCGCTCGCGCCGATCGCCCATGCCGTCGCAGAAACCGCCCCCGCCTGGTGGAGTGCCGATCGCCGCGTCGAGCAGTGGGCGATCGAGTGGCGTGGCCCGGGCGACCCGGTGCCGCTGAACATCGACCCGGCGGCGGTGCTCGCCGAATGGCGCGATAACACGCGAGAGCAGGAGGACTGGTCAGTGCGGGAGGCTCGGGAGCATCCCGATACCGCGTGGTCGGGCACCTGGTGGACGACTCCGCACGGCGTGCTGACCACGACCGGCGTCACCGACACCGGCCGGCCTGCCGGCCTGCGTCACGTCGAAGACGGGTTCGGGTGGGCGAGCGCGACCGCCATCCCCGTGCGGGGAGCGGGTCGCACCTACGAGATCCACGACGCCGAGGCGTGGGCGCAGCTGTGCCGCCGGCATCCCCTCGACGTAACGGCATCCCGTCGTCACGACTGGTTCCGCACGACCGGGCGCGACGGGCGGTGGGTCATGCCCGACTGGCAGAGCGTGGCGACCCAGTGGGATGCCGTGCACCTGAGCTGCCGCGGATACCTGCGTGCCGCCACTCGCGAGATCGTCGTCGACGACGAGCGCTCGAGCGTGCTGGCGGGCTGGAGCCCCGACCTCACGATCTGGCTCACCGACCGCGCCCGCGAGTGGGAGGGCGATCGTATCGAGTGGCGCTGCGACGAGCCGAACAGCAGCGATGACGTCTGGAGACGCGCATGAGCGGACACGCTGACGAACCGCACGAGCCGGGCCTGGCGCAACGGTTGAACTGGCTGCGCGCCGGCGTGCTGGGCGCCAACGACGGCATCGTCTCGACGGCGGCGGTCGCGGTCGGCGTGGCGGGCGCGACGGATGCCGTGGCCCCCGTCTTCCTCGCGGGAGCGGCGGCCCTCGTCGGCGGGGCGATCTCGATGGCGCTCGGCGAGTACGTCTCGGTCTCGAGTCAGCGCGACACCGAGCGCGCCCTCATCGCCAAGGAGCGCGCCGAGCTCGCCGACGATCCCGATGCGGAGTTCGAAGAGCTCGTGGGCCTCTACGAGCAGGAGGGCCTCAGCCGCGAGACCGCGCGCACCGTGGCGACCGAGCTCACCGAGAAGAACGCGCTGAAGGCCCACCTGTCGATGGAGCTGAACATCGATCAGGATGACGTCGTGAGCCCGTGGGCGGCGGCCGGTGCCTCGGCGATCTCGTTCACGATCGGCGCGCTGCTGCCGCTGCTGACGATCCTGCTCACCCCGCCCGCGGTGCGTGTCGCGTGGACGTTCGTCGCGGTGCTGATCGCGCTCGCCGTCACCGGATGCGTCGCCGCGTGGATCGGCGGCGCCGTGCGCTGGCGGGCGATGGCGCGCACCGTCATCGGGGGAGCGCTGGCCCTGGCCGCGACCTTCGCTGTGGGTACGCTGTTCGGCACCTCCGCGGGGTGACGCGCGGGCTTACCCTGAGATCGGGGACGGTCTCATGGGCACACGCGGGCGATCGCAGACACGGGGAGTGGGGCGCACTGTGCTGCGCGCGGCCGGGGTGGCCGTGGCATCCACTCTCGGTCTCGCCCTCGCCGTCATGGCGCTGACCACCGCCGAAGGACTCATGGTGCGCGACAAGCTCGCGCCCACTCGGATGGGATCGGTGCTGCCCCGCAGCGGACGCTACGGCACGCATCGCCCGGGGTCGCCGTTGAGACTCGGGATGCTGGGCGATTCGCTCGCCGTCGGCTACGGCGCCGTCGACCCCGACGAGACGCCGGGCACCCTGCTCGCGATGGGCCTGGCCGACGCGGCCGACCGGCCGGTCGAGCTGACGAACGTCGCGGTGGTCGGCGCGGAGTCGACCGCGCTGATCGCGCAGCTCGCCCAGCTGCTCGAAGAGGTGCCCGAACCCGATGTCGTCGTGATCGTCGTCGGCGCCAACGACGTCATGCACCTCAAGCGCCTCACCGACGCACTGTGGCCGCTGTCCGAGACGGTGCGCGATCTGCGTCGCCGTCACGTGCAGGTCGTGGTGGCGACGTGCCCCGACCTGGGCACCGTGCAGCCGTTCTCGCAGCCGCTGCGGTTCTTCGCGCACTGGTCGAGCCGGCTCACCGCGACCGGCCAGGCGATCGTCGCACTGCGCGCCGGGGGGCGCACGGTCTCGCTGGCCGACACGCTCGGGCCGCTGTTCCGCCGCGACCCCGAGGGGATGTTCTCGGTGCACGACCACCTGCACCCCTCCGACGCCGGATACCGGGCCGCCGCCGCGGCGATCCTGCCCAGCGTGTGCGCGGCGGCCGGCTACCCGCGACCGCAGGACGCCGTCGTGCCGCACCGCGTCTACCGCAAGGGAAGCAAACACCCGCTGGCGTGGTGGGCTTTCCGCGCATCGCGGCGCGTCGGCGCGCGGCTCACCGCGTCCGAGAGCACGGTGGAGGGCATTCGCACGGCCCGGACTCAGCGAACACATCCGGAGAGTGGATAAAATCGGTCGTTGGCGCGTGTGACGCGCATCCGCGATATCCCGACATCCAGGAGACGACACATGGCCGCCTTGTCAGGTCGCGTCTGGGACGCGTGGACGCGCCCGTCTCCGACCGTCAGCGCCGCCCCTGCCGAAGCCACCGGATCGGCACACGCGAAGGTCATCCTGCTCGGCGAGCACGCCGTCGTCCACGGCGCCCCCGCGATCGCGCTGCCCGTCCACGGTCTGACGCTGACCGCCACCGCCACGCGCACCGCCCGCCCGCTGTGGATCGACTCGGTGCTCTACCGCGGTCCGATCGCAGGCGCCCCCGAGCTGCTCGCCGCCCCCGTGACCGCGATCACCGAGACCCTGCGCCACGTCGGCGCGCCCGCGACCGGCCTCGCCGTGCGCATCGACGGAGAGATCCCCGCCGAGCGCGGCCTCGGATCGAGTGCCGCGGTGGCCGCCGCCATCGCGACCGCCGTCGCGCGCAGCTGCGGTGTCGTGCTCGACGACGCCGCACGGTTCGACCTCACGCAGGCCGCCGAACGCGTCGCACACGGCCGCCCGAGCGGCCTCGACGCGCGCTCCGTGGTCTCCGAGACGCCGGTGTGGTTCCAGGCCGGTGAGGCCCGCGCGCTGGCCAGCGCCCTGGGCGGCGTCTTCGTCATCGCCGACACCGGGCTGCGCGGGCGCACGCGCGAGGCCGTCGGCGACGTCGCGGCGCTCAAGGCGGCCGAGCCCGAGAAGGTCGCCGACATCCTGACCCGCATCCGGGCGCACACCGAGGCGGCCGTCGCCGACCTCGCCGCCGACGACCGTGCGTCGCTGGGCGCGCGCATGAGCGACACGCACGCGCTGCTGCGCGCGCTGACGGTCAGCAACCCGCAGCTCGATCGGCTCGTGGCGTCGGCCGAGGCCGCCGGTGCCCTCGGCGCCAAGCTCACCGGCGGCGGGCGCGGCGGCTGCGTGCTCGCGCTCGCCGACACCGACGACGTCGCCGAGCGGGTGGCGTCCGCGATACGCGAGAACGGAGCCGAGCGCACGTGGATGCTGCACCCCGAGGACATCGCCGCATGACCAGCACCGCGGTCGCGCATCCGAACATCGCGCTCGTCAAGTACTGGGGCAAGCGCGACGACGCGCTGATCCTGCCCGACACCGGCAGCCTGTCGCTGACGCTCGACGTGTTCCCGACGACCACGAGAGTCACGGTCGATCCCGCGCTGGCCGCCGACGAGATCGTGTTCGACGGCGCCGTCGCGACCGGATCGCCCGCCGCCCGCATCACCGCGTTCCTCGACCTCGTGCGCGCGCAGGCCGGCACCGCCGCCCGCGCCCGCGTCGAGACCCGCAACTCGGTGCCCACCGGGGCCGGCCTTGCCTCCAGCGCCTCGGGGTTCGCCGCCCTCGCGGTGGCCGCCGCCGACGCGTACGGGCTCGACCTCGGTGAGCGCGACCTGAGCCGTCTCGCCCGCCGCGGATCGGGCTCGGCCTGCCGCTCGATCATCGGCGGCACCGCGATCTGGCACGCCGGCACCGACGACGCCACCTCCTACGCCGAGCACATCGCAGGCCCCGACCTCGGCATGGTGATCGCGGTGGTGGATGCCGCGGCCAAGGCCGTCTCGAGCCGTGAGGCCATGCGCCGCACGCGCGACACCTCGCCGTACGCCGACGCATGGGTGCAGGCGGCCGAGGCCGACCTCGCCCTCATGCAGCGGGCGTTCGCCGCCTGCGACCTGACCGCGATCGGCGAGCTCACCGAGTCGAACGCGCTGCGCATGCACGCGGCGATCATGGGCTGCCGCCCGCCGATCCGCTACCTCGCACCGCAGTCCATCGGGCTGTTCGACGCGGCCGCGCGCCTGCGGGCGGCCGGCCTCGAGGCCTACGCGACCGCCGACGCCGGCCCCAACGTGGTGTTCGTGTGCCGTGCGGCCGACGTGGGCGCGGTCCGCGACGCCCTGACCGTCGACGACGCGGCCGGCATGCCCGCCGATCGCCTCATCGCCGCCCAGGCCGGCCCCGGCGCGCACCTCGTCGAGGCCGCGGCATGATCCGCGCCCAGGCGCCCGGCAAGCTGTTCATCGCCGGGGAGTACGCGGTCGTCGAGCCGGGCGAGCCCTCGGTGCTCGTCGCCGTCGACCGTCACATCACGGTCGAGGTCGAGCCGGCCGAGCTGCACGGCAGCATCTCGTCCGACCAGTACGGCCGCACTCCGCTGCTGTGGACCCGCGACGACGGCGTCGTCGTGCTCGACCAGGACCACGCGCCCTACGACTACGTGCTCTCGGCGATCGGCACCGTCGATCAGCTCGCCGCCGAGCGCGGCATCCCTCCGCTCTTCTGCGACATCCGCATCACCAGTGAGCTCGACGACGTGTCGGGCCGCAAGTTCGGCCTCGGCTCATCGGCCGCGGTCACGGTCGCGACCGTGCGCGCGCTCGACCGTCTCTACGGCCTCGAGCTGACGCCGCTGCAGCTGTTCAAGGTCGCGCTCATCGCCACGGTCCGCGTCTCGCCGAAGGCCTCGGGCGGAGATGTCGCCGCCAGCGCCTTCGGCGGATGGATCGCCTACAGCGCCCCCGACCGCGCCCGCCTGCGTGCGGCCGCGGACGCCGCCGGGGTCCAGGTGCTGCTCGACCGCGAGTGGCCCGGACTCTCGGTGCGCCGCCTGCCCGCGCCCGAGGGGCTGCGACTGCTCGTCGGATGGACGGGCCAGCCCGCCTCGACCGAGCGCCTCGTCGGCAGCGTGCAGCACCGCAAGCCGGCGAGCGAGAGCCGGTACCGCGAGTTCCTCGCCGACAGCCGCACCGCCGTCGAGCGGCTCATCGCCGCACTCGAGGAGCAGGATGCCGCCGCCACCCTGCAGGCGATCCGCGCCGCCCGCGCGGCCCTCGGCGACCTGGCCCGCCACGCGGGGCTGCAGATCGAGACGCCCGCGCTGACCGCACTGTGCGACATCGCGACCGCGGCCGGCGCCGCCGCGAAGTCGTCGGGCGCCGGCGGCGGTGACTGCGGCATCGTGCTCGCCCCGTCTTCAGCCGATGTGCATCGGATGCTGACAGAGTGGGAGCGCAACGACATCCGCCACCTCGACCTGAAGGTGCAGGATGCCCAGGGAGCCATCGATGAGCAGTGAACGAAAGGACCAGCACGTCGACCTCGCCGATGCGCAGCAGCAGGACCGCCCTGCCCGCAACGACTTCGACGACGTGCGCTTCGTGCACCACGCGCTGGCCGGGATCGACCGCGAGCGCGTGCGTCTGACGACCTCGTTCGCCGGCGTCGAATGGCCCGTCCCGCTGTACGTCAACGGCATGACCGGCGGCAGCACCCGCACCGGCGAGATCAACCGGCAGCTGGCCGTCGCCGCGCGTGAGACCGGCATTCCGATCGCCACCGGGTCGATGAGCGTCGCCCTGCGCGACCCCGACACGGTCGGCACCTTCCGCGTCATGCGCGACGAGAACCCCGACGGGTTCGTGATGGTCAATCTCAGCGCCGACGCGACGCCCGACGACGCCGCCCGCGTCGTCGACCTGTTGCAGGCCGATGCCCTGCAGGTGCATCTGAACAGCGTGCAGGAGACCGTCATGCCCGAGGGCAGCCGGGGCTTCTCCGCCTGGCCCGGCAACATCGCCGCGATCGTCGACCGGCTCGAGGTGCCGGTGATCGTCAAGGAGGTCGGGTTCGGCCTCAGCCGCCCCACCCTCGAGCGCCTCGCCGACCTCGGCGTCGCCGTCGCCGATGTGAGCGGCGCGGGCGGCACCGACTTCGCGCGCATCGAGAACGCCCGCAGATCCGAGAACGACTACGCGTTCATGACCGGATGGGGGCAGTCGGCCGTCTCGTGCCTGCTGGATGCGACGGATGCCGCACCCGGCGACATCCCCGCTCTCGTCGCCTCGGGCGGCGTGCGCACTCCGCTCGACGTCGTCCGCGCGCTCGCTCTCGGCGCGCGGGCCGTCGGTGTGTCGGGCGTGTTCCTGCATGCGGTGCTGAACGGGGGAGCGGAGGCGCTCATCGCCCGCATCCGCGCGTGGCTCGAGCAGATCGCGCAGCTGCAGGCGCTGCTCGGGGCATCCACTCCCGCCGCCCTCGTGCACACCGATGTGCTGCTGCGCGGCGGCGTCCGCGAGTTCTGCGAGCTGCGCGGTGTCGACGCGGCCGTCTTCAGCCGGCGCAGCGAGCGCCACATCGAGGAGTTCGGATGAGGAACAGCACGGTCGGCGCGGCGCCGATCCCGATGAAGTGGGTCGGGCCGATCTCGGTGAGCGGCAACGTCATGACGGGCCTGCAGGAGGTGCCGCTGGCGACCTACGAGACCCCGCTGTGGCCCTCGGTCGGGCGCGGCGCGAAGATCTCGACGCTCACCGAGCGCGGCATCGTGGCGACCCTCGTCGACGAGCGCATGGCGCGATCGGTCCTGTTCGAGGCCGACGACGCGGCCACCGCCCTGGCCGCTGTGCAGTACCTGGACGCGCACCGCGACGAGCTGCAGCAGGTCATCGCGCGCGCGAGCCGGTTCGCGCAGCTGCTCGACCTGCACCACCAGATCGTCGGCAACCTGCTGTTCCTGCGCTTCGAGCTGTCGACCGGCGACGCGTCGGGGCACAACATGGTCACGCTTGCCGCCGACAATCTGATGGACCACATCCTCACCGTCGTGCCGGGCCTGCGCTACGAGTCGATCTCGGGCAACTACTGCTCCGACAAGAAGGCCACCGCGGTCAACGGCATCCTCGGACGCGGCAAGAACGTCGTGACCGAGCTGCTCATCCCGCGCGAGGTGGTCACCCGTCGTCTGCACACGAGCCCCGAGGCCATCGCGCAGCTGAACGTGCGCAAGAACCTCATCGGCACGATCACCGCCGGCGGGCTGCGCAGCGCCAACGCCCACTACGCGAACATGCTGCTGGGGTTCTACCTGGCGACGGGGCAGGATGCCGCGAACATCGTCGAGGGCTCGCAGGGCGTCACCCACGCCGAGGTCCGTGACGGCGATCTGTACTTCTCGTGCACGCTGCCGAACCTCATCGTGGGCACCGTCGGCAACGGCAAGGACCTGGCGTTCGTCGAGGAGAACATCGCGCGACTGGGCTGCGCCGAAGACCGCGCGCCCGGCGAGAACGCCCGGCGCCTGGCCGTGCTGTGCGCCGCGACCGTGCTGTGCGGAGAGCTCTCGCTCATGGCCGCGCAGACCAACCCGGGTGAGCTCATGGCCGCCCACGTGAACATCGAGAGGAAGTCCGCGCGATGACGATCGGCATCAGCGACATCGCCTTCGCCACCGCCTACCAGGTGCTCGACCTGCAGCAGCTGGCCGACGCCCAGGGCATCGACGTCGGCAAGTACTACATCGGCATCGGCCAGAGCGAGATGAGCGTGCCGTTCCCCGACGAGGACATCGTGACGATGGGGGCGGATGCCGCGGCCCAGATCATCGCACGGCACGGTGCCGACGGCATCCGGACCCTGCTCTTCGCCACCGAGTCGGGCATCGACCAGTCCAAGTCGGCCGGGGTCTTCGTGCACGGACTGCTCGGCATGGGCGAGCGCTGCCGCGTGGTCGAGCTCAAGCAGGCCTGCTACTCGGCCACCGCGGCCCTCCAGTTCGCGCTCGGCATCGTTGCGCGCGACGCGAGCGAGAAGGTGCTGGTCATCGCCAGCGACGTCGCCCGCTACGCACTCGACACCAGCGGCGAGCCCACGCAGGGCGCCGCCGCGGTCGCCTTCCTCGTCACCGCCGACCCGGCGCTGCTCGAGATCGAGCCGGTCACGGGGCTGCACACCGACGACATCCACGACTTCTGGCGCCCCAACTATCTGTCGACGGCCCTGGTCGACGGCAAGTACTCGCTGGCCGCCTATCTCGGCGCGCTCGAGGGTGCGTGGGGCGAGTACCGGTCGCGCGGCGGTGCGGCCTTCGCCGACATCGCGCGGTTCTGCTATCACCAGCCGTTCACCAAGATGGCGGTCAAGGCGCATGACCGCCTGTGCAAGGTCGCCGGCGCCGAGCTCGACAAGGAGCAGCGCCTGGCCCAGATCGCGGCGAGCCTTCAGATGAATCGGCGCACCGGCAACAGCTACACGGCGTCGATCTACGTCGGCCTGCTGTCGCTGCTCGAGCGCGACGAGGCCGACCTCGCCGGCGAGCGCATCGGCTTCTTCAGCTACGGCTCGGGCAGCGTCTCGGAGTTCTTCACGGGCGTCGTGCGTCCGGGGTACCGCGAGCTGCTGCGGACCGCGCGGGACGCCGCGACCCTCGACGACCGGGTGGCCATCGCGCACGCGCGCTACCGCGCGCTGCACGAGGCCGTCGACGCCGTGCAGGGATCGGACTACGAGACGGCCGCCGAGACGCCCGGCCCCTACCGCTTCGCCGGGGTCGTCGACCACGTGCGACGATACGAGACGCGCGGCTGAACCGGAGGCCCCTGCATGAGTCGGAAGCTTCCTCGCGTGCCGTTGGCGCGGCATGGGCGGCTGCGGTCGCCCGGGGCGTTCGCGCAGATCGCGACGTTCCTGGTCGCGGTCGTCGCGGTGGTCGTGGTGGGAGTGGGCGGCACGGCCGTGTTCGCGGCGTGGAGTGCGACCGACCTCGTGCAGGAGAAGGCGATCACGCTCGAGTCGAGCACGCCGCTGCCGCCGTCGATCGGTGAGATCGAGGGCGGGGTGAACCTGCTGCTGGTGGGCACGGACTCGTGCGAGGGGCAGGACGTGAAGATCTTCCCCCGTTGCGCGCACGACGACGGCGGTGAGCGCAACGACGTCACGATGCTCATCCACATCGGCGACAACCCGCGACGGGTGACGGTGGTCTCCTTCCCGCGCGACATGATCGTGCCGATCCCGTCGTGCCCGTCCGCCGACGGCGGCCGGTACTCGGCGATGAGCGCGCAGATGCTGAACTCGTCGTACGAGTACGGGGGACTGGCGTGCACGGCGCTGACGATCGAGAACCTGACCGGGGTCGACATCCAGTTCGCCGCCGCGATCCGGTGGACCGGGGTCATCAACATGTCCGACGCGATCGGCGGGGTCGACGTGTGCGTGGCCGGCGACATCAACGACTCGAACACCGGCCTGCATCTGAAGGCGGGCGAGCACACTCTGAAGGGCACCAAGGCGCTGCAGTTCCTGCGCATCCGGCACGGGATCGGTGACGGGTCGGACCTCGGCCGGATCTCGAATCAGCAGCAGTTCATGTCGTCGCTGGTGCGCAAGCTGCAGTCCGGCGGGGTGCTCGCCGACCCGACGAAGCTGTTCGCTCTGGCGACCACGGCGTTGCAGCAGGTCAGCAACGGGCAGCTCGTGCTCGATGAGAACCTCGCCAACCCGACCCGGATGGTGCAGATCGCGATGGCGGTGAAGTCGGTGCCCTACAAGGACATCGTGTTCATCCAGTACCCGACCGTGTACGACCCGGCGGACGAGTCCCGGGTGCTGCCGGTCACCAGCGCCGCCGACACCCTGTTCGCCGCGCTGAAGGCCAACAAGTCGCTGAGCCTGACCGGCAAGGCCAGTCCCGTCGACGGTGTCGACGTGACCGGAACCGCCGAGGGCTCACCCGACCCGAGCGCGAGCCCGACCACCGATCCCGACGCGGTCGAGCTGCCCAGCAGCATCACCGGCAGCACCGCCGCCGAGGTCACCTGCACCCAGCCGCAGCACTGAGCGGGCGGAACCCGCCCGCCGCGATAGATTCGACACGATGACCACGCACCGCCTGACGACCCGGTCCGCCCTGCTGTTCCTTGCGATCGGATTGGCCGCGGGGCTGCTCTCCGGCCTGTTCGGAGTCGGCGGCGGCACGGTCATCGTGCCGTTGTTGACGCTGCTGGCGCACTTCGACCAGCGCCGTGCGGCCGGCACCTCGCTGGCGGCCATCGTGCCGACTGCGACCGTCGGGGTGATCTCCTACGCCGTGAACGGCGCGGTCGCGTGGATCCCCGCGCTGATCCTCGCCGCGGCCGCCGTCATCGGTGCGCAGGTGGGCACCTGGCTGCTGGCGCGCATCCCCCTGTTCGCACTGCGCTGGGCGTTCATCGCGTTCCTGGGAGTGGTGGTCGTCGCCCTGTTCTTCGTGATCCCCTCGCGCGAGGCGCACGTCGATCTGACGGCGCTGTCGATCGTCGGGCTCGTCGCCACGGGTCTGGCCACCGGCATCCTCTCCGGTCTCCTCGGTGTGGGCGGCGGCATCATCGTCGTCCCGGCGCTCATCCTCGGGTTCGGTGCGAGCGACCTGGTCGCCAAGGGCACCTCGCTGCTGATGATGATCCCCACCGCGATCTCGGGCACGGTGGGCAACATCCGCCGCAACAACGTCGACCTGCCCGCCGCCGCGCTCGTCGGCGTCGCGGCCTGCACGACGACGGCGCTGGGCGCCTGGATCGCGAGCCTGCTCGACCCGTTCGTCGCCAACCTGCTGTTCGCCGTCTTCATCGTGTTCATCGCCGCGCAGATGGCCGTGCGCACGGTGCGCGCCCAGCGGGCGCGGCGGGCCTCGGTAGACTGAGCGGGTGCCCGTGAATCCCGATCTGGTCGGCCGCGCGTTCGCCCCGACCGCTCCCTATCTCGTGGGTCGCGAGAAGGTGCGCGAGTTCGCCCGCGCCGTGCTCGCCACCGACCCGCAGCACACCGACCCCGAAGCCGCTCGCGCGCTCGGCTACGCCGACGTCGTCGCGCCGCCGACCTTCGCGATGGTGATCCAGGACCTCACCCTGCAGCAGCTGCTCGCCGAACCCGACTCGGGCATCGCGCTCGAGCGCACGATCCACGCCGAGCAGCGCTTCCGCTACACGCGCCCGATCGTCGCGGGCGATGAGCTCACCGGCCGGCTGTCGATCACCGGCGTGCGGGCCGTGGGCAAGAACGCCATGGTGACCAGTGAGGCCGAGATCCGGGATGCCGCGGGCGACCACGTCGTCACGGCGACGTCCGTCCTGCTGATCGGGGGAGACGAATGACCGCCGCCGAGCTCTCGGTCGGCGACGTCGTCGCCGAGCGCACCGTCCACCTCACCCGCGAGTCGCTCGTCCGCTACGCGGGCGCGTCCGGCGACTTCAACCCCATCCACTACCGCGACGACGTCGCGGCGCGCGTGGGTCTGCCCGGCGTGCTCGCGCACGGCATGCTCACGATGGGGCTGTCGGTCGAGACCATCGTGCCGTGGCTGGGAGACGCCGGCCGCATCCTCGAGTACGGCGTGCGATTCACCCGCCCGGTCGTCGTCGACCCCGAGAACGGCGCCGACGTGGCCGTCACCGCGAAGGTGGGCGCGCTCGACGAGGGCGTCGCCCGCATCGATCTGACCGTCACCTGCGTCGACACCACCGTGCTGGGCAAGGCCCAGGTGCGCGTGCGCGTGCCCTGACATGCCCGAGGTCACTCCCGTTCCGCTGTCGCGGCTGACGACGCTGCGCACCGGCGCCGCCCCCGCGCGCATGTACGAGGCGCACACCGCCGACGAGCTGGTCGACACCCTGCGCCGCATCTGGGACGACGGCGACGACTGGTTCGTCCTCGGCGGCGGATCGAACCTGCTGGTCGGCGACGAGCCGTTCGACGGCGCCGTCGTGCGCATCCTCACCCAGGGCATCGCGCCCGTCGCGGGCGCGCGTGACGGGTATCAGCGCCTGCGCGTGCAGGCCGGCCAGAACTGGGACGAGCTCGTCGCCTACGCCGTCGACCACGGCCTTGCCGGCATCACGGCGATGTCGGGCATCCCCGGCTCCGCCGGCGCCGCCCCCGTGCAGAATGTCGGCGCGTACGGACAGGAGATCGTGCAGACCCTCGTCGAGGTCGATCTGCTCGACGAAGACACCGGCGAGGTCTCGACGGTGCCCGCGTCCGAACTCGAGCTGGGCTTCCGTACCTCGGTGCTGAAGGCGCATTACGGGTCCGAGGCGCGCCGCCGGGCGGTCATCGTCTCGCTCACGCTGGAGCTGGCGGAGTGGGGGGATGCCGCGCACACCGTCGCCGGATCCCAGCTGCGTGCGGCACTCGGGCTGTCGCCCGACGACGCGGTCACGCTGCGCTGGGTGCGCGATCAGATCCTCGCGATCCGCGCGCGCAAGGGCATGGTGCTCGATGACGCCGACCCCGACACGTACAGCGCCGGGTCGTTCTTCCAGAACGCGGTGGTCCCGGCATCCTTCGCCCGCACCCTCCCCGCCGAATGCCCGCGCTGGCCGGTCGCTCCCGACCGCGTGCGCGACCGGGTGATCCCGCTCGAGGACTATGCCGGGCTCTCGCCGATGCCCGCCACGCCCGAGCCCGATGTCAAGGTGAGCTCGGCGTGGCTGATCGAGCACTCCGGGTTCGGCAAGGGGTTCCGGCTCCCGCGCTCGCGCGCGGGGCTGTCGACCAAGCACGCGCTGGCCCTCACGAACCGGGGCGGCGCCACGGCCGGCGAGCTCGCCGAGCTGGCGCGCTACATCCGCATCCGCGTGCACGCCGAGTTCGGGCTGATGCTGCAGCCCGAACCCGTGCTCGTCGGCGTCGAGCTGTAGCTCAGCCGAACAGCTTCTGCAGGCGCTGCACGCCCTCGAGCAGCTGGTCGTCGCCCAGCGCGTACGAGAGGCGCAGGTAGCCGCTGGGCCCGAACGCCTCGCCGGGGACAGCGGCGACCTCGGCCTCGTCGAGGATGAGGTCGGCCAGCTCCAGCGAGGTGGTCGGGGTCTTGCCCGCCCAGGTGCGCCCCAGCAGTCCGCGCACATCGGGGTAGACGTAGAACGCGCCCTGGGGCGTCGGCACCGTCATCCCGTCGATCTTCGACAGCTCGGCCACGATCAGCCTGCGGCGGCGGTCGAACGCCTGGCGGAAGGCCTCGGCCTCGTCCTGCGGGCCGTTCAGCGCCGCGATGGCCGCGCGCTGCGCGATGTTGTTGACGTTGCTGCACAGGTGCGACTGCAGGTTCGACGCGATCTTGATCGCGTCGCGCGGGCCGACCATCCAGCCCAGCCGCCAGCCGGTCATCGCGTAGGTCTTCGCGACGCCGTTGACGAGGATCGTCTGACCGGCGACCTCGGGCACCGCCTCGACGATCGAGACGGCCTTCACCCCGTCGTAGACGAGGTTCTGGTAGATCTCGTCGCTGATGATCCAGATGCCGTGCTCGAGCGCCCACTGCCCGATGGCCGCGGTCTCGTCGCGTGTGTAGACGGAGCCGGTCGGGTTCGAGGGGGAGACGAACACGAGCGCGGTCGTCTTCTCGGTGCGGGCGGCCTCGAGCTGCTCGACGGTCACCTTGTAGTCCTGATCGGCGCCCGCGAACACCTCGACGGGCGTGCCGTCGGCCAGGCGGATCGCCTCGGGGTAGGTCGTCCAGTACGGTGCGGGCAGCAGCACCTCGTCGCCGGGGTTCACGACCGCCTGGAACGCCTGGTAGACGGCCTGCTTGCCGCCGTTGGTGACGATCACCTGGGCGGGGTCGACCTCGAGGCCCGAGTCGCGCAGGGTCTTGGCGGCGACGGCCTCGCGCAGCTCGGGGAGCCCGGCGGCGGGGGTGTAGCGGAAGTTCTTCTGGTCGTGCAGAGCGTCGGCTGCGGCATCCACGATGAACTGCGGCGTGGCGAAGTCGGGTTCGCCCGCGGCATACGAGATGACGGGCTTGCCCTCGGCCTTCAGGGCCTTGGCCTTCGCGTCGACCTTGAGGGTCGCCGACTCGGCGATCGCGGACAGTTTGCGGGACAGCGGAGCGCGTTCGGTCACCCTCCCAAGGGTACGCGTCGCGTCCGTCATCCGCCCGCCTGTTTCGCGGATTCAGGGAGTGAGACTCAGTCTCGCGTATGATGGACCGCAGTTTCACCCGAGGAGATTCCATGGCCGAGTACATTCCGCCCGTCGACGACTACGCCTTCCTGTACTCGGAGGCGTTCGGCCTCGACCTCGTCGCCCGTGCCACCGGTGGCGAGCTGTCGGCCGAGGACGCCACCGAGATCATCGCCGGCGCCGGGGAGTTCGCCGCCTCCGTGCTGGCCCCGCTCGAGACGGTCGGCGACCGCGTCGGCGCCACGCTCACCGACGGCCAGGTGCACCTGCCCACCGGCTTCGCCGAGGCCTACCAGGCGTTCGTCGACGCGGGCTGGATCGCCGCGGGTGCCCCGACCTCGGCTGGAGGCGACGGCCTGCCCGGCGCGGTGCGCGCGGGCCTGGGGGAGATCTGGAACGCCTCGAACGCCGCATTCGCGCTGTGCTGGCTGCTCACAGCCGGGCAGATCCACGCGCTCGACGCCGCGGCATCCGACGAACTCCGCGAGACCTACCTCACGAAGCTCGTGTCGGGTCAGTGGACCGGCACGATGAACCTCACCGAGCCCGACGCCGGCACCGACCTCGGCGCGATCCGCACGATGGCCACGCCCCGCGCCGACGGCACCTGGGGCATCTCCGGCCAGAAGATCTTCATCACCTGGGGCGACCACGACGTCGCCGAGAACATCGTGCACCTCGTCCTCGCGCGCACGCCCGACGCGCCGGCCAGCGCCAAGGGGCTCTCGCTGTTCGTCGCGCCCAAGTTCCTGGTGGACGACGCCGGCGCGCCGGGCGCGCGCAACGCGATCACGACCGTGGCGATCGAGCACAAGCTCGGCATCCACGGCTCGCCGACCTGCGTGCTCGCCTATGAGGACGCGACCGGCTACCTCGTCGGCGAGGTCGGCGGAGGCCTGGCCGGCATGTTCGTGATGATGAACTCGGCGCGCACCGGCATGGGCTTCCAGGCCACCGGCATCGCCGACCGCGCGCTCCAGCAGGCTTCCGGCTACGCCGCGCAGCGTCTGCAGGGCGCCGTGCTCGACCGTCCGGCCGGCACGCCCATCGCCGAGCACCCCGACGTGCGTCGGCTGCTGCTGTCGATGGCCAGCGATGTCTTCGCGATGCGGGCGCTCGGCGTCTACGTCGACGACCTCTTCGACGGCGAGGATGTGACCCTCGCCGAGTTCTTCGTGCCGATCCTCAAGGGCTGGACCACCGAAGACGCCGTGCAGGTCGCCAGCGACGGCATCCAGGTGCACGGCGGCATGGGCTTCATCGAAGAGACCGGCGCCGCCCAGCACTACCGCGACGCCCGCATCATGCCCATCTACGAGGGCACGACGGCGATCCAGTCGAACGACCTCATCGGGCGAAAGGTCATCCGCAACGGCGGTGCGACCGTCGAGCGGCTGCTGGGGCGGATCGACGAGACGATCGCGACGCTGCGCGCGGCGGAGCACCCGGTGGCGCAGCGCACCGCCGACCGTCTCGAACGGGCCGTGGAGGCATCGCGCCGCGCCACGCAGGCGCTGCTCGGCTTCGCGACCTCGCCGCGTGACGCGGCCGCCGTCAGCGTGCCGTACCTCATGCTGCTGGGCACTCTGTCGGGCGGCTGGATGCACGCGCTGGCCGTCGTCGCGGTTCTCGCGCACGAGACCGAGCAGGAGAAGGATGCCGCACGCCTGACGCTCGCGGACTTCTACGGCGCCCACCACCTGCCGCGCGTGCACGCGCTCGCCGAGACGGTCGCCGGCGGCGAGATCGGCTGAGTAGGCTCCGCGCCTCTCCTAGGCTGGGACGGTGCTGGACTGGATCATCGCGAACGGGGATCAGATCCTCGGGTTCGCCACCGGAGCGGCGTGCGTGTTCCTCGCGGGGCGCAGCAACGTCTGGAACTACCCGATCGGGATCGCGAACAACCTCGTGTTCCTCGCCGTGTTCTTCTCGGCGGGGCTGTACGCGTCGGCGGGTCTGCAGCTCGTGTATCTCGTGCTCGGCGCGCACGGCTGGTGGCGCTGGACGCGGCGCATCGAGCAGGACCGCGCCTACGCCGTGCACACGCCGCGGCGAGCGATCGTGTGGCTGGTCGCGGCGTTCGTCGTGATCGGCGCGGTGCTGGTGTGGGTGCTGACGACGTTCACCGACTCGCACGTCGCCTTCGCCGACGCCGGCACGACCGCGGCGAGCCTGGTGGCCCAGTACATGCTCAACCGCAAGTGGATCGAGAACTGGTTCGTGTGGATCGCCGTCGACGTCGCCTTCACGGTGCTCTCGGCGGTCAGCGGCCTGTGGATCGTCGCGGCGCTGTACGTGCTGTTCATCGGTCTGTGCCTGCTGGGACTGCGCTCGTGGCGGCGGCTACTGGTGCCCGCCGCACCACTCGAGGTCGCGGCATGACGCACGGGTTGGTGATCGGCAAGTTCTACCCGCTGCACCGCGGGCACTCGCACCTCATCCAGACGGCGCTGCGCGGCAGCGACCGCGTGACCGTCCAGGTGCTCGGCTCGAGCGTCGAGTCGGTGCCATACGCGGTGCGCGCCGACTGGGTCCGTCAGGAGCACCCGACCGCCCGCGTCGTGGCGGCACTCGACGACGCCCCCGTCGATTTCGGGTCGGATGCCGCGTGGCAGGCGCACATGCGGCTCATCGAGGATCTGCTCGACGCACCCGTCGACACCGTGTACTCCAGCGACGAGTACGGACATGAGCTCGCCGACCGGCTCGGCGCGGCCTGGGTGCAGGTCGACCCGGGGCGACGGATGAACCCGGTCTCGGGCACCGCGATCCGCGCCGACCTCGACGGCCGCTGGGGAGAGCTGGGGGCGGCGGCGCGCGAGACGCTCGCGGCGCGCGTAGTGGTGCTCGGCGCCGAGTCGACCGGCTCGACGACCCTCGCCGAGGCGCTGGCGGCCGAACTGCACACGCTCTGGGTGCCCGAGTACGGGCGTGAGCACAGCATCGTGCGCGAGGGCGGCCTTGAGGCGCCCTGGCGCAGCGACGAGTTCGACCTCATCGTGGACCGGCAGTTCGACGCGGAACGGGATGCCGCGCGTCGCAGCCCGCGCCCGGTCGTCGTCTGCGACACCGATGTGCTCGCCACCGCGCTCTGGCACGAGCGCTACGTCGGCGCACCGGCGCCGCGCATCCTCGCGCGGGCGGCCGCGCATCCCCCCGTCCTGTATGTGCTCACCGGTGACGAGATCCCGTTCGTGCAGGACGGCATGCGCGACGGCGAGCACATCCGCCACGACATGCAGCAGCGCTTCCGCGGCGCGCTCGACGCCGGCACCGTGCCGTGGATCGAGGTGTGCGGCACCGTCGCCGAGCGGGTCGCGGCCGTGCTGCCGGTGCTGCAGCCGCTGCTGGCCCAGCACTGGTCGTTCCCACCGCCGCTCGAGGCGCTGCCGTGGGAGGACCGGGCCGACGCCCCGCTAGGGTGAAACAATGAGCACCGATGGCGCCGGGTGTCGGCATCCCCCACCAATCCGGGCGCCGGTCCGGGTGTCGTCCAGGTCAGCGCCGAGGACCTCTTCCGTGACGCGGCACCCGCGGCGCTGCCGCTCGACGAGAAGGCGCGGCAGACCTACTACTGGATCGTCAACCAGGCCGTCATCTCGCCGTACTACGACGTCGAGTTCTCCGACGACGCACCGCTGGAGATCGCGGTGGGCGACGCCGGGGCCGCCGTCAGCCTGCCGAACGAGGCCTCGTTCTCGTCGAATGTGCTGCTGCCGCTGCTGACCTTCGTGGTCGGCGGCAAGTGCCTGCTCATCGGCGGACCGGGGCGTGGCAAGACGACGGTCGCCGTGCTCATGGGGGTGCTCGCCGGCGGCGCGCCCGACGACGTGCGCCGCGGTGTGCAGCAGGGGCAGCCGCAGCTGTCGGTCAGCGATCTGGTGGGCATTCCACTGCCCGCCGACCTCGTGAACGCGCAGCGACTGGCCGACATCCGCATCGCGTGGCGGGAGTGGCTGACGCGCCCCGTCAAGATCGTCGACGAGTACAACCGCATTCCCACCAAGACGCAGTCGGCACTGCTGACGATGGTCGCCGAGGGCTACGTCGAGAGCCACGACCAGATGCTGCGCACCGGCGTCGACGGGGCCGTCGAGAGCTGGTACTTCACCGCCAACGACGACGCCGGCGGCGGCACGTTCCCGGTGATCCGCGCACTGCGCGACCGCTTCGACGTCACGGTGCAGGCTGCGGGGTTCAACAGCCGTTTCGTCGACGAGCTCATCGCGCGCGTCGAGGCCGGTGAGAAGCCCGAGGAGCACGTGCCCGCCGAGCTCGTGTTCACCCCCGACGAGCAGCGGCGCATGCGCGACGCGGTGCGCGGCATGCCGATCCCCGAGCGCGTCCGCGGCCGTCTGCGCCACTTCTTCAGCCACTTCGAGTTCGTGCAGCACGGTGGCAGGCGGCTCGAGTACCGCACGAAGGACGTCGTGGCCACCAGTGGTCGCAGCGTGGCCGAGGCCATCGAGGCCAACAGCGGCGCCGATCTCGAGGTCGACCTGGGCGCGCAGACGCTGAACGGCCTGTCGGTGCGCTCGCTGCAGACGCTCATCCTGTACGCGAAGGCCATGGCGTGGTTCCGCGGCGTCGACGAGGTGACGCTCCAGGACGTCGCCGCGGTCCTCCCGTTCGTGCTGCACGACAAGCTGCTGCCCAACGAGACGCACCCGCGCTTCGACGTCGGTGCCGAGCCCGAGCTTCTCAGCGACGGCCTGAGCTGGCTGGGCGGGCTGTTCGCCCAGTCGTGCCGCGAGTACGACCAGCTGCACCGCGACCACACCGACCCCGTCGGCGCCCTGCTGCACGAGTTCGCGGCCGGTCTCGACGGCCTCTCGAAGGTCGAGGTCTCGCGGCGCATCACCGCGGTCGAGTCGGCGCTGCGCCGCATCTCCAAGGCGGGCAAGCTGTACGGCCGCGACTTCGACGACGTCGTCGCCCTGAAATATCTGCACCAGCGCTACACCGCCTACCGGCGCTGGCTCGAGCAACGGCGATGATCCGGCTGCCCGGGCACGTCGTCAATGCGCCGGCGCCGTTCGCCGACGCGCCCCTGCCCGATGCGCTCGCCGGCCTGGATCTGCCGGCCGCCGCCGATCGGGTCACGGCTCTGGGCGGCGATCGTGGCCTGTTCGCGGGTGCGCTGGCGGCCTCCTTGACGGTGGATGCCGCTCCCGACGCCGCCCGTGCCCTCGACCTGGTCGCGCTGGCGGCGTGGCGGGCCGGCGCCGCCGCGCTCCGCGCCGATGCGCTGCGGCGGCTGCCGGCTGTGCCGGCGGACGTCGCCGCCGCCGTCCTCGGGCTGTCGGCCGATGACGTGGCGTCCTTCGCCGAGCATCAGGCGGTCGACCCGCTCTGGTGGCCGCAGGCGGGCGCGGGCTGGATGCTGTCGGTCGGCGGCTTCAGCGGGCTCGGCGGCGCCTGGATCCGCCCTCCCGAGCGGGGGATCGCGCTCGACGAGCCGGGTGCGTTCGCGTTCCTCGTGGCGGGCCGCTGGTGGCGGCTGGACTGCGATGTGTTCTGCTCGGCGCTGCAGCCGATCGACGACCAGCCCGTGGCCGCCGCGCACGCCGCCGCGCAGCCCGTGCTGCGAGATGACACCCACCTCGCGTGGATCCTGCGCACCGGCGGTGCCGGATGAGCCGCGAGCTGAGCGACCTCGAGCGCGCGGCGTGGGAGAAGGCCCTCGCATTGTGGGGCGTGAGCATGCACGATCCGCGCATGCGGCCCGGCGAAGGGGAGAAGCACGGTGGCGCCCCGGCGTGGTTCACCTTTCCGGCATCGGTCACCGTGGACCCCGCGGCCGTGGCGACCTACGGCGGCACCGATGAGCTCGACAGCGTCTTCGCGCACGAGCTCGGACACCATGTGCTTGCGCCCAGCACCCGCATCGATGCGCTGAAGATCCGACATCAGCTCGGGCGCACCCTACAGGCGGCAGGGCTCGCGCACGTCTCGGACGGCCAGGTGGCGCTGCTGTCGAACCTGTGGACCGACCTGCTCGTGAACACGCGCGTCGCGCTGCTGCAGCGCGCCGAGGGGAGCGGGGATGCCGAGCCGGGCATCGTGCGCATGTGCCGAGCTCTCTATGCGCCCTCGATCGGCGGAGAAGACCGGTTGTGGTGGGTGTACTGCCGCACCTATGAGCTGCTGTGGCACCTCGTGCCGGGCACACTGTGCGCACCGCAGCCGCCAGCGGCCGTCGCTCCCGCCGTGCGCGTGTCGCAGGATGCGGACGCACGCGACCTCTCGCAGACGCTCGAACGGTTCCGCGAGAAGGAGCGCGCACTGCGCGAGGCACGCAGCAAAGCCGCGCAGATCGAAGCGGAGCTCGCTACGGTCATCACCACCGCGCCCGAGACCGACGCCGCGCTGCTGGCCGATGCCGTGCGCACGTTCGCGTCCGACCCGGTCGGCGGTGCCCTGCGGTTCGGCGTGGTGACCGCGCCCTACATCGCCGAGCGCGACAGGGCCGAGCGCAGCGGGCGCCGCGTGCCCGCCGTCGCGAGCGCCGGGGAATGCGCCGACGACACCAGGCCCGCGTCGGCCCAGGAGATCGGGCGCATCCTCGCCGATCGGCGGATGGACGAGCCCCTGCCGCAGCATCCCGGAATCTCGATGGGAGAGACGGACGACGAGTCCGCCGACGGGCGGTCGCGCGGGCAGAGACTCGGGGTCGCCGAGACCCTCGGGCTGTATCCGGCAACGGATGCCGACACGGTGCTCACCGAGTGGTACCGCATGCAGGCGGCCGCCTGGGTCCGCCCCGTCACACGCGCCCGGCCGCCGCAGGCCGAAGAACTGCCGGGGCCGCTGGAGACCTGGGAGACCGGCGACGACCTCGCCGTGATCGACTGGGCGGCGACGCTGCGCTCGGGGCCGGTGGTACCCGGTGTGACGACCAAGCGCCGGTCGCAGCTGGTCGACGAGACCGAACCGGTGCCGCAGGGGCTCGACGTCGACGTGTACATCGACTCGTCGGGGTCGATGCCGAGACCCGACAGGGGATCGCCCGCGGTCCTCGCGGCCGTGGTCCTCGCGCTCAGCGTGCTGCGCGGCGGCGGGCGGGTGCGGGTCACGAGCTTCTCCGGACCGGGGCAGGTCGCCGGTATCCCGGACTACTCCCGCCGCATCGACGAGATCATCCGTGCGATCCTCACGTTCTTCTCCGGGGGCACCACGTTCCCGATCGACCTCTATGCGCAGCGGCACCTGACCGCGCGACCCGCTCCCGGGGCGCGGCAGCGGCACGTCGTGGTGCTCTCCGACGACGGCCTCACCTCACTGTTCGGCGCGGGCAACCCCGATGCCGAAGGCATCGCCGCCGCCGTGCGCGCGACGCTGACCACCGCGACCCTCGTGCTGATGGACCGCTGGCACCAGGTGGCCGACCTCGCGGCGCAGGCCGGATACGACGTGATCTACCTGGAGACGATGGATGACGCGCCCCGCGCCTGCGCACAGCTTGCGAGGACCCTCCATGGCTGACACCGAGACGCTGCTGCAGGCCTGGGCCGAGCGGGCGAGCACCGACGACGAGGCGTGGGCGCACACGGTGCCGGGGCCGTCGTTGGACGCCGTGACGGCGCGGCTCGCGTCGGTGCCGCGCGACTTCCTCGACGAGCGCGTGTCGCTGCCCGCGCTGTTCGGCGACGTCCTGCCCGCCGTCGCAGCCCCCGCATGCCTCGCGTTCGCTGACGACGCGCGCGTGCGTACAGGCGCCGCCATCGCGCTCTGGCTGGTGGCCGCCGACGACCTCATCGAGCCTCTCGATCCGCCGCTGAACACCGCGCGCGCCGGCGTCGCCGTCGACGCGCTCGCGCTGCGCGTGGCATCCGTCGTCGACCCCGCGACCTGGCTCGTCGACGACGAGCGCCGCGTCGAGGCCGCCCGCACCTTTCTGCTCTGGGACGGCCTGCGGCCGGCGGGTGAGGACGCCGCCACGGCCCGCGCGCTGCTCGACGCGTGCGACTCGCTGGCCCGTGACCGGGCGATGGCCTCCGCCTACGAGGGGCACCGGCACCGCGCCGAGATCGCCCGGCGCCTCCAGGAGGCGCGTCAGCGCGAGGCGGCGGCCCGGTACAGCGCGGAGTGACATGGGCGATCCCGATCTGGCCGGCGCGCTCGCGCTCGAGGAGTACCGCCCCGGGGCGAGCGCGGTGCTGGCTGACGTCGAGCGGTGGCCCACGGCATCCTCTTCCGATCTCGACCGGCTGCGGCACTGGCGCACCCATCCGGATGCGCCGGCATGGACGCACGCGACCGGCGACCGTCTCACCGCCGCCCAGACCGTGCGCGTGCGCATGCCGCTGCCGCTCGAGGGCTGGCTCGATGCGCACCTCGCCGCCGCGCGGAACACCCTGCGCTACCGCGACGTGCCGGGGCTGGACACGCTCGCCGACTTCCCGACCGTGACGCGGGCCGACCTGGCCGCCGACATCGCGGCGTTCGTGCCGCTGGACGCCGACCTCGACCGCATGGTGCACGGCACCAGCTCGGGCTCGACCGGAGCCGCCCTGCAGATCCCCGACGACGTCGAGGACGTCGCGCGCACCTTCCACCTGCTGCGCGACCTGGCCTCGCGCCTGGGCGTGCGTATCGAGCCCGACCGCGGCCGGATGGTGCTGGCCAATCTCGTCCACCAGCGCGAGGCGTTCACCTACGTCTCGCTCGTCTCGAGCTTCGCGCACACCGTGATGGCGCGGGTGAACCTGCACTCGGCGTCGTGGCCGGATGCGGCATCCCGCCGCCGCTTCCTCGCCGAGGCGGACCCGCAGATCCTCTCCGGACATCCGACGAGCCTCGAGGCCGCGTGCGATCTGCGCGACGTGCTGCATCCGAAGGTCGCGTTCTCGTCGGCGATGGAGCTGTCGGCGCCGCTGCGCGCCCGCATCGAAGACGCCCTGCAGTGCCCCGTCATCGACCTGTACGGGCTGCACGAGACGCGGCCGATCGCCTGGCGGCCCGACGCGGGACCGTTCCGTGTGCTCGAGCGGCGGGTGCTCGTCGAGCTGCTCGACGCCGACGGGGATGCGGTGCCCGACGGCGAGGTCGGCGAGATCACGGTGACGGCCGGTGAGAACCTGCTGCTGCCGCTCGTGCGGTACCGGACCGGCGACTTCGCGCGGCGCGTACCCGAGGGCCTCGCCGACCTCGAGGGGCGGGCGCACGTCGTCTTCCGGGCAGCGGACGGTCGACGGGTGCCGTCGGTCGATCTCACCCAGCAGCTGCAGGCCCACGGGGCCCTCGGCTGGTCGGTGGCGCAGGATGCCGCGGGTGCCGTGCGGGCGTGGATCGCCGGCGGAGACACCACGGCGATCGACGCCGCGCTGCGGGCGCTGCTGGGCGGCGAAGTGCGGGTCGAGCAGATCGGCACACTCGCCGCTCTGGGCGAGGGCAAGCCGCGGCGTTACACGACGGAGCGCGGCCCGCTCGGGTGAACAGGCCGCGCTCGCGTGCGGTGAGGGTCAGTCCTTCTCCACCAGCGACCGCGAGTAGGCGCCCTGGGTCAGGAACGCGGGGAACTCCTCGCGCAGCGACACCTCGCGGAACACGTCGGCGGCGTCGTCGAACCGGTCGCCGTCGAAGCGCGCCACGCTCGAGAGCACCTCGTCGATGAGCTCTTCGACGTACTCCTTCGTGATCGCGGTGCCCTCGGCGGTGACGCGGTCCTGATGGATCCACTGCCAGATCTGCGAGCGCGAGATCTCGGCAGTCGCGGCATCCTCCATCAGATTGTCGATCGCGACGGCCCCGTAGCCGCGCAGCCAGGCCTCGATGTAGCGGATGCCCACCGACACATTGCCCTGCACGCCCGCCTCGGTGATGGGGCGCCCGATGCGCAGGTCGATCAGCTGCCCGGCCTCGATGTGCACGTCGTCGCGCTGCCGGTCGATCTGGTTCGGACGCTCGCCCAGCACCGCGTCGAACTCGGCCTGCGCGGCCGGGATCAGGTCGGGGTGGGCCACCCAAGTGCCGTCGAAGCCGTCGCCGGCCTCGCGGTTCTTGTCTGCGGCGACCTTCTCGAGCGCCTGCGCGGTCACCTCGGGGTCGCGCCGGTTCGGGATGAACGCGCTCATGCCGCCGATGGCGAAGGCGCCGCGCTTGTGGCAGGTCTTCACCAGCAGCTCGGTGTACGCGCGCATGAACGGCACGGTCATCGTGACCTCGCTGCGATCGGGCAGAACGAAGCGGGCCCCCCGGCCGCGGTAGTTCTTGATGATCGAGAAGATGTAGTCCCAACGACCCGCGTTCAGGCCCGCGCAGTGCTCGCGCAGCTCGAACAGGATCTCCTCCATCTCGAACGCCGCGGGGAGCGTCTCGATGAGCACGGTGGCGCGGACGGTGCCGTGCGCGATGCCCAGGCGCTGCTCGCTGAAGGTGAACACGTCGTCCCACAGCTTCGCCTCTTCGGCGCTCTCGATCTTCGGCAGGTAGAAGTAGGGACCCGTGCCCGAGTCGATCAGCGCCTGCGCGTTGTGGAAGAAGTACAGCCCGAAGTCCACGAGGGAGCCGGATGCCGCCATGCGGCGCCCGGTACGGTCGGTGAACCGGATGTGCTCCTCGATGAGGTGCCAGCCGCGCGGGCGCATGACGATCGTCGGCGTCTGCTCGGCCGTGACCCGGTACTGCTTGCCCTCGGGGCTCGTGTACTCGAGCCGCCCGCGGATCGCGTCGTACAGCGACAGCTGACCCTCGATGACGTTGCGCCAGGTGGGGCTGGTGGCGTCCTCCTGGTCGGCGAGCCACACACGGGCGCCCGAGTTCAGGGCGTTGATGGTCATCTTCGGGTCGGTGGGACCGGTGATCTCCACGCGGCGGTCGACGAGTCCCGGGGCGGTGCCGGCCACGCGCCAGTCGGGGTCGTTGCGGATGTGCGCGGTGTCGTCGCGGAAGTGCGGGTCGTGCCCGTTGCCGATCTCGAAGCGGCGGCGCATGCGCTCGGCGAGCCGGTCGTGCCGGCGGCCGCCGAAGCGGTGGTGCAGCTCGGTGAGGAAGTCCAGCGCCTCGGGGGTGAGGATCTCGTCGTACCGCTCGCGGATCGGGCCCTCGACCTCGATCGAGGGCTGCTGGGTGGGAATCGGATTGGTCGTGGGCGGGGTGCCCGTGGTGGTGATGGTCATGATCGGTCCTCGTCTGAGAAGGAAAGAGAATCGGATGCCTCGACCCAGGGATTCGACTCGAAGGTCGAGGCATCCGTGACCGGGATCGCCGGTCGGTCTAGTGGAACTGTGCAGCCTCGGTGGAGCCGGCCAGGGCCAGCGTCGCGCTGTCGGGGTTGAGCGCGGTGGAGACGACGTCGAAGTAGCCCGTTCCGGCCTCGCGCTGGTGCTTGGTGGCGGTGTACCCGTCGGCTTCGGCGGCGAACTCCGCCTCCTGCAGGTCGACGTACGCGCTCATGGCGCGCTCGGCGTACCCGCGAGCGAGGTCGAACATGGAGTGGTTGAGGGCGTGGAAGCCGGCCAGGGTGATGAACTGGAACGCGTAGCCCAGTTCGGCCAGGTCGGCCTGGAACCGCGCGATCTGCGCGTCGTCCAGGTGGCTCTTCCAGTTGAAGCTCGGCGAGCAGTTGTACGCGAGCTTCTTGCCGGGGAACTGGGCGTGGATCGCGTTCGCGAACTCGCGCGCCAGCTCGATGTCGGGTTCGCCGGTCTCGACCCAGAGCAGGTCGGCGTACGGGGCGAAGGCGAGGCCGCGGGCGATGACCGGCTCGATGCCGTTGCGCACGCGGTAGAAGCCCTCGGTCGTGCGCTCGCCGGTGAGGAACTCGCGGTCGCGCTCGTCGACGTCGCTGGTGAGCAGGTCGGCGGCCAGCGCGTCGGTGCGCGCGATCTGAACCGTCGGGACGCCCGCCACGTCGGCTGCGAGGCGCGCGGCGTTCAGCGTGCGGATGTGCTGCTGGGTGGGCACCAGCACCTTGCCGCCGAGGTGGCCGCACTTCTTCTCGCTGGCCAGCTGGTCTTCCCAGTGGATGCCGGCGGCACCGGCCTGGATCATGGCGTGTGCGAGCTCGTAGGCGTTCAGCGGCCCGCCGAAGCCGGCCTCGGCGTCGGCGACGATCGGCGCCAGCCAGTCCTGCGTGAGCGCGCCCTCGGCGTGCTCGAGCTGGTCCTGGCGGATCAGTGCGTTGTTGATGCGGCGCACGACGGCGGGCACCGAGTTGGCCGGGTACAGGCTCTGGTCGGGGTAGGTCTGCCCGGCGAGGTTGCCGTCGGCGGCCACCTGCCAGCCGGACAGGTAGATCGCCTTCAGTCCCGCACGCACCTGCTGCACGGCCTGGCCGCCGGTGTAAGCGCCCAGGGCCCGCACGTAGTCCTCGGTGTGGATGAGGTTCCAGAGGTTCTCGGCGCCGCGGCGGGCCAGGGTCGACTCCTCGCGGACGCTGCCGCGCAGGCGGATGACGTCTTCGGCGGTGTAGGTGCGCTCGATGCCGTCCCAGCGGGGGTCGGTGTCCCAGATCTCCTGCAGCTCTGCGGCGGTCTGGACCTGGTCGCCCGCACGGAGGGGGCCGGGAGTGGAGGTGAATGTCATGGCGTTCTCCTTCGAAAGCGGGTGGCGGTGTGCCTCGGTCGGTGTGGTTCCACTCTGGGTGAAGTCCAGGCGTTGATTTGACCAATTCGAGGGAGAAGTTTTGGCGTATTTCTGTTTTTCGTGACATCATCGCGGGATGGACGACGCAGACGCGCTCACGATCGGCCGCCGCATCCGGCAGCTGCGCACCTCCCGGCAGATGACGCTGGAGGCCCTCGCCACCGCGATCGAGCGCGCGCCCAGTCAGGTGTCGATGATCGAGAACGGAAAGCGCGAGCCCAAGCTCACCCAGCTGAAGGCGATCGCCAAGGCGCTCGGCACGACGCTGGACGCCCTGCTCGAGACCGAGCCGCTCGACGAGCGCGCGGAGATGGAGATCGCGCTCGAGCGCGCGATGGGCGGGCAGACCTTCCAGAGCCTGGGGATCTCCCCGTTCCGCATCGGCAGGACCGTGCCCGACGACGCGCTGCGGGCGCTGCTGGCGCTGCAGGGCGAGATCGAACGGCTCAAGGATGAGCGCTCGGCCACCCCCGAAGAGGCACGCCGGGCCAACGTCGCGCTGCGCCGGCTCATGCGCCGGCAGGACAACCACTTCCCCGAGCTCGAGCGCGAGGCGGCCCGGATCCTCGAGGCAGTGGACCACCCGGGCGGTCCACTGACCCAGCGCACGGCATCCGACATCGCCGCCCATCTCGGGTTCACCCTGCACTACGTGTCGGACCTGCCGCAGACCACGCGCAGTGTCGCCGATCTGCGCAACGGGCGCCTGTATCTGTCGAACCGGCTGACGGCCAAGGGCGACCCGCGCACGGCGGTACTGCAGGCGCTGTCGAGCCGCATCCTCGGGCACGACGAGCCGACCAGCTATGCCCAGTTCCTGCGGCAGCGGGTGGAGACGAACTACCTCACCGGGGCGCTGCTGATCCCCGAGTCGCACGCGGTGCCGTTCCTCGAAGACGCGAAGAAGGACCGGGCGATCTCCATCGAAGATCTGCGCGACGCCTACTCGGTGTCGTATGAGACGGCCGCGCACCGATTCACGAACCTCGCGACCGTGCACCTGGGCATCCGCGTGCACTTCCTCAAGGTGCACGAGTCGGGCACGATCACGAAGGCGTACGAGAACGACGACGTGAACTTCCCGACCGATCGGCTCGGCTCCATCGAAGGCCAGATGTGCTGCCGCAAGTGGACGAGCCGGGTGGTCTTCGACGTCGACGACTACTTCAACCCGTACTACCAGTACACCGACACCGGCAACGGCACCTATTGGTGCACGGCACGTGTGCAGTCCTCGAGCGAAGGGGCGCACTCGGTGTCGGTGGGCGTGCGCTTCGACGACACGAAGTGGTTCCTGGGGCGCGACACCGGCAACCGGGGCGTCTCGCCGCACGCGACGGAGGTGTGCTGCCGGCGGGCCCCCGCCCAGCTGGAGACCACCTGGCGCGGCAGCTCGTGGCCGAACGTGGCCACGCCGCGCACGCTGCTGGCGACGCTGCCGACCGGGGCGTTCCCGGGCGTCGACACGACCGACGTGTACGAGTTCCTCCAAGCGCACGCGCCGGCGTAGCAGGTACGGCACACTGAGGGGTATGCCCAAGGTCAGTGTGAAGATCTGGTCGATCGTCGCCGCGATAGCCCTCGTCGTCGGGGGAGGGGCCGCGTGGGGCGTCACCGCGATCGTGTCGGCATTCACCCCCGACGCCGTGTGCAACGCGCAGCGCGTCGCCGACGACGTGCTGCCCACCGTCGTGACCATCGACGTCTCCTCCGCCGCGGGCAACGGCAACGGCACCGGCGAGATCATCCGCGACACCGGCTACATCCTCACCAACAACCACGTCATCGCCGCGGCGGCGACGAGCGGATCGATCACCGTCACGTTCTCGAACGGGCACACCGTTCCCGCGACGCTCGTCGGCCGCGACATCCGCAACGACATCGCGGTCGTGAAGACCGATGTCGACCAGAAGCTGCCCGTCATCGGGCAGGGCAACAGCGAGGGGCTCGCCGTCGGCCAGCCCGTCGTGGCGCTCGGCGCGCCGCTGGGACTGTCGAGCACCGTCACGGCGGGGATCGTCAGCGCCCTCGGGCGCAACGTGCCGGTGCCCGTCGACGACACGCGCACGACGGTGCTGTCGGGGGCGATCCAGACCGACGCCGCGATCAATCCCGGCAACTCGGGCGGGCCGCTGGTGGACTGCGCGGGGCGGCTGATCGGCGTCAACACCGCGATCGCCACGGTGCCCAACGAGACCGGTGCGAACGGCGGCGGGTCGGTGGGCATCGGCTTCGCCGTCCCGGTCGACCTCGCGATGCGGCTGGCTGACGATCTCATCGAGCACGGGACGATCGCCTATCCGAGCCTCGATGTGCAGGTGGTCCCGGTGCCGCCCTCGGTGGCGCGTGCCTGGGGCATCCCGCACGGACTGTTCGTGCAGTCGGCGACCGGCGCGGCGGCTGATGCCGGGGTGAAGGCCGGCGATGTGATCGTGTCGATCGACGGCCGGGCGATGGACAGCACCGATGCCCTCGCCCTGCTGCTGATCACCAAGACCGCGGGCGACCAGGTGAAGATCACCCTGCTGCGCGACGGCGAGCAGCACACGGTGTCGGCGACGCTCACCGAGACGGCGTCTGCGGTGCCGCTGGCGGGCTGACCGCCTGCAGGGCCGCCCACAGCTCGGCCTGCGCGGGGAAGGTCCCGAGGTCGACGCCCAACAGCTGCTGTGCCTGCGCGATGCGCGCGCGCACGGTGTGCCGGTGCACGCCCAGCGCCTCGGCGGCGACGTCGTAGCGCGCGTCGTGCGCAAGCCAGACCCGCGCCGTCTCGACGAGCGTCGCGTGTCCGTCGAGCGGCGCGAGCGCGGCGGCGGCCAGGGCGCGCCCGGTCTCGGTGTCGAGCGCCGACAGCACCGATCCGTGCAGCTCGTCGAAGCGGCTGACCTGCTCCGTGCCGCGCACGAGCGCGGTGCGAGCCTCGTCCACCCCGCGCGCGAACGCGGCGTACGGCACCGGCGTGGACACCCCGAGCTGCAGGCCGAACCGTCGTGCGACGTCGTCGAAGAGGGATGCCGCGCGCGGCGTCGCAGCCAGCACCAGGCCCTCGTCGTCGCGGCCGAAGAAGACCGTGCCGCGCTCGAAGTCCGCGCGCAGCTCGAGCCATTCGATGACGGCGTCGTCCGCCGCATCCGCCGCCGCCACCAGCACGGGGGCGGCCGGCAGCCCGCCCCACATGTCGCGCGCGATGCGGCGCGCGAGGGTGGTGTCACCCGACCGCAGCGACTGCAGCACGCCGCTGCGCATGAGCGCCCGCGCGCGGGCGATGCCGGCGCCCTGCTCGAGCGCGAGCCCCGCCATCGCGATGACCGAGGTGACCAGCCCGCGCCCTTCCTGGTCGAGGTCGCTGGCGGCGATGGCGATCACGCCGCGCAGATGCCCGGTGCGGCCCAGCGTCTGCAGGGTGAACGGCGTGTCGTCGACCGCGAACGACGAGCCCGCACGCGCCCCGCGTCGCAGCACGCGCGCGACGTCCTGGGCCAGTGCCGCCGTCGTCTCGGCGTCGAGCGCCCCGGCCGGATGCTCGCGGATCAGCATCCCCGCCGCGTCGAACTGCCCGACCCACGCGTCGAGCTGTCGCGCCAGTTCGGCGAGCGTCGCGCCCAGCCCGTCGGGCCGCAGCGCCGCCAGTGCGATCGCGCGCTGCGCCTCGAGCGCCCAGCTGCGCCGTGCGAACGCCTGCGCGGCGATGGCCTCGGTGTGCACGCGGGCCACGGCGATGAACGGCGTGCGATACGGCACCTCGAACAGCGGCATGCGCGCGGTGCGGCAGGCGTCGACGAGCAGGGGAGGGATGCCGGCACGCACGACATCCGTGCCGAATCCGAGCCCGCGCACGCCGGCCCTGCCCAGCCGTGCGACGTAGGCGTCGATCTCAGCGGCGTCGTCGCCGAGCTGCGTGCCGGTGGTCAGCAGCACGAGCTGCTCGGTGAGGAACGGTGTCGGGTCGGCCAGGTCGGTGCCGTGCACCCAGCGCACCGGCTCGTCGAGTGCGCCGGGCGCCAGGTCGCCCTCGTCGACCGCCAGCCTCAGATGCAGGTCGCTGTGCGCGATCAGACCGCGCAGGGTCGTGGCATCCATCGCTCTCCTTGTACGTCGTGGCGAGCAGTACGCGTTCACTGTACTCGAGGGCGGGTGACGGTGAGGAAGCGGGAGACCTAGCATCCCAGATATGAGCACTGCGGCTTCGAGCACCACCATCGTCGGCGGCCCCACCCTTCCCCAGGAGCGGCGCCTGGTCACCTCCATCCCCGGACCGCGTTCGCAGGAGATCCTCGCGCGCAAGTCCGAGGCCGTCGCGGCGGGCGTCAGCCATTCCGCACCGATCGCGGCGGTCGCCGCGGGCGGCGGCGTCATCGTCGACGCCGACGGCAACTCCCTCATCGACCTGGGCAGCGGCATCGCCGTCACCACGGTCGGCAACGCGCACCCGAAGGTCGTCGCGGCCGTGCAGGAGCAGGTCGCGCAGTTCACGCACACCTGCTTCATGATCTCGCCGTACGAGTCGTACATCGCGGTCGCCGAGGCCCTCAACCGCCTCACCCCCGGTGACTTCGCCAAGAAGTCGGCACTGTTCAACTCGGGCGCCGAGGCCGTCGAGAACGCCGTGAAGATCGCCCGCAAGCACACCGGCAAGCAGGCGGTCGTCGCGTTCGACCACGGCTACCACGGCCGCACGAACCTCACCATGGCGCTGACGGCAAAGTCGATGCCGTACAAGAGCGGCTTCGGGCCGTTCGCGGGCGAGGTCTACCGTGCGCCGATGTCGTACCCGTTCCGTGACGGACTGAGCGGACAGGATGCCGCGGCCCGCGCCATCGCGCAGATCGAGAAGCAGGTGGGGGCCGAGAACCTCGCCGCGATCCTCATCGAGCCCATCCAGGGCGAGGGCGGCTTCATCGTCCCCGCCGACGGCTTCCTGCCGGCGCTCGTCGAATGGTGCCGTGCGAACGACGTCGTGTTCATCGCCGACGAGGTGCAGACCGGTTTCGCCCGCACCGGCGCGATGTTCGCCAGCGAGCTGTTCGGCATCGAGCCCGACCTCATCACGACGGCCAAGGGCATCGCGGGGGGCCTGCCCTTGGCCGCCGTGACCGGCCGTGCCGAGATCATGGATGCCGCGCACCCGGGCGGCCTCGGCGGCACCTACGGCGGCAACCCGGTCGCCTGTGCCGCGGCGCTCGCCGCGATCGACGTGTTCGAGAACGACGGACTCGTCGAGCGGGCGCGCCGGATCGGCGACATCCTGCTGCCGCGACTGGCCGGGATCCAGGCCTCCGACCCCCGCGTGGGCGACGTGCGCGGCCGCGGTGCCATGGTGGCCGTCGAGTTCGTCGACCCGGCCACCGGCGCTCCCGACTCGGCCTTGACCGGCGCGATCGCGAAGGACTGCGTCGCGCAGGGGGTGGTCGTGCTCACCTGCGGCACGTTCGGCAACGTCATCCGCTTCCTCCCGCCGCTGTCGATCGACGACGCGCTGCTGAACGAGGGCCTCGACGTCGTCGCCGCAGCCCTGGCCGCGCACTGAGCAGCGCATCGGATGAAGGAAGACATCGTGACCGAGATCACCCGTGACGTCGTCGTCATCGGCGCCGGCCCCGCCGGCACCACCGCGGCGACCGCGTTGAAGGAGGCCGGCCTGTCGGTGGCGGTGCTCGAGGCCCGTGACCGCGTGGGCGGCCGCACCTGGACGAACACCGTCGACGGCGCCTGGCTCGAATTGGGCGGCCAGTGGATCTCGCCCGATCAGACCGCGCTGCTCGAGACGATCGACGACCTGGGGCTGCGCACCTACAGCCGCTACCGCGAGGGCGAGTCGGTCTACATCGGCCGTGACGGCCGGCTCGTGCGCTTCACCGGAGACATCTTCCCGGTGGCGCCGGAGACGGAGAAGACCATGATCGCGCTCATCGAGAAGCTCGATGCCATGGTCGCCGAGGTCGACCCCGATCGCGTGTGGGAGGCTCCCGACGCCGATGCGCTCGACAGGATCTCGTTCGAGGCGTGGCTGCGCGAGCAGACCTCCGACCAAGAGGCGATCGACAACATCGGACTGTTCATCGGCGCGATGATGCTCACCAAGCCGCCGCACGCCTTCTCGGCGCTGCAGGCGCTGCAGATGGCGGCATCCGCCGGCAGCTTCACCGACCTCGTCGACGCGGACTTCATCCTCGACAAGCGGGTCGTGGGCGGCATGCAGTCCGTCTCGCAGGGACTGGCCGCGCGCTTGGGCGACGACGTCTTCCTCGAGCAGCCGGTGCGCTTCCTCGAGTGGGACGAGAACGGCGTCGTGGCGCGCGCCGACGGGATGACCGTGCGCGCCCGGCATGCGGTCCTCGCGCATGCCCCCGTGCTGTACAGCCGCATCTCGTTCGACCCGCCGCTGCCGCGCCGCCAGCAGCAGCTGCATCAGCACCTGTCGATGGGCCTGGTCATCAAGGTGCACGCCGTCTACGACCGTCCGTTCTGGCGCGAGCAGGGCCTGTCGGCCACGGCGTTCAGCCCGTACGAGCTCGTGCACGAGGCCTATGACAACACCAACCACGGAGAGGAGCGTGGCACCCTCGTCGGCTTCGTCTCCGATCGGCTCGCCGACGACGTGTTCGAGCTGAGCGCCGACGAGCGCCGCGAGCGGATCCTCGAGTCGCTCGCGCACTACTACGGGCCCGAGGCCAAGAACCCCGTCGTCTACTACGAGAGCGACTGGGGTACCGAGGAGTGGACGCGCGGCGCCTACGCGGCCAGCTTCGACCTGGGCGGCCTCGCGCGCTATCAGAAGGACGTGCGCGCGGCCGTGGGACCGATCCACTTCGCGTGCAGCGACATCGCGGGCGCGGGCTTCCAGCACGTCGACGGCGCGATCCGCATGGGCCGCAGCGTCGCCGCCGAGATCATCGCCGAGAGCAAGGAGAGCAAATGACCGCCGAACAGGAAGCAGAGCTGCTCGGCCGCATCCCCGCGGGGCTTTTCATCGGAGGAGAGTGGGTCGACGCCGAGGGCGGCAAGACCTTCGATGTCCACGACCCCAGCACCGGCGCGGTCATCCGCACGATCGCCGATGCCTCGCCCGCCGACGGCATCCGGGCCCTCGACGCCGCGGTCGCTGCGCAGGAGGCCTGGGCGGCCACCCCGCCCCGCTGTCGCAGCGACATCCTGCGCCGGGCGTGGGAGCTCGTCCAGGAGCACAAGGACGACCTCGCGCTGCTGATGACGCTCGAGATGGGCAAGCCGCTGGCCGAGGCCGCCGGCGAGGTCGTCTACGGCGGCGAGTTCCTGCGCTGGTTCAGTGAGGAGGCCGTGCGCATCGAGGGCCGCTACGGGCTGAACCCCGAGGGGACCGGCCGCATGGTCGTCTCGCAGCGCCCGGTGGGTCCGTCGTTCTTCATCACGCCGTGGAACTTCCCGTTCGCGATGGCCACCCGCAAGATCGGTCCCGCGCTGGCCGCCGGGTGCACGGTCGTGGTCAAGCCCGCCCAGCTGACGCCGCTGACGACGATGTTCTTCGCGACGCTGCTGCAGGAGGCGGGTCTGCCCGCCGGCGTCGTCAACATCGTGTCGACGACCACGTCGGGGCGGGTCTCGGGCCCGATCATCGCCGACCCGCGCCTGCGCAAGCTGTCGTTCACGGGGTCGACCGAGGTCGGCAAGCGCCTCATCGCCGACGCGGCCCAGAACGTGCTGCGCGTGTCGATGGAGCTGGGCGGCAACGCCCCGTTCGTCGTCTTCGAGGACGCCGACCTCGACAAGGCCGTGGAGGGGGCCCTTGCCGCCAAGTTCCGCAACATCGGGCAGGCGTGCACGGCCGCGAACCGGTTCATCGTGCACGAGGACGTCGCCGAGCGGTTCGCGACCCGCATCACCGAGCGCGTGAAGGCCATGAAGATCGGTCGCGGCACCGAAGAGGGCGTCACCATCGGCCCCCTCATCGACGCCGACGCCGTCGCGAAGGCAGGAGCCCTGGTGAAGGATGCCGCGGCCCGCGGCGCGATCGTGCGCACCGGGGGAGAGGCCATCGCCTCCGACGGCACCTTCTTCCAGCCCACCGTGATCAGCGACGTGCAGGCCGGCAGCGACATCCTCCGCGAGGAGATCTTCGGCCCGGTGCTGGCGATCGCCACCTTCCGCGACGAGGATGAGGCTGTGCGCCTGGCCAATGACACCGAGTTCGGACTCGTGTCGTACGTCTTCACCGAAGACCTGGCCCGCGGCCACCGGATGATCGATCGGCTCGAGTCGGGGATGATGGGCCTGAACGCGGGCGTCATCTCCAACGCGGCGGCCCCGTTCGGCGGCGTGAAGCAGTCGGGCCTGGGCCGCGAGGGCGGTGCCGAGGGCATCCACGAGTACCTGTCCACGAAGTACACCATGATCCCCACGGACTGAGAGCAGGAGGCATCCATGACCGACTACGCCGTCGTCAACCCCGCCACCGGCGAGACCCTCGCCACCTACGACACCTTCACCGACCAGCAGGTCGACGAGGCGATCGCGAAGGCGCACACCGCCTTCGGCACCTGGGCGCGCACGCCGGTGGGCGAGCGGGCCGCGGTCGTGCGCCGCATCGCCGAGCTGCACCGCGAGCGCCGCGACGAGTTCGCCGCGATCATCGTGCGCGAGATGGGCAAGCCGATCGCCGCCGCCGAGGGCGAGGTCGACTTCGCCGCCGACATCATCGAGTTCTACGCCGACCACGCCGACGAGATCACGGCCGACCGGCCCATCGACATCCTCGGCGAGGGCACCGCCGTGGTGCGCCGCGCGCCGTTGGGCGTGCTGCTGGGCATCATGCCGTGGAACTTCCCGGCCTACCAGGTCGCACGGTTCGCGGCGCCCAACCTTGTGCTCGGCAACACGATCCTGCTCAAGCACGCGCCGCAGTGCCCCGAGTCGGCGGCGCTGCTCGAGGAGATCTATGAGGCCGCAGGGCTGCCCGACGGCGCGTACGTCAACGTGTACGCGACGAACGAACAGGCCGCCCGCATCATCGCCGATCCGCGCGTGCAGGGTGTCTCGGTGACCGGCTCGGAGCGTGCCGGCGCCGCGGTGGCCGAGGTCGCCGGGCGCAACCTGAAGAAGGTCGCGCTCGAGCTCGGCGGCTCCGACCCGTTCATCGTGCTCTCGACCGACGACCTCGACACGGTCGTGCAGGCCGCGGTCGACGCCCGGCTCGACAACAACGGGCAGAGCTGCAACGGCGCGAAGCGGTTCATCGTCGCGGACGGGCTCTACGACGCGTTCGCCGAGAAGTTCACCGCCGCGATGGCGGCGGTGGCGGCATCCGACCCCACCGACGCCGAGACCGTGCTCGGCCCGCTCTCGTCCGAGGCGGCGGCCGTGCGACTGCAGGAGCAGATCGACACCGCGGTGGCGCAGGGCGCGACTGTGCTGACCGGCGGCACGCGCGAGGGCACGTTCTTCGCGCCCACCGTGCTCGCCGACGTCACGCCCGAGATGGACGTGTACCGGCAGGAGCTGTTCGGGCCCGCCGCGGTCGTCTACCGCGTCGCCGGCGAGGACGAGGCGGTGGCCCTGGCCAACGACACCTCGTTCGGACTCGGGTCGTACGTGTTCACCACCGATCCGGAGCAGGCGCAGCGCGTGGCCGACGGCATCGACGCGGGCATGGTCTACGTGAACCTCGTGCTCGCCGACAGCCCCGAGCTGCCCTTCGGCGGCGTGAAGCGCAGCGGAACCTCGCGCGAACTCGGGCTGCTCGCGGCCGACGAGTTCGTCAACAAGAAGCTGGTGCGCGTCGGCCCCTGACGGTGTCGGGCCCGGGTCGGTTCGCGTCGACCGAGGGCATGCCGTACACTGGAGGGGCAGTTGATAACTGCATTCTTTCGCCGTGCCCGGCGTCTCGGGCAACACCCTGCAGGTCACCGACACGGCGCCGGAATGCGATCACTGTGAGGCCCGCGAGGGCCTCTAGGGCGGTAGCTCAATTGGCAGAGCAGCGGTCTCCAAAACCGCAGGTTGCAGGTTCGATTCCTGTCCGCCCTGCGCGTCAGCGCATGCTGACATCACGAAGACGATTCAGGTGGAGTCGATGGTCCAGGACGAGCCGAACGGCGAGATCGTCGCCGCAACCGACCGGCCGCGCGCGAAGGGCGAGAAGAAGCCCAACTTCTTCGCACGCATCGCCATCTTCATCCGCCAGGTCTTCGCCGAACTGCGCAAAGTCGTCGTTCCGACGCGGCAGGAGCTGATCAAGTACTCGCTGGTCTCGATCGGGTTCGTCGTCGTGGTGATGGCCATCGTGTGGGGGCTCGACCTCCTGTTCACGATGGTGACGAACTGGGTGTTCGGCAACCCGGGCGGCGTGTGACCCGCGGGTCCGCCGCCTCTACGAACGGAAGAGAACCAAGTGTCTGAGAAGTACACCGACGACGCCGATTGGGCGACCGCCGCCGAGCAGTCCAGTGAGGACGACGAGGCCCAGGAGGGCAACGTGCTCGAGGCGCAGCAGCGCTCTGCCGACGCCGCCGAGCACACGGCTCTCCATGTCGAGGACGAGGGCGCAGACGACGACTCGGCAGAACTCGACGACATCGACATCGACGACCCGGAGGCGGACGCGATCGTGAACGACGCACTGCACATCGACGAGACGGCCGAGGCCGAGGCTGCGGCCGAGGTCCTCAGCGACGACGCCGCTGACGAGCAGCAGCGCCGCGCCGCCGAGGCGGAAGAAGAGGTGACCCCCTACGACGGTCCCGACGTGAACGGCGAAGAAGACCGCCCCGTCCTCGACGACGAGTTCGTCGAAGAGGTGGATGCCGCCTCAGCCGTCGTCGACGAGGCCGAGGCCGACGCCGACGAAGAGGACCCGTACGAGGCCTTCCGCGCGGAGCTGCGTCTGCAGCCCGGCAAGTGGTACGTCATCCACTCCTACGCCGGATTCGAGCGCAAGGTGAAGGCCAACATCGAGCAGCGCAAGTCGACGCTCGAGGTCGAGGACGACATCTACCAGGTCGAGGTCCCCATGGAGGACGTCGTCGAGATCAAGAACGGCCAGCGCAAGATGGTCAACCGGGTGCGCATCCCCGGTTACGTCCTTGTGCGCATGGAGCTGAACGAAGACACCTGGTCGGTCGTGCGGCACACCCCGGGCGTGACCGGGTTCGTCGGCAACGCGCACAACCCGACCCCGCTGCGCTTCGAAGAGGCCTTCAACATGCTGAAGTCGCTCGTCGAGGTCAAGGAGGTCGCCCCGTCCAAGGGCGGTGCCGCCAAGGGTGCTCCGGTCGCCGCGCGCGTCATCCCCGCCGAGGTCGACTTCGAGGTCGGCGAGACCATCACCATCAAGGACGGCTCGTTCGCGGGCCTGCCCGGTACGATCAGCGAGATCCAGCCGGCCAGTGGCAAGCTCACCGTCCTCGTCTCGCTGTTCGAGCGCGAGACGCCGGTCGAGCTGTCGTTCGACCAGGTCACCAAGATGATCTGACGCGCTCTGCGCGTCCCACAGACACCACCGTCCATCCGGATGCGTGGGAGAACGGATGCCGACGGCATCCGCTTCGATGAAAGGAAAACACATGGCACCGAAGAAGAAGGTGACCGGCCTGATCAAGCTCCAGATCAACGCCGGCGCCGCCAACCCGGCGCCGCCGATCGGGCCTGCGCTCGGTCAGCACGGCGTCAACATCATGGAGTTCTGCAAGGCGTACAACGCGGCGACCGAGTCGCAGCGCGGCAACGTCATCCCCGTGGAGATCACTGTCTACGAGGACCGCAGCTTCACCTTCGTCCTGAAGACCCCGCCGGCCGCGGAGCTCATCAAGAAGGCCGCCGGCCTGCAGAAGGGCTCGGCCACGCCGCACACGGTCAAGGTCGGCAAGCTGACCAAGGACCAGGTGCGCCAGATCGCCGAGACGAAGCAGCCCGACCTGAACGCGAACGACATCGAGGCCGCCTCGAAGATCATCGCCGGCACCGCCCGTTCCATGGGTATCACGGTCGAGGACTGAGGGGAGTAACGAACATGGCTACCAAGTCCAAGGCTTACAAGGCTGCCGCCGAGAAGATCGAGGCGGACAAGTACTACACCCCGACCGAGGCCGTCGCGCTCGCGAAGGAGACCGGGTCGAAGAAGTTCGACTCGACCGTCGAGGTCGCGCTGAAGCTCTCGGTCGACCCGCGCAAGGCCGACCAGATGGTGCGCGGCACCGTCATGCTGCCGCACGGCACCGGCAAGACCGCTCGCGTCATCGTGTTCGCGAACGGCCCGGCCGCTGAGGCGGCTCTGGCCGCCGGCGCCGACGAGGTCGGCTCGACCGAGCTCATCGAGAAGGTCGCCGGTGGGTGGACCGACTTCGACGCCGCCGTCGCCACGCCCGAGCTCATGGGCCAGGTCGGTCGTCTCGGCAAGGTGCTGGGTCCCCGTGGCCTGATGCCGAACCCGAAGACCGGCACCGTGACCCCCAACCCGGCCAAGGCCGTCGAGGAGATCAAGGGCGGCAAGATCGAGTTCCGCGTCGACAAGCACGCCAACGTGCACTTCATCGTCGGCAAGGCCTCGTTCACGGCTGAGCAGCTCGACGAGAACCTGAAGACCGCGCTCGAAGAGATCGTGCGTCTGAAGCCGGCCAGCTCGAAGGGCCGTTACATCCAGAAGGGCGCCGTGTCGACCACGTTCGGCCCCGGCATCCCGCTGGACGTCAACGCCATCTGAGTCTGACTCTCACGAGACGCCGGTTCCGCCTTCGGGCGGGGCCGGCGTTTCGCATTGTCCGGAGAGTGGATGCCGCACCTCACGCCGTGGCACGCACCTCGAATCCGCGGGCGCCGGTGGCTGCGGCATCCCGCACCTGCGCGCCCGTGACGCGCGAGCCCGGAGGTCCCTCGGCCATCCACGCGAGGATCAGGTCGATCTGCTCGTCGGTGCCCTCGACCTCGGCCTCGACGGTGCCGTCACGGCGGTTGCGCACCCAGCCGGCGACGCCCGCCTCGTCGGCCTCCATGCGCATCGTGTAGCGGTACCCGACGCCCTGGACCTCGCCGGAGACGATCACGTGCACCCGTCGCATGGGTCCATCGTGCCAGCGGTCAGGCGCCCAGCGCGAGGTTCACCGCGAGCGCCGCCATGATCACCGCGATCACGCCGTCGACGATCCGCCACGCGCGCGGTGCGGCCAGAGCGCGCCCGAGCAGGCGCGCCCCGAACCCCAGACCGAAGAACCACAGCGTGCTCGCGCAGGCGGCGCCCAATGCGAACGCCCATCGGCCGTCGCCGTGCGAGTTGGCGACCGTGCCGAGCAGGAACACGGTGTCGAGGTAGACGTGCGGGTTCAGCCAGGTGAGGGCCAGACAGGTCAGCACGACGGGGGCGAGGGATGTGCGGGTCGCCGTGGCGACCGCGCCGCCGGCGGAGGAGGGTGGGGGAGAAGGGGATGCCGCGCGCAGCGCCTCGCCGGTGGGCCGGATCGCGCGCCGCGCGGCGAGCAGGGCGTACACGAGCAGGAAGGCCGCTCCCAGCCAGCGCACCGCCTCCACGAGCCAGGGCAGCGCCTGCAGTGCGAGCCCGATGCCCGAGACGCCCAGCAGGATCAGCACGACGTCCGACGCCGTGCAGATCAGCACCACGGCGAGGATGTGCTCGCGACGCAGCCCCTGCCGCAGCACGAACATGTTCTGCGCGCCGATGGCGATGATGAGCGACAGGCCGAGACCGAGGCCGGCGAGAGCGGAGCTGAGCACTCTTCGACGCTACGAGCCCAGGGTGATGAAGTACAGCTCATGATCCTTATGTGCCATTAGCATGGCTGATGATGCGCATTCCGTTCGAGCTCGCCGAGACCCTCGCCGCCGTCATCGACGAGGGGACGCTGGATGCCGCGGCCTGCCGCCTGCACGTGACCCCGAGCGCCGTCAGCCAGCGTGTGAAAGCGCTCGAAGAGCAGCTCGGGCAGGTCGTGCTCATCCGCACCAAGCCGGCGCGGGCGACGCCCGCGGGAGACGCGATCGTGCGCCTCGCCCGACAGCTCGCGCTTCTCGAGCACGACGCCCTTGCCGGCCTCGGCGACGACGCGGCGCGGATGAGCATCCCGCTCGCGGTCAATGCCGATTCGCTGGCCACGTGGTTCCTCGATCCGCTGGCTCGGCTCATGAAGCGGCATCCCGTCGTGTTCGATCTGCATCGCGACGACCAGGACTTCACGGCGAGCCTGCTCGAGAGCGGCACGGTGATGGGCGCCGTCACCTCCCGGGCGCAGCCGGTGGCCGGGTGCCGGGTCGAACCGCTCGGGGCGATGCGGTACGAGGCGGTCGCCACACCGGGGTTCGTGCAGACATGGCTCGTCGACGGCGTGACCGCGCAGGCGTTGAGCGAGGCTCCGGTGGTCTATTTCGACCGGCGTGACGAGCTGCAGTCCGCGTGGCTGAGGGGGCGGGGAGTGGATGTCGCGCCGCCGCGGCAGTACATTCCGGCGTCGAGTGACTTCGCGCGGGCCGTGCAGCTCGGCATGGGGTGGGGGCTGCTGCCCCCGTTCCAGTCAGCGGAGGGGTTGGCCGACGGGTCTCTCGTGCGTCTGGGCGGCGATCCCGTCGACGTGCCGCTCTACTGGCAGCAGTGGAACCTCCGGTCGCCGCTGCTCGACGCCGTCGCCGCCGAGGTGATCAGTGAGGGGCGTCGGGTGCTGCGTCGTCTTCCTGCGGCGTGATGATCGTCGCGGCGAGGGCCTGCACGAGGGTGGACAGGCGTTCCATCGACTCGACCGTCCACTCGGCGGTGGCCTGCTCGAGCCGGTCGACGAACGGGTAGCGGACGATCTGCAGCCGCTCGTTGCCGAACGGCGTCACCGAGATGAGCCGGACGCGGGCGTCGCACGGGTCGAGCTCGCGTTCGATGAGCCCGAGGTTCTCGAGTTCGGTGACCGCGCGGCTGATGCCGCCCTTGTCGACATCCATCCGCTCGGCAAGCGTCGAGGCGCTGACGGGGCCGATCTTGTCGATGACGGTGAAGACCTTGAAGGTGCCCGGCAGCAGGCCCGAGCTGACGGTGTCGGCGGCCTGGGCGTACGAGCGGCGCAGCTGGGTGAACAGCAGCGAGAAGGCGCCCTCGAGGTCACGGGCGGCGTCTCTGCGGGGGTCCTGCTCCGAGGCGGCGCCATCGGGCGTCGCCTCGGAGCGGGAGGGGGTGATCATGATTCCTCAGACCTCGCGGCGCCTCGCGCCGAGTCGTCTCCGCCGGTGATGACGGCGACGCTCCCGGTGGCAGGCAGCGCGTCCATGCCCTCGGCGACCGTGACGGTGGCCAGGTCGGCCTCGCCGGCCTGCATGCGCTCGACGTTCGTCATGCGGGTGAGCGGCTTGTTCGGGATGAAGATGATCGCGAGCAGGCTCAGCACCGCGAACGGCACACCGATGAGGAACGAGTGCGAGATGCCCTGGGCGTAGATGTCCTCGATGATGATGCGCAGTGCGTGCGGCATCGTCGAGACCTCGGGCAGGGTGCCGCTGGTCAGCTGCTCCTGCCAGTACTGCGCCTTGTCGCCCAGGCTCATGATCGCCGTGACGAGGTTCTCCTTGTTGTCGTTCATGAGGTCGACGACCTTGGTGGCCAGCGCGGCGCCCATGACCGACACGCCGATGGTGCCGCCGAGCGTGCGGAAGAACGTGACGCCCGAGCTGGCGACGCCGAGTTCTTCGGGCTTGCAGGTGTTCTGCACGACCAGGACGAGGTTCTGCATCGTCATGCCGACGCCGGCACCGAGCAGGAACATGTACACCGAGACGAGCGCGAAGTTCGTGTCGTAGTGGATCGTCGACAGTGTGAACGAGCCGGCGATCAGCAGCACGCCACCGAACAGCAGGTAGGGCTTCCACACGCCGTACTTCGAGATGAGTCCACCGATGATGACCGACGAGAGCAGCAGACCCGCGATCATCGGGATCGTCATCAGGCCGGCCTGGGTCGGTGTCGCGCCGCGCGCCAGCTGCATGTACTGGCTCAGGAACACCGAGGCGCCGAACATGGCGATACCGGTCGAGATCGACGCGACGACCGCGAGGGTGAAGGTGCGGTTGCGGAACATCGTGAGGGGAACCAGGGGCTCCTTCGCGCGCAGCTCGAAGACGATGAACAGCACGGTGGCGATGATCGCGCCGCCGACCATCCAGACGGTCGTGAAGCTCCACCAGTCGTTGTTGCTCCACCAGTCACCGGTGGTGTCGCTGCCGGCGTTGCTCACCCAGATCATGAGGAGGGCGGATGCCGCGGCCAGCAGCACGATGCCGACGTAGTCGATCGACACCTTGCGGGGCTTGTTGGGCGAGAGGTGCAGGGTCTTCTGCACGATGATGAGCGCGATGATCGCGACGGGGAGGGCGACGTAGAAGTTCCAGCGCCAGCTCAGCGTGTCGGTGAGCACGCCGCCGAGCAGCGGGCCGCCGACGGTGGAGACGGCCATGACGGCGCCGAAGAGGCCCATGTACTTGCCGCGCTCACGCGGGCTGAGGATGTCGGCCATGATGACCTGGCTGAGGGCGGCGAGACCGCCGGCGCCGAGGCCCTGCACGGTGCGCGCCGCGATGAGCATGCTGGTGTCCTGCGAGAGACCGGCGGCGGCGGTGGCCAGGACGAAGATGACGATCGCGAGCTGGAACAGGAGCTTGCGGTTGAAGAGGTCGGCGAGCTTTCCCCAGATCGGGGTCGCGATCGCCGTGGCGAGAAGCGTGGAGGTGACCACCCAGGTGAAGGCGGTCTGGTCGCCCTTGAGGTCATGGACGATGACCGGCAGCGAACTGGATACGACGGTCGACGCGAGCATCGACACGAACATGCCGAGGATGAGGCCGGAGAGGGCCTCGAGTACCTGGCGGTGTGACATGGCCGGCTTGGCGCCGGCGACAGAGGGAGTTTTGGACATGCAGAACCTTCAGAGAAGAGAGAGCGGCTTGTGACGCGCGACGACGATGGCGCAGATGGTTGACGATCGTCAACAGTTGAGATTCGTCAACTATAGATCGATCGTTGATGTTTCGCAACTAACGTCAGTCGGCCAGTGCGAGTGCCCGGTGCAGTTCTTTCGTCTCAGAAGGATGCGTCACCCGGTACAGCTCGTCGATGAGCGCGGTGGCGAGCTTCACGAGCTTGCCGATCTCCGCCTCGTCGCGGTCGACCCAGGCGCACTTCGGCTCGTCGCCGACCGGCACGAAGTCGACGTGCTGCTCCCACGTGACGAGCGTGCGCTCGGCGCCGAGCACGTGCTGCTGCCACCACACCTGACGAAGATATGAGCGGGGGATGCTGCGCCACGCCTTGTTGGTGGTCTTGATCTCGGCGAGCGTGATGCGCCCGTCGGTGTCCTGCATGATGCCGTCGGGCGTGGCCAGGTGGCGCGGCTCGACGACGGCGCGGAAGAGGGCCGACGAGGGCTGGATGCCGTGGGTCGCCGCCACCCACGCGGCGATCTCCGGTTCGCGGCGGCGGCCGTGCTCCGTGTAGACGTTGCCGGTGAAGCCGCTGCCGCGCAGCTTCGTCTGCGCCGCACGGGGGATGGCCCGCTCGCTCGTGAGGTGCGCGACGTCGGTCGCGGTGATCCCGCGCGAGCGCGCTCGCAGCCACGTGACCCGGTCACGGGAGTCCGCGACGATGCGTGCTTCGAGCTCGGGGGTCACAGATCGAGGGTACGCCCCGGGCGATCGGTCGCCCGGACGGCTCGCCCCGGAGGTCGCGGTCTGGGGGTTGCGGTCTGAGCGGCGGGTGGCAGGGTCGGGGTATGGACACCATCACGTTCGAACAGTTCCGTGCCACCGGCGGGGTCGGCGACTGGCAGGCCGACGGCGACGCCGTGCGCGCGCGCTTCGCGACGGGGGAATTCGCCACCGGCGCGCGCCTGTTCGCCACGATCGCCGAGCTCGCCGAGGCGGCGAACCACCACCCCGATGTGGAGGTCACCTACCCCGCCGTCACGGTACGGCTCACCAGCCACGACGCGGGCGGGCTCACCGCGAAGGATGCCGACCTCGCCGCAGCGATCTCGCGCGCGGCGCGTGAGCTGGGGGTGGATGCCGCGGGTTAGCGGCTACGACGTGGTGGCCTCTTCGCGCTCGATGCGCAGGTTCTCGTGCACGAGCTCGCCGAGGAGCTTGACGAGGGCCGCCTGCTTCTCGGTGTGTGTGAAGTAGAAATCGACCGCGCTGTTGTGGGCGTCGTGATTGGTCAGAACGGCGTCGGTGACGGCAGAGCTCAGGTCGGGCGACTCGACGAACTGTTTGCGTGAGTTCGCCGCCGCCTGAAGACGGATTTGCGGGTCTTCGCCGAGCACGGTGATCACGCCCTGCACCCATGACTCGATGCCTGACGCATCGAAGTCCTCATCGGCGAACAGCTCATTGATCCGAGCGAGGATCTCGGCCAGTCGCACCATGCGCGGATCGCGCGCGGTGCCGCCGCCGGGGCCGAGCGGGTGCAGCGGCTGTGCTTCGCCGCTGTCGAGGTCGAGCGTGTGGTCGCCCGAGCGCGCTTGCTTGATGCGTGTCAGTTCGACGGCCGAGAAGTCGATCGGCTCACTGGTCGCGTGGCCGGTGAGGCGGGGCGCGAGCAGACGCAGGAAGAGGGCGCGCTTCTCCAACCCGGTATCGGCGTAGTCGACGATCTGCGAGAGGAAGTCGTAGAGCCGCACGAACGAGCCGACGTCTTTGCGGAACAGATCGAGTTCTTCGAGAGTCGCTTTGTCGCCGGAGGCCGCGGCGGCCGCGTAGCGCTGGTTGAATCGGTCGGCGGCCGCCTTGAGAGGCGCGGTGTGTGCACCGTGCTTCGCGTGTGGCTTCAGGAAGGCGGTGGTGAAGGCCTCGATCTCGGCGTCGGTGTAGATGCCCGCGCCGTCCAGCTTCGCCTGCAGGTCATGGACGACATCGGGATCCGTCCGCTCCGTCAGCTCGGCCGTGCGGTAGTAGGGCAAGAAGGCCTCGAGGATCTCCTGAGGGTCGTTGACGAAGTCGAGGACGTACGTCGTGTCCTTGCCGGCGGAGGGGTAGGTGCGGTTCAGGCGCGAGAGCGTCTGGACCGCCGTCACACCATCGAGGCGCTTGTCGACGTACATCGCGCACAGCAGCGGCTGGTCGAAACCGGTCTGGTATTTGTTCGCGACGATGAGCAGCTGGAAGTCGTCGGAGCCGAAGGCGACCGGCAGCGTACGACCGCGCAGTCCGGAGTTCAGGTTCGCTTCGGAGTAGGGCGGCTCGACTCCGGCGAACGTGATGCCGGAGACTTGCTCGGCGGTGAGCGTTCCCGAGAAGGCGACGAGCGTGGCCAGGTCGTAGCCCTTCTTGGCGATGTAGGCGTCGATGGCCTGCTTGTAGCGGACAGCCGCTTCGCGCGATGCGGTGACGACCATGGCCTTGGCATGGCCGTCGAGCATGTGGCGCACGTTGGCGCGGTAGTGCTCGACGATGATCTGCACCTTCTGCGCGATGTTCGTCGGGTGCAGCGACACCCAGCGCATGAGGCCCTTCGTGGCTTCGCTTTCGTCGACGAGTTCGACGGCTTCGAGGCGGCGCTTGGAGGTCTCGGCGATCTGGAAGGCGGTGTCGTAGGTGGTGTAGTTGCGCAGCACGTCGAGGATGTAGCCCTCTTCGATGGCCTGTTGCATCGAGTAGACGTGGAAGGGATGCGGCAGCCCATCGTCGCCGAGCGTGCCGAACAGCTCGAGCGTCTTTGACTTGGGCGTCGCGGTGAACGCGAAGAACGAGAGGTTGGGCGACTCGGCGCGTGCCTGCATCTCGGCGGCGAGCACGGCTTCGGCGTCGATCTCGCCGCCGTCGTCGAGGTCGGCCTGCTCTTCTTGCGTCAGGACGGCACGAAGCTTCTGTGAAGTGCGCCCGGTCTGCGATGAGTGTGCCTCATCGGCGATGATCGCGAAGGTGCGGTCGGCGAGGCCCTTGTTCTCCTGAATCGCCTGCAGCGCGAACGGGAAGGTCTGCATCGTGACGATGACGATGAGTTTGCCGCCGAGCAGCTCCTTTGCGAGCAGTGCCGACTTGGAGGCTTCGCCCGCCTTGCGCACCTCGTCGGCGTTGATGGTGGCGACGGTGCCGTCGACGCCCTCGATCTGCTTGATCGCCTTCTGCAGCTGATCGTCGAGCACGGTGCGGTCGGTGACGACGATGACGGTGTCGAAGATCTTCTTGTCGTAAGTGTCGTGCAGGCTCGAAAGGCCGTGGGCGAGCCAGGCGATCGAGTTGGTCTTGCCGGAGCCGGCCGAGTGCATGACGAGGTAGCGGTGCCCGGGGCCCTCGGCCTTGACCGTCGACAGGAGATCGGTGACGAGTTCCCATTGGTGGAAGCGCGGGAAGAGGAGGGTTGTGGACTTCGTGATCTCGCCGGTGACGGCATCCGTCGATGTCTTCTTCTCTATGTGCAGCAGCCGGCCGATGATGTGCAGCCAGGCGTCGCGCTGGAAGATCCGCTCCCACAGGTATGACGTCGCAGCGCCCTGCGGGTTGACCGGATTGCCGGCGCCGTCATCGTCGCCGAGGTTGAAAGGCAGGAAGCGGGTGCTCTTGCCGGCGAGGCGCGTGGTCATGGCGACCTCGTCGGTCGAGACGGCGAAGTGGACGAGGCAGCGATTGCCGAAGCCGAGCAACGGTTCGCCCTTCGGATCGCGAGCGGTGCGGTACTGGGCGATCGCGTCGTCGATGGACTGGGTGTCGTCTGTCTTCAGCTCGACGGTGGCGACGGGCAGGCCATTGGCGAACAGGACAAGGTCGATGGACTGCGTGTTCTTCGTGGAGTAGTAGACCTGGCGCATGACGCGCAGGCGCACTTTCTCGTAGCGCTGCATTGCGGACGCGTTGAAGGATGTGGCGGGCTTGAACTCGCACATCGAGAACGTCACCGGGGTCTTCTTGAAGCCGCGGCGCAGGACGTTGAGCGTTCCGCCGCCTGCATCGATCGGATTGTCGAGCATCTTGACGAGGCGATCGAGCAACTGGTTGCGGGCGTGCTCTTGTTCGGCGGGGGATGTCGCGGGCTTGACGACTTTCGCGAGTTCGGCGGGCTGCGTCTCGGCAAGCCAGGCTTCGACGTCGGGGACGTACAGCGCGCGGGTCTTGTCGTAGCCGCTGTTGTCGGTGTCGTAGAGCCATCCATGTGCGGCGAGGTACTCGCAGATCTCGTCTTCGAAGGCCTTCTCGTGCTCGATCCCCATGTCGCCCCTTCACGCGCGCTTATAACCCCACGGCTATAGACATCATGGCGGATGGTCGGTGGGTGGTCGGCGGGTGTGCCCGGGAGGCGAGTCGTGATGCGCCGGCACGGGCGGGTTCTACGTGCGTCTGACTTGGTCGGTGTGGGCTGCTCTTGGCGTGCTGGCGGTCAGGTGTCGGCGGAGCGTGTTGCGGGCGTGGTGGAGGGATCCGCGGGCGGGTCGCCAGGTTCCGGTGGGGTCGAGGTTGTGGGGTGCGCGGATTTGGGGGAGTCCGTTGACCATGCGGATCTGCCATCCGCTGGTCTCGATGGTGCGGTGGTGCCACCAGCACAGGGGGACGCCGTTGTCGGTGTGGGTGGGTCCGCCCTCACTGTGGGGTGTGACGTGGTGGATCTCGCACCAGGTGGCGGGCATGTGGCAGCCGGGGATCGCACAGGTGCCGTCGCGGGCGATGATCGCGCGGCGTTGGGCGGCGGTGAAGGTGCGGTTGGGGGAGCCGAGTTGAATGATGCGGCCCTTCTCGCCGGTGATCATGTTTTGGGTGCCGCCGCAGCAGGCGGCTTGGCGGGCGACGAAGGCGGGGACGGCGCAGTCAGTGCCCTCGATGAAGCCGACACCGTTCTCACGCTGGAGCTCGTCGGCGGGGATGGTGATCAGCACGGTGGGTGGCATGCCGCCCAGGGTGGGTGTCTCGGTGGAGCGGGCGGCGACGCCGAGGATGGTCGCGAACACGTCGTGCAGTTTCTGTGCCTGGGTGCGGGTGTCGGCGGGGATCTCCGGGGTTCCGGACGGGCCGGTGTCGGTCTCGTGGAAGCTGACACCCGTGCCCGTCTCGGGTGTGGTGCGGTCTTGGACGCGGGGGTTCAGGTGCGCGTCGGCGAGTTTGACCAGTTGTGCGGCGACTTCGGGCAGAAGCCCGCCGCGGATGGGGACGATGTTCTCGTATTCACGGCCGAGGAAGATCCCACGTCTGCGGGCCGCACGCTCATCATCAGGAAGCTTCCCGTCGGGGTCGAGCACGAGTTCCCAGACCTTCGCTTGGATGCGGGTCTCATCGGCCGTACATGCGGGTGCCCCGTCGGGCCCGTTGCCGGTGGCCGCCGCAGTCAGCTCGTACTCGGCGGCCTGCCACTGGGCAGGATCGACGCGGTCGGCGATCGGGTTCAGCACGGCGGTGATCGCGGTGACCGTGTCGATGCCGATGCCCCCATCGATGACCGCTTCCCGCACCGTGGGGAACAGGGCCGGCAGTGCCTCCCCGGTCAGGGTGGTGCGCACAGCGACCGCACGCCCCTGACGGATGCGTGCCCGTGCGGTGGCGCCGGCGACACGGGTGACCCGGCAGATCAGGTCTGCGGCGCTCGAGCATCCGGAGCGGGCGGAGAGGCGTTCCTCGCCCAGTTCGGTGCGAGACCGGTGATCGACCTCGGCGGCGGTCGTGATCCGCAGCGCGTCGACCCGACGCCCGATGGACTCCGCGACCCGGGTGAGGTCGAGCAGTTCGGCATCGGACAGGGCCCGCACGCTGTCGGACGCGAGCGCGTCGTGCACGGTCTCGCCCAGCGTGGTGTCGAGGCCGGTGAGGGTCTCGAGCAGCTGGGCGGGTGCCGTGTTCATGCTTCCATCATGCCGCCCACCACCGACATTGGAACCCGATGAATCCCCGGTCAGCACCCTAATCTGTGGATAACTCTGGAATAGTCCGATTAACGCCCACCTGTGGAGGAACCGACGCGCTTCACCCGCCGCCGAGCGGGGCAAAGCGAGTCGAAATCGTCAGGCAGCGGCGCGCACGTCGATCTGCCCGGTGACCGCCGCCGTGATGAGCGCGGCCCTGCGCTCCTTCGCGAGCGAAATGAGAGCAGTCGCTTTGTAGAGAAGGGTATCGATGCGGTTGCAGCGGATATCGAGGAACTCAGCGATCGCGCGTTGCTCTTCCGCGGGAGGGAACGGGAAGATCTCACTGAAGTACGCTGACTGATCCAAGTTCTGGATACCGGTCGTTTGGTTGACCGAACGTGCCGTGAGCCCGGTGGCGTAGCTCGCTGCATGCGCATACAGCCAATAGCGAGGATCTTGCCTTTCTGCCACACGTAGCCGCGCAATGAAGTTGGATGACACGGCCGGCGTAGCGGAGCCGTTGAAGATCACGACGAACCCCACCGGATTGATCGGTGTTCCTCCAGACTTTTCGAGCAGTAGGTCCTTACTCTCGAGCAGACGCGGGGCGAGATCCTGAGGACGCACCGAGCGTCGGGTGTGGGTGCTCCCGACGCGAAGTCGTCGACGATCAAAGTCCGCAACTCTCACGCAGATCACGTCCGTCTCATCGCCGCGCGGGTCGTCACCCCACACGCCGGTCTGGCTGTCGGAGACCGACCACCTGAGCCTGTCGCATCGCCAGTGCTGGGGAACCATGCCTATCCAGTCAACCTGTGAGTCGATCATCCGTGCGCGCGGATCGATGCCCTTGGTAACGGCTTCGCGGATCGTACCAATGCGGCGCTCGCGGAGCGTGGCGATGAGTTGCTCCTGCTTCGCGATGAGCGTGTCGATCTGCGCGGTCTCGCGGTCGAGATAGTCGGCGATCGCTTGCTGGACATCGAAGGTGGGCGAGGGGAGTGGAAGGTCAGCGACCTTATCGGCCGTGAAATGCGGAATGGTGGCTGTGTTGCATGCAGCCGCGATCGCCCCGGAGCGTAGCGCCGACTGGACCGCGTAATTGATGAAGCGGCCACTTGCACGGTTGTGCTGTGGGCGGACTCGGACAATTGAGTTCTGAAATCCCCAGCCCGACCGAGCCTGTGAAAGGACAGCTGAACGTCCGTAGCCCGCACCGCCTTCGACGATGACAACGTCGTCGCCTTCGAGCGAGAGTTCTTCCAACTCTCCGGACCGGAACCACATCCGCTTTTCCTCGGCTTCAATGAGTCGCCCGTTTGGCTGGACGTGAGCGGCACGAAGATACGGGGCTTCCGAGTCCAAGGAACCGCTCGGCGCGGTCTGGATCATCTTGCCAAGGGTAACCGTGGCCATTCGTTTGAGCGGGAGCTGCTCGTAGCTCACCGCTCCACCTCGCGGAGCAGCTCCATGATCTCGCCGACCAACTTGTTCAGGTCCCGGTCGATCTCCTCGAGCGGACGCGGCGGTTTGTAGACGTAGAAGTGCCGGGTGAAGGGGATCTCGTATCCGACCTTGGTCTTGGCCTCGTCGACCCAGGCGTCGGGCACGTGCGGGGCGACCTCGGCGTCGAAGTAGGTCTTAATGACGGCATCCCGAGCTTCCTTCCCTTGCTCGTTGCCGCCGTACGTGAACGGGACGTTCTCGGTGTCGCGCAGCTTGGAGTCGGGCTTCGCGTTGCCCTTGCGGTCACGCACGATCTCACCGTCTTCATCGCGGAGAGGGCGTTCGACGGTGATGGTCCAGTATCCGAAGGCATCCGTCGGGAAGATCTTGGAGTGCTCGCTCTCGGCGTGCTCGTCATAGAGCCTGAGGATCTCCGCGCGGTCACTCTTCGAGACCTCCCGGCTCTTGTTACCGAGGTTCTTGCGCATCTTCGTGAAGAAACCGGCACCGTCGATCAGCTGCACCGTGCCGATGCGGTCGGGCTGCTTCGTGTTGTCGAGGATCCAGATGTAGGTCGCGATGCCCGTGTTGTAGAACATGTTCGTCGGCAACGCGACGATCGCATCGACCAGATCGTGTTCGAGCAGCCAGCGACGGATCTCGCTCGGTCCGGATCCGGCGCCACCGGTGAACAGCGGTGAGCCGTTCAGGACGATGCCGGCGCGCCCGCCGCCCTCGTGCACCGGGCGCATCTTGGTCGCGAGGTGCTGCAGGAAGAGCATCTGCCCGTCGCTTATGGGCGGGAGACCTCCGGGGAAGCGGCTGCGGTCGCCGGCATCCTGCACGTGCTGCTTGATCGCGGCCTGCGACGCCTTCCAGTCCACGCCATACGGCGGATTCGAGAGGCAGTAATCGAAGGTCTGGCCCGCGAAGAGGTCGTCGGCAAGCGTGTCACCGAGTTGGATGTTGGAGGCATCCTGCCCCTTCGCGATCATGTCGGACTTGCAGATCGCGTACGACTGGTCGTTGATCTCCTGCCCGTACAACCGCAGCCGCGCCTCCGGATTGAGATCGTGCATGCGCTCCTCGGCCACAGACAGCATGCCGCCTGTGCCGGCCGTGGGGTCGTAAACGGTGCGGACGATACCCGGCTCGCTGAGCGCCGCGGGGTCCTCGGCGAACAGGAGATCCACCATCAGGCGAATCGCGTCTCTCGGTGTGAAGTGTTCACCGGCCGTCTCGTTCGAGACCTCTGCGAACTTGCGGATGAGCTCCTCGAACAGGTCGCCCATCGCGGCATTCGGCATCGTCTCGGGATGCAGGTCGACAGCTGCGAACTGCTGTACCACGATCAGCAGACGATTCTTCTCCGCGAGCTGATGGATCTCGTTCTCGAACCGGAACCGCTCGAACACATCGATGTTCTTCGAGAACCCGGCGATGTAGTCGATCAGATTCGCTTCGAGCCCCTCAGGGTCGCCGACGAGCCGGGCGAAGGTCCACGGGCTGGAGTTGTAGAACGCGAGACCGGTCTTCTTTCGGATGAGAGCGTCGCGGAGCTCTTCGTGCGGCGCCTCCTTGATGATCTGGGCGACCTCGTCGTGTGTGCCCGCGAGGATGCAGTCGAGTCTGCGCAGAATCGTCATCGGCAGGATGACATCGCCGTACTGGTGCGGCTTGTAGACGCCGCGCAGCTGATCGGCGATGTTCCAAACGAAGGTGCCGAGGGAACTCATCGCGCGCGCTCCGCGATCCGGACAGGGGAGAGGGCGAGCACGTAGCGAGGCATCACGCTCTGAGAGTAGGAGGTTATAAACGCGAGGACAAACACACGAGCTAATAACGCTTCGCTCGACATCCCGCGTCTCGGTACACAAGGTTGGTGCCCGAAAAGTCGATCGACCCCCGCATCGAGCTGGGGCGCCGCCTCGCGGCCCACCGCAACGCGCGCAAGCTCACGGTCGACGGGCTCGCCGCGGTCGCGAACCTCGACGTCTCGAACATCCGCAAGATCGAGGCGGGGTCGAATCCGCGGCTGGTCACGCTCCTGAAGATCGCGGGCGTGCTCGAAGTGGACCTCGCCGAGCTCTTCCGCGACATCGACCCGTACGCGCTCGAGGGCGGCGACCGGCCGACCAAGGTCAGCGAGGTCGACGAGCGATTCTGGCGCCCGCGCGACCGCATCGCCTGACGCCGAGACCGCAGCGCCTGACTCGCACCCCACCGCTCAGCACACGAACGTCCACGCATACTCCGTGCCGTCGGGCCGGCGCCAATGCACGGTCACCCGACCCGAGTCCAACGCGCGCTCGCCGAAGAACACGAAGCGCAGCTCTTCACCCGGTCCAACGCGCGAGCGGGGAACGGCGGGCTCCACCCACCCGTCACCGAAGAACTGCGTCGAGACGTCGGTCAGCCGTTCGTCGCTGACGTTGCGCAGCGTGCACCATGGCAGCTCGTCGCGATCGACGATCCAGGGAACGGGATAGGCGGGTTCGCGGGAGAGCGGGGCGGGGCCGACGAGGTGCAGCATGCCCGTGACAGTAGGAGCGCCCTCCGACGCGGAGGCGCCGAGGCTGCAGCATCCACCCCTCTTCTGTGGAGAGAGCCGCGAAGGCCCCGACTGTGGAGGAACAGAGAGCCGGCTCGATTTGGCGCACCCTGCGGCATCACGTAGACTTGTCGGAGCCGAAGACCGCCGGTCATCCGCACGCGCAAGCGAACGGATCGAAGCACTGCATCGCAGGGGCCCGCGCAGGTGTCACGATAGATCTTCTTGAAGCTCCGTGCGCCCTGCGCCGGAGCTTTTCTGTTGCCCGTGTCACGGAGATCTGAGGCAGGCGCCCCGCCACCGCGGGACGCCAGGTACAGACAAGGAGTGGCCATGGCGCAGAAGGACCAGGCGGTCGCCGAGCTCACGAAGAACTTCGAGGACTCGACTGCCGTTCTGCTCACCGAGTACCGCGGTCTGACGGTTGCCGAGCTCAAGGAGCTCCGCAACAGCATCCGTCAGGACGCGGAGTACGCCGTGGTGAAGAACACGCTGACCAAGATCGCTGCCAACAAGGCGGGGATCTCGACGCTGGACGACGACCTCAAGGGTCCGTCGGCCATCGCGTTCGTGCACGGTGACCCGGTCGCCGTCGCGAAGGGCCTGCGCGACTTCGCCAAGGCACACCCTCTGCTGGTCGTCAAGGGAGGCTTCTTCGACGGAGCCCCTCTGACCCCGGAAGAGGTCACCAAGCTCGCCGACCTCGAGAGCCGTGAAGTCCTGCTGGCGAAGCTCGCCGGCGCCTTCAAGGCCTCGCTGTTCCAGGCGGCATATCTCTTCAATGCGCCGCTGTCGAAGGCCGTTCGCACGGTCGACGCGCTGCGTGAGAAGCAGGAGTCCGCTGCCTGAACAGGGCACGGCTAGAACAAACCCCGATCAAGGAGAAACATCATGGCAAAGCTCAGCACTGACGAGCTGCTCGACGCCTTCAAGGAGCTCTCGCTCATCGAGCTCAGCGAGTTCGTCAAGAAGTTCGAGGAGACCTTCGAGGTCACCGCCGCCGCTCCGGTCGCCGTGGCCGCTGCTGCGCCCGGTGGCGCCGCCCCGGCCGAAGAGGCCGAGGAGAAGGACTCGTTCGACGTCATCCTCGAGTCGGTCGGCGACAAGAAGATCCAGGTCATCAAGGTCGTCCGCGAGCTCACCTCGCTCGGCCTCGGTGACGCGAAGGCTGTCGTCGACGGCGCGCCCAAGCCGGTTCTGGAGGGCGCCGCCAAGGACGCCGCCGAGAAGGCCAAGGCCGCTCTGGAAGAGGCCGGCGCCACCGTCACCCTCAAGTGAGTCCGGGCGGGCCGGCACTCCGGTCCGCCTGACACCTTCGAAGGCCCCGAGCACTGCGCTCGGGGCCTTCGCTCGTCTACGCTGAGGGCATGGATGCCGCGGCGCCCACCCCTGCGGTACCCGTTGATGATCTCGCGGGCCTGAGCGCCGCCGACGTGGCCGCGCGCACCGCCGCAGGGTGCACGAACGCCTTCACCGCCGACACCAGCCGTACCTGGTGGACGATCGTCCGCGCGAACGTCTTCACCCTGTTCAACGGCATCGTCCTCGCGTGCTTCGCGGCGCTGCTCGTCCTCGGTCACTGGCAGGATGCGCTGTTCGGCCTGGCGGCGATCTTCAACGCCATCATCGGCAGCTATCAGGAGATCCGCGCCAAGATCGCGCTCGACCGGCTCGCGCTGCTGAACGCCCCGCACGCGCGCGTGCGCCGCGACGGCGTCGACCTCGAGATCGCGCCGGGTGCCGTGGTCATCGACGACCTGCTCGTGCTGCGCGCGGGCGACCAGGTGCCGGCAGACGCCGTGATCGTGCGCGAGAGCTGGCTGGAGATCGACGAGTCGATGCTCACCGGCGAGGCGGATCCGGTGGAGAAGGATGCCGGCGACGAGGTGCTCTCGGGATCGATCGTGGTCGCGGGTCACGGCATCGCCCGCACCGTCCGCGTCGCCGCCGACGCGTACGCCAACCGCTTCGCGCACGAGGCGAAGCGGTTCCAGCTCGCGCGAAGCGAGCTGCGCCGGTCGGTGAACCGCATCCTCGCCTGGGTGGCGTGGGGGATCGGCCCCGTCGCGCTGCTGGTGACCAACGCGCAGGTGCAGATCCACGGCGGCTGGGGGCACGCGCTGCGCAGCGGCGCATGGACGATCGCCGCCGTCGACTCCATCGCCGTCATCATCGCGATGATCCCCCTGGGGCTGGTGCTGCTGACCAGCATCGCCTTCGCGGTGGGCGCGGCACGCCTCGCGAGCCAGCAGGTGCTCGTCCAGGAGCTGCCGGCGGTCGAGGGCCTGGCCCGCGTCGACGTCGTCTGCCTCGATAAGACCGGCACCCTCACCTACGGCGACATCGCCTTCGCCGCCGAGCACCCGCTCGACACGCGCAGCGCCGACGGCTGGCGCACGGCGCTCGCGTGGTTCGGCGCGGACCCCGAGGCCAACGCGACCGCGCGCAGCCTCGCCGCGCACTACACGGCGGAGAGCCTGCCCGCGGCTGCGCACGAGATCGAGTTCTCGTCGGCGCGCAAATGGAGCGCGGTGACCCTCGCGGGCATTCCCGGGACCTGGGTGCTGGGCGCTCCCGCGCTCGTGGTCGACGATGCGCTGCACCGGGCCGTGCCGTGGGAGGGGGAGTCGGCCGAAGAGGGCCAGGCGACCCTGGCGTCCGCGGTGCACGAGCTCGCGGCGAGCGGCCACCGCACGCTCCTGCTCGCACGCAGCGCGCACACGCTGACTCCCGACGACGTCGCCGCCGAGCGGCGGCCCGACGACCTGCACCCCGTGGCGCTGCTCACCCTGCGCGAGCGGGTGCGCGAGGATGCGGCATCCACCCTCGAGTACTTCGCCCGGCAGGGCGTGACCGTGAAGGTCATCTCGGGCGACAACCATGAGACCGTCGCCGCGATCGCACGCCGGGTGGGCATCGACGCGGGATCGGGATGCGACGCCCGCACACTTCCCGACGACCCGGACGAGCTGGCCGACGCCATGGACGCGCACACCGTGTTCGGCCGCGTGACACCCGAGCAGAAGAAGACCATGGTCGTGGCGCTGCAGAGACACCGGCACACGGTGGCGATGACCGGCGATGGCGTGAACGACGCCCTGGCGATCAAGCAGGCCGACATCGGCATCGCGATGAACAGCGGATCGGCGGCCACCAAGGCGGTCGCGCAGCTCGTGCTGCTGGACGGCCGCTTCGAGCACCTGCCGCACGTGGTCGACGAGGGCCGCCGGGTGATCGCCAACATCGAGCGGGTGGCGGTGCTGTTCCTCACGAAGACCGTGTACGCGGCGGTCATCAGCATCCTCTTCGGCGCGCTCATCATGCGCATCCCGTTCCTGCCGCGACAGTTGTCGGTCACCGATGGGGTCACGATCGGCATCCCGGCGTTCTTCCTTGCGCTGCTGCCGAACGCGCGCCGCTACCGGCCCGGCTTCCTCCGCCGCACCCTGACGCTGGCCGTTCCGGCCGGCTTCGTCGTCGGAATCGGGATGACGGTGCTCTCGCGCATCGGGCGCGAGGTGTGGCTGCTGCCCATGGATGAGGTGCGCACGGCGTCCACCACGCTGCTGGCGATCCTCGGACTCTGGGTGCTCGTGCTGGTCTCGCAGCCGCTCACCTGGATCAAGGCGCTCATCGTCGCGGCCATGGTCGCGGGCTATCTGATCGTCATCTGGATGCCGCTGACGACGTGGTTCTTCCAACTCGTGCCGATGCGCGCCGAGCTGCTCGCGCTGGTCTGGGCGATCGGCGGCGTGGGGATTGTGCTGATCGGAATCGCATTCCTGGTGCAGCGGGCCTGGCTGCGGCGCACCGAGTCGCGGATGTGATCGTGGGACCGCTCCCACAGGTTATCAACCCGTTACCGCGCTCGTGTTGAAATGCGCGGATCCCGCCGGTACCGTCACTGTAAGCGCTTGCGCCGGCCCGACCGGTCGCATGCGCCCCTGCACCTTAATGAGGAGGACCACATGGACAAGTCCATTCGACGCTCCGTGATGTTCCCGCTCGCCCTCGTGGGCGTCGCGGGAGTCGTGCTGACCGGTTGTGCCGAGACCGGCTCGGGCGGCGGCGACAGCGGAGACGTGAAGGGCCAGACCGTTCACATCTCGGGCGGCATCACCGGCTCGGAGGCCGATCTGCTGAGCCAGTCGTTCGACCAGTTCACGAAAGACACCGGGATCAAGGTCGAGTACACCGGCGACAAGAGCTTCGAGGGCAACATCGTCACGAAGGTGACGGGTGGCTCCGCCCCCGACATCGCCATCGTGCCGCAGCCCGGCCTGCTCAAGTCGCTGATCGCGACGGGCGACGTGCTCAAGGCCGATGACACGGTGAGCGCGAACGTCGACAAGTACTGGGGCGCGGACTGGAAGAGCTACGGCACCGCCGACGGCACCTTCTACGCGGCACCGATGCTCGCGAACGTCAAGGGCTACGTCTGGTACTCGCCGTCGGAGTTCAAGGAGTGGGGTGTCGAGGTCCCGAAGACCTGGGACGAGCTGCTCACCCTGACCAAGACCATCCAGGAGAAGACCGGCAAGGCGCCCTGGTGCGCCGGCTTCTCGTCGGGCGACGCCTCGGGCTGGCCCGGCACCGACTGGATCGAGGACCTCGTCCTGCGCCAGTCCGGCCCCGACGTCTATGACAAGTGGGTCGCCGGCGACGTGAAGTTCACCGACCCCGAGATCAAGAAGGCGTTCGACGCGGTGGGGGAGATCCTCCTCAACCCCGAGTACGTCAACGCCGGCTTCGGCGACGTGAAGAGCATCAACTCGACGGCGTTCGCCGACGTCGCCGCGAAGGTCGCCGACGGCACCTGCGCGCTGACGCACCAGGCCTCGTTCCTCTCGTCGAACTTCCTCGACGTGAAGAACAAGGACGGCGAGACGCCCACCGTCGCCCCCGACGGCGACGTCTACGCGTTCGTGCTGCCGGGTCTGACCGAGGACTCGTCGTCGGTCGAGGGCGGCGGCGAGTTCGTCGCGCGCTTCACCGACTCGGAGGCCGTCAAGAAGGTCCAGGAGTACATGACCACGCCGGAGTTCGCGAACGCGCGCGTCAAGCTCGGCGGCGTGATCTCGGCCAACAAGGGCGCCGACCCGTCGCTGGCCTCCAGCGAGTTCCTCACCGAGGCCATGAAGATCCTGCAGGACCCGAACACGACGATGCGTTTCGACGCGTCCGACCTGATGCCCGCCACGGTGGGTTCGGGATCGTTCTGGAAGGGCATGACCAGCTGGATCGACGGCATGTCGACCGATGACGTGCTCAAGGCGATCCAGGCGGGCTACGAGAACTAGCCGCCACCGGTTTGACGGGAGGGCGGATGCCCACGCCGGGCATCCGCCCTCCCTCTTCCCCAAGATGTGAAGGCACCGGCCAGAAAGGCAGGACAATGGCGACCGTGTCAGAGCAGCCGATCACCGCCCCGCGACCAGCTCAGCTGTCGCGGAAGGTCACCGGCATCATCATCCTCGTCGCGGCGATCCTCGTCGTGGCGCTCTTCGTCTTCCTGTTGGTGGGCGGCCCCGCCGACGACGCCGTCCCCACCACGCTCGGCTTCTCGCTGAACAGCTTCTTCGTCTGGATCGGCGCGCTCAACCCGCTCATCCAGATCCCGATCGTCGTCGTGCTGTTCGCGGCCGTGGTCGGCGTCATCCTTCTGCTCATCGAGTACGCGCCGCGCCCCGGACGCGCATACTTCTGGATGCGGCTGGCCGCCTGCTTCCTCATCCCGGTGCTCGCCTTCATGGTGCTGCGGCCGTACCAGAACTCGGTCGTCTACGTCGTCGGCATCGCGCTGCTGGCAGGGGCCATCCTGTTCTTCGCCGACTACCGGGCACGGGAGGGCGCGGGCTACGTCTTCCAGCTCATCGTCTTCATGGCCCCGGCGGCCATCCTGCTGCTCATCGGCCTCATCTACCCCGCGATCTCGACGTTCGTGAAGTCGTTCTTCGACAAGACCGGCACCCAGTTCGTCTGGTTCGACAACTACGTGTGGACCTTCACGAACCCCTACGGGTTCTGGTCGGTCATCAACACGTTGATCTGGGCCCTGCTCGCTCCCACCATCGCGACCGCGATCGGCCTCGTCTACGCGGCGTTCGTCGACCGGGCGCGCGGTGAGAAGTTCCTCAAGCTCTGGGTGTTCATGCCCGTCGCGATCTCGTTCGTGGGTGCCGGCATCATCTGGAAGTTCGTGTACGACTACCGGCAGGGGCAGCAGATCGGTCTGCTCAACGCCATCATCACCTGGTTCGGGGGCGAGCCGGTCGGCTGGCTCGACGCCCAGCCGCTCATCAACACGTTCTGCCTTCTCGCGGTGTTCATCTGGAGCCAGACCGGCTTCGCGATGGTCATCCTCTCCGCCGCCATCAAGGCGGTCCCCGCCGACCAGCACGAGGCCGCGCAGCTCGACGGCGCGTCGGCGATGCAGCGGTTCTTCAACGTGACGATCCCCGGCATCCGCAGCTCGCTGATCGTGGTGCTGACCACGATCACGATCGCGGCGCTGAAGGTGTACGACATCGTGGCGGTGATGACCGGCGGCCGGTCGAACAGCTCGGTGCTCGGCTTCGAGATGGTCAACCAGCAGCAGCGCTTCCAGAGCTACGGGCACTCGTCGGCGCTGGCCGTCGTGCTCTTCCTGTTCGTGCTGCCGCTGATCATCTACAACGTCGTGCAGATGCGCAAGCAGAAGGAGATCCGCTGATGGCCACCGTGCACCTCGACACCCCCGCCGACACGCAGGCCACGCAGGTCGTCAGCGGTCGGGCGGGCCGCAAGGCCGAGCGCGACGCGCGCAAGAAGCTCACCTCGCGCGGCGCGACGCTGGCCGCCGCGATCATCGCGGTCATCTGGACGATCCCCACCTTCGGCCTGTTCGTCACGTCGTTCCGGCCCGGTGCCGACTCGAACACGACGGGCTGGTGGACGGTCTTCGTCGACCCCAATTTCACGCTCTCGAACTACTTCGACGCGCTCACCGCGGGCGGCACGGCGCTGACCCTGGGCGAATCGTTCATCAACTCGCTGGCCATCGCGATCCCGGCGACGCTGATCCCGATCGCCATCGCGGCGTTGGCCGCCTACGCGTTCGCGTGGATCCCGTTCAAGGGGCGCAGTCCGCTGTTCGTCGCGGTGTTCGCGCTGCAGATCGTGCCCATCCAGATGGCGCTCGTGCCGCTGCTGAGCCTCTTCTCGCGGGGACTCACGATCGCCGGCGTCGGGATCTTCCCCGGCTTCACGCTGCGCGACGTCGAGCACAGCTTCGCGACGGTGTGGATCGCGCACGCGATCTTCGCGATGCCGCTGGCGATCTTCCTGCTGCACAACTTCATCTCCGAGATCCCGGGCGAGCTGATCGAGGCGGCGCGCGTGGACGGCGCCGGCCACGGGCAGATCTTCTTCCGCATGATCATCCCGCTGGCGATGCCGGCCATCGCGTCGTTCGCGATCTTCCAGTTCCTGTGGGTGTGGAACGACCTGCTGGTGGCGACGATCTTCGCGCCGAGCTCATCGTTGCCGCTGACACAGACGCTGAACTCGCTGTCGGGCACCTGGGGAGACCGCTGGTACCTGCAATCGGCCGGTACCTTCATCTCGATCATCGTGCCGCTGATCGTGTTCTTCGCCCTGCAGCGGTTCTTCGTCCGAGGGCTGCTCGCCGGCGCGACGAAGGGCTGAGTCAGACCCGCCCGAGCTCGCGCACGGGGCGCAGCCGGAACAGGCGCACGGTGCGGCCGGACTCCCGCTCATACGAGCGGTAGTTCGGCCACTGCGCCTCGATCCGGGCCCACGCGGCATCCCGATCCGCATCGCCGATCCGCTCCGCGCGCACGGCCAGACGGCGACCGCGCACGACGATCTCGGCATCGGGGTGCGCGAGCAGATTCGTCGTCCAGGCGGGATGCCGCGTGCCGGCGAAGTTCGTTCCGGCCACGATCGCGCACCCCGCGCCGTCGGGCGTGTACATCAGCTGCACGTCGCGCGGCTCTCCGGAGCGCGCGCCGATCGTGCGCAGCGTGAGGGACGGGACGAGGATGCCGCTGATCGGCATCCTTCCGCGGGCGACGACCGCGAACGCCCTCTCCAGCACCGGCATGACGCGTCGCCCGACGTGGCGGAACGCCGCTGTCTGGGTGAGCGGCGCGATGGCGCGGCGCAGGGTCTGACGGATCGTGCCCATGGCGCCCATCCTGCCGTATCGCCGCGTCGCATGCCTGGCTAGGCTGAGCGCATGAGCGACCCCGCCGCCGAAGCCGAACTCGCCCGTCTGCGCGCTGAAGCGGAGGCCGCGGACGCCGCACTGAAAGCCGCACAGGCCAAGGCCGCGCTCGCCGCCGCCGAGGCGGAGGCGGCGAAGGCGAAGGCCGGGGATGCCGCGCCCGCCGCCGCACCGGCGGCAGCCGCGCCGGCGCCCGCGCCCGCGCCGCCCGCGCCGCAGCCGGCCGCGGCGGCCGAGCCCGCGGCATCCACCCCTCCGTCCGATGCGCCGCTCACGGCCGACGAGGTGCAGGAGATCATCGACGGATACACCTTCGACGCCGCCACGCTCGACCTCGGCGCGCTCGTGAACGGCGAGCCCGACGCGTCGGCGCAGATCCGCATCCCGCTGGCGATGCTCAACCGGCACGGACTGGTGGCCGGCGCTACGGGCACGGGCAAGACCCGCACGCTGCAGGGCCTCGCCGAGCAGCTGGCCGCACAGGGCGTGCCGGTGTTCGCCGCCGACATCAAGGGCGATCTGTCGGGCATCGCGACGGCGGGGGAGTCGAGCGACAAGCTTCTGGCGCGCACGCAGGCCATCGGGCAGGACTGGAAGCCGACGGCATCGCCGGTCGAGTACTTCGCGCTCGGCGGCGTCGGCAAGGGCATACCGGTGCGGGCGACGGTGACCGCGTTCGGCCCGCTGCTGCTGAGCAAGGTGCTCGGGCTCAACCAGACGCAGGAGTCGAGCCTGGGCCTCGTGTTCCACTACGCCGACGAGGCGGGGCTGGCACTCGTCGACCTGTCGGACCTGCGCGCGGTGCTGACCTATCTCACCGGCGACGAGGGCAAGGCCGAGCTGAAGGGCATCGGCGGTCTGTCGGCGGCGACGGCCGGGGTCATCCTGCGCGAGCTGATCACCTTCGCGGACGCCGGCGCCGACGTGTTCTTCGGCGAGCCCGAGTTCGACGTGAAGGACTTCCTGCGCACCGCGTCCGACGGCCGCGGCGTCATCAGCCTGCTCGAGGTGCCGGGGGTCATCGACAAGCCCGAGCTGTTCTCGACGTTCCTCATGTATCTGCTCGCCGAGCTGTTCGAGATCCTCCCTGAGGTGGGCGACCCCGACAAACCGAAGCTCGTGTTCTTCTTCGACGAGGCGCATCTGCTGTTCAAGGACGCCTCGAAGGACTTCCTCGCCTCGATCACGCAGACCGTGCGCCTCATCCGCTCGAAGGGCGTCGGCGTGTTCTTCGTGACGCAGACGCCCAAGGACGTGCCTTCCGACGTGCTCGGACAGCTCGGTTCCCGCGTGCAGCATGCGCTGCGGGCGTTCACGCCCGACGACGCCAAGGCGCTGCGTGCCACCGTCGGCACCTATCCGACCTCGGGGTACGACCTGGAGCGGGTGCTGCAGGAGCTCGGCACCGGCGAGGCGATCGTCACCGTGATGAGCGAGAAGGGGGCGCCCACGCCGGTGGCCTGGACGCGCATGCGTGCGCCGCAGGGCCTCATGGAGCCCACGCCCGACCCGCAGATCACCGCAGCCGTGAAGGCATCGCCGCTGCTGGCGAAGTACGGGACCGCCATCGACCGTGAGTCGGCACGCGAGATCCTCGCCGCGAAGATGAACGCCGCCGAGCAGGCGCACACGGCCGAGCTGGCCGCCGCGCAGAAGGCGAAGGCCGACGCCGAGGACGCGAAGCAGAAGGCCGCGATGGACAAGGCCGAGGCCGCCGCGCAGAAGAAGGCGCAGGCCGAGTACGAGCGCATCATGCGCAAGACCGCCGGCACCACCCGCACCGCCCGGAAGACGCAGACCTCGCCCCTGGAGGAGATCCTCGGCTCGCGGACCACGCAGACCGTCGTCGGCGGCATCATCCGCGGTCTCTTCGGCACCGGGCGGCGCTGAGCCGCGGCATCCACCCCTCTCCTGCGTCGGCTTGGAGTTCGTTATGAACCCGTGCCGGCAGTTCTCGGCGGGCGTAGCCTTCCGTCCGGGTTCCGCCCGACCGATGGGCCGACGGTTCTCCTGACTGACGATGCCGACAGAAGGAGACGAAGATGTCCGCGATACAACACGATGTGACCAGCGCCCCGCCGCAGCACAAGCTGAAGAGGAGCCTCGGGCCCATCGGTCTGCTGTTCACCGCCGTCGGGTCGATCATCGGCTCGGGCTGGCTGTTCGGCGCGTTCCACGCGTCGGCCATCGCCGGGCCCGCCGCGATCTTCTCGTGGGGGATCGCCGCGATCATGATCATCCTGATCGGGCTCTGCTACGCGGAGCTCGGGCCGATGTTCCCGATCTCGGGCGGTGTCGTCCGCTACCCCCACCTGGTCTGGGGCTCGTTCGGCAGCTACTCGCTCGGGTTCATCACCTGGATCGCCTCGGCGGCCGTGCCCGCGATCGAGGTGACCGGGGCGCTCACCTACGCGACGAAGTTCGCGCCGTTCACGGTGCGTGCCACCGATGCCGGTGGCACCGCCCAGGTGCTGACGCCGATGGGCATGGTGGTGGCCATTCTGCTGCTCGCCCTGTTCGTGGTGCTGAACTACTTCGGCGTGCGGTTGTTCGCGCAGATCAACAATGTGCTGGTGTGGTGGAAGCTCGGGGTCATCATCCTGGTGATCCTCGTGTTCCTCATCACGGCGCTCGGCACGACGCAGATGGGGACGCCGGCCAATTTCACCTCGTACGGTTTCGCGCCCAGCGGGTTCGCGGCGGTCTTCGTGTGCATCTCGACGGCGGGCATCACGTTCTCGTATCTGGGGTTCCGTCAGGGGATCGAACTGGCCGGCGAGACGAAGAACCCGCATCGCAACATCCCGTTCGCGCTGATCGGGTCGGTGGTCCTCTGCGCGATCCTGTACATGCTGCTGCAGGTCGCGTTCACCCTCGCCGTGCCCGAGTCGGTGCTGCAGAAGTCGGGCGGATGGGCCGGGCTCGCGTTCACGAACGACTTCGGGCCGCTGGCCGCACTGGCGAGCATGGCGGGACTCGCGTGGCTCGCGTACATCCTGTACTTCGATGCGGTCATCTCGCCGGCTGACACCGGCCTCATCTACACGACGATCGCCTCGCGCGTGTCGTACGCGATGGGGCGCAACGCGAATGCGCCGCGGTGGCTGGCGTCGAACAACAAGCACGGTGTGCCGCACTGGAGCCTGGTCGTGACGTTCTGCGTCGGCATCGTGCTGCTGCTGCCGTTCCCGAGCTGGCAGTCGCTGGTCGGGTTCATCACGACCTCCACGGTAATGTCGTTCGGCTCGGGACCGCTGGTGCTCGCAGTGCTGCGGCGCAAGTACCCGAACCGACCCCGGCCGTTCCGTCTGCCGGGCGGCGACATCATCCCGTTCCTCGCCTTCTACAGCGCGAACATGATCATGTTCTGGGCCGGATGGGCCACGAACTCGAGGCTGCTGGTGACGATCCTGATCGGCTACGTCGTGCTCGTGCTGTTCCAGGTGTTCGGTCGGCGCAGCGCGCAGCCGCCGCTCTTCTTCCGCACCTCAGCGGTGTGGATCATCCCGTGGTTCGTGCTGTTCGGCCTCGTGAGCTACTTCTTCAGCTCGGGTCTGTTCGGCGCCGAGTTCGACAAGAGGATGTTCTTCTGGGTCTTTCTCATCAACCTCGGCGTCTCGGCCTTGATCTACTGGCTGGCCGTGCGCTCGACCCTGCCGACTCACCTCGTCGACGACTACATCACGGACGCCGAGGACGAATCGGAGATCGAGGACGAGACGGTCGCGGGAGGACACATCGCCTAGAGCGTCCGTGCGTGCGGCGCGCGGCATAGGCTGGTGCCATGCCGTACGCCGCAGCAGTGATCACCGTGTCGGACCGCTCCTCACGGGGCGAACGAGAAGACCTCAGCGGGCCCATCGCCGTGGCCGCCCTGCGCGAGGCGGGCTTCGTCTGCGACGAGCCGATCGTCATCCCCGACGGGGCGGATGAGGTCGAGGCCGCCATCCGTGCGGCGCTGACCGACGGCATCCGCATCATCGTCACGACCGGCGGGACGGGCGTCGGCCCGCGCGACGAGACGCCGGAGGGGGCCGACCGGCTCATCACCCGGCGCATCCCCGGCATCGCCGAAGAGCTCCGGCGACGCGCGACGGCCGAGAAGCCCGCGGGGATGCTCTCGCGCGGCATCGCCGGCATCGCCGAGGGCGCGTTCGTCGTCAACCTGCCCGGTGCGCCCACGGCCGTCGAGGCGGGCATGCCGGTGATCGTCGGGGTCGCCGCGCACGTGCTCGGGCAGCTGCAGGGCGCCGATCACCGCCACGCCGATCACCATCAAGGCGAGGAACGGTGACCGTCCGCCTCGCGCAGATCAGCACCGAGCCGCTCGACGTCGCCGCCCACGTCGCCGCCGTCGACGACCCGCACATGGGGGCGGAGATCACGTTCACGGGACGGGTGCGTGACCATGATCCGGATGCCGCGTCCGGCGTCGTCGCGCTGGAGTACTCGTCGCACCCCGATGCGGAGAAGACGCTCGTGCGGCTGTGCGAGGAGGCGGTCGGCGACACCGGCGCGATCGTCGCGGCGAGCCACCGCATCGGCCGGCTCGAGGTCGGCGACCTCGCCGTGGTGGTCGTGGTCGCCGCCGCGCACCGCGGCGAGGCGTACGAGGTCTCGCGCACGCTGATCGAGTCGATCAAGCACAGCCTGCCGATCTGGAAGCGGCAGATCGAGGCCGACGGCACCACGAACTGGAAGGGCCTGGGCGGCTGACCCGACCGGTCTGACCGGCTCGACCGGCCTGACCGGGTCTCAGCCGCCGGCGAACGGGGGCAGCACGTCGACCACGGCACCCGCCGGGAGCGGCTCGGCGTCGTCGACGCGCGATCCGTCGACGAGAACCGAGCACTTCGACAGGATCGCCGCGAGCGCCGGATACTCGGCGGTCAGCGTCGCGCGCAGCGCCCCCAGGTCGGGCGCGTCGACGACGCGCTCGGCCGAGCCCGCGGCCTCCTCGGCCGCGGCGAAGAACCGGACCTGTGCCATCACGCCTTCCAGGTAGAGGCGAGCTGTGAGACCGCGTCGACCGAGTTCTTGATGTCGTCGGGCGAACCGCCGGCGCGACCGGCGATCAGGCCGGCGACGAACGCGCTGAACGGAGCCGCGGGGCGCGCGACGCCGTCGGCGACGTCCTTGGCGAGCTTGAGGACGAGCGCGATCGGCACGTCCTCCTGGGTCAGATCGAACCGCTCACGCAGTGCGTCGGCCCATTCGTCCAGGGCCTCGGGGGGCAGGTGCTCGCTCATTCGTCCTCCTTCGTGAACCTTCTGAAATCCTCCCACGTGTCGATGTCGTGGGCGCCGTCCGCGCGGTCCTCCAGCGTCGCGATGGCGACGTCGGCGAACAGCGCGCGCATCGACTGGTCGCGGCCCTCGTCGGGGAGGGATGCGGCGGCCCGCCGCAGCGCGGACGTGCGATAGACCCCGGTCAGCCACTGCGGGCGCCCGGTCTCATCCGACAGGCACGCGCCCTCGGTGTCGGAGGGCAGGAGCAGGATGTCGGCCACCAGCTGCCGCACGGCCGCATCGACGCGGGGGAGGTCGCATGCCAGAACGAACGTCCAGTCCGGATCGGGGGCGGGCGCCGCCGCGGTCGCAGCGAGCGCGGCCACGACGGCGGCCGCCGGGCCGGTGAACGGCGGGTCCTCGCGAACCCATTCGACGCCCGTGACGGGGGCCTCCGCCGGCCCCGCGACGACGATCGGCGCGGCGCCGACCTCGCGCATCGCGGTGATCGCGCGGTCGAGCATGCTCACGCCGTCGACGACCAGGCGCGGTTTGTCGACACCGCCCATGCGGGAGGCGCGTCCGCCCGCAAGGAGGACCGCTCCGTAGGTCTTCTGGTCGGTCATGGCTGCGCGGTCATCGCTGCTCGGGTCTGGTCCATGCGCCCGACTTGCCGCCGGTCTTCGCGATCAGGCGCACGTCGGCGATCGAGGTCGACTTGTCGAGTCCCTTGACCATGTCGACGACGGCGAGGGCCGCGACCGACACCGCGGTGAGAGCCTCCATCTCGACGCCGGTGCGGTCGGCGGTGCGCACGGTGGCCTCGATGTCGACACCCGTGTCGGTGATCTGCAGGTCGACGACCGCTCCGTGCACCCCGATGACATGCGCGAGCGGCAGCAGCTCGGGAGTGCGCTTGGCGCCGGCGATCCCTGCGATGCGGGCCACCGCCAGCACGTCGCCCTTGGGGACGCTGCCGTCGCGAAGGGCGGCCACGACGTGCTCCGCGCAGCGCACCGAGCCGCGCGCGGTCGCCGAGCGGACCGTCGGCTGCTTCTCGGTGACGTCGACCATGCGGGCATGGCCGGCGGCGTCGAGATGAGTGAAGCTCACGGAGGCGGAGGCGGCGGCGGGGTCGGGCGCGGAAGTCATGAGATCAGCATGACATCCACGAGGTCACCCACGGCGACGGCATCGACGTCGGCGGGGACGATGGCATACGCGTCGGCGCGGCCGAGGCTCGCGGCCAGGTGCGAACCGCCCGACGACGCGGGTCGCACGCCCTCGCGGGTGACGACGACGGGCCGGTACTGACGGCGCTCGGCGGGGGTTCGCCACGCCTCGAGCACGCGCATCGGCAGGATCAGCCGGTCGAGCACCGCCGCGCCCTGCATCGCGAGCAGAGCGGGCCGCACGAAGACCTCGAAGGACACCGCGACGCTCACCGGGTTGCCGGGCAGTCCGAACAGCAGCGGATCGCCGGCGCCGAAGCCCTGCGGCTTGCCCGGCTGCATCGCGACCTTCTCGAACCGCATCGGGGCCACGTTGCGCACGACCTCGTAGGCGCCCGCGCTCACGCCGCCCGACGTGATGACGACGTCGGCGCCCAGCCCGGACGCCTCGTCGAGCGCTCGCTGCAGTCCATCCCCGTCGTCGGTCACCTGCGCGCGCAGCACGACCTCGGCGCCGTTCTCGCGGCACAGACCGTCGAGCAGCGTGCTGTTGGACTCGGGGATCTGCCCGTGCTCGAGCGGTGCACCCGGCGGGCGCAGCTCGTCTCCGGTGGAGATGACGGCCACGCGCGGCACGCGCGAGACGACCACCTCGGTGACGCCGGCGGCCGCGGCCGAGGCCAGCTGCCGTCCGCCCAGCACGAGCCCCGTCGGGAGGATCTCGTCGCCGGCCCGGCACTCCTCGCCGCGGGGGCGGATGTGCATGCCGAGCGCACGGGGAGCAGCCACCACGGTCGCGGTCCCGAGCGAGTCGGCGAGACCGCCGGCGGTGTCTTCGAACGGCACGACGGTGTCGGCCGCGGACGGGAACGGCGCACCCGTCATGATGCGCGCCGCCTGCCCCCGCGCGATCGGCGGGTTCAGCGAGGTGCCCGCCGGCAGATCGGCGACGACCTCGAGGGTGACCGGGGAGTCGGGGGATGCCGCAGCCACGTCCGCGTGGTGCACGGCGAAGCCGTCCATGGCCGAGTTGTCGAACAGCGGCAGATCGACCGCCGAGCGCACGGGTTCGCGCAGCACCCGGCCGAGCGCCGCGGCGACCGGAACGGTGACGGCCTCGAGGGGCCGCACCGCCGCGAGGATCCGCGCCCGATGCGCCTCGACCGTGATCATGCGTGCTCCTTTCGTCGGGCGTTGAACCCGTCCATCCCTCCGCGCAGCACCGTGACGTCGGCGCCGGCGGCCTGCAGCGCGCGCGCCGCAGTATGGGCGCGCACCCCGACCTGGCACACCAGCACGGCGGGCTGCCCGCCCAGGGCGCCTGCGACGCCGGTGGCATCGCCCAGGAGCGTCCGCAGCGGCACATGCCGCGCGCCCGGCAGCATGCCGCTCGCGACCTCGGCGTCTTCGCGCACGTCGATGACGACGTCGGCCTCGCCGGGATCATCGACCTCGGCGATCAGAGCGGCGCGCGCCGGTGTGGCCCCGGGGACACCCGTCGTGCGCGTCGCCCGCAGCGGCGCCTCGCGCTGCGTGCCGGCCAGCGCATCGATGAGCGCGACCCGGCCCAGCAGCGGGCGGCCGATGCCGGTGATGAGCTTGACGGCCTCGGTCGCCATGAGCGCGCCCACCTGCAGGCACACGGGGCCCAGCACGCCGACCGCCGAGCAGGCCGGTGCCTCGCTGCCCGACGGATACAGGTCGCGCAGCCGCACGGGCTCGGCGGGTGCCGGCGGCGCCGGCCAGAAGACGGTCACGAGTCCGGCGAACTCCTGCACGGTGCCCCACACGAGCGGCAGTCCGAGCCGCTCGCACGCGGCGGCGATGATCTCGCGGCTCTCGAACGAGTCGGTGCCGTCGAGCACGAGGTCGACGCCGGCCAGCAGCCCGGCCGCGTTGTCGTGGGTGAGACGGCTGCGCACCGCTCGTACGCGCGTCTCGGATCTCTCGGCCGCCACGCGCTCGGCGCTGTCGGTCTTGGGCCGGCCGACGTCCTGCCGGCGATGGATGACCTGCCGCTGCAGATTGGATGCGTCGACCTCGTCGTCGTCGAAGACCACGAGCTCGCCGACACCGGCCGCCGAGAGGGCGAGGATCACGGGCGAGCCCAGCCCGCCGGCGCCGATCACGCCCACCCGCGCGGCGGCGAGGCGCCGCTGCCCGTCGGAGCCGAATCCGGCCAGGCGCACATGGCGTGCGGTGCGCGTCTGCTCGGCGTCGCTCAGTGCGGCGACGGGCTCGACCAGCGGGGGCAGCATGGTCTCAGCGTAACCAGCACGGGGGCGCCGCGGGCCGGAGGCGACCGGAAATACCCGTGCTCCGCGAATGCGGAATAAACACGGTTCAACACCCGCATGCGCGATGCTAGTTTGGCCTCATGCCCGCAAGCTACAAGATCTCGCATGCCGCCCGCCTGCTGGGCGTCAGCGATGACACCGTGCGCCGCTGGGTGGAGCAGGGCGTGCTCCCCGTGACGGATGCGAGCCCGGCCGAGATCCCCGGGCGGGCGCTGGCGCAGCGTGCCGTGGAACTCGCCAAGGCTGCGGAGGACCCGACCGATGTGCTCTCCAGCGCCCGCAACAGGTTCACCGGCCTGGTCACCCGCGTCATCGCCGACGGGGTGTGCGCGCAGGTCGACATCCAGGCGGGGTCCCACCGGATCGTGTCGCTCATGACGGCCGAGGCCGTCGAGGACCTGGGCCTGGAGGTCGGATCCCTGGCCGTCGCGGTCGTGAAGGCCACGACCGTCATCGTCGAGACACCGCGCGGCTGACGACCGCATCACCTGAGAGAGAGCAATCACATGCGCCGTATGACCGTCTTCGCCGCTGCTGCAGCGGCATCCCTCGCCCTTCTGCTGACGGGCTGCGGGAGCACATCCTCCGCCGAGCCGAGCGACAGCGCGGCCGCCGACACCCTGAGCGGAAACGTCGCGGTCTCGGCCGCGGCCTCGCTGCAAGGCGCCTTCGACAAGGCCATCAGCGAGTTCGAGTCCGCGCACCCCGACGTGAAGGTCACCGCGAACTACGACGGTTCGAGCACCCTGGCCACGCAGATCAACGGCGGCGCCGCAGTGGATGTGTTCGCGTCCGCGGACGAGGCCAACATGACGAAGGTCACCGATCCCGGCCTGGCCAGCGACCCGGTGATCTTCGCGAAGAACACGCTCGTCGTCGTCACACCCGCGGACAACCCCGGCAATGTCACGACGTTGGCCGACCTCGCGAACAAGGACCTCAAGGTCGTTCTCTGCGCCCCCGAGGTGCCCTGCGGCGCGGCGTCCCAGACCCTGCTGAAGAACGAGGGTGTCAGCGTGACCCCCGCCAGTGAGGAGCAGAACGTGACCGCCGTGCTCACGAAGGTCGAGAACGACGAGGCCGATGCCGGGCTCGTCTACAAGACCGACGCGAAGTCGGCGGGTGACCAGGTCACCTCGTTCACGCCCGACGGCGCCGATCAGGTCGTCAACTCGTACCCGATCGTCGTGCTGAAGGATGCCCCGAACAAGGCGGCCGCCCAGGCCTTCGTCGACTTCATCACCGGCTCGCAGGGCCAGGAGATCCTGTCGTCGTTCGGATTCGACAAGCCATGAGGCAGCGAGGATACGCGCCGCCGATCCTCGTCGTCCCGGCGTTGATCGGCCTCGCGTTCCTCGTGCTGCCGCTGGCGGCGCTGGTCGGCAAGGTCGAGTGGTCGACGCTGTGGGCCGACATCACGTCGGCCGAGGCGCTCGACGCGCTACGCCTGTCGTTCACGACGGGTCTTGTCGCCACCGCCGCCTGCCTCATCCTCGGCGTGCCGCTCGCCCTGCTCATCGCACGGGCGGGCGGCCGCCTGGCCTCGGTCCTGCGGGCGATCATCACGGTGCCGCTCGTGCTGCCGCCCATGGTCGGCGGGCTGTCGCTGCTGTTCCTGTTCGGGAGGGCGGGCTGGCTCGGCTGGACGGGCTGGCAGATCCCGTTCTCCACCGTCGCGGTCATCATGGCGCAGGCGTTCGTCGCCCTGCCGTTCCTCGTGCTCGCTCTGGAGGGGGCGTTGCGCACCTCGGGTGTCGCCTATGAGCAGACCGCCGCGGCGCTCGGCGCGGGCCGCTGGACGATCTTCTGGCGCGTCACGCTGCCGCTGGCGGGGCCGGGTCTGCTGTCGGGCGTCATCCTCTGCTTCGCACGCGCGATCGGTGAATTCGGGGCAACAGCGCTGTTCGCGGGCAATGCGCCGGGCGTGACCCGCACCATGCCGTTGGCGATCTACACGGCGTTCAACGGTGCCGGGGTCACCCAGGCCTCGGCCGTCGCGCTCTCGCTGCTGCTCCTGGTGACCGCGATCGCCGTGCTGCTGCTCGTGCGCGCCTGGCGCCCGAACGCGCCCAGTGCGCAGACGTCGGTGGAGGGCGTGGGATGAGCGGCGCGACGCTGGATGCCCGCGTGGGCGTCGACCGCGGCCGGTACACGCTCGAGGCCGAGGTGCACGCCGACGCCGGTGAGATCGTGGCGGTCATGGGGCCGTCCGGCACCGGCAAGTCGACGCTGTTCGGTGCGCTCGCCGGTTTCATCCCGCTCGATGACGGGTTCGTGCACCTCGACGGGGTGACGATGGATGCCGCATCCGGCCCCCATGTGGCGCCACGCGATCGCGGGATCGTGCTGCTCGGGCAGGAGCCGCGGCTGTTCCCGCACCTGACCGCGCGAGAGAACATCGCCTTCGGCCCGCGCTCGCGGGGCACCGCGCGCGCGACGGCGCGCGCGGACGCCGAGGTCTGGCTGGAGCGCGTGGGATTGGGGGGCTTGGGTGGCCGCCGGCCCTCCGAACTGTCGGGTGGCCAGCAGCAGCGCGTCGCCCTGGCGCGGGCGCTGGCCACGTCGCCTCGTGTTCTGCTGCTCGACGAGCCCCTGACTTCGCTCGATCCCGAGACCGCGGGCGGCATCCGCGCGCTCCTGACCGAGCAGCTGAATGAAACGGAGACGACCGCACTCGTGGCCACCCACGATGCGGCGGATGCGGCATCCCTCGCCTCCCGCCTGGTCATCCTCGAAGACGGTCGAGTCACTCAGACGGGCACGGTGCGTGAGGTGCTGGATGCCCCGGCCACCCCGTTCATCACGATCATCGCCGGCACGCTGCCGAAGGACGATCGGTCAAGCTTGCTGGCGCGGGTCGTGCAGGTCGACGAGGGCGAGGGCAGCGTCGCCGCGCTCGCACGCACGGCCGACGGTGCGGAGGTCGTGCTGCAGCTGCCCATTGGCACGGCCATCGCGCCGGGGGCGACGATCACGATCCGGTAGAGTCCGGCAGCGTGAGCATGTGCGAGCGGGACGACCGCGGCCGCCTCGTGCTGCGCCGGCACGCCGATGCGGTCGCGGTCGCGCATGACCCCGGCACCTTCTCGAGCCGGGTGTCCGCGCACCTGCAGATCCCCAACGGACTCGACGGCGATGCGCATCGGGACGCGCGGCGCCTGCTCGACCCGTTCTTCGCGCCCGCGCGCCTTCAGCGACTGCGCCCGGGGCTCGAAGACCTCGCCCGCGCCCTCGTGCCCGAGCTGCGACATCCCGTCGACGCCGTCGGCGAGCTGGGCGCGCGGTACTCGGTGCGTGCCGCATCGCTGTGGCTGGGCTGGCCCGCGGGGCTCGAGGACGAGCTGCTCGACTGGGTCGCCGCCAACCGCGCGGCAACGCGCTCGGGTGACCGCGCGCGCACGGCGGCGGTCGCGGCGCGCTTCGACGAGATCGTGCACGCGCTGGTCGTGGCCCGCTGGGCCACCGGTGCCGATGTCACCGCCGAGCTCATGGCGACCCGCACCGCCGACGGACGCACGCTGCACGAGGAGGAGATCGTGTCGATCCTGCGCAACTGGACCGGCGGCGACCTGTCGACGCTCGCCCTGTGCGTGGGAGTCGTCGCGCACGGTCTCGCGGTGCGCCCCGCGCTGCAGGACGCCCTCGTCGACGCCCCCGACGAGGCGCTGGCGGCCGCGATTGACGAGCTGCTGCGCATCGACGACCCCTTCGTCTCGAACCGCCGGCGTGCCACGGCCGACACACAGGTGGGGGAGTGCCCGGTGCGCGCCGACGAGGTCGTCGTGCTGCACTGGCCGAGCATCAACCGCGACCCGGAGGTCTTCGGCGACCCCGACGCGTTCGCGCCCGTGCACAACGCCGCCGCGAACCTCGTCTATGGCACGGGACCCCACGTGTGCCCCGGCCGGCCGCTCGCGACACTCGAACTCGTCGTGCTCGTGCGGGCGCTGCTGCGCGCGGGGCGGCTGCGACTCGCGCCCGGCACGACACCGGAACGCGAGACGCCCCCGGCGGGCGGATTCGGTCGCGTGGACATCGTGCTCGAACCGGTCTGATCCAATCGGCCCCGATCGCCCGGAAAACCGCTACGGTGAGAGGTATCGAGAGCGCAGTGCAGCGCCCTCGCCGGAGGTTGCCATGGGCAGGATCACCACGCGCACGAAGATCGTCCGGATCACCGTCGGAAACGACGAGCCGGATGCCTCGACGGTGCGGCGCATGGACACGCTGGCGGCCGAGGAGCCGCTGGAGATCAGAGTCGGCGGCGCGCCGCTGACCGTCACGATGCGCACGCCCGGCGACGACGTGGAGCTGGCGGCCGGCTTCCTCGTGTCGGAGGGCGTCATCACCCGCGCCGGGCAGTTCGCATCCGCGATGCACTGCTCGGGCCCGGGAACCGAGGCCAACACCTACAACGTGCTCGATGTGCGGCTGGTGCCCGGCACGCCGCTGCCCGACCCCGCACGCGCCCGGCACTCGTACACCACGAGCGCCTGCGGAGTGTGCGGCGCGGCATCCATCGACCAGGTGCGCACCGCGTCGTCGTTCGACGTCGCGACCGACTCGGTGGCGGTGGATGCGGCGGTCCTGGCAGAGCTGCCCGACGCGCTGCGCACACGGCAGGCCGTGTTCGAGAAGACGGGCGGACTGCACGCGGCGGCCCTGTGCGACGCGAGCACCGGAGAGGTCCTCGTCGTGCGTGAGGACGTCGGCCGCCACAATGCCGTCGACAAGGTCGTCGGCTGGGCGCTGCTGAACGACCGGCTGCCGTTGCGCGGGGCGGTGCTGCAGGTGTCGGGGCGCGCGAGCTTCGAGCTCGTGCAGAAGGCCGTGATGGCCGGCATCCCGATCCTCTCCGCCGTCTCGGCGCCGTCGTCGCTGGCCGTGGAGATGGCCGAGACCTCTGGGCTCACCCTCGTCGGCTTCCTGCGCGGCGATTCCATGAACGTCTATGCCCGGCCGGACCGGGTGCGAACGAGAGCGCTGCTGCCGGCCTGACCGGAGCGGCCCGGAATGAAGGAGAGTGCACGATGACCGCCAAGGCACCGGTGCAGGATGTCACGGAAGCGGCCACTGCGATGGAGGTGGAGGAGCCCCGCCACTGGGCGGCCGGGGTTCCGGGCATCGCCCACGCGATGGGGCCCGCGATGGCCGACATGGGAGTCGGACGCGCGCTGAGCCTGCTCACCGACATGAACCAGAAGGACGGCTTCGACTGCATGAGCTGCGCGTGGGCCGATCCCGAGGAGCGCAAGACGTTCGAGTTCTGCGAGAACGGGGCGAAGGCGGTCACGTGGGAGGCCACGCCCGTCACGATCCCCACCTCGTTCTGGGCGGAGAACTCCATCACGAGCCTGCAGGACAAGTCGGAGTACTGGCTCGGCATGCAGGGGCGGCTCATCGAGCCGCTCTACAAGCCCACCGGGCAGGACAACTACCGGCCCATCACGTGGGACGAGGCGTTCACGCTCATCGCCGACCGGCTGAAGGCCATGGACTCGCCGAACGAGGCCACGTTCTACACCAGCGGGCGCACGGCGAACGAGACCGCGTTCGCCTACCAGCTGTTCGCCCGCGAGATGGGCACGAACAACCTGCCCGACTGCTCGAACATGTGTCACGAGTCGACGGGCCTGGCGATGGGACAGACGATCGGCATCGGCAAGAACACGATCGCCTACAAGGACTTCGCCAAGGCCGATCTGATCATCATCATGGGACAGAACCCCGGCACCAACCACCCGCGCATGCTCACCGCGCTGGAGGAGGCCAAGGAGGCCGGTGCCGAGATCGTCGCGATCAACCCCCTGCTGGAGGCGGGACTGATCCGCTACAAGAACCCGCAGAAGGTGAAGGGCATCATCGGCCACGGCACCGGCATCGCCGACCAGTACCTGCAGATCCGCGCCGGCGGCGACGGATGGCTGATGAAGGCCATCTCGAAGCGGGTGTTCGACGCCGAGGACGCGAAGCCGGGCACCGTGCTCGACCACGCGTTCCTCGACGAGCACTGCCAGGGGCTCGACGAGTTCCGCGAGAGCCTGAAGGACCTCGACCCGGAGATGGTGCTGCGCGCCACCGGCCTGACCGCCGGCCAGATCGACGAGCTCGCCGAGCGGTACCTGCGCGCCGACAAGGTCATCATCACCTGGGCGATGGGGCTGACCCAGCACCGCGACGCCGTGAGCATCATCAAGGAGGTCATCAACCTGCTGCTGCTGCGCGGCAACATCGGCAAGCCGGGAGCAGGAGCCTCGCCGATCCGCGGCCACAGCAACGTGCAGGGCGACCGCACGATGGGCATCTGGGAGCAGATGCCGCCGAAGTTCCTCGATGCGCTGCAGCGCGAGTTCGGCTTCGACCCGCCGCGCGAGAACGGCTATGACGTCGTGCAGGCGGTCGAGGCCATGCGCGAGGGCAAGACCAAGGTGTGGATCTCGATGGGCGGCAACCTGGTGTCCGCGGTGTCGGACACGCACGCCGCCGAAGAGGGCTTCCACAAGGTGGGGCTGAACGTGCAGGTGTCCACCAAGCTGAACCGCAACCACCTCACGGTGGGCGACGAGGCGATCATCCTGCCGGTGCTCGGTCGCACCGAGATCGACATGCAGGAGGCCGGACCCCAGATGCTGACGGTCGAGGACTCGGTCTGCGCCATCCACTCCACCCGTGGCAAGGTGAAGCCGATCTCCGACAAGCTGCGCAGTGAGATGTCGGTCGTGGTCGGCATCGCACGGGCGTACTTCGGTGACACCGGTCCGGTCGACTGGGCGTCGTTCGAGAAGGACTACGACGTCGTGCGCGACCACATCGAGCACGTCGTCCCCGGCTTCGACGACTTCAACAAGCGGCTCAAGGCCGACAACGGGTTCATCCTGCCGCACGGACCGCGCGACTCGCGCACGTTCCCGACCGCGACCGGCAAGGCGATGATCACGGTCAACGACCTCGAGTACATCGAGTGCCCTCCGGGGCGCCTGCTGCTGCAGTCGATGCGCGCGCACGATCAGTTCAACACGACGATCTACAGCCTCAACGACCGCTACCGCGGCATCAAGCGCAGCCGTCGCGTGATCTTCGTGCACCCCGACGACCTCACCGAGCTGGGCATCGAGGACGGCGCGCTCGTCGACGTGCACAGCGAGTTCTCGGACGGCGTGGACCGGTCCGTGCAGGCGTTCAAGGCCGTGGCGTTCCCGACCTCACGCGGGTGCGCGGCGACCTATTTCCCGGAGGGCAACCCGCTGGTGCCCCTGGGATTCACCGCTCTGGGCAGCAACACTCCGGCATCCAAGTCGGTCGTCATCCGCCTGGAGCCGGTCGCCGAAGCCGCCGTGTCGGCCTGATCCGCAGGCGGGCGCACCTCGAGAGAAGGGACAACGATGTCTTCGAGCGCGGAATCCGCAGTCCATAGACCCACCGCCGGGCGATGGTGGATCGTCGTCGCCGCCCTGCTTCTGCAGTTCTCCATCGGAGCCGTGTACGCGTGGAGCGTATTCGGCAAGGCGCTCGCCGAGCCGACGACGATGAATCTGTCCACCTCCGAGGCGTCGCTGACGTTCACGGTGACGATCGGCATGATCTTCATCGGCAGCTACGTCGGCGGCAAGGTGCAGGACCGCACGGGTCCGCGCCCGGTCGCCCTCACCGGCGGCATCATCTACGGCATCGGATGCCTCATCGCGTCGTTCGCGGTGTCGCATGATGCGAGCCTGCTGTGGCTGCTGGTGCTCGGCTACGGGGTGATCAGCGGCTTCGGCCTCGGCTACGCGTACATCGTGCCGATCGCGATGCTGCAGAAGTGGTTCCCCGACAAGCGCGGGCTCATCACCGGGCTCGCCGTGGCCGGCTTCGGCTTCGGCGCCGTGGTGACCGCACCCGTGGCGCAGTGGCTGATCGCCATGACGCCCACCGAGCCGAACCGGGCGTTCCTGCCGCTGGGCATCGGATACATCGTGCTGGCGGTGGTCGGCGCGTCGTTCTTCCGCAACCCGCCGGAGGGCTACACGGTGCCGGGGTGGAAGCCCTCGGTGAGCGGTCGCACGCGCGACGCGTACAAGCAGTTCACCGAGCAGGAGGCCCTGCGCACCCCGCAGTGGTATCTGCTGACGGCGATCCTCACGCTGAACGTCACCGTGGGCATCGCGCTGATCGCGCAGGCGGCGGCCAGCGCCAAAGACATCGCCGGCTACTCGGTCGCCGGGGCTGCGGCCCTGGTCGGTGTGCTCGCGCTGTTCAACGGCGGCGGCCGCATCTTCTGGGCGTGGATCTCGGGCTTCACCGGCCGCATGGTCGCGTTCGGTCTGATGCTGGGGCTGCAGGGCGTCTGTCTGCTGATCGTGCCGCACGCCACGAACGGGGTGCTGTTCTTCATCCTCGCGGCGATCGTCTACCTCTGCTACGGCGGCGGGTTCGGCACCATGCCGGCCACGGCGGGCGACTTCTTCGGGGTCAAGCACGCCGGCGCCATCTACGGACTGATGATCATCGGCTGGAGCCTGGGCGGCATCATCGGCCCGCCGATCATCGCGGCGCTCATCGGCGAGGACCAGAACTACGTCCTCGGCTACACGGTCATCGGGATCATCGCGCTGGTGTCGCTGATCGTTCCGGCGGTCACGCGCATGCCCAAGCCCGAGACACCGGCCGCTGCGGTGGTCGTGGACGGGAACGGGATGCCGGAGGTCGACTGACGACGAAAGGGCGCGGCATCCACTCTTCGGATGCCGCGCCCTTTCGCGTGACGCTACGGCCTGCGCAGCCGCTCCGGGTCGGGGGCGGCGACCGGGTCCCACCCGCGGCGGGTGGCGCGGGTGCCGCTGCGGTGCTCGTCGCGCGACCGGTACACGATGTACGGGCGGAACAGGTACTGCACCGGCGCCGAGAACACGTGCACGAGGCGCGTGAACGGCCAGAGGATGAACAGGCATGTCGCCGTGATCGCGTGCAGCTGGAACATCAGCGGCGCCCCGATCATGAGCTCGGGCTGCGGCTGGAAGAGGAGGATGCTGCGCACCCACGGGCCGATCGTCGCCCGGTATTCGTATCCGGGCCCGAACAGCTGGTAGATGAAGGTGGCGAGCGTCCCGAACAGCAGCGTCGCGCCCAGGAACACGTACATGACCTTGTCCATCGTCGTCGTGGCCAGGAACACCGGCCCCACCGTGCGGCGGCGGTAGATGAGGATGGCGAGGCCCAGGAGGGTCAGGATCGCGGCGGCCGTGCCCAGCACGGTCGCACCGATGTGGTACATGTGCTCGTTGATCCCGATGGCGTACAGCCACTCGCGGGGGATGAGCAGACCGACGAGGTGCCCGGCGACGACGCAGAGGATGCCGAAGTGGAACATCGGCGAACCCCACCGCAGCAGGCGGTTCTCGTATGACTGACTGGAGCGCGTGGTCCACCCGAACTTGTCGTAGCGGTACCGCCAGATGTGGCCCACGATGAACACCGCGGCGGCGATGTACGGCAGAGCCACCCACAGCAGCATGGACAGGGGGTTCATGCGTCCTCCCTCACTTGGAACGGCGGCAGGTTGCCGAGGAAGCTCAGCCCCACGGTTTCGGTGGGCGGCCCCTCGTTGATCAGGTCGAGGTAGCGCTCGCGCGTGGCGGCGTCGATGGGCGGCAGCGACAGCGTGACCGCGCGCACCACGCCGGCCCAGGGGCTGTCCATGCCCTCGAGCGCCGCGCGGAGCACCTCGACGCCCTCGCGGTGGCTCGACAGGAGTGCCGCCGCGATCTCGGAGTCGCTCATGGCGGAGAACTCGAGGACGGCCGGCAGGTAGTCGGGCAGCTCCTGCGCGTCGAACTCCCACCCGGCGGCGCGGTACGCCTCCAGGATCGTCACCAGCGCGGTGCCGCGCTTACGGGTGTCGCCGTTCGCGTAGTACGTCAGATAGAGGCTGCACTTGCGCTTGAGGTCGAACGTGTTCACGTACAGACGGCCGAGATCGTCGGATGCCTCGGCCACATCGATGAACTGCAGCAGCGGCGTGCGCACCTCGGCGGGAACCGGATCGATCAGCGCCCGCACCTGCGGGATCCGGGCGAATCAGGCCTCGTCGGGGTAGTCCAGCAGCACCGACGCCGCCATGTGCACGCGCTGGCGCTCGTCACGGGTCAGCGCGAGGGCGTCGAGCGCGGGCGGCAGCTTGCGCCGCGGCGTCACGCGGGTGCGAGAGCGGGTGAGGAGAGGCATCAGGACTCGTCCTTCGGTGGGAACAGACCGTCGGGCGAGCCGTTGCCGTCCCAGTTGAGCAGATTCACGCGGCTGCCGGGCGAGGCCGGGCTGTCGGAGGTCTGCCGGTCGGCCAGTGCGTGGAAGTTCTCCACCGCGACCGGCACCGGGTGGCCGCTGGACATGCCGAAGTGGTTCGGGCCGCCCATACCGGGCCCGCCGTCGTAGTCGAGCGAGCAGGCGAGCTCCTCGAGCTCGCGGGCCTGCTCGGCGTGCGCGGCGGGGATGACGTAGCGGTCGTTGTACTTGGCGATCGCCAGCAGCCGGTACATCTCCTCGATCTCCACACCGGTCATGCCGACCGCCGTGGCGATCGACTCGTCGCGGTCGTCGTCGAGGTTGATGCCGCGCATGTACGACCGCATCGCGGCGAGCTTGCGCAGCGACTCGTCGACGGGCGCGGTGTCACCGGCGGTGAACAGACCCGCGAGATACGAGATCGGGATGCGCAGCTTGTCGATCGCGGCGAACAGCGTGCGGGCGTCCTCGCCGTCGTTGCCCGAGCCGGTCACCACGTCCACGACGGGGCTGAGCGGCGGCACGTACCAGACCATCGGCATCGTGCGGTACTCGGGGTGCAGGGGGAGCGCGACCTTGTACTTCTTGATGAGGGCGTAGATCGGGCTGTTCTGCGCGGCCTCGATCCAGTCCTCCGGGATGCCGTCGCGGCGGGCGGCCTCGATGATCTCGGGGTCGTTCGGGTCGAGGATGACGCTCCGCTGGGCGTCGAGCAGGTCATGCTCGTTCTCGACGCTGGCCGCCTCGGCGACCCGGTCGACGTCGTACAGCACCAGGCCGAGGTAGCGCAGACGGCCGACGCAGGTCTCTGAGCACACGGTGGGCAGACCCACCTCGATGCGCGGATAGCAGAGCGTGCACTTCTCGGCCTTGCCGGTCTTGTGGTTGAAGTAGACCTTCTTGTACGGGCAGCCCGACACGCACATGCGCCAGCCGCGGCACTTGTCCTGGTCGACGAGCACGATGCCGTCTTCGGCGCGCTTGTAGATCGCGCCGGACGGGCAGGATGCCGCGCACGACGGGTTCAGGCAGTGCTCGCAGATGCGGGGCAGGTAGAACATGAACGCCTGCTCGAACTCCGCCTCGACCCGCTCGCTCATCTTGCGGAGGATCGGGTCGTCCTGCATGGTCTCGGCGGAGCCGCCCAGGTCGTCGTCCCAGTTGGCCGACCACGAGATCTTCATGTCCTTGCCGGTCAGCAGCGACTTGGGCCGTGCGACCGGGATGTGCTGGCCCTTCGGGGCGTTCAGCAGCATGTCGTAGTCGTAGGTCCAGGGCTCGTAGTAGTCCTCGATCTCGGGCAGGTTCGGGTTCGAGAAGATGTGCGCGAGCTTCGACAGGCGCCCGCCCGCGCGCAGCTTGAGCCGGCCGCGCTTGGTGCGCACCCAGCCGCCTCCCCACTTCTCCTGGTCCTCGTACGTGCGCGGGTAGCCGACGCCCGGCCGGGTCTCGACGTTGTTGAACCAGACGTACTCGACGCCGGTGCGGTTGGTCCAGGCCTGCTTGCAAGTGACCGAACAGGTGTGGCATCCGATGCACTTGTCGATGTTCATCACCATCGACATCTGAGCCATGACCTTCATCGGTACTGCACCTCCTGGCTGCGGCGGCGGATCGTGGTGACCTCGTCGCGTTGGTTGCCCGTGGGGCCGAGATAGTTGAACGCCCATGCCAGCTGTGCGTAGCCGCCGATGAGGTGGCTGGGCTTGAGCAGGATGCGCGTCAGCGAGTTGTGGATGCCGCCGCGCTGCTTGCTGGTCTCCGTGATCGGCACATCCACGGTGCGATCCTTCGCGTGGTACATGTACACCGTGCCCTCGGGCATGCGGTGCGTGACGATCGCGCGGGCGACCACGACGCCGTTGCGGTTGTAGGCCTCGATCCATTCGTTGTCGCGGACGCCGATCTTCGCGGCATCCTCGAGGCTCATCCAGATCGTGGGGCCGCCACGGCTCAGCGACAGCATGAAGAGGTTGTCCTGGTACTCCGAGTGGATCGACCACTTGGAGTGCGGTGTCAGATAGCGCACCGAGACCTCCGCGGCGCCGCTTTCGGCATCCACCCCCGTCTTGCCGGGTGTGGCGTCGTTGAACAGCCGTGCCATGTCGAGCGGGGGACGGTAGATCGGCAGGTTCTCGCCGAGCTCCTCCATCCAGTCGTGGTCGAGGAAGAAGTGCTGGCGCCCGGTGAGGGTATGCCAGGGCTTGAGCTGCTCGACGTTGACCGCGAACGCCGTATAGCGGCGGCCGCCGTGCTCCGAGCCCGACCACTCGGGCGAGGTGATGACACTGCGCGGCTGCACCGTCACGTCGGTGAAGGTGATGTGCGTGCCCTCGTGCTCCTCGGCGAGGAACGCGAGCTTCTGGCCGGTCTGCTTCTCGAGCTGCTTGAAGCCCTGCACCGCCAGTCGGCCGTTCGTCGTGCCCGAGAACGCCAGGACCATCTCGCAGGCGCGGCGGTCGGTGTCCAGCCGCACGCGGCCGGCCATCGGGCCCGCCTCGACCGTGCCGTTGAGCTGGCCCAGCATGGCGATCTCGGCCTCGGGGTGGTACGTGATGCCCTTGGTGACCATGCCGACCTTCTCGGACAGCGGGCCGAGGGTCTTCCACTTGTCGGCCAGCGCCGGATAGTCGCGCTCGACGACGATGAGCTTGGCCATCGTCACGCCGGGCTTGAGCGGCAGGTCCTGCACGGTCCCGTGCGGGGTCGCCATGACATCCGGGGTGTCGTGCTGCAGCGGAGCGGCCACGACGTCGCGGCGCACACCCAGGTGGGTGCGGGCCAGCTCGCTGAACTTCTCGGCGAGCACCTTGAACGTGTCGAAGTCGCTGCGCGTCTGCCAGGGCGAGTCGATCGCCGGGCTGAACGAGTGCACGAAGGGGTGCATGTCGGTCGACGACAGGTCGTACTTCTCGTACCACGTCGCCGTCGGCAGAACGATGTCGCTGAACAGCGTCGTGCTCGTCATGCGGAAGTCGCTGGTCATCAGCAGATCGAGCTTGCCGATGGGGGCGTCGTCGTGCCAGGTGATGTCACGCGGCCGCGACTCCGTCTCGCCCACCCGGATCGCCGAGTCGGTGCCGAGCAGGTGCTTGAGGAAGTACTCGTTGCCCTTGCCCGACGAGCCCAGCACGTTCGCGCGCCACATGTCGATCACGCGCGGGAAGTTCTCCGGTGAATCGGGGTCTTCGCACGCGTAGTGGAGCGAGCCGTCGTTGAGGCTGTCGACGATGTACTGCGCCGGCTCCTTGCCCGCGGCCTCGGCCTCGTCGCACAGGTCCAGCGGGTTGCGCGAGAAGGTCGGGTAGCTGGGCATCCACCCGCGCTTGACCGACTCGACGAGGCAGTCCGCCGTGGTCCGGTCGTCGAACGCTCCGCGGGCCAGCGGCGAGGCCAGCTGGTTGGCGGGCAGCCCGTCGTAGCGCCACTGATCGGTGGCGAGGTACCAGAACGCGGTACCGATCGCCTGGCGCGGCGGGCGGTTCCAATCGGCCGCACCGGCGTACTGGTTGTAGCCGGTGAGCGGGCGGACCTTCTCCTGCCCCACGTAGTGCGCCCAGCCGCCGCCGTTCACGCCCTGGCAGCCGGTCATCATCGTGAGCGCCAGGAAGGTGCGGTAGATCGTGTCGGAGTGGAACCAGTGGTTCGTGCCGGCGCCCATGAGGATCATGGACCGGCCGCCGCTGCGCTCGGCGTTGTCGGCGAACTCGCGGCCGATGCGGGTGGCCTGCTCGGCGGGGACCGAGGTGATCTCCTCCTGCCAGGCGGGCGTACCCGGGGTCGACGCGTCGTCGTAGCCGGTCGGCCACTCGCCGGGCAGGCCTTCGCGCGCCACGCCGTAGCGGGCGAGCATGAGGTCGAACACGGTGGTGACGGTCTTGCCGTTCACGGTGCGCACCGGCACGCCGCGGCTGACGACGCCGGTGCCACCGGCGTGCTCCTGGCCCTCTTCGGGCGTGACGTCGAAGCGCGGCAGCGCGAGCTCGGCCGTCTCCCACCCCTCGAGGTCGGCGATCGACAGCTGCGGCACCACGTCGCCGAGGTCGAGGTTCCACTTGCCCTCGTCCTCCGGCGAGAAGCGGTGACCGAGCGAGCCGTTCGGGATGACCACTGAGCCGTCGGCATCGAGCACCGCGGGCTTGAACGCCGCGTGCGCGGCGGCTGCGGCATCCCCGTCCAGATCACTCGCCGTGAGGAACTTGCCGGGGACCAGCCGGTCGCCGTTGCGCTCGACGGTCACCAGGTAGGGCGCGTCGGTGTAGCTGCGCATGTAGTCCTCGAAGCGCGGGGTGCGCTTCTGCACGAAGTGCTCGGTGAGGATCACGTGCCCCATCGCGATGCCGAGGGCGGCGTCGGTGCCGGGGTGCGGCGAGGCCCACTCGTCGGCGAACTTCGTGTTGTCGGTGTAATCGGGCGAGACCACGACGACCTTCTGGCCGCGGTAGCGGGCCTCGGCCATGAAGTGCGCGTCGGGCGTGCGGGTGACCGGCACGTTCGAGCCCCACATGATGAGGTACGACGAGTTCCACCAGTCGGCGGATTCGGGCACGTCGGTCTGGTCGCCGAAGACCTGGGGGCTCGCCACCGGCAGGTCGGCGTACCAGTCGTAGAACGACAGCATCGTGCCGCCGAGCAGATTGAGGAATCGCGAACCCGATCCGTGCGAGATCATCGACATCGCAGGGATGGGCGAGAAGCCGGCCACCCGGTCGGGGCCGTACTTCTTCACCGTGTAGACGTGGGCGGCCGCGGCGATCTCCATCGCATCGTTCCACGTCGTGCGGATCAGTCCGCCTTTGCCGCGGGAGCTCTTGTACGCCCGGGCCTTCGTGGGATCTTCGACGATCGACTCCCAGGCGTCGACGGGGTCGGGATGCTGCCGCTTGGCCTCGCGCCACAGGTCGGCGAGGGTGTCGCGGATATAGGGGTACCGCACCCGCGTGGGCGAGTAGGTGTACCAGCTGAACGCCGCGCCGCGCGGGCAGCCGCGGGGCTCGTACTCGGGGGAGTCGGGACCCACCGACGGATAGTCGGTCTGCTGGGTCTCCCACGTGATGATGCCGTCTTTGACGTACACCTTCCACGAGCACGATCCCGTGCAGTTCACACCGTGCGTGGAGCGCACGACCTTGTCGTGCGACCAGCGGTCGCGGTAGAACACGTCGCCGTCGCGACCACCCTCGAGGAAGAGGGCACGCAGGTCGGGCGAAGTCTCGCCGGGCCGGACGAAGCGACTCAGCGAGAGCAGGGTGTCGGCCAGAGCGCCGTCCGTGGTCGGCTCGGTGTGGATGCGGGGTGTCATGCGGATTCCTCCAGCCTCACGAATACCCCCAGTATGGGACGCCCCGACCGCCCTTGTCAGCAGGCCGGCCGTTTTTAATCCCGTGGGAAATCAGGGGAAAACGAAAGCGCGCGTGAGCGGCCGAATAATCACGGTGAGGGGTGTAGAGACGGGCGCTCATCGTCGCTACTGTGTGGCCAGACGAGAGGAATCGACATGGCCGACACTCAGGCTTCGTCCACTCCGGGATCGCCGACACAAACGGCGGTGCCCCCCGATCTGCGCGGCGGGATGTTCCAGGTCATCCTGGCGACCCTCGCCTCGACAGCCGGGTTCTGGGCGTGGATGGCGATCTCACCGCTGCAGAACATCTACGCGACCCAGATGGGACTGGGGCAGGGGTCGATCTCGCTGATGCTCGCGATGCCGGTGCTGGTCGGGGCGCTCGGCCGCATCGTCGTCGGCGCGATGACCGACCGGTTCGGCGGACGCAAGATGTTCACGTTCGTGCTGCTGGCCGGTGTCCCCGCGGTGCTGCTGGTGGCGCTGGCCGGTGCGATCCACAGTTTCGGGCTGCTGGTGTTCGCCGGCTTCCTCCTCGGCGTGCCGGGCACGATCTTCGCGGTCGGCATCCCGTTCTCGAGCGCGTGGTTCCCGCCCGCACGTCGCGGCTTCGCCAACGGCGTGTTCGGCATGGGCATGATCGGCACCGCGGTGTCGGCGTTCTTCACGCCGCGACTGGCCAACTCGATCGGCTACCTGCCCACGCACTTCATCATCGCGGCGGTCATGGTCGTCATGGCGGTGCTGGTGTGGTTCTTCCTGCGTGATTCTCCCGTGTGGACGTCGAGCAACCAGAAGCTCGTGCCCAAGGTCACCGGCGCGCTCAAGCTGCTCATCACGTGGGAGATGTCGTTCCTGTACGCCATCGTCTTCGGCGGGTTCGTCGCGTTCTCCACCTATCTGCCGAAGTACCTGATGACCATCTACCCGAACGAGGTCGATCCGATCGGCGCCGGCACGCGCACGGCGATGTTCGCGGTCGCGGCGGTCATCGCCCGGCCCATCGGCGGTGTACTCGCCGACAGGTTCGGTCCGAAGGTGATCTCGCTGCTGTCGCTGGCGGGCGTCGTCGCGGCGGCGTACGTGGTCGGGCAGCAGCCGCCGGAGGGCGTGCTCACCGGCGTGACCTTCCTCCTGATGGCCGCCGCGATGGGACTCGGCATGGGCGCGGTCTTCGCCTGGATCGGCCCGTCGACCCCGCCCGACAAGGTCGGTGCGGTCACCGGCGTCGTGGCCGCGGCAGGAGGCCTCGGCGGCTACTTCCCGCCGCTGGTCATGGGTGCCACGTACCACACCGAGAGCAACTCCTACTCGTTGGGCCTGTGGCTGCTGGTGCTCGTCGGAGCGCTCGCGCTGGTGGTCGCGGGGATGCTGCGGGACGCGCGTCCGCAGAACACCAAGAAGTGATTCGATCGTGGATCGGCCCCGGGTCCTCCGGGGCCGGTTACCGTGGAACCATGAGCGCGCAACAGCTGCCCAGCGCACGCGACATGCGCGGCCGCGCCCTGCATGATCTGCGGATCTCGGTGACCGATCGCTGCAACTTCCGGTGCGTGTACTGCATGCCGAAGGAGATCTTCGGTCGCGACTTCGCCTTCCTGCCGCGCGAGCAGCTGCTGACCTTCGAGGAGATCGTGCGCGTGGCGCGGGCGGGTGTCGCGCGGGGCGTGCGCAAGCTGCGGCTCACCGGCGGCGAACCGCTGCTGCGCCGCGACATCGAGGAGCTGGTCAGGATGCTGGCGGCGCTGCGGACCCCGGAGGGCGAGCGCCTCGACATCGCGGTCACCACGAACGGGTCGGCGCTCGCGCACAAGGCGGCGGCGCTGCGCGAGGCCGGGCTGAACCGCGTGACGGTCTCGGTGGACTCGCTCGACGACGCCACGTTCCGGGCGATGAACGACGTCGACTTCCCGCTGCAGCGCGTGCTGGACGGCATCCGTGTCGCGGGCGAGGTCGGATTCGACGCGATCAAGATCAACACGGTCGTCAAGCGCGGCATGAACGACGGCGACGTCGTGGCGATCGCCGAGCGCTTCAAGGGCACCGGGGCGACGGTGCGCTTCATCGAGTTCATGGATGTGGGCACGACCAACGGTTGGAACCTCGAGCAGGTGGTTCCCTCCGCCGAGATCATCGCACGCATCGACGCCGTGCATCCGCTCGAGCCGGTGCCGCCGGCGTACCCGGGGGAGACGGCCACGCGGTGGCGCTATCGGGACGGCAGCGGCGAGGTCGGGGCGATCTCGAGCGTGACGGCACCGTTCTGCGGTGCCTGCTCACGGGCGCGGCTGTCGGCGGACGGCAAGCTGTTCACGTGCCTGTTCGCGGCGCGCGGCCATGACCTGCGGGCGCTGCTGCGGGGCGGCTGCACGGACGCCGAGCTCGAAGACGCACTCCTGGGCATCTGGGCGAAGCGCGACGACCACTACTCCGAGATCCGGTCGGCGGCCACGCAGCATCCCCGCGAGCGCATCGAGATGTCGTACATCGGCGGGTGAGCTCAGAGCTCGACGGTGAGATCAGAGCTCGACGGTGCCGCGGATCGTCGTCGTGGTCTCGCCGCCGACCCAGATGGCGTCGTCCTCGGTCGTGACGTGGACCCGGCCGCGACGATCCAGCGCGGTGCCCTGCGCGGCGACGTAGGACGGGGGAAGGATGCCGTCGGCGGTGAGCCACTGCGCGGCGGCGGCGTTGAAGCTGCCCGTGATCGGGTCTTCGGGCACGCCGATGCCGGGGCAGAAGACGCGCACCTCGATCGCGGTGTCTGCATCGGGACCGCCGGCGGGCTGCGCGCCGATGGCCCCGAGGCCCGTCGGGGCGAGCGCGGCGACCTCGGGCAGGTGCGGGTCGAGCGCGAGGACCTCTTCGGCGGTGGCGAGGCGGACGGCGACGAATCGCGGACCGTTGCTGAGGCGCCGTGCGGCGAGGATCGCGGACGGGTCGACGCCGAGCGCGTGCGCGGTCGCGGCGTGTTCGGCGTCGGTGAGTGGTGCGGATTCGGTCAGCGGGGGAGCGGCGAAGGCCAGGCGGCCCGCACTGCGCCGCAGCTCGATCAGGCCGGCGCCGCACTCCTGCACGAGGCGTGCGGGGTCGGGGCGGTCGCCGCCGACCGTGCCACCTGCTTCGAGCCAGGCGTGCGCCGAGCCGAGCGTCGGATGCCCGGCGAAGGGCAGTTCGCCGCCGGGCGTGAAGATGCGCAGACGGTAGTCGGCGTCGGCGGTCGTCGGCCGCAGCAGGAAGGTCGTCTCGGAGAGGTTCGTCCATCGCGCGAACGCCTGCATCTGCTCGTCGGTGAGGTCGTCGGCCCCGTGTACGACGGCGACCGGGTTGCCGCGCAGCGGTTCGGCGCTGAACACGTCGACCTGCGAGAAGGACAATGCCATCCCGTCAGCGTAGTGCGCGGGACGGTGCCGCCGGAGCCAGGGGCATAGGCTCGACGGGTGAGCAGCATCCGTCCCTTCCGCGCCGGCGACGAACCCGCCCTCGGCGAGATCTGCGTGCGCACCGCCGACAGCGGCGGTGACGCGACCGGTCAGCTGTCGGACGACGAGATCTGGGCTGCGATCTTCGCGTGGCCGTATGCGGCGCGGCATCCCGAACTGTGCTTCGTGGTCGAGACCGACGACGACCGCGTGGTGGGCTACGTCGTGGGCACGCCCGACTCCGACGCGTTCGACCGCTGGTTCGCCGACGAATGGTGGCCGCGCTTCGCCGAGCGCTGGCCGCGCCCGACCGACGAGACGACCCCCGAAGGGGCGATCCTCGCCGGCGCCTACGCGCACGGCACCGCGCCCAACCCCGGGCAGGCGGCGGGGTACCCCGCGCATCTGCACATCGACCTGCTGCCCGAGCTGCAGGGGCAGGGTTTCGGGCGTCGCCTCATCCAGACCCTCACCGACGCGCTGCGCGCGCAGGGCGTGCCGGGTGTGCACCTGGTCGCCTCGGCTGAGAACGCCGGTGCTATCGCGTTCTATCCGCGCGTCGGGTTCACGCCGCTCCCGTGGGACGGCGGACGCGCCTTCGGCATGCGGCTCTGAAGAGACGGGATGCCGCGGGCTGCGGCATCCCGAATCGATCAGGCGGTCGCGTACTCCATGACCACGCGACCCTCGATCTTGCCGTGCTCCATCCGGTCGAAGATGTCGTTGATGTCGTCGAGCTTCTCGACGGACGACACGGTCGGGTGGATCTCGCCGCGGGCGTAGAAGTCGAGCGCCTCGATCATGTCCTGCCGCGTGCCGACGATCGAACCGCGGATGGTGATGCGGTTCAGCACGGTCGAGAAGATGTCGGCCGGGAACGTGCCCGGGGGGAGTCCGACGAACACGACGGTCCCGCGCCGGCGGCACATGCCCGTCGCCTGGCCGAACGCCTCCGGGTGCACGGCCGTGACCAGCACGCCGTGGGCGCCGCCGGTCTGCTCCTGGATCGCGGCCACCGGGTCTTCGGACGCGGCGTTCACGGTCACCTCGGCGCCGTGCGTGCGGGCCAGGGTGAGCTTCTCGTCGTCGATGTCGACGGCGGCGACGCGCATGCCCATCGCGACGGCGTACTGCACGGCGACATGGCCGAGCCCGCCGATGCCGGAGATGACGACCCACTCGCCGGGCTTGACCTCGGTCTCCTTCAGGCCCTTGTACACGGTGATGCCCGCGCACAGGATCGGCGCGACCTCGATCGGGTCGGATCCCTCGGGGATGCGCGCGGCGAACTTCTCGTCGACGAGCATGTACTCGCCGAAGCTGCCGTCGACGCCGTAGCCGCCGTTCTTCTGGTCGGGGCAGAGGGTCTCCCAGCCGGTGCGGCAGTACTCGCAGGTGCCGCAGGCGCTCCACAGCCAGGCGTTGCCGACCTTGTCGCCGACCTTCAGCGTGGTGACGCCGTCGCCGACGGCCACGACCTCGCCGTAGCCCTCGTGGCCGGGGATGAGGTTCGCCTTCGGGGGCACGGGCCAGTCGCCGCGCGCCGCGTGCAAGTCGGTGTGGCAGACGCCGCTCGTGATGACGCGCACGAGGGCCTGACCGGGACCGGGAGTGGGCACGGGGACCTCTTGGATCTCCAGTGGCTTGTCGGGCGCAACGACGACCGCCGCGCGCATCGTGGTGGGAACCGACATGAGCTTTTCGCTTCCTTTCGGACGGCCCCTTGCCGTCCTCGCTGCACACGATACTCCTATGTGGTCAGACCACACAAGGGGGTGATCACGGGGAATTCTCTTCGCTCAGATCACGCACTCTGCGGCGCTCTCGCAGGGCCGGGATGCCGGTGCCGCCGACGATGCGTTCGTCGTCTTTCACCGCCCCGTCCTCGCGCCAGCCGTGGCGCTCGTAGAACTGCGCGGCGCGCTCGTTGCCGTCGAGCACCCAGAGCGACGCGATGCGGAACCCGGAGGAGCGAAGGGCGTCCTCCGCCGCCGTGATCAGGACGTGACCGACGCCGGTCGACCACTGCGCCGGCAGCGCGTACAGGGCGAGAAGCTCCCCGCGCACCCCGGCGCCGACATCGTCATCGCGGCAGGGCCCCACCGACGCCCAGCCGACGGGGCGGCCACTGCGCAGGGCGAGGAACTCGACCGCGCGCGGGTCGACGTGATAGCGCCCCCAGTCCCGTGCGCGGCGCTGCGCCTCGAAGCGGATGTCGAGCCGCTCGAGCAGCGCCGGCGGGACGAGCCCGTCGTAGGCCGTGCGCCAGGACGTCACGCGGATCGTCGCGATCGCGCGCGCATCCGCCGCCGTCGCCCGCCGCACCGTCAAGGTCATGACCAGACAGTACCCGCCTTCAGGCGTCCGTCCTCCATCCGCACGACGCGATCGACCATGCCGGCGGGGACGTCGACGTGGGAGATGAGCAGGACGGCGCGATCGCGGCCCACGGCCGACAGCAGGTCGACCAGGAGACGGTCGGATGCCGCAGGGTCGACGCCTGCGGTCGGCTCGTCGAGAATGAGCACGGGGAACCGCGCCAGCAGGGCGCGGGCCAGTGCGATGCGCTGCGCCTGTCCGCCCGACACCAGCCTTCCGCGATCGCCGACGCGTGCATCGAGGCCTCCGCGCTCGCGGACCCACGGCGTGAGGCCGGTGCGGTCCAGGACGTTCCACAGCTCATCGTCGGTGGCGGTGTCATGGGCGAACAACAGGTTCTGGCGGATCGATTCGTCGAACAGATAGGGGTTCTGCTCGCACAGCCCGACCGTGCGCCGAAGATCGTCACCCGAGAGCGTGCGCACGTCGACGCCGCCGATGAGATAGCGCCCCGTGTGCTCGAGAAAGCGCACGAGCATGTGCGCGAGCGTGGTCTTGCCTGCACCGCTCGGTCCGACGAGGAGGATGCGCTCGCCGGGCGCGATCGTCAGGTCGACGTCGTGGAGTGCGGCGTCGTCGCCGGCGCGCGGCCAGCGGGCTCCCACACCCTCGAGCACGAGGCCCTCACCGAGCGCCGGTGCCGTCCCGGTCGGTGCGGGATCGCTCCGCACGAGCTCTTCGGGCACGTGCGATGGTGTCGCGCGCGCGATCCGCACGGCGGCGCTGCGCACCTGACGCCAAGACGCTAGAGCCAGGGGCACCGGACCGAACACCTCGAAGACCGCCATCGGCAGCAGCACGAGGACTGCCAGTGACGGGCCGGTCAGGCCGCCGTCGCCGTGAGCGGGCAGGGCGACCAGAAGCATCACGACCGAGGCGACGCCGGTCAGCAGCGACACCGCGCCCGTGGTCAGGCCCTGCGCCCAGGCACGGCGCACCGTGGCTCGGCGCAGCGCCTCGTCCGCCGCGTGCACGCGCGCGGCGGCGGCATCCATCGCCCCGTACGCGGTGAGCACGTCGAGGGAGGTGAACTGGTCGAGCAGTGCGTCGGTCAGGCGGCCCCGCAGCGGCGCGATAGCACGTTCGGCGCGCGCTCCGGCCGCGGTGCCCAGACCGACGGCGAGCGCTGCGGCCGCGACGAGGCAGGCCAGCAGTGCGAGCGCGGCGGCCGGGGAGAGGAACGCGGTGAACACGACGCTGCCCAGCGCGGCCAGGCCCGCGACGACGAGGGGCTGCACGACGCGCAGAGGGAGGTCCTGGAGCGCCTCGACGTCGTCGACGAGGCTCGACAGCAGGTCACCCCGCCGGGTGCGCGCAAGTCCGTCGGGAGCCAGCGGGAGCAGGCGGCGCACGAGTCCCGTGCGAAGCAGTGCGGACTGGGTCAGGGCGGCATCGTGTCCGGTCAGGCGCTCGAGATAGCGGAACACCCCGCGGCCGAGGGCGAACGCGCGGACGGCCACGATCACCGCCGACAGGTACATCAGCGCGGGCTGCTCGGCCGCCCGGGTGATGAGCCATGCGCTAGCGGCCAGCAGCGCGATCGCGCTCACCGCCGTGCCCGTCCCTGCCAGTACGGCGGGGGTGAAACGGCGCGCACGCGGCTGCGCCGTGCGCAGCAGAGCACGCGCCTCGGAAGACAGCGGATCAGGCACCGGTCACCTCCGAGGCCGCGGTGACGCGCACGACGCGGTCGGCGATGCGACGCGCGCTCGTGCGGTGAGAGACGAGGAGGATGCCGCAGCCGCCGTCCGCCTCAGCGCGGAGAGCGTCCCACAGACGCGCTTCGGTGTCGGCGTCAAGGGCGCTCGTGGGCTCGTCGAGCGCGAGCACCCGGGCACGTCCGGACCGTGCGCGATAGAGGGCGCGCGCCACGGCGACGCGCTGCGCCTGTCCGCCCGACAGGCCGGCGCCCTGCACCCCGAGCCGCCGTGCGGGATCCATGGACGGGAGGCGGGCGGAGTCGAGGCAGGATCGGACGAGCGCGGAGTCGACTTCGCTCGCGCCCAGCGCGACGTTCTCGGCCACGGTCCCGGTGATCAGCCCGGGATGCTGCGGCGCCCAGGCGATGAGCTCGCGCGGCGGCCGCGCGGCGCGGATCTCTCCGTCCGCGTCGGTGAATCCGAGCAGCGCGGCCAGCAGCGACGACTTGCCGCTCCCGCTCGGCCCCTCGATGACGACGATCTCGCCGGCGTCGACCGAGAGGTCGACCGGCGGGGCCGACCACGTGCCGCGGGTGACGCGCACGCCCCGCAGCTCGATCAGCGGCCCCGCATCGCGCAGCACGAGGCCGGCGCTCTCGCCGACCGCCGGGTCTGCGGCATCCAGCACGGCGAACACCTCATCGCTGGCGGCGACCCCCTCAGCGGCGGCGTGGAACTGCACGCCCACCTGGCGCAGCGGGAGGTACGCCTCGGGCGCGAGTATGAGCACGAACAGCCCGACGAGCAGCGTCGTCTCTCCCGAGAGCAGCCGCAGCCCGATGGTCACCGCGACGATCGCCACCGAGATGCTGGCGAGGAACTCGAGGGCGAAGCCCGAGACGAACGAGACTCGCAGCACCGCCATGGTCTCCCGCTTGTACTGCGCGGTGACGGTGCCGATACCGTCGGCGGCGCGGCGATGGCGGCCGAAGATCTTGAGCGTGCCGAGGCCGGCGACGGTGTCGGCGAACCGGGTCGCGAGCCGGTGCAGCGTGTCGAGCTGTCGGCGCTGCACGGCGCGCGTCGCCAGCCCGATGAGCACCATGAACAGGGGGATGAGCGGCATCGTGGCGAGCACGATGAGCCCTGAGATCGGGTCGGCCACCAGGATCGCGATGATCAGCAGCGGAGTGGTGATCGCCGTGGACACGAGCTGGGGGAGATAACGGCCGAAGTAGGCGTCGAGGGACTCGAGCCCTCGTCCCGCGGTCACGGCGAGCGAGGTCGGGCTGCGATCGGCGAGTCCCTGTGGCCCGCGGCGGCCGGCGGCATCGACGAGGGCGCTCCGCAGCTGCAGCGATGAACGGGCCGCACCGCGCGCACTGACGAGCTCGGAGAGTGCGAGCAGCCCTCCGCGCACGAGGGCCAGGGCGACGCCGGCACCGAGGAAGGGGAGGAGGTATGCCGCGGACGCGCCGCCGACCGCACCCACCAGCACTCGTGACAGCACGTACGAGAACACGATCACGACGGCGGTCTGCACCAGGACGATGACGGCGCTGCCGGCGAAGAAGCCCCGTGCCGCCCGCGCGTAGCGCAGCAGGCGCGGGTCGACGGGCGGGGTGCGGCGGCGGGCGCTCGTCTCGTCGCCCGACGCGTCGGTCATCGCGGTGATGTCTGTCCTCGCTCCTCGGTCTCGGGCCGTGCTCAGTGCGCGGCCGCGGCGCGCTCGATGTGCGAGCGCGAGACGCGCTTGCGGAACACCCAGTATGTCCAGCCCTGGTACAGCAGCACGAGGGGCAGGAAGATGAGCGCGGCCCAGCTCATGATGGTCAGCGTGTAGTCGGTGCTCGACGCGTTCTCGATCGTCAGGCTGTACGCCGGGTCGGTCGCGGAGGGCATGACGTTCGGGAAGAGGGCGAACCAGAGTGTCAGCACCGCTGTGACGACCGTGAGGGCGCCGAGCGCGAATGCCGATCCCTCGGCGCCGCGCAGGTTCGCGACCCACGATCCGATGAGCAGCACCGCCGCCACAGCCGCGAGAACGATCACGACGGCCAGCAGGGGGGCGCCGGCGGCCTCGGCATTGACGATCGTCCAGATGAGGAAGGCCGCGGCGACCACGATCGTGAGCAGTCCCGACCAGGTCGCGAGCCGGCGTGCGTCCTGCTGCACCTGCCCGTCGGTCTTGCGTGCGACGAAGTACACGCCGTGGGTGAAGAACAGCAGCAGCGTCGTGACGCCCCCGAGCAGCCCATACGGGTTCAGGAGCGTGAGCAGGCTGCCGGTGAACTCGTGGTCGGCGTCCAGCGGCACGCCCTGCACGATGTTCGCGACGGCGACGCCCCACAGCAGGGCCGGCACGGCGGAGCCGGCGACGATCATCGTGTCGAAGCCCTTCTTCCAGCGCAGGCTGTCTCGCTGATGGCGGTACTCGAACGAGACGCCGCGGGCGATGAGCGCGAGAAGGATGATCAGCAGCGCCAGGTAGAAACCGCTGAACAGTGTGGCGTACCACTCCGGGAACGCTGCGAACAGGCAGGCTCCGGCGACGATGACCCAGGTCTCGTTGAGGTCCCAGACGGGTCCGATCGTGTTGATGATCTGCCGGCGCCCGATGTCGTCCTTCCCGAGGAACGGCAGCGACATCCCCACGCCGAAGTCGAAACCGTCGAGCACGAAGTAGCCGACGAAGAGGAACCCGACGATGAAGAACCAGAGGTGGGCGAGGTCCATGATCTTCTCCTAGTACACCGTGGTCGGGGTCTCGTGCCGGTCGGCTGCCGGCGCATCGGGATCGGGGAGGGGGTCGGGGCCCTTCTTCGCCGTGCGGATGATCAGACCGACCTCGACTACTGCCAGCGCGGCGTAGATGAGTGTGAACGAGATGAGCGAGATCAGCACGGTCCAGCCGGGCACACCCGGTGATACGCCGTCCTGGGTGAGCATGAGGCTGAACACGATCCACGGCTGCCGGCCCATCTCGGTGAAGACCCAGCCGACGAGGATCGCGAGCAGCGACAGGGGGTACGACCAGATCGCGATCCGCCATGCCCACTGCGGCACCTCGCGCTTCGCGCCCTTGCGAGTGAACCACAGTCCGGCGATCGCGACGAGGACCGCGATGCCGCCCAGTCCCATCATCCAGCGGAACGCCCAGTAGGTGATCCACAGGGTCGGTGCGAAGCTGCCGTCGACCTGCTGGGCGAGATCCGGCCACTGCTGTGCATACTGCGCGTTGAGGTCGTTGATGCCCTCGACGCACGCGCTGAAGTCATGCTCGGACAGGAACGCGAGCAGGTACGGGATGCGGATCGAGAAGAGCTCGTGCGTGCCGTCGGGGGTGCCGAGCGTGAACACCGAGAACGAGGCATCCGCTCCGCACGCCGTGTGGAACAGTGCCTCCGCGGCGGCCATCTTCATCGGCTGCGTGGCGACCATCTGCAGGCCGAGCTGGTCGCCGGAGAGGAATGTGCCCGCGAACGCGATGATCATCGCCCACAGTCCGAAGCGCAGCGACGAGCGCATCATCACCTCGTTGCGCCGACGCGCGAGCTGCCACGCCGACACCGAGATGATGACGCCGGCGGTGAACATGAACGCGGCGAACATCGTGTGCGGGAACGCGGCGAGCACGACCCGGTTGGACAGCACCGCGCCGATGTCGGTGAGCTCGGCGCGTCGGCCGTCGGCCGACATCTGGTACCCCACGGGGTTCTGCATGAACGCGTTGGCGGCCAGGATGAAGTAGGCAGAGAGCGTCGCGCCGATCGCGGCGATCCAGATCGTCGCGAGGTGCAGGGCCTTCGGCAAGCGGTCCCAGCCGAAGATCCACAGCCCGATGAACGTGGCCTCGAAGAAGAAGGCCATCAGACCCTCGAAGGCGAGGGGGGCGCCGAAGACGTCGCCGACGAAGCGCGAGTAGTCGGACCAGTTCATCCCGAACTGGAACTCCTGCACGATGCCGGTGACGACGCCCATCGCGAAGTTGATCAGGAAGATCTTGCCGAAGAAGCGCGTCAGGTGCAGCCACTTCACGTTCGCCGTCCGGAACCAGCAGGTCTGGAAGATCGCGACCGTGAACGACATGCCGAGCGTCAGCGGCACGAACAGGAAGTGGTAGAGCGTCGTCAGCCCGAACTGCCAGCGCGCCAGCAGGAGGGGGTCGAGAAGGTCCATCGAGACTCCGTTCCGCGGGTCGGCACGATCGTCCGCGGCCCGACGACATCGTCCGCTGACTCGCGCCTGGCCCACACACTAGGGACAGACGCGGTCCGGTGTCGACAGAAAGGCCGTGGAAAATACCCCGTGGCCCGGAATCACGCGGTGGGTGCGGCCTGCGGAGCTCCCTTGAGCGTCAGCTGGATGTGGCACTCCGTGGGGTCGCATGCGGGCAGCATCCCGTCGACCTCCAACGGTCCGCCGGCTTCGCCGAGCACGCCCTGCATGAGCCCGATGTGCACGGCGCACAGCACGTCGCGGTGATCGGCCTGTGCGCGTGCGTGCTCGCACGGCGTGAGGTCGACCGTCAGCTCGTCGGTGTCGACGATGGGGTCGAAGCCGGCGTCCTGCAGGTCCTCGACGAGGGCGTCGAGTTGATGCTGCGCGTCGTCCGGCAGCGATGAGTCCGTCCACGGCATGACGCGTCGCATGAGGTCGCCCCGCTCGGCCGCCTCGCGCGCCCGCTGCTGCGCGATCGGGCTGTGCGGGGCATCCGGTCCCGACACCGCGCTGTAGAGGATGCGGGGTCGGCCGCGCGTCGTGCGCCGCTCGGCCTCGGGCACGATGTATCCCGACTCGATCAGCCGTTGCAGGTGCTCGCGCACCGTGTTCGGGTGCAGGCCGGTCGCCTTCGTGAGGTCGCTGATGGTGAGAGCGGGATGCTCTTGGAGCAGGTGCATGATCTGCACGCGCGAGTAACTGGAGATCGCGCTGTAGGCGGTGGCCATGCCCCCATTATCCCCATCGGCGGACCCCTCCGGCTCCGCGTTCGCCGTATGCCAGACTCAGCCTGGTGACCTCCGACGTGAAACCGCTCGCCGCGGGGTGGGGTGTGCTCCTCGGAGCGCTCGCCGCGGTCTTCGGGCTGATTCCCTGGCTCATCACGGGAATGCGCCTGCCCCTGCAGAATCTGTGGGCGACGTCCACGCTCGACATGCCGATCGCGCTGCTGCCGTTCAGCCAGTACGAACTGACCCCGATCGCCGCATTCCTCGTCGTCGGTGCGGCCGTCGCGGGTCTGCTCGTGCGGGTGGGGAGGGGAAGGATGCCGCGGGCCCGCGCCGTCATCGCCGGCGTCGCCGCCGTGCAGCTGATCGCTCTGGCGCAGACCTCGATCGTGGTGCTGACCGGTCTGCAGCGGGGGAGGGAGGCGACCCTCTACTTCGTCGCGGTCTTCGCCTGGAGCGCGCTGTCGTTCCTGGTCGGCATGCTGGCGCTCTGGCTGATCCTCCACCGTGCGCGGGCGGCGGCGCTCCTGGGCCTCACGGTCGGCGCGGTCGCCGTCGAACCGTGGCTGCGGGCCCTCATCATGCCGTTCGGCACGATCACGCCGTCGCCGCTGCAGCTCTGGGCCGCCGGCGCGGCGGGGTGGGTGGGTGCCGTGCTCGTGGGAGCCGCCATCGCCTGGTGCGGTCTCGCCACGCGGGGGCGTATCGTCGCGGCGATCGGTTTGCTGCTGATCCTCGCGCTCCTGCCGAACGCCGTCCACGCGGTCGCATCGGCGGCGGGCACGCGGGTGTACGCGCGTGATCCCGCGCGCATGCTCGAGTTCGCGCGGTCGGTGTTCACCACCGAGCTGGGCATCCCGTTCCTGACCGTGCAGCCGCTCCTGCTCGCCGTCGCGGTGGCCGCCGTCGGGCTCGTGGCGCGGCGCAGCATACAGGGGATTTCTCCGGCGGATCCCATGGCGTGACTCAGCCGGGGCGCATAGCATTTCCCGTGTGGGAATTACCCACGGACGAGAGGTCGTCCCACAGGACCCGAAGGGAACGAAGATGGCGGACAACAAGGCGCTCACAGCGAACAGCACGATCGGCGAGTGGTTGGAGCATCCGGTCGGCGGCGAGCTCGTCCGGGGTCTGCTGTCGGCGGCGGGCGCGAACGAGGAGTCCCTCGCCCCGGTGAAGGGTCTGCCGCTGCAGCAGCTCGTGGCGATGAGCCAGGGCCAGATGCCGCAGTCCGTGGTCGACGACCTCGTGCTCAAGGCCAACGGCGGCGTGATGCCCGAATCCACCGAGAGCACCGGGTGGGCCGAGAAGCTCACCGCGGGCCGGTTCTCCGGCAAGACCGTGATCGTCACCGGCGCGGCGTCGGGCATCGGCCGCGCCACGGCTTCCCGCATCGCCCGCGAGGGCGGCAAGGTCGTGGCGGTGGACGTCTCGGACGAGAAGCTCGCCGAGTTCGCCGCGTCGCTGCCCGACGCCCAGATCGTCACCGTCACCGGTGACATCACGAAGCAGGAGTCGGTCGACGCGATCGTCGCCGCGGCCGGCGACACGATCGACGGGCTGGCGAACGTCGCGGGCATCAACGACGACTTCTCGCCGCTGCACGAGACCAGCGACGCCATGTGGGATCGCGTGATCGGCGTGAACCTGACGGGTGCGTTCAAGCTGACGCGTGCCGCGCTGCCGGCCATGCTTGCGGCAGGTCACGGGTCGGTCGTGAACGTCGCCAGCGAGGCGGGTCTGCGCGGCAACGCGTCGGGCAACGCCTACACGACGTCCAAGCACGCGGTGGTCGGCATGACCAAGTCGGCCGCGTTCATGTACGGCCCGGCGGGGATCCGCATCAACGCCGTCGCTCCGGGCGGCGTGGCCACCGGCATCCCGTTCCCGCCGAACGTGTCGCAGGCGGGTTCCGCGCGTCTGCAGCCCTTCCAGTCGGCGATCCCGTCGCTGGCGACGGCCGAGCAGCTCGCGGCATCCATCACCTTCCTGCTGTCGGATGACGGCGTGAACATCAACGGCGTCATCCTGCCCTCCGACGGCGGCTGGTCGGTGCAGTAGCACCGGGTCGCCCGTTCTCGGCGCGGGGCGCGTTCTCTGTGGACGCGCCCCGCGCTGTCTTGTTCGCTTGCGCTGGAGAATGGATGCCGCGGCTGCCGGCTCGCGCACGACCGGGCAGGATGGGGGCATGAGCCCCGTCCCGCCCGACGCCCCGCGCGACACCGGCCCCGACGCCCTGCGCGACACCGGCCCCGACGCCGTGACTCTGGCCGCCGACATCCGGGCCGGTCGCACGTCGGCCGCTGAGGCCGTCGACGCGCACCTGGCACGCATCGCCGCGCGCAACCCGCGCCTGAATGCGCTGACCGTCGTCTTCGACGACCGCGCCCGCCGTGCCGCCGACGAGATCGATCGGGCGCTCGCGCGCGGCGACGATCCGGGGCCGCTGGCCGGCGTGCCGATCAGCGTCAAGGAGAACATCGACCTCACCTGGTCGGCCACGACCGAGGGCTGGGCGGGGGCTGCCGACGCGATCCCGGTGCGCGATGCGACGATCGTCGCGCGGATGCGCGCTGCCGGTGCCATCCCGATCGGTCGCGGCAACATGCCCGACTTCGGCATGCGCTGGGACACCGACAACGACCTGTTCGGCCGCACTCTCAACCCGTTCGACGCCTCGCGCACCACCTTCGGCTCGAGCGGCGGCGACGCCGTCGCGGTGGCGACCGGCATGAGCGACATCGGCCTCGGCAACGACTTCGGCGGCTCGATCCGTCTGCCCGCCCAGGCGCTCGGCATCTGCGGCCTGCGTCCTTCGCTCGGCCGCGTGCCGCGCGCGGCCGTCGACGAGCTGCCTGTCGCGCTGACCCTGCAGAGGTTCGCTGTCAACGGGATCCTCGCGCGCAGCATCGCCGACCTCGAGGCCTCGCTCCAGATCGTCGCGGGCGTCGACATCGACGACCCGGTCTCGCTCGCGCTGCCGCCGGTCGCCGGCTACGACGGTCCGCGGCGGGTCGCCGTCACCCGCGATCCGCCGGGATGGGGCGTCGCGCCGGAGGTCGCCGCCGGCATCGACCGCGCGGCCGCCGCGCTGCGGCGGGCCGGCTGGCAGGTCGACGAGATCGAGCCCCCGCACCTCGAAGAGGCGTTCACGCTCATGCGCCGCCTGGCTGTCACCGAGATGAGCGGCGGCGCCCTGCCCTCGCCGCTGGGCCGCTCGGCAGACCGCTTCATGCGTGACAGTGCGCAGGCCACGAGACCCTTCGCGACGGCAGCCGACTACGCCGCGGCCTGGGCCCGACGCCTCGTGATCGAGGCATCTTGGCGGAGACTGCAGGCCGAGCACCCGGTGATCCTGGGACCGGTCGGTACCGACGGCATCCCGCCCGTCGACTTCGATCTCGGCGGCCCCGCGCAGGCGACGGCGGCGTGGCGGATGTTCCGGCTCGTGGTGGTCGTGAACTTCCTCGGCCTGCCGGCGGTGGCCGTGCCGACGGGGCTGGGCGCCGACGGTCTGCCCACCGGTGTGCAGCTGATCGGCCCGATGCACGGCGAGTCCGCGGCGCTTGCCGCCGCCCGAGATGTGGAGGCGCGCGTAGGGTGACGGCATGACCGACGCCGCTCAGCCGTTCCGCGCTCGCACGATCGCCGAGGGCTTCGGCGCCGACGCCGAGGCCTATGACCGCTTCCGTCCGCACTACCCGTCGGCGCTCGCCGAGCTCGTGCTCGACGGGCTGCCGGCCGCCCCGCGCACCGTCGACGTCGGCATCGGCACCGGATTGTCGGCGCTGCCCTTCCGCGATGCGGGATGCCGCGTGCTCGGCGTCGAGGCCGACGAGCGCATGGCCGACGTGGCGCGCCGGCGCGGGTTCGACGTGGAGATCGCCCGATTCGAGGAGTGGGATGCCGCGGGCCGCGCCTTCGACCTCGTCATCGCCGGGCAGACCTGGCACTGGGTCGACCCCGTCGCGGGCGCGACGAAGGCGCGCGACATCCTCGCGCCGGGCGGGCGCGTCGCCCTGTTCTGGAACGCGGGCGATCCCGCCCCTGAGATCGCCAGAGGCTTCGCCGAGGCGTATCGCAGCGTCGACACCGGCCTGCCGTTCACGCCGTGGGCGACGCCTCAGCGCGAGGGATACCGGGCGATGCTGCAGACCGCGGCCGACGGCATCCACTCGTCCGACGGCTTCGATGAGCCGGAATGGTTCCGCCTCGACTGGCAGGCCGAGATCACGCGCGACGAGTGGCTCGCACAGGTGCCGACCGCGGGCGGGCACAACCGGATCGCGCCCGAGCGGCTCGACGAGCTGCTGGGCGCGATCGGTGCCGTGATCGACCGCGCCGGCGGGCGGTTCACCATGGAGTACGCGACCCTCGGTGTGCTCGCCCGCCGACGCGGAACCGACGACGGTCAGGGCAGGTAGTACGTCGGGTTCGGCAGCTTGACCGTGCGGTCGGCGTGCCCGCCGATCAGGTCGCTGAACTGGTCGCCGAAGTTCGCGACGATGTGGAAGTTGCCGCCCGAGCGCGTCTCGATGTGCGCGCGGGTCTGCGACTTGTACTCGATCGTCGTGCACTTGGCCGTCGCGCACGTGATGTACGACGGCTGCTGCGAGGCGCCCACGCCGGTCCACTTGGTGTAGTAGTTCGTCGTGGTGAACCCGGTGTAGAACTGGTCGAGGTTCGCGACGGTCGCGGCCTTCTGGTCGTCGTTGCGTCCGGTGAGCCCGATCAGGGTGCAGCCGGCGCGCTGCAGCACGTTCGTCGCGTGCACCATGGCCGGCGTCGCGGGGAACATCTGGTTCTGCACCCAGACGTCCTGCTCGGTCGGGTTGAAGACGAAGTGCATGTCGTTCACCTCCATGTCGTACGTCCACAGCGTGGTGTCGTCGGCGTCGAGCACGATGGCGGGGTTGCGGTGGTGCCGCGCGAGCGTGCGGCACTCGGCCGCGATCGCCGGCAGCTGGCGGCGCACCAGACGGTTCATCTCGCTGATGTACGGCGAGCTGTCCTTGTTCGAGATGCCGTCACCGGTGTCGCCGTAGTAGACGGCGATCGTCTTCTTCACGCTGTCGATGTTCGGGATGCCCTCGCCGCCCTGCGTGAGACCGCTCGAGCCGTCCGCCTTCATCGTGAAGCGGGTGCGCGGGCTCAGTCGCGGCTCGTTCAGGCCGGGCAGGTCGGCCGACGGCAGGTAGTACGTCGGGTTCGGCAGCTTCTGCACGTGGTCGGCGTAGCCGCCCTGCAGGTCCGACCACTGGTCGCCGACGTTGAGCACGACGTCGTAGCCGAGGTCCTTCTCCAGATGCCGGCGGGTGCCGGCCTTGAACTCGACCGTGGTGCAGCTCGTCGTCGCACAGGTGATGTACGACGGCTGCTGGCCCGCCGCCCACTTCGTGTAGTAGTTCTCGCTGGTGAAGCCCGAGTAGCCGACGCTGTTGACGTTGTCGATCGACGCGGCCTTCTGATCGGCGCTGCGGCCGGTGATGCCGATGATCGCGAAGCCGAGCTTCTGGGCCTTCTTCACCAGTGAGGTCATGCCCGGCGTCGCGTAGTGGAAGAGCTCCTGCTTCACCCATTCGTCCTGTCGCGCCGGGTCGTAGACGAACTTCATGTCGCCGACTTCCATGTCGTACGTGAAGAGCATGGTGTCGTCCGTGTCGAGCACGATGGCGGGCGTCTTGTGGCTGTGCTTGGCCTCGCGCAACCACTGCGGCAGCTTCGCCTCGAGCCGCGCGACGATGCCGTCCATCTCCTCGATGTAGGGGGAGTCGTCCTTGTTCGCGATGCCGGTGCCCGGGTCGCCGTAATAGGTCGCGATCGTCTTCTTGACGACGTCGATGTTCGGGATGCCCTCGCCGCCCTGCGAGAGTCCGCTCGAGCCGTCGGCGGCCATCGTGAAGTGGGTGCGCGGCGTCAAGGTCTGCGACTGATGGTGAGACGGAGACGGGGAATGCCCGGGAGAGAACGCCTGTGCGGAGGTCGCGCCGACCACAGACAGGGTCAGGGTCAGCGCGGCGGTCGCGGCGGCGGCTGCCATTCGGCGTGCACGGATCATCGTCGACTCGCTTTCGTTCGGATCGGCCGGATCTCGGCCGCCCGTCACACTAGACCCGCACAGCCGTGCCGCGGAAGGGGCCGCCCGATGAGGGTTCTCTCCTCGGACGTCGGCGCCGGGTGATTGACTGGAGGGATGACCGATCTTCCCCGCCCCGCCAACGAGAACCTCACCCGCGACGAAGCGGCCGCCCGTTCTCGTCTCCTGCGCACGCACGAGTACTCCGTCGACGTCGACTTCTCGCGCGCGGCCGACTCCGCGGCGGACACCTACCCGGTGCGGACCCGGATCACGTTCGACGCCGAGGCCGGGGCATCCACTTTTCTCGACTACCTGGGTGCGCAGGTCACCTCGATCACGCTGAACGGACGGGAGGTGGATGCCGCCTCCGCCGTCGACGGTGCGCGCATCGCCCTGGGGCCCCTGGCGGAGGAGAACGAGGTCGTCATCGAATCGGCATCGATCTACTCGACGTCGGGCGAGGGCGTGCACCGCTTCGTCGACCCCGCAGACGGTGCCACCTACCTCTACTCGCAGAACGAGCCCGTCGACTGCCGGCGCATCTACCCCTGCTTCGACCAGCCCGATCTGAAGGCGCGCTTCCACGTGACGATCACCGCCGACGCGGCGTGGCACGTCGCGTCGAACGGGGCGCTGCTGGCGTCGCACGCCGTCGGCGACGGCGTGGCCAGGCGCGAGTTCGCCGTGACCGCGCCGATGTCGACGTACATCACGACGTTCCTCGCCGGACCCTACGCGACCTGGCACGACGAGTACACCGGACGCACGGCGTCGGGCGTCGAGGTGGCGATTCCGCTGGGTATCGCGTGCCGTGCGTCGCTGGCACCGGCGATGGATGCCGACGAGGTCTTCGAGATCACGAAGCGCGGGCTGGACTGGTTCCATCGCGCATTCGACGTCGCGTACCCGTGGGGAAAGTACGACCAGGTGTTCGTGCCCGAATACAACCTCGGCGCCATGGAGAACCCGGGCCTGGTGACCTTCACCGAGCGGTACGTGTTCACCTCGCCCGCGACGGAGGCGCAGCACGAGCAGCGCGCGAACACGATCCTGCACGAGATGTGCCACATGTGGTTCGGCGACCTCGTGACGATGGTCTGGTGGGACGACCTGTGGCTCAAGGAGTCGTTCGCCGACTACGTGGGCACGCTCGCCGTCGACGAGGCCACCGACTTCACCACCGCGTGGACGACCTTTGCGTCGCGGCGCAAGGCGTGGGCCTACCGGCAGGACCAGTACCCGACCACGCACCCGATCGTGGCCGACATCGTCGACCTGGAGGCCGCGGATCAGAACTTCGACGGCATCACGTATGCCAAAGGCGCCTCGGTGCTCAAGCAGCTGTCGGCGTTCGTCGGGCAGGACACGTTCCTGGCCGCGGCGCGCGCGTACTTCGCGAAGCACGCGTGGGGCAACACGACGCTGGACGACTTCCTGGATGCACTGGGCGAGGCCTCCGGCCGTGACATGCGCGGCTGGGCCGACGCGTGGCTGACCACCGCGGGCGTGAACCGGCTGCGCGTGGAGACGACGGTCTCGGAGGGGGTCATCGCCGCGGCGGTGCTGCGCCAGGACGGTGTCGATCCCCGCACCGGCGACGAGGTGCTGCGCCCGCACGTGCTGCGTGTGGGCGTGTACGCGCCGACCGACGACGAGGGGCCGGCCGAGTTCGAGGCGGGGTTCGAGGTGCGGATCGACGGCGCGTCGGTCGAGGTGCCCGAGCTGGTCGGCGTCGCCGCCGATCACGCGGTGCTTCCCAACGACGGCGATCTCACGTACGCGAAGATCGCGCAGGATCCCCACTCGCTCGACGTGGTGCTCGACGCCGGGCTCGACGACGAGCTCGCACGGGCCACCGGGCTCGCGGGGGCCTGGAACATGGTGCGCGACGCCGACCTCGCCGCGGAGCGTTTCGTCGACGGCGTCGTGGCGGGGGAGTACCTCATCGAAGACTCGGGGGTGCTCGCTCAGGTGCTGGCGCAGGCGACCGCCGGTCTCGCGGCCTACACCGTGGCCTCGGCGCGGCAGGAGCTGCTCGCGCGCTGGGTGGCGTTCCTCGTGGACGCCGTGCTCGAAGACCCGTCGCCCTCCGACCGTCGCACGGTGCTGCTGCGCACGCTGTTCGCGGCGCTCGGTGAGCAGCGCGCGCCGGTCGAGCCGGTGCTCGAGGTCGTGCGCGCCTGGATCGACGACGCCGACATGGCCCTCGGTGAAGAGCTCACCTGGGATGCCTGGGTGGCCCTGGCCGCGCACGGCCTGGCCGATGAGGCCGAGCTGCGCGCGGCGCAGTCGGCGGCACCGACCGCGGTGTCGGCGACCGGGCTGACGCGGGCGCTGGCCGCGCGTCCCGATGCGGCGGTGAAGGATGCCGCGCGCGATGCCGCATACACCGGTCGGGGCGCCGACGGCGCGGTGCTGTCGAACGACCATCTGCAGGCGACGATCGACGGGCTCGAGATCGACCCGACCGGGGTCGGTGCGGGGCACGAGGCGGAATACTGGGGCCGGATCGAAGGCGTCTGGGCCGCGCAGAGTCAGGGACAGGCGACGCGCGTGGTGACGGGCCTGTTCCCGTCGGGCGCCGAGCATTCCGACGGCGATGCCGAGCGGCATCCCTTCGTCGTCGAGGCACGCTCGTGGCTCTCCTCGCGCGCCGAGGCGCCGCAGGCGCTGCGCCGCATCGTCATCGAGCGTCTCGACGAGCTCGAGCGGCGCCTGCGTGCGCAGGCGGCGTCGGCCTGATCAGCGGCGCGCCGGCCGCACCATCGCGGTCTGGTCGGGTTCGGTGAACCCGAACTTCTCGTACAGTCCGTGCGCATCGCGGGTGAACAGCGTCCAGCGGAAGTCGACGCCGGGGCCATCGTCGATCATGAGGCGCAGCAGCCGCTGACCGATCGCGGCACCGCGGTGCGCAGGATCGACGATGACATCGGCGAGATAGGCGAAGGCGACCCCGTCGGAGACGGCCCGCGCGAACCCGACCTGCGCGCCGGTCGCGGCGTCATACGCGCCGACGACGCGCCAGGCAGCGTCGACCTGCTGATCGATGTCGGCGCGGGTCCGCCAGACTCCCCAATAGGCCTCGGTCGACAGCATCCGCCAGATCCATTCACGGTCGAGCCGCTCCGGATCGCTGCTGAGGTCGTAGCCGGTGCTCACGCGGGCACCTTCGCGTAGGCGCGCACGGTGAAGGTCCCGGTGCCCTCGAACTTCGGCGGAACCGCGGTGAACAGCGCGCCGCTGGCGGGCAGTGCCCCCAGGTTCGTGAGGTGTTCGACGACGTGGATCCCGCGCGCCAGGAACGTCGTGTGCGCGGGGCGGCTGCCCGCGGCATCCACTGATGTGTCGTCGATGTTCTGCGCGTCGATGCCGACGAGCACGACGCCCTGCGCGGCGAGGTACTCGACGCCCTCGGCGCTCAGATACGGCGCGTCTTCGACATAGGCGGGCGAGCCGAAGTCGCGGTCGCCGCCCGTGTGCAGCAGCACCGCCTTGCCGCGCACATCGCGTCCCTCGAAGACGGAGGCCGGGATGCCGCGGCTCGGCGCGTCCCCGAGGTGGAAGACCTCGGCGGGCAGGTCGACGAGGGTCTCCAGCTCGAGGGCCGCGAGGTCGGAGCCGCCCTCATAGCGGTGCCACGCCGTGTCGAGATAGGTGCCGGTGTTGCCGGCGATCGTGAAGACGTCCATCGCGAAGCTCGTACCGGGGGCGTAGTTCCCCTCGCCGCGGCGCAGGTGCGGCGTCAGCGACGGGGCCGGGATGCCGGGCAGCGTCACGATCCCCTCGCGCAGGGTGTGGCTGAGGTCGACGAGGCGTGGGCGCGGCGCGGGCATGGCGTCAGCTTAGGGCGCGCACGGAACGGCTGCGCACCGCGGCGGCGAGCGTCGCGAGCACGTCTGAGGTGGCATCCCATCCCATGCACGCGTCGGTCACGCTCTGACCGTACGTGAGGCCCGCGGGGCCGTGCGCCACGTCGAGCTTCTGCGCGCCCGCGACGAGGTTGCTCTCGAGCATCACGCCGGCGATCGCGTGCTCGCCGGAGGCCAGCTGCGCGGCGATCTCGCGCGCGACCTCGGCCTGGCGCACGTGGTCTTTGCCGCTGTTCGCGTGGCTGGCGTCGACGACCAGGCGTGGGGCGAGACCCGCGGCGGCCAGGCGCTGCGCGGCCTGTTCGACGTGGGCTGCGTCGTAGTTCGGGCCGTCGGCGCCGCCGCGCAGGATCACGCCGGTGTCGGGGTTGCCCGTCGTTGCGACGAGGCTGGCGCGTCCGTCGGCATCGACGCCGAGGAAGGACTGCGGGCCGGATGCCGCGGCCGCCGCGTCGAGCGCGACCTGCAGCCCGCCGTCGGTGCCGTTCTTGAAGCCGATCGGCATGGAGAGGCCGCTGGCCAGCTGCCGGTGGATCTGGCTCTCGGTCGTGCGCGCGCCGATCGCGCCCCAGGTGATGAGGTCGGCGATGTACTGCGGGCTGATGGGCTCGAGGAACTCCGTCGCGCACGGCAGGCCGAGGGCGGTGACATCTCGGAGGAAGGCGCGCGCCATGCGCAGGCCGGCCGCGATGTCGTGGCTGCCGTCGAGGTGCGGGTCGTTGATCAGGCCCTTCCAGCCGACCGTCGTGCGGGGCTTCTCGAAGTACGTGCGCATCACGATGAGCAGCGCGTCGCGGTGCTCATGCGCGGCGCGGACGAGGCGCCCGGCGTACTCGAGGCCGGCCGCCGGGTCGTGGATCGAGCACGGGCCGACCACGACCAGCAGCCGGTCGTCGTCGCCCGACAGCACGGCGCGCACCTCGTCGCGCGTGCGCTGCACGAGCCGGGTGCGCTCGTCGCCGACCGGCAGATCAGTGCGGATGTCGGCGGGCGAAGGGATCGCGGTGAACGCGGCGACGTGCAGGTCGCCGGTGGTGTCGGTCTCGGTGAGGGTGTGCATGGGTCCTGCCTTGGGTCGGGGCGGGCCCGGTGCAGAGCCCGCCGAAACGGCGAAAGCCAGAGCGAATGCTCTGGCTTGTCGGCTCTGAAGGGGTCGGTGTGCGCTAGATCGGCGCCGGCCCCTCCAGAGCCGACTCGAAATACGCATACCAACGGGTTGTCATGCAGACGACCCTACTGCATCGCGGGGGTGTCGCCGTCCGCGTGACTTAGGGGTGTTCGCGCGACGCCTGCGATGGGGCGCGTCTCACCCTTCCGCGTTCGGTCGTCACGGATGACCAATTTGCTCGCGAAAACCGGTGATCTACGACGACTGAAAACGGGGCGGATGCTGCGGCCCAGCGCCACCCATCCGTTCAGCAGTCATCTTCTGCGGCCGTTCGACGCGCGGGCCTGCAGCAACTGACTGTTGAACAGGGGGCTGCTGCCCCACCAGGGGCACCCCGGCACTCACCCTGCGTTCGCGGGCACCCAGCCGAGCGCCGGCGCGACGTGCGTTGCGAACGACTCGACGATGTGCAGGTTGAACTCGACCCCCATCTGCGACGGGATCGTCAGCATGAGGGTGTCGGCGGCCTGGACCGCGGCATCCGCCTTCAGCTGTTCGATGAGCACATCGGGCTCGGCCGCGTAGGTCTGCCCGAACGTCGAGCGCAGGCCGTCGATGTAGCCGACCCCGCCGCGCTCTTGACTGTGCCCGAAGAACATGCGGTCCTGGTTCGTCGTGATCGGGAACACCGACCGGCTCACCGAGGTGCGCGGTGTGCCGGGATGCCCCGCGTCACGCCACGCGTCGTGGAACGCCTGCAGCTGCGAGGCCTGCAGTTCGTCGAACGGCATGCCGAGATCCTCGGTGAGCAGTGTCGACGACATGAGGTTCACACCGATCTGCCCGGCCCACACCGCGGTGTCGTGGCTACCGGCGCCCCACCAGATGTGCGAGCGCAGGCCCTCCGAGTACGGCTCGATGCGCTGCGGCCCGACGGCCCCGCCGAACGGGCTCTGCGCGTCGGCCTCGGCCATGCCCTCGCCCTCGATCGCGCGCAGGAAGAGGTCGAAGTGCTCGCGCGCGATGTCGGCGCCGCGAGGGTCCTCCGACCCGGTGTAGCCGAACGCCTCGTAGCCGCGCACGACCGATTCGGGTGACCCGCGGCTGACACCGAGGGCCAGCCGTCCGTCGGCGATGAGGTCGAGGGCGGCGGCTTCCTCGGCCAGGTACAGCGGGTTCTCGTAGCGCATGTCGATGACGCCGGTGCCGACCTCGATGTGCTGCGTCTTCGCGGCGATCGCCGCCATGAGCGGCATCGGCGACGAGTGCTGCTTCGCAAAGTGGTGCACGCGGAAGTACGTGCCGTTCACCCCCAGTTCGTCCATCGCCTGCGCGAGATCGATGGCCTGATGGAGGTTGTCGCCCGCGGTCAGTTGCCGGCCTGCGCCGAGCGTGCCGTAGTGGCCGAACGAGAGGGTTCCGAAGCGCTGCATGGTGGGTGCAACGGTACCCGCGCCAGGTCTATTCCGGTGAATGGATGCCGCGCTCAGCGATCGTCGCGTTCGAACACGTCGAGCGTGACATCGTCCCAGTCGACCTCTCCGTCGAACGAGTACCCGGCGTCGCCGACGAGCTTCAGGGAAGTCGCGAGTGCGGCGTTGGTCAGCTCGAGCCAGTTGTCGGCGGCGACGGCGAACGATTGCTCGAAGCCCTCGGGAGATCCCCAGTCCTGCACCACGCCCGCGACGGCATTCACCGAGATGGAGCGGGTCAGCTCCTCACCCTCCCAGCGGCCGTACGCGAACATGTCGTTCCACGAGCGCGAGGTGATCAGACGGGTGACGGGCCACTCGGTGAGCTTCCGATAGCGCCCGTGCAGGATCTCCGGCGTGTACAGGTGCGCATCGCGTGTCGCGATCAGGATGCCGTCGTCGAACGCACCGATCGCGGGGGAGGTGCGTTCCGGAAAGCACGTCTCCAGGAGCGGTCGTGTCGCGACGGCCCGATACGGAGTCCTGGGGAAGAGCCGCCGCATCGCATCGGCCGTTGCGTCCGGACCGGCAGGGCGAGTGAGGTCGACGGTGCCGTCGCGCGAGCAGACGAGGAAAGCGAATCGGAGCCCCATCCCTTCACACTATTCGCGATCGCGTCTCCTTACTCTGGGACCATGCCCCTGCTCGTCGCGTTCGTCGCCGTCGTCCTGATGAACGTGTACGCGGCTCTCCTCATCTGGCTGCGCGCGGCTGTGTACCGCGTGCCGCTGTACCGGCCGATGCTGCTGAACATCGTGCTGTCGTTCGTGCCCGTGGTGGTGGCGGTCCTCGGCATCGTCGGGCTGCTGGCGATCGGTGCGGTCGGCGTCGCGTTGGACGCGCCCTCGGTGGCCCGGGTGGTGCTGTGGGCATACATCGTGCTCGGCACGATCGCGTGGATCCTCTTCTTCCCGAACGCGATCTACCTGATCACCGAGCTGAACTTCAGCCATCGTCGGGCCGACGATCCCGTTCCGCTGTGGTTCGACATCGTGCAGACACTCACCCTCACGCTGTCCGGCATCGCCAACGCGGTGCTGAGCATGGGCGTCGTCGAGTTCGCCGTCACCGCCGTGGTCATCGACCCGAGAGCGGGCATCCCGGTGTTCAGCTGGGTGTTCGCCGGTGCGGTGATCGTGCTCGGCGCGATCGGTGTGTATCTCGGGCGCTACCTGCGGTTCAACAGTTGGGACGTGCGGCATCCGATCGGGATGCTGCGCAAGCTGCGCGCGCATTTCGCCCAGAAGGGCAAGGCACTCGAGGCGTTCGGCTTCGTGCTCACGCACAGCGTGCTGATCGCCCTCGTATACGTGCCGCTCTACCTGCTCGCCTCCGAGGCGCTGCGCGCGCCCTGACGCCGGCCGACCAGCGTCGCGACCACGCGCCATCCGACGAGCGTGAGCAGCAAGAAGACGCTCGCCACGATGATGAACGGGACCGCGGTGCCCTGACCGCTGACGGCGCGCAGCAGCATCCCGCCCGCGACCGTCACGGCCCACAGAGGCAGGCCGATGCGCACGGGCCGTGCGGGCGAGCGCCAGGCGAACAGGGCCGCCCAGCCCACCAGCAGCGCGACCAGGAACGGCCAGGTCGTCGTCGCGATGCCGCCGAGGCTCAGCGCTTCGCCGTGGCTGGCGCGGCCGATGATCGCGAAGACGATGACGATCACGATGTCGGCGACGAGCGACCAGACGGCGCGAGACGTGCGGAGCTGTTTCGGCATCTGTCCATTGTCGCAGGCGGCGGCATCCCGCCGTTCTCGCAGGTGACCCCCGATATCATGGGGGCATCCCCCTCTTCTTGCGCGCACACGCGTGCGCGCAACCGTTGACAGCGCCGTCGGACCACGATTCCGCTCGGCGTACGAAGGAGTGCCGTGAACAACCCGGTCGACGCCCACCGCCGCAACTGGATCGCCCGTGAGGAGCAGGCCGAGCACCTCATCCCGCTCGTGGGCGGGCTGTACCGCAACCGCGGGGTGGTGACCTCGATCCACGGACGGCGCTTGATCGGCCTGAGCTCGATCGACCTCATCAAGGCGCACCGATTCGCCCGTCAGGCCGGTGCCGAAGAGCTCAGCCTCGACGCCTCGACGGCCGTTCTCGAGGCGCTGACCGTGCTGCAGCCGGGCGCCGCGTCGCTCGACATCGCGCGGCTGTACGACGCCTACGTCGACCGCGGCGACGGCATGGCACTCGTGGACTTCCTGCGCGGCGAACTCGGCGACATCCTCGGCGGACCCGCCGCGCCCGCCGCGCCCACCGACGTCGTGCTGTACGGCTTCGGCCGCATCGGGCGCCTCCTGGCCCGCCTGCTCATCGCGCATGCGGGCAGCGAGTCGGGCCTGCGCCTGCGTGCAATCGTCGTGCGCAAGGGCAGCGAGCACGACCTCGAGAAGCGCGCGAGCCTGCTGCGGCGCGACAGCGTGCACGGGCCCTTCGCCGGAACGCTGGAAGTGGATGCCGCAGCCGGCACCATCCTCGCCAACGGCACCCTCATCCAGGTGATCTACTCGAACGACCCCGCCACCGTCGATTACGAGGCGTACGGCATCCACGATGCGATCATCGTCGACAACACCGGCCGCTGGCGCGACCGCGAAGGGCTCGAGCAGCACCTGCGCGCCAAGGGCGTCGCGCGTGTCCTGCTCACCGCGCCCGGCAAGGGCGACATCAAGAACATCGTTGCGGGCATCAACAGCGACCGGATCACCGCCGACGACCGCATCCTGTCGGCCGCCTCGTGCACCACCAACGCGATCACGCCGGTGCTGGCCGCGATCGACGAGGCGTACGGCGTGCGTCGCGGACACGTCGAGACCGTGCACTCGTACACGAACGACCAGAACCTCATCGACAACTTCCACAGCGGCAGCCGTCGCGGGCGCTCGGCCGCGCTGAACATGGTCATCACCGAGACGGGGGCCGCCAAGGCCGTCGCCAAGGCGCTGCCGCAGCTTGAGGGCAAGCTGACCGGCAGCGCGATCCGCGTGCCCACGCCGGATGTGTCGCTGGCGATCCTGAACCTGCAGCTCGAGCACCCGGCCGAGCGCGATGAGCTCAACTCCTACCTGCGGGCCGTGTCACTGCACTCCAAGCTGCGCCAGCAGGTCGATTACATCGAGTCGCCCGAGGTCGTCTCCACCGACTTCGTCGGCTCGCATCGCGCGGGCATCGTCGACGGGCTGGCGACCATCGCCGACGACGACACAGCGATCGTCTACGTCTGGTACGACAACGAGTTCGGCTACAGCTGCCAGGTGGTGCGCGTCATCGAGACGATGGCGGGAACCCACCCCGCGGTGCTGCCGCCGCGCCTGAACGTCACGCTCGAGACGATGAAGGATCTGGTGCCGGCCGCGGTCTGACCGACCCGCGGATGCGGGCCGATCAGGCGCGGTTCTCCGCGTCCGAGAAGGCTTTCGCCAGAGCCGTTCCGGCCGCTCTAGACTCCGTGTGGACGGTGCTCACGACGCCCGTCACGACAAGGAGATCGCTCATGAAGACCTCGGCTCGCAACCGGCTGTCCGGCACCGTCACCTCGGTCACCGAGGGGGCCGTCAACGACGTCGTCGACCTGGAGGTCGGTGACGGGATCACCGTCTCGGCCGTCGTCACGCACGGCAGCACGCAGCGGCTCGGACTCGCAGCCGGCGTCGAGGCGACCGCGCTCATCAAGGCGCCCTGGGTCGTTCTGGTCACCGACGCCGAGGGTCTGCTGTTCTCGGCGCGCAACCGTTACGACGGGACTGTGACCCGCGTCGAGCGGGGAGCGGTCAACGCCACCATCGACCTCGAGATCGCGGGCGGCCGCACGATCGTCGCCGTCGTCACGAACGAGGGCGTCGACGAGCTCGGCCTGGCCGCGGGCTCGACGGCCACCGCGCTCGTGAAGGCGTCGCACGTCATCCTCGCCGTCGCCGGCTGACGCGTCAGCGCACCTGAGCGCAGGCGGCGTGCAGCGCGAAGCCCTGCGCGCGGAACGCGTCGGCGAGTTCTCGGTCGAACGTCAGGACTTCCGTCACCGTGTCGCTCAGCGCGAAGGCGGTCGCCAGGTGCAGTGCGTCGAGAGTACGCAGGCCACTGTGCAGGGCGATGGCCGCATCAGCAGTCTCGTCGTCGAGCGAGACCAGGGCGACATGAGCGACGAGGTCGGCGACCCGTGCGCGATCGATGCCGCGACGATCAGACACGGCGTGCAGCTCGACGTCGAGAAGGCGGGATGCCACGAACGACGTGCCGTCCGCGAAGAGGCGCCGCACGGCAGCCGTCTCGGGCTCGTCGATGATCGCCTTCAGTGCGGCGGAGGTGTCGAGGTAGATCACGAGCGGTCGCCGCGGATGTCGGCGAGGAGTTCTCGGGTGCTGGCCGGACTGTGCTCGGGGTCGAGGGTCAGGGCGCCATGGGCGGTGGGGATGCGCACGCGCCCAGCGGCGACCAGGGCATCCCAGCGTGAAGGGCTCGGTGGCGAGATCTCCGCAATGGGAACGCCGCGGTCGGTCACCGTCAGGCGCTCGCCTGCCGCAACCCTGCCGAGAACCTTCGCGGTCTGCTGATTCAGCTCCGTCTTCGTCACGCGCGCCATACGGCAATTCTACTAGAAATACTAGTTATGAGCGCCTCGTAGGCTGAAGAGCATGGCCCGAACCGCAGCATCCCGAACCCTCTCCGACGGCGCATTCCTGCGCGAGGCGCAGCCCGGCGATGAGGCGGGCATCCTAGCGTGCATCCAGGCGCTCGCCGACTACGAGCGTGAGCCGGACGCTGTCGAGAACACGGCCGAGATGCTCGCCGAGACGCTGTTCGGCGCCGACCCGCACGCGTACTGCCACGTCGTCGAGCGCGACGGGCGCATCGTCGGCATCGCGCTGTGGTTCCTCACCTATTCGACGTGGACGGGCCGGCACGGCATCTGGCTCGAAGACCTCTTCGTGTACGACACCGAGCGTGGGCGCGGGTACGGCAAGGCACTCATCGCGGCCCTCGCGGCGGTCACGGTCGAACGGGGATACTCGCGCTTCGAATGGACGGTGCTGGACTGGAACGAGCCGTCCATCGCGTTCTACCGGGCGCTCGGGGCAGAGCCGATGGACGAGTGGACGACGCAGCGACTGAGCGGCGGTGCGCTCGAGAGGGTCGCGGCCCTGGCACCGTGATCCCGCGCGCAGTACGATCTTCGCGTGCCGGAATCGGATGCGCTGCCGGCGCTGAAGCGACTCCTCGCCGACGGAGCCCCCACCCGCGTCGCGGACGGCCTCGACGCGCTGTCAGGTCTGCCCGGGCCGCGCGCGAACCTCGCCGTGATCTGGGAGTTCGCACGTACCGCTCCCGACGCGCTCATCACCGCGCTCGCCGATGACCAGCGCGAGTATGTGCGCATGTGCGCGATGACCGGGCTCGGCCGGCTCTGGGCCGACGGTGCAGATGTCGAGCCCGTGCTCCGTGCGGCCGCCGCAGACCCGCGCTGGCGCGTGCGCGAGGCGGTGGCGATGGCGCTCCAGCTCAGGGGAGAGCGGGATGCCGCGGGCTGGCGCGCCGCGTGCGTGCGGTGGGCATCGGCCGAGCCGTATGTCGCGCGTGCGGGTGTGGCGGGTGCATGCGAACCTCGTCTGCTGAAGGACGGGACGTCGGCGGATGCTGCGCTCGACACGTGCGCGACGGCGACGAGGACGCTGCGGGCAGTGGCGCCGGAGCACCGCCGTGATGACGCGGTGCGCGTTCTGCGGCAGGCGCTCGGCTACGGCTGGAGCGTCGCTGTCGCCGCGGCGCCGTCGCGGGGCCTGGCCCTGTTCGCCGCTCTCGGCACCGCGGATCCCGATGTCGCGTGGGTCGTGCGCGAGAATCGCAAGAAGTCACGGTTGCGGCGGTTGCTCGGGCCGTGAGGGGCCGCTGCCGCATCCCGCCTTCCCGACGTCGGAGGTGCGCAGTAGCCTCGACCGCGTGGTGCATGAGCTGACTCGCGACCAGGCGCGGCGCATCGCCGTGCGCGCCCAGCTGCTCGACGCCGATCGTCCCGGTGACGTCGTCGAGGTCGCCGAGCAGCTCGGGCACCTGAAGATCGATCCGACGGCGGTGATCGCGCCCTGCGAGCACACGACGCTGTTCAGCCGCATCGGCTGGTCGTATGAGGCCGGGCAGCTGAAGAAGGCCGTTGAGGACGACCGGCTGCTCTTCGAGTTCGACGGCACCTTCCGGCCGACGAGTCTGCTGCCGCTCATGCTGCCCGCGATGCGACAGTGGCCGCGATACGAGAAGACGCGGGTCTGGATGGAGGCGAACGCCGCCTTCGCCCGTGAGATCGTCGCGCGGCTGCGTGCGGAGGGGCCGCTGCTCGCCGAGCAGATCCCCGACACCGCCGCAGTCGAGCGCGACTCGGCCGACGGCTGGTACGGCCCGAACCAGGTGCCGCGCATGCTCGAGGCGTTGAGTCGGCAGGGCGTCGTCGCCGTCACCCGGCGCGAGGGACGCATGAGGGTCTGGGACCTCGCGGAGCGCGTGTTCCCGCAGGATCTGCCCGAGTACCCCGACGACGAGGCGGATCGGATGCTGCGTGAGCGGCGTCTGCAGGCGCACGGCGTCGTGAAGGAGAACTCCCCGTGGACGCGCGTGGGCGACGTCGGTGAACCGGCCCGCGTCGAGGGCTCGAAGTGGAAATGGCGGGTCGATCCCGAGGCGCTCGCGCACGCCGACGACGAGGTGGACGGGCGGGTCGCCTTCCTGAACCCGTACGACGGCATGATCGCCGACCGTCCGCGCATCAAGGAGGTGTTCGGGTTCGAGTACGTGCTCGAACAGTTCAAACCCAAGGCGCAGCGCGTCTACGGGTACTTCGCGCATCCGATCCTGATGGGCGATCGCTTCGTCGGCCTGCTCGACGCGACGGTCGACAAGAAGCAGGAGGTGCTGCGCGTCGACGCGATCCACGAGCTGCTGCCGTTCGAGCCCGAAGAGCACGAGATGGTCCGCGCCGAGCTCGACGAGCTCGCCGAGTGGCTGGGGCTGCCGATCGCCGAGGGGCGGTGAACCCGAGGCTGCGGTCCTAGACTGCCGACGTGCGCGCCGTGCGCGAGAGGAGAGGGACACGATGCAGCTGGGAATGATCGGACTCGGACGGATGGGCGCCAACATCGTGCGCCGTCTGATGCGCGACGGGCACGAGTGCGTCGTGTTCGACACCAACAAGGACGCGGTCGCCGCCCTCGTCGATGAGGGCGCCACGGGTGCTGCGACGCTCGCGGAACTCGCCGAGAAGCTGACCACCCCGCGCGCCGCGTGGGTGATGGTTCCGGCATCCATCACCGGCAAGGTCGTCGACCAGCTCGCCGACGTCTTCGACGAAGGCGATGCGATCATCGACGGCGGCAACTCGAACTATCGCGACGACGTCCGCCGGGCCGCGGCGCTCGAGAAGCGCGGCATCGACTACATCGACGCGGGCACCTCGGGCGGCGTGTTCGGACTCGAGCGCGGCTACTGCCTCATGATCGGGGGTCCGGATGCCGCGGTCACGCGCCTCGAACCGATCTTCAAGACGATCGCGCCCGGGCCGGGCGAGATCGAGCGCACGCCGGGGCGTGACGGTGCCTACGCGCCCGAGGAGCAGGGGTATCTCCACTGCGGCCCGAGCGGCGCCGGACACTTCGTGAAGATGGTGCACAACGGCATCGAGTACGGCATCATGGCGGCGCTCGCCGAGGGGCTGAACATTCTGCAGAACGCCGATGCCGGCACGCGCGAAGCCGAGCACTCGGCCGAGATCGCACCGCTGGAAGAACCCGAGTTCTACAAGTTCGACATCGACACCCCCAAGGTCGCCGAGCTGTGGCGGCGGGGCTCGGTGATCTCGTCATGGCTGCTCGACCTGACCGCCGCGGCGCTGGAGCAGAATCACGACCTGCACGGGCTGGCCGGCCGGGTCTCCGACTCCGGGGAGGGGCGCTGGACGGTCAAGGCCGCGGTCGATGTCGGCGTGCCGGCGCCGGTGCTGGCGGCATCCCTCTTCGAACGCTTCGCATCGCGCGACGAGGACCACTACGCCAACCAGCTGCTGTCGGCGATGCGGCTGCAGTTCGGCGGGCACCAGGAGCTTCCCACGGGCGATGTGCTGGAGGCGGGCGGGCGCAAGGCCGAGCACGAACAGGGATGAGCATGGATCTCGAGCGGGCACGCCACCTCGCGGTCGAACTCGCGCGAGATGCGGGTGACTTCGCCGTCGAGGAGCGCAACCGTGCCGAAGTCGAGCTGAAGGGCGAGTGCGGCGACGTCGTCACCTACGTCGACCGCGAGTGCGAGCGGCGCATCGTCGAGCGGATCCGCGCGCAGTATCCGGGCCACGCGATCCTCGGCGAGGAGACGGGCCGGCACGGCCCCGAGGGCGCGGAGTACCGGTGGCTGATCGATCCGCTCGACGGCACGAACAACTACGTCCTGGGCATCGACTACTTCGGCGCCTGCGTGACGCTGTGTCATGACGACGATCCCGTGGTCGCGGTCATGCACAATTCGACGGCGCGTCACACCTACTCGGCGACCGCCGGCGGGGGAACCCGTGTCGACGAGCACCCCATCACGATGCCCGCGCCGGGGCCGCTCGATCAGGCGACCGTCGCCTGGACGCAGGGGTATCACACCTCCGCGTACGACAAGGAGCGCAATGCGGCCTTCGCGGCGCTCGAGTACCGTGCGCGCCGGGTGCTGCGCACCTGGTGCCCGGCGGTCGACTGGGGGCTCATCATCAGCGGGACGGTCGCGGGCATGGTCGCGTACCGGTCGGAGGAGTGGGACCGGCTCGGGGGAGTGCTGCTCGCCCGCGAAGCGGGAGCGGAGGTGCGGACGATCGGCCGCTGGACCGTCGCCGCGCATCCCGTGCTCATCGACGAGCTCGTCGACCTGCTGGCGATCGGGAGCGATGCGGGATGACGCGGCTCGCTATCGACGCCGAGGTGGCGCTGCGGCTCATCATCGAGGGGCGCCCGATCGGCGAGGGGCACACTCTGGTGGGTGCGGCGTCGCTGCGCTCGCTCGTGTCGGCGGAGCTGTATCGCCGGGTGCGCGCAGGTGAGCTCGAGACCCGCGCCGGCCGCGAGCTGCTCGAGCGAGTCGCCGAGCTGAGGATCCGGCTGCTCGGAGATCGCGGGTCGCGCGCGATGGCATGGAAGCTGGCGAGTGAGCTGGGGCGCGATGAGATCGGGCCGATAGAGACGCTGGCCGTGGCCGTGCTGCAGGCCGATGCGCTGGTGACCGACGATCCTGGGCTTGTGGCCGCGGCCGAGGGGCGGGTGCCGCTCGCGGGGTATGACGCGTTGTTCGGGTGACGTGAGGGATGCCACCCCCTGATGCGCACGGGCAGGATGGGGTCATGGTCGAGATCTCGGACGACGACTTCGAGCGAATGGTGTCGGAGGTGTTCGACGCTCTGCCCGATGACATGGTGCGCGGGCTCGAGAACGTCGGGATCGTCATCGAGAACCAGCCCGCGGGGCAGCGACCGAGGCTGTTCGGGCTGTACCGCGGGCATCCGCTGACCAAGCGCGGGGTCTACGGCTTCGGCGAGCTTCCCGACCGGATCACGCTGTACAAGAACAACATGCAGGAGCACAGCACCGACCTCGATGCGCTGCGCACGCGGGTGCGCATCACCCTCGTGCACGAGATCGGTCACTACTTCGGGCTCGACGACGCCCGGCTGCGCGAGCTCGGCTGGGCGTAGGGAGCGCGGGCACGGCGCTCGCCGAGAACACAGATCTGGCGCCGTTGCGCGGTTCACGCGGTCGGTGCGTGCAACGGCGACAGATCTTCTGCGGCGGCATACTGAGACCGGCGTGACACCGGCAGTCACGCTGCTCTCAACAATCCACCCGGTCGCGAGCGGTTTCTGATGGCGGAGGATAGGGGATTCGAACCCCTGAGGGCTTGCACCCAACACGCTTTCCAAGCGTGCGCCATAGGCCACTAGGCGAATCCTCCAGGCGGCCCCGGAGGGCCGCAGACCATCCTACCGGGTCGCGGCCGATGCTCCGTCCCGCGCGAACACGCTGCCGGGCTTGACGACCAGCGACCGCGGGAACAGCAGGGCGCGCAGACGCCTGCCGCTCGACACCGACAGATAGAGGCCCGCGCGCACGGCGGCCGCGGCATCCCGCACCGCACGGCCGTCGGCACGGGCGCCGACATCCGCATACGCGGCCTCTTCGACCGCGCGCACGAGCAGGAGAGTCTCGGCATCGGGGGCGCCGTGCTCGCGCACGAGACGAGTGCCCAAGGCACGCGGCGACTCCGACACCGGAACCGGCACGCCCAGGTCGATGGCCGTCTCGCGCACCGAGTTCCAGGCGGCCAGCGCGTCGCCCCGCCGGGCCGCGTCATCCCGCCTCCGGCGCCGCAGCGCGCCCAGCAGGAGCGGCACGAGCAGGAGCAGCACGACACCGGCCGCCCCGAGCGCCCACGGCAGCAGGTTCGCGGCGGCGTGCGCACCGGAGCCCGTATTCGCATCGTCGGCGCGCAGCCCGCGCTCGTCGGCGCTCGTCGACGGGCTCACCGACGCGGTCGGCGTCTGAGAGGGCGCGTCCGTCGGGTTCAGGTCGTCGCCTCCGCCGGCCGCTGCCGGCAGGAAGCCGGTGGGCGAGCCGAGGCTCTTCGTCGGCTCGAAACCGACCCAGCCGATGCCGGAGAAGTACACCTCGGGCCACGCGTGCAGCTGGGAACTCGACACCGTGTAGGTGATCGGGTCGCCCTCGGTGACCTTCGAGGTGTCGGCGGTGCCGGGCAGATACCCGACGACGATGCGCGACGACATGCCCAGCACCCGTGCCATGATCGCGAACGCCGAGGCGAAGTGGATGCAGTAGCCCTTCTTCTCGCGGAGGAAGTCGGAGACCGCCGACACGCTCGACCCGTCGAAGCCCTCCTGGACCGGGGCGGTCAGTGAGTACTCGAAGTCGGGACCGCGGAACCAGTTCTGCAGATCGAGCAGCGCGTCGTAGTCGCTCGCCGCCCCGTCGGTCACCTGATATGCGGCCTGCGTGATGTTCGAGGGGATCACCGCCTGCAGCCCCATGGCGTCGGCGGCGCCGCTGTGTGCGGTGCTGGCCTCGATCTGCTCGAGCGTGGGGTTGGGCACCTCGGCCGTCACCGTGTAGTCGGCGCCCGAGGTCGAGACCGTGCCGTCGCTGACGAGCGTGTGGTTCGACGACATCGTCAGCCAGCCCTCGCCGAGACCCTTGATGGTGGTGGCGGGGTAGGGGAGCGGCAGGTAGCGGGCGTTCAGCGCGTCGATGTGGATCGTCGTCGTCGTCTTCTTGACGGGGATGTCGGCATCGGTTCGGGGTGTGCCGAAGGCGGTGTCTCCCTCCAGACGCGAGGTGGCCTCGGAGTCGGGTTTCCAGATGTCTTCGTTGAACGACGACAGCGTGGCCGCGCGCAGATATGGCGCGCCGATGCCCGTGGTGGTGAGCGTGAGCACCGTCACCGGGTCGGGGCGCCGCAGGTCACGACCGAGATCGAGGCTCGCGTTGATCGACGTGCCTCCGGCGAAGCCCGACCCCGCCCGGACCGGCGGCGCGGGCAGCAGCGGCGTCGCCGCCACGGCGACGAGCACGGCGACCAGGCCGATCGACAGCGCGATCGCCGATGTGCTGCTGGGCGGCGTGGGCACCGCGCGCGGAGGCTGGTGGCGGGTGCGGGTCTCGGCCCTCAGCAGGAACAGGATCGCGGCGGCGAGCACGACGAAGCCGATCACATCGAACGGACCGGGCACCGCCAGCGACGGGATGAGCGAGACGGCGATGAGGGCGATGGCCGCGGCCAGCGGCAGCCGGGCCGTGAGCACGATGTGGTCGACGACGATGGCGACCGCCCCCGCCGCGGTCACGATGCAGAACGCCAGCGCGGTCGTCTCCGGCAACGGGGCGGTGCCGAGCTGGATCTGCCCGATCGTCTCGCGCACGAGGTCGGGCACCACCCGCAGCGTGTGCAGCGTCGGGATGACGAAGACGATCGCCGCGTCGCGCAGGAAGGTCCCGGTGACCAGCACGACCCAGACGCCGATCTCGATGAGCGACACGACCGGCGCCGCCAGGCCGATCCGGCGCCCGACGAAGCCGACGGCGAACACCGCACCGCTCACGATCAGGACACCGAAGATCCAGGCGCCGGGCTCGATGACGCCGAGCAACGGCGCGAGCGCCGCCAGCAGCGCCGCCCACGACGCGATAGACAGGGAGAGGTACGCGCCGCTGCGCTGCCGCGGCGTCGCGGGCGCGCTCACGATGCGGCCTCGGCGGCGACCACGTCGGCGTGTGCGACGCGCAGCCAGGCTTCTCGCAGCGAGGTGCCGGGGGCGATGGATGCCGCATACCAGCCGGTCGCGGCGGCCCGCTCGATCGCGTCCGAGGCGCCGTCGGTGGTCAGCAGCACCGGGTGCACGCTGTGCGCGGGAACGGGTGCCAGCGCGTCGACGTCGTCGGCGGTCAGTGCGCCGGTGATCACCACGAGCGGCCCGGTCGTCGCCCCCGACCAGAGATGCCCGAGCGTCGCGAGGTGGGCCGAGCCCTGTGCGGTGACGGTCGCGAACCGCGCGACGAGCACGGCGACGGCGGACTGCTCGCCGCCGGGCACGACCTCCGACAGCGGTGTGCCGTCGACGTCGATCACCTGCACGGCATAGCCGTCGCGCACGAGGGCGTTCACCGCCGAGACGCATGCGTCCACCGCCGCCTCGAACGCGGGGTCGGCCCCCGGCCGGTCCGCGGCATCCGCCCCCCATCGCGCCTTCGCACGGTCGAGGACGACCGTCGCCTCCGGGGTCGACTCCTGCTCCTCTTCGCGCACCATGAGCATGTCGCGGTGCGCGGTGGCGCGCCAGTGGATGCGCCGCATCGAGTCGCCGGGCTGATACGGCCGGGCGATGAGGTTGTCGGAGCCCTGGCCGAGCCGGGTCGTGGTGGCCTGCAGCATCCCGCCCGTGGCGCCCGCGAACGCCGTCAGCGGGGGCAGCTCGATGCACTGCGGGGTGACGATGAGGCGCGTCGTGTCGCCGACCTCGGCGACGCGCCGAGCGATGCCGAACGGGTCGCGGACGGTCAGATCGAGCGGGCCCAGCCAGTGCACGCCGCGCTGCGTGGCGTGCAGGTCGTAGACGAGGTCGACGGCGCGGTCGCCGCCGCGCAGCCCCGAGCCGAGCGCCGGGAAGCGGCCGTCGGTCCGGCCCTCGAGCCCCTCGGGAACCCGGTCCTCCCAGGTGCCGGGCGTCGTCGGCAATGCCGTGCGCACGCTGACGTGCACCGTGACGCGCACGTCGTCGCCGACGGGCACCGCGGGCGGCGACGACGATCGGGTGAGCTCCACGTCGCGGCGCGTGATGTGCAGGGCGATCAGGCTCACGATCACGAGCGCGGTGAGGAAGACGCCGAACGCCAGCAGCTGGATCGCGCCGAGTTGCGCGGCGGCGATGAAGCACGCGATCGCCAGCACGCCGGCGCCGGTGCCCCGGGCGGTGAGCGGCCATGCGCGTCTCATGTCAGGCTCCGGCTGCCAGTGGCACGGGCACAGTCGCCGCGAGACGCTGCAGGATCGCGATGACGGCGTCGCTGCCGCTGCGGCCGCGCACGCTCGAGGCGCGGGCGGGGATGAGCCGGTGCGCGAACACCGGGATCAGCAGCGCGCTGATGTCGTCGGGGATGACGAAGGCCCGTCCGTCGAGCGCGGCCCACACCTTCGCGGCGCGCACGAGCTGCAGCGTCGCGCGGGGGCTCGCGCCCAGACGCAGGTCGGGGTGCACGCGGGTCGCCTGCGCCAGCGCGACCGCATACTGCTCGACCGCGGCCGACACATGCACGCGGCGGGCCCATGAGATCAGCGCGCGCACCGAGCCGGCGTCGGTGACCGGCCGGATCGCGGTCAGGGGATTGGCGGAATCGCGCTCGCGGAGCATCTGCGCCTCGGCCGCGGCATCCGGGTATCCCATCGAGATCCGCATCATGAACCGGTCGCGCTGCGCCTCGGGCAGCGCGTAGGTGCCCTCCATCTCGAGCGGGTTCTGGGTCGCGACGACCAGGAACGGGTCGGGCAGCGGGTGCGTGCGTCCGTCGACGGTGACCTGCCCCTCCTCCATGGCCTCGAGCAGCGCCGACTGCGTCTTGGGGGACGAGCGGTTGATCTCGTCGGCGATCACGATGTTCGCGAAGACGGCACCGGGCTTGAACTCGAACTCGCGGTCGCCGGGGTTGAAGACCGAGACGCCGGTCACGTCGCTGGGCAGCAGATCGGGAGTGAACTGGATGCGGCGGACCGTCGCCTCGACGGTGGCCGCCAGCGCCCGCGCGAGCATCGTCTTGCCGACGCCCGGCACGTCTTCGATGAGCAGATGTCCCTCGGCCAGCAGCACCACGAGGGCGCTGCGCACGGCGTCGGGCTTGCCATCGATCACGCGCGAGACCTCGGCGAGGATCCGGCCGGTCGTCTCGGCGAAGGCCGACGGGCCCATCGACGGCGCGTCGGCGGCAGGGGAGGAGGAGGTCGTCGTCTGCTGCTGAGGCATCGGGCAGTCCTTCGCGGGTCGGACGCGGGCGCCATCGCCCGTGTGTTCCGATCGTAACGCGCGGCGGCGACGCCGGTGTCTGGGAAGGCCGGGTGAAGGTGCCGCCGCGGTTCGGCTAGACTGGTGTCAGCTCTCCGCGAGGCGGCATCCAGGCCAATTCCCCCAGGACGGAAACGTAGCAAGGGTAACCGGGCTCTGCCGGGTTCGCGGAGAGTCTTTCTTTTGCCCCGAAGAGGCCGACGACTCAGTCCCGCCCGCGGTTGCGCCGGCGGGTGTGGCGCGGTGCGCGGCCGCCGACGAACGAGCGCGCCGAGTCGACGACGAACCCCTGGCGCAGGGCCTCGCGGCCGATCAGCATGCGAAAGCCCATCTCATCGCGGTTCGACAACGTCACCTCGGCGGTGATCGACCGTCCGAGCAGCACGATGTCCATGAGCACGACATAGCGCTCGTCACGGTGACCCGACGAGCTGCGGACGGTGCGACGGTCATGCACGGCGCACTCGTAGGTCGCGGCATCCTCGTCCGATTCCTGCCACGGCAGCACGCGGAACCGCACCCGATCGCCGTCACCGGGGACCGGCTCGACGTCGAAGGCGTGCAGCGACGACGAGCGCGCGCCGGTGTCGAGCTTCGCCTTGATCCACGGGATGCCGAGTTCGGGCAGGCTCACCCACTCGCGCCACCCCGCGATGGTGCTTGGATGGGTATTCTCGGTCATCCGTCCATCTTGGCAGGGCACTCCTCATGAAACTCGCGATCCTCTCCCGCGCGCCGCAGTCGTATTCGACGCAGCGGCTGCGCACGGCCGCCGCGCAGCGCGGGCACCGGGTCAAGGTGCTCAACACCCTCCGGTTCGCGATCGATCTGTCGGGCGAAGAGCCCGACCTGTGGTTCCGCGGGCGACCGCTCAGCGACTACGACGCGATCCTGCCGCGCATCGGCAACTCGATCACCTACTTCGGCACGGCCGTGGTGCGCCAGTTCGAGCAGATGGACGTGTACACGCCCAACACCGCCAACGGCATCGCGAACGCGCGCGACAAGCTGCGGGCGAACCAGATCCTCTCCCGGCACAACATCGCGCTGCCGGCCACGGCGTTCGTGCGCAACCGCGCCGACGTGCGCCCCGCGATCGAGCGGGTGGGCGGGGCGCCGGTCGTGATCAAGCTTCTGGAGGGCACGCAGGGCATCGGCGTGATCCTCGCGCCGCAGGTCAAGGTCGCCGAGGCGATCATCGAGACGCTGCACTCGACGAAGCAGAACGTGCTCATCCAGAAGTTCATCGCCGAGAGCCGGGGCCGCGACATCCGCGCCCTCGTGGTCGGCGACCGCGTGGTCGCCGCGATGCGCCGCGTCGCGAACGGCGACGAGTTCCGCTCGAACGTGCACCGCGGCGGCACGGTCGAGCCCGTCACCCTCGACCCCGAGTTCGAGGCGACCGCCGTGCGCAGCGCGCAGATCATGGGTCTGCGCGTCGCGGGCGTCGACATGCTCGAGAGCGATGACGGCCCCCTGGTGATGGAGGTCAACTCCTCGCCGGGGCTGCAGGGCATCGAGACGGCCACCAAGCTGGACGTGGCGGGCGCGATCATCGACTACATCGCCAATCAGGTCGGCTTCCCCGAGATCGACGTGCGCCAGCGCCTGACCGTCTCGACGGGCTACGGCGTGGCAGAACTGCTCGTGCACGCCGACGCGGGGCTTGTCGGGCAGAGCCTGGGCGAGTCGGGGCTGTGGGAGCGCGACATCACCGTGCTCACCGTGCATCGCGGCGCCACGGTCATCCCGAACCCGCGCAAGGGCGTCGTGCTCGAGGTGGGCGACCGGCTGCTGTGCTTCGGCAAGCTCGAGGAGATGCGCTCGATGATCCCCGAGCGGCGCCGACGGCGGCAGCGGGTGCGCAGGCTTCCGCAGGAGCCCATCGCCGACGCGCCGATCGGCTGATTGCCACGGCCCGGTCCCGCCCGCGCGGGCCCTCCCGCACCTAGGCTGAAGTCGTGGCGCAGAGCATCTTCATCACGTCGGCCGAAGGCCATTCGGGCAAGTCCACGATCGCGCTGGGGGTGCTCGACGCGCTCAGCCATGCGACGCCGCGCGTCGGCGTGTTCCGGCCGATCGCCCGCTCGACCGCCGAGCGCGACTACGTGCTCGACATGCTGCTCGAGCATGACGGGGTCGACCTCGCCTACGACGAGTGCATCGGCGTCACCTACGACGATGTGCACGCCGATCCCGAGGCGGCGCTGGGGGTCATCGTCGAGCGCTACAAGGCCGTCGAGGCGCGGTGCGACACCGTCGTGATCCTCGGCAGTGACTTCACCGACGTCGGCAGCCCGGCCGAGCTCGGCTACAACGCGCGCATCGCGGCGAACCTGGGCGCGCCGGTGCTGCTGGTGCTGGGCGGGCGATCGCAGGAGGGGCTGGGCGAGCAGCTCGGCACCTCACGGCCACGCACCGCCGAGCAGATGGGGCAGATCACCGCGCTGGCGCTGGCAGAGCTCGTGCACGGGCGCGCCGAGCTGTTCGCGGTCATCGCGAACCGCACTGATCCGGAGGCGCTCGTCGAGACCACGGCGGCGGTGAAGTCGGTGGTGGATGCCTCGGCCTTCGGCTCCGGCATCCCGATCTGGGCCCTTCCCGAAGACCGCGTCCTGGTGGCGCCGTCCGTGCGCGGAGTGATGCGCTCGCTCGACGCCACGCTCATCAAGGGCGACCCCGAGCTGCTGACCCGCGAGGTGCTCGACGTCGTGGTCGCCGGCATGTCCATGGACAACGTGCTGCCGCGGCTGCAGGAGAGCGCGCTGGTCGTGGTGGCCGCCGACCGCACCGATGTGCTGCTGGCGACGCTGCTGGCCAACGCCTCGGGCACGTTCCCGTCGCTTGCCGGCATCGCCTTGAACGGGCCCTTCCCGCTGCCGGACGCGATCGAGCGACTCATCGAGGGCCTCGGCTCGTCGCTGCCGATCCTCAGCACCGAGTACGGCACGTATGAGACCGCGCTGCGCATCATGCGCACGCGCGGGCGGCTCGCCGCCGACTCGCAGCGCCGCTATGACACGGCGCTGGCGATGTTCGAGCAGCACGTCGACGTCGACGAGCTGACACGGGCCCTGGGCCTGGCGCGCTCGACGGTGGTCACGCCGCTCATGTTCGGCTACCAGCTCGTCGAGCGGGCACGCAACGACCGCAAGCGCATCGTGCTGCCCGAGGGAGACGACGACCGCGTGCTGCGGGCCGCCGCCACCGTGCTGGCACGGGGAATCGCCGACATCACGATCCTCGGCGAGCCGATCGAGGTGCGCAATCGCGCCATCGAGCTGGGCATCGACATCAGCGAGGCGCAGGTGCTGAGCCCGTTCGACGCGGTCCACGTCGACAAGTTCGCGCACGAATACGAACGGCTGCGGGCGCACAAGGGCATGACCTATGCGCGGGCGGCCGACACCGTCACCGACGTGTCGTACTTCGGCACGCTCATGGTGCACGCGGGCTTGGCTGACGGCATGGTGTCGGGTGCGGCGCACACCACGGCGCACACGATCCGGCCGGCGTTCGAGATCATCAAGACGAAGCCGGGGGTCTCGGTCGTCTCGAGCGTGTTCCTGATGGCGCTCGCCGACCGCGTGCTCGTCTACGGCGACTGCGCGGTGATCCCCGATCCGACCAGCGAGCAGCTTGCCGACATCGCGGTCTCGTCGGCTGCCACCGCTTCGCAGTTCGGCATCGAGCCGCGCGTCGCGATGCTGTCGTACTCGACGGGCGAGTCGGGCGCCGGCGCCGACGTGGAGAAGGTGCGCGAGGCCACCGCGCTGGTGCGCGAACGGGCGCCCCGGCTGCCGGTGGAGGGGCCGATCCAATACGACGCGGCGGCCGATGCCGCCGTGGCCGCGGCCAAGATGCCGGGGTCGGATGTCGCGGGCCGGGCGACGGTCTTCATCTTCCCCGACCTGAACACCGGCAACAACACGTACAAGGCCGTGCAGCGCTCCGCCGGCGCCGTGGCCATCGGCCCGGTGCTGCAGGGCCTGAACAAGCCCATCAACGACCTGTCGCGCGGCGCACTCGTCGACGACATCGTGAACACGATCGCCATCACCGCGATCCAGGCGCAGGGCACGGCATCCACCACCGGAGAAACCGCATGAGCATCGTCCTCGTCGTCAACAGCGGCTCGAGTTCGTTCAAGTACCAGCTGCTCGACATGGAGACCGAGGGCGTCCTCGCCTCGGGACTCGTCGAGCGCATCGGGCAGGAGACGGGCCGGTGCCGGCACACCGTGCACGTCACGGCGGCCGAGGGTGAACCGGCCCCGACGATGCTCGACGCGACCTACGAGCGCGAGCTGCCGATCCCCGATCACTTCGCCGGCTTCGCGGCGATGCTCGAGGACTTCGGCGCCCACGGTCCGAATCTCGCCGACAACGCGCCCGACGCGGTCGGGCATCGGGTCGTGCACGGCGGTGCGCGGTTCTTCGAGCCCACCCTCGTCACGCCGCTCGTCGAGATCAACATCGAAGAGCTCGAGGTGCTGGCGCCGCTGCACAACCCCGCGAACCTCGCCGGGATCATCGCCGCCAAGCGCGCCTTCCCGGGCGTGCCGCATGTGGCGGTGTTCGACACCGCCTTCCATCAGACGCTGCCGCCCGACGCCTACACCTATGCGATCGACGCGGAGCTGGCGGCGCATCACCGCATCCGGCGCTACGGCTTCCACGGCACCTCGCACAAGTACGTCAGCGAGGCGGCGGCGACCTTCCTCGACCGGCCGGTCGCGGAGCTGAAGCAGATCGTGTTCCACCTCGGCAACGGCGCGTCGGTGACGGCCGTCGACGGCGGGCGCTCGGTCGAGACGTCGATGGGCTTCACGCCACTGGAGGGGCTCGTGATGGGCACGCGGTCGGGCGACATCGACCCGGCCGCACTGTTCCAGCTGCACCGGCGTGCGGGCCTGGACGTCGACGCCCTCGACGACCTGCTCAACAAGCGCAGCGGGCTGAAGGGGCTCAGCGGCTTCTCCGACATGCGCGATGTGATGGCCGGCCGGCAGCGCGGCGAGGCCGCCGCGACGCTCGCGTACGACGTGTACGTGCACCGGCTGCGGGCGTACGCCGGGGCGTACCTGGCGCAACTGGGCGGGGCGGACGTGATCTCGTTCACCGCCGGCATCGGCGAGAACGCCCCTGCCGTGCGGGCGGACGCGCTGGCGACCCTCGGATTCGTCGGTGTGGAGGTGGATGCCGCGCGCAACGAGTCCCCGGACCGCGGCATCCGCGTCATCTCCACCGACGCCTCCGCCGTCACGGTGCTGGTCGTGCCGACGAACGAAGAGCTCGAGATCGCCCGCCAGACGCTGCAGGCCGCCGGGGCATGAAGGAGGACGACATGACCGACCGGATCGACCTGACCGCCTATGACGCGGTGCTGTTCGACCTCGACGGGGTGCTCACGCCCACCGCCGAGGTGCACATGCACGCCTGGCAGAGCCTGTTCGACGAGCTCTTCGCGAGTTGGAACGTCGGGCCGGCGTACACCGCGCGCGACTACTACGAGTACGTCGACGGCAAGAAGCGCTACGACGGGGTCGCCGCGGTGCTGCGCAGCCGATCGGTCGAGGTGCGCTGGGGTGATCCGTCCGACCCGCCCGAGGCCGACACCGTGTGCGGCATCGGCAACCGCAAGAACGCCTACTTCGAGGCGGCGCTGCGTGCCGACGGGATCGCCCCGTACCCCGGCTCGCTGCGCGTGCTCGACCTGCTGCGTGCGGCCGGCACGCCGGTGGCGGTGGTCTCGAGCTCGAAGAACGCCGAAGAGGTGCTGCGCACCGCCGGGATCCGCGATCGGTTCGGCGTCGTGGTCGACGGCGCGGTGGCCGAGCGCGAGGGTCTCGCCTCGAAACCGGCGCCCGACATGTTCGTGACGGCGGCACGGATGCTGCAGGTCGAGCCCGCGCGGGCGGCCGCCGTCGAAGACGCCCTGAGCGGGGTGCGCTCGGCTGCGGCCGGTGGTTTCGGGCTGGTGCTCGCGGTCGACCGGGGAGTGGGTGCGGAGGCGCTCTGGGCCGCCGGTGCCGACGCGGTCGTGGGCGATCTCGCCGAACTGGTCGAAACCGGGCCGCGCGGTTCCTAGACTCGTGGGGTCGTACTTTCTTCAGACAGGACCCGAATGATCAATCGCGACCGTTTTCCCGTCGACCCGTGGCGGCTGGTCGAGACCGACTTCGATCTCGACGACGCCGGGGTGACGGAGTCGCTGTTCGCCGTCGGCAACGGCTACCTCGGCATGCGCGGCAACCACCCCGAGGGGCGTCACGCGCACGAGCAGGGCACGTTCATCAACGGCTTCCACGAGACGTTCCCGATCCGGCACGCCGAGCAGGCGTACGGCTTCGCCGAGGTCGGACAGGCGATCATCAATGCGCCCGACGCGAAGGTCATGCGCGTATACGTCGACGACGAGCCGCTGACCTTCGGGCTGGCGGACGTGCGCGAGTACGAGCGCGTGCTCGACCTGCGCGACGGGGTGCTGCGGCGCAGCATCCTGTGGGTCACGCCCGCCGGCAAGCGCGTGCGCGTCGACTTCGAGCGGATGGTGTCGTTCGAGGAGCGCCACCTGGCCGTCATGACGGTGGACGTCACGGTCGAGAACGCCGACGCCCCGGTGACGATCAGCTGCCAGATCGTCAACCGGCAGGACGGCGAGGACGTCTACGGCGGCACGCCGATCGCCCCGCGCCGCGCCGGCTTCGACCCGCGCAAGTCCGAGCGGTTCGCCGAGCGCGTGCTGCTGCCCGAGCAGTACTGGCAGGACAAGCTGCGCTCGGTGCTCAGCTACACCGTCTCTCACTCGCGGATGACGCTGGCGGTCGCCGCCGACCACACGATCGAGACGGAGAACCCCTACACCGCGCGCACTCTGGTCGAGCCCGACATCGCGAAGAACGTGTTCCGCGTGCAGGCGAAGGCCGGCGTCCCGATCCGCGTCGTCAAGCACGTCAGCTACCACACCTCGGCCACCGGCGTCCCCGCCGGCGAGCTCGTCGACCGCTGCCGGCGCACCCTCGACCGTGCCGCGACCGTCGACCTCGCGACCGAGTTCGACCGTCAGCGCGCATGGCTGGACGGGTTCTGGGAGCGCTCGGACGTGCGCATCGGCGGGCGCGACGATCTGCAGCAGGCGGTGCGCTGGTGTCTGTTCCAGCTCGCGCAGGCGGCCGCGCGCTCCGATGAGCTCGGCGTTCCGGCAAAGGGCCTGACCGGATCGGGATACGGCGGGCACTACTTCTGGGACACCGAGATCTACATCCTGCCGTTCCTCGCGTACACGACGCCGCAGTGGGCGCTGAACGCCCTGCGCATGCGCTCGCTCATGCTGCCGGCGGCGCGCCGCCGTGCGCACCAGCTCACCGAGGCCGGCGCCCTGTACCCGTGGCGCACCATCAACGGCGAGGAGGCCTCGGCGTACTACGCCGCCGGCACCGCGCAGTACCACATCAACGCCGACATCTCCTTCGCCCTGGCCCGCTACGTGCGAGCGACCGGTGATGTCGAGTTCCTCTGGCGCGAGGGCGTCGACATCGTGGTGGAGACGGCGCGTCTGTGGGCGACCCTCGGCTTCTGGCGCTCGCACGACGGGGTCGAGGAGTTCCACATCCACGGCGTCACCGGCCCCGATGAGTACACCACCGTCGTCAACGACAACCTGTTCACGAACGTCATGGCGCGCTTCAACCTGCGCTTCGCGGCGCGCACCGTGCGCGCGATGGCCGAGCGCGACGGCGAGGTGTACCGGCGCATGCTCGCGCGGCTGAAGCTCGACCCCGCGGAGGCGGACGCCTGGGATCGCGCCGCCGAGGCGATGCACATCCCGTACAGCCCGCAGCTCGGCATCCACCCTCAGGACGAGGTGTTCCTCGAGAAGGAGGTCTGGGACCTCGAGAAGACGCCGCCGTCGCAGCGGCCGCTGCTGCTGCACTTCCACCCGCTGGTGATCTACCGCTACCAGGTGCTCAAGCAGGCCGATGTGGTGCTCGCGCTGTTCCTGCAGGGCAACCACTTCACGTCCGAGGAGAAGCTCGCCGACTTCGAGTACTACGACCCGCTGACCACGGGCGACTCGACGCTGTCCGCCGTCGTGCAGTCGGTGCTCGCCGCCGAGGTCGGCTACCAGTCGCTGGCGCACGACTACTTCGAGCACGCCCTGTTCGTCGACCTCGCCGATCTGCACCACAACACGTCGGACGGCGTGCATGTGGCCTCGGCCGGCGGCGTCTGGACGGCGCTCGTCTCGGGCTTCGGCGGGATGCGCGACTACGTCGGAGAGCTGACGTTCGACCCCCGGCTGCCCAAGGAGTGGGACGACCTCGAGTACGTCATCCATTGGAAGGGCACACCGGTGCGCGTGCGCCTGGAGCGGGAGCGGATGATCGTCAGCGCCGGCGACGGCGCGCCGGTGCCGTTCAGTGTGCGGGGAGACGCGTACACCGTCGAGCCGGGCGGGCGGGTCGTCGTCGAGCTCGCCGACCAGGGCCCCGACATCCCCGGCCGGCCGACACTGCGCGAGCTGATCGGCGAGCGTCGTCCCGATGGCACGCTCCTGTCGGCATCCGTGCCCACGACGCACACGACCACGATCCCGGTGATCGACCAGGCCGGCTGACCGACGTCCGCTTCGAAGACCCGTCCGGCGCGTGCGCCGGGCGGGTCTTTCGGCTGCCTGCGAGGGGTGGGCGCGGTTCCACGAAATAGTGATCGAAAGTGATTGTTAGGGCACTATACTGATCGCAACAGTTCACCCTTCGCGCACACTGTCCGCGCGATGACTGACCTCGAAGAGGAGTACACATGCCATCGAAGAAAGCAGCCGGGCGCGTCATCGCGCTCGTGGGCGTCGGTACGCTGGCCGTCGGCCTGAGCGCGTGCGCCGGAGGATCGAACGACGCGGGCGACGACGCCGCGTCGTCGGGACCGGTCACGATCACCTACATGCACCGTCTTCCCGACGGTGAGGGGATGACGCCGGTCGACGACATCGTCGCGAAATGGAACAAGGAGCACCCCGACATCCAGGTCAAGGCGACCAAGTTCGACGGCGCCGCGAGCGAGATGATCCTCAAGCTCGAGACCGACATCAAGGCCGGCTCCGGCCCCTGCCTGGCCCAGATCGGGTACAGCGAGGTTCCCGGCATGTACGTCAAGGGACTGCTGCAGGACGTCACGACCGAGGCCGGCAAATACGCCGACAACTACTCCGCCGGCGCCTTCGGCATGATGAAGGTCGGCGACAAGGTCGTCGGTCTGCCGCAGGACACCGGTCCCCTCGTCTACTTCTACAACGCGACCGCCTTCAAGAAGCTCGGCCTAACCGTCCCCACGACGATGGACGAGCTCGCCGCAGACGCCGCCACGGCGTCGAAGGACGGCAAGTACGTCGCCGCGTTCACGCCCGACGAGGCGCAGAACTGGCTGTCGGCGCAGGCCGCCGCCGCCGGCGACACCTGGTTCGGCGCGAGCGACGACAAATGGCAGGTGAACACGCAGGGCACCGGATCGCAGCAGGTCTCCGCGCTGTGGCAGGGCCTCATCGACGACAAGCAGGTGTTCGTCGGCGACCGCTGGGGCGACGCGTTCACCAAGGCGCTCACCGACGGCTCGCTGATCGGGCACGTCGGTGCCGCGTGGGAGGCGGGCTTCCTGCTCGACCCGCTCGACGGCACCGAGAGCGAAGGACAGTGGCGCGTCGCGCAGCTGCCGACGTTCGGCACTGACGCCATGACGGGCCCCGACGGCGGCTCCGGTGTGTCGGTCATGAAGGGCTGCGAGTACCCCGAGCAGGCCATGGAGTTCAACAACTGGTTCAACACGCAGGTCGATGACCTGACCTCGCAGGGCCTCGTCGTGGCGGCCAAGGGCACGCCGACGACCCCCACGAAGATGAAGAAGCAGTTCGGAGATCAGGACGTGCTCTCCGAGCTCGCGACGGCCACCCAGAACCTGAACCCCGACTTCCCTTACATGCCCGGGTTCTCGGCCCTGTCGACGATGAACGAGACGGCGGCGAAGGCGGGCAGCGGCGATGTGCCGGTGTCCGACATCTTCACGACCGCGCAGACGACGGCCGTGTCGACCATCAAGGACCTCGGCCTCCCCGTCGCGGGGAACTGACACCGCGTCCCGGCCGGCCGACCACGGCCGGCCGGGACGCCCCTGCGAACGTCTCGAGCGAGGAGAGCAACGATGACGACCGTGGCCACACGCCCCGGCACACGCCGCCGCGGACGCGGCATCAGACGCGAGGGCCTGCACGGCTGGCTGTTCATGGCCCCGTTCGCCGTGCTGTTCGTCGTCGTCTTCCTCATCCCGATCATCGTGTCGGTGCGCGAGGCGTTCTACTCCCAGGTGCCGTCGGGCGGCGGACTGTTCGGCGGGGGAGAGCTCGTCGACACATTTGTCGGGTTCGACAACCTCGTGACCGCGGCGACGAGCGGGGCATTCTGGCTCGGGATGGGGCGTGTGCTCGTGTACGCCGCGTTCCAGATCCCGGTCATGATCATCGTGGCGCTCGGGCTCGCGCTTCTGCTGGACTCGCTGCTGGTGCGCCGGGTCGCGTTCTTCCGCATGGCGTTCTTCCTGCCGTACGCGATTCCGGGCGTGATCGCGGCGATGATGTGGCTGTACCTGTACACGCCCGAGGTCTCGCCGTTCATGCAGTTCCTGCCCGCGGGCACCGACTTCATGGCCCCCGGCACGATCCTCGCGTCGATGGCGAACATGACGACCTGGACGTACACGGGCTACAACATGCTCATCTTCCTCGCGGCGCTGCAGGCCATTCCGCACGACCTCTACGAAGCCGCACGACTGGACGGGGCATCCGGCTGGCGCATCGCCACGCGCATCAAGGTCCCGCTCGTGCGCAACGCCGCGCTGCTGGCGGTGCTGCTGTCGATCATCGGCACGGTGCAGCTGTTCAACGAGCCGATGATCATGGAGTCCGCGAACTCCTGGATGGGCAAGGCCTACACACCGATGATGCTTACCTACAACTCGCTGATGGGCCAGGTCTCGCCGTCCGGCAACGGCCCGGCGTCGGCGTTCTCCCTCCTGATGGCCGTGGTCGCCGGTGCGATGGCCGTCATCTACGCACTCGTGCAGCGACGGAAGGCTTGACTGATGGCACAGCTGGCCCCCACCACCACCGCCACCTCATCCTCCGGCGTCGTGCGTCGTCGACGCCGTGTTCCGGCTGCCGACGAGCTGCCGCTGTCGATGGCACCGAAACCCGCACTGCGTGCCGTCGCCATCGTCGTGCTGGTCATCGCCTGCCTGTACTTCCTGGTGCCGGTGTACTGGCTCGTCGTCGCCTCGACGAAGAGCAACGCCGATTTGAGCACCACGTTCGGGTTCTGGTTCTCCGGGAAGAACAGCCTGATCGACAATTACAACAGCCTGATGAGCTGGACGCAGGGGCTGTTCTGGCGCTGGGTGGGCAACTCGCTGCTGTACTCGACCGTTGCGGGCGTGCTCGGCACGCTCTTCAGCGTCATGGCCGGCTACGCCATCGCCAAGTTCGCCTTCCCCGGCAAGAAGATCGCCGTGGGCGTCATCATGGGAGGCCTCCTCCTGCCGGTCGCGCTGCTGACCGTGCCGCTGTACCTCGAGTTCCACACCCTCGGGCTGGTCAACACGATCTGGGCGATCATCATCCCCTCGGCCGTCTCGCCGTTCGGGGTGTTCCTCGGCATGGTCTATGCGCAGTCGTCGGTGCCCACCGAGCTCATCGAGGCCGCACGCATCGACGGCGCGAACGAGGCCCGGATCTTCTTCACCATCGTGCTGCGGCTGCTGGCGCCGGCGATGGTGACGATCTTCCTGTTCATCTTCGTGGCGACGTGGAACAACTTCCTGCTGCCGCTTTTGATGGTCTCCTCCGCGGATCTGAAGCCGGTGACCCTCGGCCTGTACGGGATGATGTCGTACTTCGCACCGGTGAAGGGCGCCGTCATGCTCGGCGCGCTGTTGGGCGTGCTGCCGCTGGTCATCCTGTTCTTCGCTCTGCAGCGCTACTGGCGGGCCGGCATGGCCGCCGGTGCTGTGAAGGGCTGAGGCGGAGGAGTCGCTCAGGCCCGGATGAGCTCGATGCCCGCGTCGTGCACGGCGCGGGCATCGCCGTCGCCGATGCCGTCGTCGACGATGACGGCATCGACGGCGTCCAGGGGGCAGATGCGTGCGAACGCGGTGGTGGCGAACTTCGTGGCGTCGGCGAGCACGACGGTGCGGCGCGCGGCTGCGACGAGCGCGGCGTTGACGGACGCCTCGCCCTCGTGAGTCGTGAACAGTCCGCGGGACGTGTCGACGGCGGTCACACCGAGGAACAGCGTGTCGATGGTGATCTCGGGAAGGATGAGCCCGGTCAACGGCCCGATGAGCTCGTACGAGCGCGCGCGGGCGACGCCGCCGACGACGACGATGCGCAGCTGCGGACGCACGATGAGGTCGTTGGCGATGTTGACGGCGTTCGTCACGACGGTGGTCTCGGCACCCGCGAACGACTGATCGGCCGCGGCCCGCACGCCCACCTCATAGGCCGCCGCGGTGGTGGTCGTGCCGCCGTTGAAGGCGATGACCGACCCCGGCTCGACGAGCGAGGCGACCTTGCGGGCGATGGCGCTCTTCTCGTGCCAGCGCCGCGAGGTGCGCAGGCGCAGCGGCAGGTCGGCCGACGTCGGGTTGGAGCGGGCGCCGCCGCGGGTGCGCTCCACGAGCTGCTGCTCGGCGAGGGCGTCCAGGTCACGCCGGGCGGTGGGCCCGGACACGGCGAACTTCTCCATCACTTCTTCGACGTGCACCGTTCCCTGCGCGATGATGTAGTCGACCAGGTGGGAGAGCCTGTCTTCGCGATCCACGAAACCTCCTCGTGCGGTGGATGCCGCTGCACTCATGATGCCCGATGTCCGGTGCAGACGTCAGCCGGCCGCGATCACTTCGATCAGCCGTGCCGCCTCCGCGGCCATGGCGGTTCGGCCGGGGCCGACGTAGCGACGCAGGTCGACGATGCCGGCGTCGGCTTCCAGCACTCCGCGCACAGCACGCGTGAAGTGGCCGTTGAGGTGCGTCGACACGTTGACCTTGACGATGCCCGCGTCGATCGCCTCACGCAGGTGCAGGTCGGCCACGCCGGAAGAGCCGTGCAGCACGAGCGGGACGTCGACGGCGTCGCGCAGCCGCGTGATGAGGTCGAGGTCGAGGCGGGTCGTGCGGTCGGTGCGCGCATGCGTCGAACCGACCGCGACGGCCAGAGCGTCGATGTCCGTGGCCGAGACGAACGCGGCCGCTTCGGCGGGGTCGGTGCGCACGCCGGGGGCGTGGGCGCCGTCCTTACCACCGATCTCGCCGAGCTCCGCCTCGATCATCGCGCCGGCCGCGTGCGCATGCGACGCCACCTCGCGGGTGACCCGCACGTTCTCCTCGTACGGCAGCGCGGCGCCGTCGAACATGACCGAGCCGAAGCCCAGATCGACGGCACGACGGGCCAGATCGGCGTCCTCCGCATGGTCGAGGTGCAGTGCCAGCCGGGCGGAGGATGCCTCGGCAAGGGCCCGCGTCGCCTCGGCGAGCGGGGCCAGCGCGCCGTGGAAGCGCACGCAGTTCTCCGAGATCTGCAGGATGAGGGGACGTCCGGCCTGCTCGGCCGCGTGCACCAGGGCCTCCGCGGTCTCGAGGGTGACGACGTTGAACGCGGCGGCGCCGGTCTCGGCCTCGTCGAGGATCTGCGCGGTGGGGACGAGAGGCATGGGTCTCCGTTCGGGTCAGACGGCGGAGACCCGCACGTGGCGCGCGAGCTCGTCGTGGGTGTCGTCGAGGGTGCCGGCCAGCGGAGCGCGCACGGCCGCGGCCGACCAGGCGACGGCGCGGCGCACGAGCGCGGACAGGTCGTCGCGGGCCAGGCCATCGTCGATCCAGGCCGAGAGCGCGGCGACGACGGCGTCACCCGCGCCGGTGGGGTTGCCCTGCACAGGCTCGGGCAGGCCGCCGTGCAGGGCGTCGCCCGAGCGGGGCACGGCGACCAGGCCGTCCTCGCCGAGCGAGACGACGACCAGCCCGGCGCCGAGGTGCTGCAGCGCACGGGCACCGGTGAGGGGATCGTCCGTGCCGACCGTCGCGCACAGCTCGTCGCGGTTGGGCTTGACGACGTCGGCGCCCGCAGATGCTGCCGTGCGCAGGGCGTCGCCGGTGAGATCGGCGATCACCGGGATGCCAGCGGCCCGGCCCGCTTCGACCAGGTGCGTGACGGCATCGGCGGGGGCGTCCGGCGGCAGCGAGCCCGAGACGGTGAGGCAGGATGCGTGGCGGCAGGCCGTGCGTACGGCGTCGTGCAGCAGCATCCACTCGTCGGCGCTGCGGGCGGTGCCGCGCTCGTTGACCTGGCTCGTCCGCGAATGGGCGATGTCGACCAGGGCGTAGGTGTGGCGGGTGGGCGCGAGGCACGGTGTCAGGTGCACGTCGACGCCGGGCAGGTCGTCGGCGAACCAGGCGGCCTCGTCGGCGCCGACGAGCCCCAGCGCGACCACGGCGCGGCCCGTCTGCGCGAGCACACGGGCGACGTTCAGTCCCTTGCCGCCCGCTCGCCGCCGGGAACCGTGAGCGGGCGTGGTGCCGCCGACGTCGAGCGGGTCGATGTCGATCGTGATGTCGACGGCCGGATTCGGGGTGACGGTCGCGATCACGCCGGTGCTCCGATGGCCTCGCGGGCGCGCAGGGCCGCGCCGACGACGCCCGCGTCGCCCCCCAGGCGCGCCAGGACGACGGGGGTGCGACGCACAGGGAAGAGAGCATCGAGTCGCTCCTGCAGCGGCGCACGCAGCGCCTCGCCCGCGCCGGAGAGCCCGCCGCCGACGACGACCGCCTGCGGGGCGAGGAGCGCGCACGCGTGCGAGAGCCCGAGCGCGAGGGCGTCGAGGGCGTCCTCCCACACGGCACGGGCGACGGCGTCGACCTCCACGCGTGCGAGGACGTCGCGGGCCCCGGCCACGGGGGTCCCGGTCTCGCGGCTGTAGCGGCGCGCGATGGCGGCGGCCGATGCGGTGGCCTCCAGACACCCGCGGTTGCCGCAGGCGCAGGCTTCGCCGCCGGGCCGGACCACGGCGTGGCCGAGCTCTCCGGCGTAACCGCCCCGCACGAGCAGGGTGCCGTCGACGATGAGGCCCGCGGCGATTCCGGTGCCGATCGTGACGACCAGGGCATCCGTGAGACCGAGGGCGGCACCCACCCGTGCTTCGGCCAGGGTGGCCGACCGCACATCGTGGACGATCGTGACCGGCAGCCCGAGCCGCTCGCGGGCGAGATCACGGAACGGCACGTTCGCCCATCGCAGGTTCTCGGAGTCGACGGCGATACCGGCCTCGTCATCGACGACGCCGGGCAGGGCGACGCCGACGGCGGCAGGGGTGGCTCCGCCTGCGCGCAGGAGCGCGGCCGTGTCGGCGAGCACGTCCAGTAGCTCGTCAGCCAGGCGCGGCGACGGCGCCGGTGTGGCCGCGCGCAGCACCGGACCCACCTCGCCCGCCGCGTCGACCGAGGTCGCCTTGACGTCCGTGCCGCCGATGTCGAACGCGAGCACCGGTGCGCCGGCGCGCAGCAGCGGGGCGGCCATCGTCAGCCTTCGAGGATGACCGAGCGGGTCAGCGAACGGGGACGGTCGGGGTCCAGTCCACGTGCCTTCGCGAGACCCACGGCGAACCGCTGGGCGACGATGAGCGCCGCGAGCGGGTCGATGTCATGGTGCACGAGCGTCGCGCCGGTCGCGGCGACGTCGTCGGCGAGTCCCTCCGGCACCTCGCCGAGGGCCCACACATTGCGACCCGGCTGCGCGATGGCGAGCGGGCCGTGTCGGTAGTCCATCGCGGGGTACGACTCCGACCAGTACTGCGCTGCCTCGCGCGTCTTCAGCGCCGCCTCGGCGGCCAGCCCCACGGTCCAACCACGGCCGAGGAATGTCGTCTGCGCGGCGTTCAGCAGCTCGTCGATGTTGATCCGCAGTGCGCGCTCGGCGTCACCAGCGGCGGCCTCGATGTCATGGCCGAGGTGCGCGCGCAGCAGCGCGAGCGCCGTGGTTGCGAACCGGGTCTGCACGACCGACTGCTCATCGGCGAACGGCAGGGCGACGGTGGATGTCGCGGCGGCGGCGGCCGGCGAGTCGGCGACGGCCGTCACCAGCAGGGTCGGCGACGTCGTGTGTGCCAGCAGATCGATGATCTCGGTGGTCGTGCCCGACCGGGAGATGGCCACGACGAGGTCGTAGGAGCGTTCTGCGGGGAACTCCGATCCGGCGAAGGCGTCGGTCTCGCCCTGACCCGCCTGCTCACGCAGCACGGCGTACGACTGTGCCATGAACCAGCTCGTGCCGCATCCGACGACCGCCACGCGCGCGCCGACGGCGGGAAGGAGCGCCGCCACCTCGGGCAGCAGTGCGGCGGCGCGGCGCCAGGCGTCAGGCTGACTCGCGGTCTCGACATCAACGAAGGGTTCGGTCATCGCTCGCTTCTCTCATGATCGCCAATGATTAATAGTGATTATACAAGGGATCTATTGATCATTAAACGTCAGACATCCGACCAGCGGAGATCAGAATTCCTCGATGTACTCCTCCTGCGGGCCGAGGACCGCGTGGTCGCCGAGCAGAACCTGTTCGCCGAGCCGCTCGAACTCGAGCAGGGTGACGGTGTTGAGGCCCGTCCGCAGCAGCGGCGCCGGCACATACAGGGTCTGCTGCGGGCCGATGCTCCAGTGCCGACCGAGGAGGAAGCCGTTGACCCAGACGAGAGAGCGTCCGCTGCCGGGCAGCGACAGGTGTGCGTCGGCGGCCTCGTCGAGCGTGAGCTCAGCGTGCGCGAATCGCGGGCCCGGGGCATCCACCTCCGCATCGTCGGTCGCGGCCGGCGCGCTCTCGCCGAGACGGTCCAGGGGGACCGGCGCGCATGCCCAGCGCTGCACCATGCGTCGCCCGTCGACGAGCACGGGGCCGAGGAGGCCCTTGTGCTCGCCGGTGCGGTGGCCGTAGTTGATGCGTCCGGCGACCTCCGCGAACACCGTGAGTCGCGAGGTGTGCCCGGTGCGCTCGACGTCGAACGAGCCCGCGCCGTCGACGGAACCGAGGAAGCACCCGTCCAGCCACACGTGGGCGCGGTCGCGCACGTCGTGCAGGCTGAGCCGCACGGGGCCGGCCGGCAGGCGCACGTCGGCGTCGAAGCGCGCCAGGTCGCTGTCGATGCCGAGCGCGTCGGTGGCACACGGCACCGTGACCGGCTGCGCCGCCCCGGTCCATCGCACGAGCGGCGCGCCCGCACGCAGCGGAGCGCTCGTCGGCGCGACGAAGCGCGGCGAGCCGCTGCGCACCGGCTCGGTGCGGCCGAAGACCTCGCGCAGGGCGAAGAACTTCTCGGTCAGGGTTCCGTCCTCCGCGATCGCGGCGTCGGAGTCATAGCTCGTGACGGTGGGGCGCAGCTCGCCGTCCACGTCGTTGGCTCCCGCCCACGTGCCGAAGTTCGTGCCCCCGTGCGCCATGTAGACGCTCACGCTGCCGCCGTCGGCGATGAGGCCGGCGAGCGTCTCGGCCGCGCTCTCCGCGCCGCGCACGTGGTGCGGGTGGCCCCAGTGGTCGAACCAGCCGTTCCAGAACTCGCCGCACACGAACGGCTCGCCGGGTCGACGTGCGGCATGGAAGGCGCGCGCGTCCGCGGCGCGCGATCCGAGATTGAGCGCCATGAGGGCGCCGGGAAGTGCGCCGGCGTCGACCATCGCCTCCATCGGGCCGTCGGCCGTGTACAGCGCCTCGGTGATGCCGCGCTCGGTGAGCAGATCGCGCATGGCGGCCGGATAATCGGGATCGTCGCCGTAGCTGCCGAACTCGTTCTCGACCTGCACGGCCACGATCGGGCCTCCGTTGCCCGCCTGCAGCGGTGCCAGTCGCGGGATCAACTCGTCGAACCACGTCGCCACGGGGGCCAGGAACCGCGGATCCGTGCAGCGCAGCGGGATGCCGCGGCCGGTGAGCCATGTCGGCAGGCCGCCGTTGGCCCACTCCGCGCAGATGTACGGCCCGGGTCGGACGACCGCGGTCAGGCCCTCATCGTGGGCGATCTCGAGGAAGCGCGCGACGTCGCGCCAGTGTGCGAAGTCGGGGACGTCCCGCTCGCGCGGCTGGTGGAAGTTCCACGCGATATAGGTGTCGACGGTGTTCGCGCCCAGGTCGACGAGACGGCGCAGGCGGTCGCGCCATTGCGCGGGGTGCACGCGGAAGTAGTGCATCGACCCCGCCAGCATCTGCCAGGGAGCGCCCCCGCGCAGCAGGCGGCCGTCGGGCCAGGTGAGGGCGGGCGACTCGGTCATGGTGCTCCTTCGGGCGGCGAACTGGTGTGATCAATTGTGACGCAAAGGCCGGTGTTTCGTTCAGTGTTGTTGTGTGGGAGAGAGCGCTGTCCTGATGTCGGGAGCACACCGTAGGCTGGAGCGGTGACCACAGCCCTGTACCGCCGCTACCGGCCCGAGACGTTCGCGGAGATGATCGGGCAGGCGCAGGTCACCGAGCCGCTGATGACCGCGCTGCGCGCCGACCGGGTGGGCCATGCCTATCTGTTCTCCGGCCCGCGCGGCTGCGGCAAGACGACCTCCGCCCGTATTCTGGCGCGCTGCCTGAACTGCGCCGAGGGCCCCACCGACACCCCGTGCGGGAAGTGCGAGAGCTGCATCGAGCTCGGTCGCGGCGGCGGGGGATCGCTCGACGTCGTCGAGATCGACGCTGCCTCGCACAACGGCGTCGACGATGCGCGCGATCTGCGCGAGCGTGCGGTGTTCGCCCCGGCGCGCGACCGGTTCAAGATCTTCATCCTTGACGAGGCGCACATGGTGACCCCGCAGGGGTTCAATGCGCTGCTGAAGCTGGTCGAAGAGCCTCCGGAGCACGTCAAGTTCATCTTCGCGACGACCGAGCCCGAGAAGGTCATCGGCACGATCCGCTCGCGCACGCACCACTACCCGTTCCGGCTGGTCGCGCCCGCGGCCATGCTCGAGTACGTGGAGCAGCTGTGCGCGCAAGAGGGCGTGCAGGTCGAGCAGGGCGTGCTGCCGCTGGTCGTGCGCGCGGGTGGCGGGTCGCCGCGTGACACGCTGTCGGTGCTCGACCAGCTCATCGCCGGTTCCGAAGGGTCGACCGTCACCTACGCACGTGCCGTCGCGCTCCTCGGCTACACGCCCGCGGAGCTGCTCGATGAGGTCGTGGACGCCTTTGCGGGGCAGGATGCCGCGTCCGCCTTCTCCGCTGTCGACCGCGTCGTGCAGACCGGGCAAGATCCGCGTCGGTTCGTCGACGACCTGCTCGAGCGGCTGCGCGACCTGATCGTGGTCGCGGCCACGGGCGAGGGCGCGGCCGCAGTGCTGCGCGGTGTTCCCGGCGACGAGCTGGCGCGCATGGCACAGCAGGCCGGCGGGTTCGGCGTCGAGAGGCTCTCGCGCACGGCCGACATCGTCGTGTCGGCGCTCGATGAGATGAGTGGTGCCACGTCGCCGCGCCTGCAGCTCGAACTCATGATCGCGCGCGTGCTCGCGCACGGTGGTGCGCCCGTTCAGGTCGCTGCGCCGGCTTCTCCGGTCGCCTCCGCGTCGGTCGCCGTTGCTGCGGCGCCGGTCGCGCCCGCGGTGCCGGTCGCTCCTGCTGCGGCGCCGGTCGCTCCTGCGACACCGGTCGTCGAGCGGGCACCGGAGCCGCCGGCCGCCCCGCCGGCGCGCGTCGAAACGACGCCCGAGGCCGCACCCGAGCCTCCGGTCGAGACGGCGCCCGAGCCTCAGGTCGAAACGACGCCCGTGCCTGCGCCCGAGCCGCCGATTGCGTCGGCACCAGAGCCCCCGATCGAGCGCGTGCCCGAGCCGCCTGCAGAACCGGCACCGACCGGCCCGGTCACCATCGACCGTGTGCAGGCGTCATGGCCCGACATCCTGCGGCACCTCGAAGGCGCGAGCCGCTCATCGTGGCTCGTGGCGACCACCGCTCAACCGGTGGCGTTCGCCGACGACGTCCTGACGCTGAACTTCATGAGCGCGGCCGATGTCGCGAAGTTCAAGAAGCTGCAGGCCGGTGCCGGGCCCAGCGAAGACCTGCGACAGGCCATCCAGGCGGTGCTCGGCGTGCGTGTCAAGTACATCGCCCGTCACGGCGGCGGTCAGCCCGGGCCGCGGCATCCCGCCCCCGGCGACGGCCCCGCGCCAGACGACGACCCCGACCCGGCGCGCCCGCCCGAGCAGGCGGCTTCGCCCGCGCGTGCCGCGGCGTCCGCATCCTCGGCGCCCGTCACCGACTGGGCGGTCGCCGCGATCCCGGCGGATCCCGAGCCGGCGCTGGGTGCCGGGCAGTTCGCCGTCGACGACGATCCGGAAGACGCGGCATCCACCGCCTCCCGCGTCTCGACGATCGCGCCGCCGCACGAGGGCGATGTGCTGCCGCGCGCCGAGGTGGCCGCGCCGTCGGCAGAACCCGATGACGACGCCGAGGCCGACCTCGACGTTCCGGAGGACGGTGTGCCCGTCGTGGCGGCCCCGATCGTGCCGACGACCAGCATCCGCGACGACGGCATCGAGCGTGTCGGTGAGGCGGTCGTCCGCCAGGTGCTCGGTGCGCGTTTCGTCCGCGAAGAGCCCTACGAGCAAGCGACGAGGTTCCACTAGCCCATGTACGACGGCATCGTCCAAGACCTGATCGATGAGTTCGGCCGCCTTCCGGGCATCGGGCCGAAGTCCGCGCAGCGCATCGCGTTCCACATCCTGCAGACGCCGGGCTTCGACGTGTCGAAGCTGTCGCAGCTGCTGGGCGAGGTGCGCGAGAAGGTGCGCTTCTGCGAGATCTGCGGCAACGTGTCCGAGCAGGATCGCTGCGCCATCTGCCGCGACCCGCGGCGCAACCAGACCCTGATCTGCGTTGTGGAAGACGCGAAAGACGTCGCGGCCATCGAGCGCACCCGCGAGTTCCGCGGCCTCTACCACGTGCTCGGCGGTGCGATCAGCCCGATCGCCGGCATCGGCCCCGACGACCTGCGCGTCGCGCAGCTCATGCAGCGGCTCGCCGACGGCACGGTGCAGGAGGTCATCCTCGCGACCAACCCCAACCTCGAGGGCGAGGCGACCGCCACCTATCTGTCGCGATTGCTGCACACCCTGCAGATCAGCGTGACGCGGCTCGCTTCGGGCCTGCCGGTGGGCGGCGACCTCGAGTACGCCGACGAGGTCACCCTCGGCCGCGCGTTCGAGGGGCGACGGTCGGTCTGAGAGTCCTCGGCCGAGTGCGCAGGACCGACGGCGTGCTCAGTCGAGCCCGAGGAGTCCCGCCCCGAGCCACTCGGCGAGTTCGTGGATCTCTGCGCGCACCATCTCCGTGTCGTCGTCATCGAAGGGCGCGGCTTCGTGCACCGCGGTCACGACGAGGTTCTCCTTCTTCTTGTCGAGAGCCGCATCGAGCAGTCCGACGAACCGGTCACCGACCAGAATCGGATGCGTGAAGTAGCCGTAGACGCGCTTCGCCTTGGGCGTGAACTGCTCGAGCTTGTAGTCGAAGTCGAAGAGCTCGAGGATGCGTGCACGGTCGAAGAGCATGCCGTCATAGGGGTTGAGGATCGCCGCACGGCCGCCCGGATCGAGATCCAGCGCAGCGAGCGCCTCGGGATCGACCCGCCACTTCCAGGTGCTGCCTTCGACCGTGACCGGTTCGCCCACATTCTTGATCCTCGAGGACGCGGTGTTGTACCGGGCGATCCCGAGGGCCCGCAGCCGCGAGCTCTCCAGGGCAAGCTCGGCTTCCTCCCGCGTGTACTCGGGCATGTCGGGCGGATGCACGCGCTCGGCGAGGTCCCAGACGCGCGTGCGACCCTGCCGTGCCGAGACGGCGACGAGCCCCTGCAGTTCGAGAGCCTCGAGCATGCGAGGCACCTGATTGGGCCCCGACCAGCCGCTGTCGCTGTTCGCGGCGACCTGGTGGGTGTCGTCGATCTGAGATGCCGGCAGGGGCCCATCTGAGCGAAGGCGCGCGAGTACGTCCTTGCTGAACTTCTGGTTCGCGTCGAACCACGCGCGGTAGCCCGGATACAGCAGCCCCTTCTCGCGAAGAACGGTCCGCAGATACGGCATCAGCGTCCCGGCGACGAAGGTGCCGTTGAACTCGAAGACGAGCCGGTCGCTCTCGACGGCCTTCTTGAGGTGCGCGGGTTCGTACTGCCATCCGATGCGCGACCAGAGCATCGTGTGCTCGCAGGGGGCGATGACCGCAGTGGGGTCGATCTTGAGACGCCCGATCGACTCGACGACTTCGACGACGTCGCCGGGCCGGTCGGCGTCGAGCATTGCGGCTCGCACCGCGATGCGCCGGGCCTCGTCACGCGCAAGTTCTCGCACGGCAGTCAGGGTACTCGCGGCATCCGACACGTGCGTTCGAACGTCGGAGGTCGGTGCGAGAATTCACGGGTGAGTGCGAAGGGATGGTGGCTGTTCGCCACCATGGCCGTCCTGTGGGGCGTGCCGTATCTGTTCATCAGCGAGGCGGTGACGTCTTTCTCCCCGGCGGCGGTCGTCAGCGGCCGCACGCTCGGCGGCGCGCTGATCCTGCTGCCGATCGCGCTGCACCGCAAGGCGCTCGGTCCGGCGCTGCGCCGCTGGCCGTGGGTGCTCGCGTTCGGCGCGATCGAGATGGGCGGGCCGTTCTTCCTGCTCAGCGACGCCGAGCGTACGATCCCCTCCGGGCTGACGGGCCTGCTCGTGTCGACCGTCCCGCTGTGGGCGACGGTGATCGGCTTCACGATCGGCACGCACCGCAGCGTCAGCCCACTGCGCATCGTCGGGCTGCTCGTGGGCTTCGGAGGTGTGGCGGTGATCGTCGCGGGGCAGGGGCTGGCGGTGACGGATGCCGCGTCCACCTTCGTCGCGGTGGGCGAGGTCCTGCTCACCGCGCTTCTGTACGCGATCGCCCCGTTCATCGTCGCGGCCAAGCTCAGCGACATCCCGTCCATCGGCCCGATCACCCTCGCGCTGATCGCCGTCGGACTGTTCTACCTGCCGTTCGCCGCGTTCACCACGCATGAGGCGCCCACGATGCGCAGCACGATCTCGCTGGCGGCGCTCGCACTGCTGTGCACCGCGGTGGCCTTCGTGGCGTTCTTCGCGCTGATCGCCGAGGTGGGGCCGGTCACCGCGCCGCTGTTCACCTACGTGAACCCGGTCGTGGCCATCGCACTCGGCATCGTCATCCTCGGCGAGCAGCTGTCGCCGTGGCTGCTGATCGGGTTCCCGCTCGTTCTAGCCGGATGCTGGCTGGCCGCGACCGGGGGCAGGATGCGTGCGCCGGCGACCCCTGTGCCGGCTGACGTCACACGCGTCGAGCCGCCGGTGGCTGGTCCGTAGAATGGGGTGTCGGGCGCGGCATCCGTGTCCCTGAACGCAGTCCGGGAGTTGGTTCGTGGCGCTCATCGTCCAGAAGTACGGCGGATCGTCCGTCGCCGATGCCGAAAGCATCAAGCGCGTGGCCAAGCGGATCGTGGATGCCCGCCGCGCCGGGCACGATGTGGTGGTTGCGGTCAGCGCGATGGGTGACACCACTGACGAGCTGCTCGACCTCGCCGCCGAGGTGGCGCCGATCCCCGCGCCGCGCGAGCTCGACATGCTGCTGTCCAGCGGCGAGCGCATCTCCATGGCGCTGCTGGCGATGGCCATCCACTCGATGGGGTTCGAAGCCCGCTCGTTCACCGGCAGCCAGGCCGGGATGATCACCGACGCGCATCATGGCGCCGCACGCATCGTCGACGTGACGCCGGTGCGACTGCGTGAGGCCCTCGACGAGGGCGCGATCGTCATCGTCGCCGGCTTCCAGGGCTTCAATCGCGACACGCGCGACATCACGACCCTCGGACGCGGCGGTTCCGACACGACCGCGGTCGCGCTCGCGGCGGCGCTCGAGGCGGACGTCTGCGAGATCTACAGCGACGTCGACGGCATCTTCACCGCCGATCCTCGCGTCATCCCCAAGGCGCGCAAGCTCGACGTCATCTCCAGCGAGGAGATGCTCGAGCTCGCCGCGAACGGGGCGAAGGTCCTTTATATCCGTGCGGTGGAATATGCGCGCCGGCACGGCGTGCTCATCCACGCGCGCTCCACCTTCAGCTCGGCCGAGGGCACGCTCGTCATCGACGAGGCCCGCCGTGAAGAGCTGTCCGCAATGTTCCCGCAGCTTCAGGGAGAGAACATGGAAGAGCCCGTCGTCGCCGGCGTCGCCACCGACCTCAGCCAGGCGAAGATCACGATCCTCGGCGTCCCCGACATCCCCGGCAAGGCCGCCGAGATCTTCAAGATCGTGGCGAAGTCGGGCGCGAACGTCGACATGATCGTGCAGAACATCTCCGCGGCCACCACCGGGCGCACCGACATCTCATTCACGCTGCCCAAGTCCGACGCGTCGCTTGCGCTGCGGTCGCTGGCCGCCGAACAGGACGAGGTCGGATTCGCGAGCCTCGTGCACGACGACCAGATCGGCAAGCTGTCGGTCGTCGGCGCCGGCATGCGCACGAATTCGGGCGTCTCCGCGACCCTGTTCGAGGCGCTGAGCGCCGCCGGCATCAACATCGAGATGATCTCGACCTCCGAGATCCGTATCTCGGTGGTGCTGCGCGGCGACGATCTCGCGGATGCCGCACGCGCGGTGCACACCGCGTTCGGCCTGGACGGCGACGTGGATGCCACGATCTACGCCGGCTCCGGCCGCTGACAGTCTGCATGTGAACCGCCGCTAGAGGATTCGTTCCGTCTTCCGCTCTCTGGTAGCCTGCCGGGAGCGCTCTCAGGGGGAGTGCGCGACGCCCTCGGCAACCCGATGCTCGATGGCGTACACCCGACGCAGCGCGCGCCGGAACCCGGTCGTGCCTCGGCGCCGAGCGGGCCATTCGGTGCGTGCGTCGACGACGTGGATGGCGCCCGCGCGCCCTCCAGGCTGGGGAGAACATGGAATCCGCATTCACGCGCGCCCGCACTTGGATCGCCATCGGCGCGGTGCTGATCACAACGGGAGCGGCACTGACCGCTTCGGCGATGGCGGCATCGGCCGCCGAGACCACGGACGACGGCACGACGTGCCTCGCCAACCCGATGGGCGGGTCGACGCCGATCGGCTCCGACAGCGGCTACACGCTCTACACGACCGGTGACACCGTGCTCGCGAACCTCGAGCTCGAGGGGACTCTCGCCGTCGGCGGCGACGCGACATTCGGCGTGAAGGACGGCATCTCGAACCTCCAGTACTCGATCTTCCACGGCGGGGTCGGTGGCAATGCGGACTACGATGTGCCGACGATCGACGAAGGTCCCAACCGGGTTCTCGTGAACCGCTTCACTCCCGACCCCGACATGGCCAAGGTCGTGGAGGTCAAGCGTGACGGCGGACAGGTCGACGCCGGGGCGAAGATCGTCGACCAGTCGGCACCGGCCGGGTACACCTTCCGTCAGGCGTTCGGCGGTGACGGGACGACCTTCTACCCGGCGGGCGGCGGCAACATGAGCTCGCAGCTCACCTCGCAGGTGCAACCGTGGAACGATGGGGCCGGTGCCACGACGTTCGCCACGGAAGAGAGCACCTTCGCGGCGTACTTCCCCGAAGACGAGGGGACTGCGCAGCTGGCGAAGGTGACCGCAGACGACGGGTGGAAGACGCCCACCGTCTCGCAGCCGAGCAACGACGCTCTCGTCACGCTCGACTCCAGCGGGCCGAACCTCCTCACGCTGGACGAGTTCCCGGCCTCCGCGAGCAAGTTCACGATGACCGGCTACTCGACGACGTCGCCGCTCGTGGTGAAGGTGTCGCCCTCCGATCTGGTCGACGGTGTGCTGACGCTCCCGGCCTACGGTGTGGCCGGCAAGGACGCGCCGGCCAACGCAGCCATCAGCTATCTGCTGTGGGATCTCAGCGACCTGAGCGGCGACGTGACGATCGTCTCGCGCGGTGAGCCGGTGCGCGGGTCGATCTACGCGCCGAACGCGCATGTGATCTTCCCCCGAGACGGTGGAGTGGAGTTCGAGGGGCAGCTGATCGCCGCCTCGTTCACGGCGCTCATGGATCGTGAGATCCACACCAACCTCTTCTACGGCGTGCTGCCCTGCGCCGACGCGCCCACGCCCACGGTGACGCCGACGGTCGAGCCGACGACGGATCCCACGACGGAGCCGACGGTCGAGCCGACCACGGATCCCACGACGGAGCCGACGGTCGAGCCGACCACTGACCCGACGACGGAGCCCACGACGGAGCCGACGGTCGAGCCGACCACGGATCCCACGACCGAGCCGACGACCGACCCGACGACGGAGCCCACGACCGACCCGACGGTCGAGCCGACCACGGATCCCACCACGGACCCGACGACCGACCCGACGACCGACCCGACGCAGTCCGCCGAACCGACCTCGAGCGCGACGACGGCACCGGTCGCCTCGGACGACGACGACGCGACGAGTGACAGCGAGCTCGCCGTCACGGGCGGCACGGTCCCGGTCGGTGCTGCCCTCACAGGCGGTCTGTTCGTGCTGGCCGGCGTGATCGCCCTGGTCATCGGCGGTCTGCGCCGGGTGCGCCGCAACGGCTGACGCACACCATCGGCGGCACCGGGCCCGCGCAACATGCGCGATCGCCCGGTGCCGCACGGGTAGAATCAGCGAAACCCCTGCGACGTCGCATCCCGGCGGGCGCGCGTGCGCCTCGCAGGAATCGACGCGCCCGTCATCGAGGATTCTGCATGACCCGCATCTCTGATTCAGGACTTTCCGTCGCCGTCGTCGGCGCCACCGGCCAGGTGGGCACCGTCATGCGCGAGATCCTCGCGGAGCGGTCCTTCCCGGTGCGTGAGCTGCGCCTGTTCGCCACGGCGCGCTCGGCCGGCCGCGCTGTCGAATTCGGCGGTCAGATCGTCGTCGTCGAAGACGTCGCCACCGCCGACCCCGCGGGGATCGACGTGGCGCTCTTCTCCGCCGGTGCCACCGGCAGTCGCGCGCACGCACCGCGCTTCGCCCAGGCGGGCGCGGTCGTGATCGACAACTCCAGCGCATGGCGCATGGACCCCGAGGTTCCGCTCGTCGTCAGCGAGGTCAACCCGCACGCGATCGACGAGGCGCACAAGGGCATCATCGCCAACCCGAACTGCACGACGATGGCCGCGATGCCGGTGTTGAAGGCGCTGGATGCCGCAGCCGGCCTCGAGCGACTCATCGTGAGCACGTACCAGGCGGTGTCGGGCTCGGGCCTGGCCGGTGCCGAAGAGCTGCTCGGCCAGGCGCAGGCCGCGGTCGCGCAGAACACGATCGGGCTCGTGCACGACGGGGGAGCGGTCGACTTCCCTGAGCCCGAGAAGTACATCGCCCCGATCGCGTTCGACGTCATCCCGTTCGCCGGTAACCTCGTCGACGACGGTGACAACGAGACCGACGAGGAGAAGAAGCTCCGCAACGAGAGCCGCAAGATCCTCGAGCTCCCCGACCTCAGGGTCGCGGGCACCTGCGTGCGCGTGCCGGTCTTCACCGGGCATTCGCTGTCGATCAACGTCGAATTCGCGCATGACATCACTCCCGAGCGGGCACGCGAGATCCTGGCATCCGCTCCCGGCGTCGTCCTGGACGAGGTGCCGACCCCGCTGCAGGCCGCGGGCAAGGATCCGAGCTTCGTCGGTCGTATCCGCGCAGACCAGTCCGCGCCCGAGGGCAAGGGCCTCGTGCTGTTCATCGCCAACGACAACCTGCGCAAGGGCGCGGCGCTGAACGCCGTGCAGATCGCCGAACTCGTCGCCGCGCGCATCGCCGCGGCGGCGTGACGCCGCTTCCCTGAACGGGCCACACCGCCGTGCCACGTAGACTGGAGAACCGTGACTGAAACCGTCGATGTTGTCCTGATCGGTGGGGGCATCATGAGTGCCACCCTGGGTGCCTTCCTCCACGAGCTGCAGCCCGATTGGAAGATCACCGCCATCGAGCGCCTCAGCGATGTCGCCGAGGAGAGCTCGAACGCGTTCAACAACGCCGGCACGGGTCACTCGGCGCTCTGCGAGCTCAACTACACGCCCGAGGCGGCCGACGGCCGCGTCGACATCAGCAAGGCGATCTCGATCAATGAGCAGTTCCAGCTCAGCCGCCAGTTCTGGTCGAGCCTCGTCGACAAGGGTGTGCTGAGCGCGCCCGACACGTTCATCAACCCCACTCCGCACATGACGTTCGTGCGCGGTGAGAAGAACGTGGGCTTCCTCAAGAAGCGCCACGAGCTGCTGCAGCAGCAGACGCTGTTCGCCGACATGGAGTACAGCGAAGACTCGCGCGTCATCAACCAGTGGGCGCCGCTGCTCATGGACAAGCGGCTGAAGGCCGACGAGCCGTTCGCCGCGACCCGGGTGACCGGGGGCACCGACGTCGACTTCGGCTCGCTGACCCGTCAGCTCTTCTCGCACCTGGCCGCGGCGGGTGTCGACGTGCGCACGAACACCGAGGTGCGGAACCTCAAGCGTCGCAAGGACGGCACCTGGCAGGTGAAGTACCGTCGCACGATCGGCCGTGCACCCGGGCGCATCAACGCGCGCTTCGTGTTCGTCGGCGCCGGCGGCTGGGCGCTCAAGCTCCTGCAGAAGTCGGGCATCCCCGAGATCAAGGGCTACGGCTGCTTCCCGATCGGCGGGCAGTGGCTGATGACGAGCGACCCGAAGATCGTCGCACAGCACCACGCGAAGGTGTACTCGAAGGCCACGGTGGGGGCTCCTCCCATGTCGGTGCCGCACCTCGACACGCGTGTGGTCGACGGCGAGGCATCCGTCCTCTTCGGTCCCTTCGCCACCTTCAGCCCGAAGTTCCTGAAGAACGGGTCGATGTGGGACATCGTCACCCAGGTCCGCTTCTCGAACCTGTTCAGCATGCTCAAGGTCGCGTTCACGAACTTCGACCTCATCCGCTATCTGTTCAGCGAGCTCGCGAAGAACCACCACCGCAAGGTCGACGATCTGCGTGAGCTGTTCCCCGGCGCCGAGGACGCTGACTGGAAGCTGCTGCAGGCCGGCCAGCGCGCCCAGGTCATGCACAAGGGCCAGCTGAAGTTCGGGACCGAGGTCGTCGCCCACTCCGACGGCTCCATCGCGGGGCTGCTCGGTGCATCGCCGGGTGCCTCGACCGCGGTGCCGATCATGCTCAACCTCATGAAGACCTGCTTCCCGCAGCAGTTCCCGTCGTGGGAGGGCAAGATCCGCGCGCTGATCCCGACCTACGGGCAGACGCTCAACGATCAGCCGGCATTGGCCGAGCAGACCATCGAGCGCACAGCGGCGGAGCTGAAGATCGGCGCGTAGGCGTCCGTAGACTCGTCCGGTGGCCAAACTCTACTTCCGCTACGGCGCGATGAACTCGGGCAAGTCCACCGCGCTCCTGCAGGCCGCGTACAACTACGAGGAGCGCGGCCAGCACGTGGTGCTGGCCAAGCCGGTGATCGACACGAAGGACGCCGACCGCGTCTCCAGCAGGCTGGGGATGAGCCGTCCCGTCGACGTCCTCATCCGTCCGGATGACGACGTGCGCGCGCTGTTCGCCGAGCATCGGGCGCGCGTGCAGCGCGATGCGTCGGCGCTGATCCCCGACGCATCGGTCGATGTCGCGTGCCTGCTCATCGACGAAGCGCAGTTCCTCACCCGCGAGCAGGTCGACGATCTGCTGCGCATCGTGGTGCTCGACCGCGTCCCGGTGCTCGCCTACGGCATCCGCACCGATTTCCAGACCCAGGCTTTTCCCGGGTCGCGACGGCTCCTCGAGCTCGCGCACACGCTGGAGGAGCTCAAGACCATCTGCCGCTGCGGGCGAAAGGCGCTCTTCAACGCGCGTCTGGTGGGCGGGCGGTTCGTCTTCGACGGCGATCAGGTCGCCATCGACGAGCTGTCGGCCGATCGGGTCACCTACGAGTCGATGTGTGCGGAGTGCTATCTGCGCGAGTCGGGCGGTCGTCTGGGCTAGGGCGGAGGCACCGCGCGTTTGGCGGTCTGACCACAGGGGAGTATGGTGGTCAGACCACAGAAGGAGCATCGCGTGGCCGACAAAGCCGTTCCCGCGCGCGCATGGCGCGTCGTCCTGGAGAAGATCGAGACCGATCTGCTCGAGGGAACCCTCAAACCCGGCGATCATCTCCCGCCCGAGCGGGAGCTGGCCGCAACCCTCGGCGTGGGCCGTTCGAGCGTGCGCGAGGCGCTGCGCGTGCTCGACGTGCTCGGGCTCATCCGCACGGCGACCGGATCAGGCCCCAGTGCGGGCGCCATCGTCATCGCGACCCCGGTGGGTGGCATGTCGGCGCTGATCCGCCTGCAGGTCGCCGCCCAGGGCTTTCCGATCGCCGACATCATGCGCACTCGTGTGATCCTCGAGTCGGCGACGGCGTGGGAGCTCGGCGCCCGCATCGGTGAGGCCCGCCGTGCGCACGAGCAGGTCGACGTCGCCTCCGAGACGCTCGCCGAGCCGCTTCGGCTTCTGGAGGCGATGGATGCCGCGGGCCTGAGCCCCGCGGAGTTCCTGGCATTGGACGCCCAGTTCCATCTGGCGCTGGCGGAGGCCGCGGGCAACGCCGTGGTGGCGGCGACCATGGCGGGGCTGCGCGACTCGATCGAGGGGTACGTGCTCGAAGGATCGGAGCACGTCTCCGACTGGGACGACACCATGCTCCGTCTGCGCGCCCAGCACCGTGACATCGTCGCGGTTCTCGAACACGGCGATCCGGTCATGGCACGGCGCCTGATCATCGACCACATCACCGGCTACTACGCGCACGCCGGACTCACCCAAGAAGGAAAGGACCGCTGATGGTCACCAGGCAGATGCCCAACCTGCACGACATCTTCGAGCTCATGCAGTTCAAGACGCCGGAGCTCAATGCGCGCAAGCGGCGCCTGGATGCCGCGCTGACGATCTACGACCTGCGCACGATCGCGAAGCGCCGGACCCCTGCAGCGGCGTTCGACTACACCGACGGTGCCGCCGAGGGGGAGCTGTCGATCGCTCGTGCGCGGCAGGCGTTCGAGGACGTCGAGTTCCACCCGGGCATCCTGAAGCCGGCGCCGTCGGTCGACATGTCGTGCGAGATCCTCGGTGGGCCGTCGGCGCTGCCGTTCGGTATCGCTCCGACCGGGTTCACGCGCCTCATGCAGACCGAGGGTGAGATCGCCGGCGCGGGCGCGGCCGCTGCTGCCGGCATCCCGTTCAGTCTCTCCACGCTGGGCACGTCGTCGATCGAGGACGTCAAGAAGGCCAACCCGAACGGGCGCAACTGGTTCCAGCTGTATGTGATGCGCGAGCGCGAGATCTCGTACGGACTGACCAAGCGCGCGGCGGCGGCCGGCTTCGACACCCTGTTCTTCACCGTCGACACCCCGGTCGCCGGTGCCCGTCTGCGCGACAAGCGCAACGGGTTCTCGATTCCGCCGCAGCTGACGCTCGGCACGATCATCAACGCGATCCCGCGGCCGTGGTGGTGGATCGACTTCCTGACGACGCCGAAGCTCGAGTTCGCGTCGCTGAGTTCGACCGGTGGCACCGTCGGCGAGTTGCTGGATGCCGCGATGGACCCGACCATCAGCTACGACGACCTCGAGGTCATCCGCGAGCTGTGGCCCGGCAAGATCGTGATCAAGGGCGTCCAGAACGTCGAGGACTCGAAGAAGCTCATCGACAAGGGCGTCGACGGCATCGTGTTGTCCAACCACGGTGGGCGTCAGCTCGACCGCGCGCCGATCCCGTTCCGGCTGCTTCCGGAGGTCGTGCGTGAGGTGGGGAAGGATGCCACGGTCATGGTCGACACCGGAATCATGAACGGCGCAGACATCGTGGCGTCGATCGCCCTCGGCGCCAAGTTCACGCTCGTCGGGCGCGCGTACCTGTACGGGCTGATGGCCGGCGGACGACAGGGCGTCGACCGCATGATCGCCATCCTTCGCAGCGAGATCGAGCGCACGATGAAGTTGCTCGGGGTCTCGTCGCTGGCCGAGCTCGAGCCGAAGCATGTCACGCAGCTCACGCGGCTGACGCCGGTGGGGTCGCCGGCGGCTGCTGTCGCGCCTGCGGCTGCCCGAGCGCCGCGCGCGAAGGCTGCTGCGACCCGCTGAGCGGGCGTCCTGGCTGCGGTGACGCTGACAGGCGTCTGGGCGTCGGCGGCCGGGTAAGGGCAGAGTTGCCGGTGGGTCATCGTGCTTTGTGTCTTGATGTTGAGATTCCTCTCCGGAACTCACTGACCATCGCACGGTGGCCCGTTGCCGTCTCCGGGGCCGTCGGCGCGTGGATGCGCCGCGTTGGCCGGGTGCGCAGGGTTGGCAGGGTGCGCAGGGTCGGCAGTGAGCGCATGGTTGGCAGGGTGCGCAGGGTCGGCAGTGAGCGCATGGTTGGCAGGGTGCGCAGGGTCGGCAGTGAGCGCATGGTTGGGACGGGTGCGCAGGGTCGGCCGGGTGCACCGGCGCGTCGGTGGGTGCTGGGGTGGCCGCCACCGGTCCCTGAGTGAGCGGAGCGAGTCGGAACATCTGGCAGGTTGCCGTCGCCCGCCGGTTCACGTGCGTCTGACGGTCTCGGTCGCGGGGGCTCTTGTTCGGCTGCCGACACGTCGGCGAAGCGTGTTGCGGGCGTGGTGGAGTGATCTTTGGGCGGCGCGCCAGGTTCCGGTGGGGTCGAGGTTGTGGGGTGCGCGGATTTGGGGGAGTCCGTTGACCATGCGGATCTGCCATCCGCTGGTTTCGATGGTGCGGTGGTGCCACCAGCACAGGGGGACGCCGTTGTCGACGTGGGTGGGTCCGCCTTCGGCGTGGGGGGTGACGTGGTGGATCTCGCACCAGGTGGCGGGCATGTGGCAGCCGGGGATGATGCAGGTGCCGTCGCGGGCGATGATGGCGCGGCGTTGCTGGCCGGTGAAGGTGCGGTTCGGGGAGCCGAGCTGAATGATGCGTCCGTCGGTGTCGATGATCATGCGTTGGATGCCGCCGCAGCAGGCTGCTTGGCGTGCGACGAAGGCGGGGACGGTGCAGTCGGTGCCCTCGATGAAGCCGACACCGTGCTCGTGGTGGAGTTCGTCGGCGGGGATGGTGATCAGCACGGTGGGTGGTAGTCCGCCCAGGGTCGGGGTCTGGGCGGAGCGGGCGGCGACGCCGAGGATGGTCGCGAATACGTCGTGCAGTTTCTGTGCCCGGGTGCGGGTGTCGGCGGGGATCTCCGGGACGTTTGGGGCATCGGACCCATCGGACCCGTCGGACCCGTCGGTCTCGTCGGTCTGGTGGAAGCTGACGCCTGTGCCCGTCTCGGGTGTGGTGCGGTCTTGGACGCGGGGGTTCAGGTGCGCGTCGACGAGTTTGATGAACTGTGCGGCGACTTCGGGGAGGAGTCCGCCGTGGATGGGGACGATGTTCTCGTGTTCGCGGCCGAGGAAGATCCCGCGTTTGCGGGCGGCGCGTTCGTCATCGGTGAGGACTCCGTCGGGGTCGAGCACGAGTTCCCAGACCTTCGCTTGGATGCGGGTCTGGTCCGCGGTGCACGCCGGTGCCCCGTCGGGCCCGTTGCCGGTGGCCGCCGCAGTCAGCTCGTACTCTGCCGCCGACCACTGGGCAGGATCGACCCGGTCGGCGATCGGGTTCAGCACGGCGGTGATCGCGGTGACAGAGTCCACGCCGATGCCCCCGTCGATGAGTGCCTCCCTGACGGTGGGAAACAGTGCCGGCACCGGCTCGCCGGTCAGCGTCGTGCGCACCGCGACGGCCCGTCCTTGCCGGATGCGTGCCCGGGCGGTGGCGGAGGCGACACCGGTGACCCGGCAGATCAGGTCCGCGGCGCTCGAGCACCCGGAGCGGGCGGACAGGCGTTCCTCACCGAGTTCGGTGCGGGAGCGGTGATCGACCTCGGCGGCGGTGCTGATTCGCAGCGCGTCGACCCGGCGCCCGAGCGCTTCGGTGAGGCGGGTCAGGTCGAGCAGTTCGGTATCGGACAGGCCCCGCACCAAGTCCGCAGACAGTGTGTCGTGCGCGGTCGCACCCAGCGCGGTGTCGAGACCGGCCAGGGTCTCCAGCAGCTGGGTGGGTGCAGTGTTCATGCTTCCATCATGCCGCCCACCACCGACATTGAGACCCGACGAATCCCCGGTCAGCACACTAATCTGTGGACAACTCCGAAACGGCCGGAATCATGCCCGCCTGTGGAGGAACCGACGCGCTTCACCGCTCGGAGCGGCGCAGCATCCTCACCCCGCGCTCTGCGGCGAACCGCGGTGCAGCTCGGCCACGCCGATCTTCGAATCGGCCATGCCGTAGAAGACGAAGGTGCGCTCACCGATCCGCTCGACGGCGGTGGGGAACACGACGTTCGCCACGGTTCCCGCCGTCTCGTCGCCGGTCTCCGGCTCCATGAGCGGGGTCTCGGTGCGGGCGAGCACGCGTGACGGGTCCGCGGCGTCCAGCAGAAGAGCACCGACGACATAGCGCACGTTCTGCTGGGGCACGAAGGCCCCGCCGACGACCTCACCGGTGACGCCGTGGTGCAGCACCAGCCACCCCTCCGGCACCCGGATCGGTGCCGGCCCCGCGCCGATCTTCAGCGCCTCCCACTCGAACCGGGGACCGGCCACCATCCGGTGCCCCGCAGGCCGCGCCAGGGCGGAGAGATCGCGTTCGACATCCTCGACGGGGACGTACGAGATCCACACGCTCGCACGGTCGTCTGTGATCCCGGCCGGCAGCGGAGGCGCCTCGTCGGGACGGACGAAGCTGAAGTCCCACATCGGACGGTGCAGCAGCGCGTAGCTGGGGGTCCCGTCTGGGCCGGGCACCGGCTCGGGGAAGAAGACCACGTCCTTGTTGGGGAAGAGGTTCAGGTCGGTGTCGAGCGTGTCATCGTAAGCGAACTGCACGGGACCGAGGCGCTCCCACCGCTCGCTGTCCCGTGATACGGCCACGGCCGGGCGAGGCCCGAGCGGCCCGAAGGCGACATAGGTCATCACATGCCGATCCAGAGACGGGATCCACGTGATGCGCGGATCTTCGACCCCGCCGTGCGCCGCACCGTGCTCCCATCCGCGGTCGGCCTCCAGCACGGTCCCGAGCCGCTCGACGTCGCGGGGCACGCCGCCATCGACAAGCACCCGGGCGCGACCGACGCGCGACACGTTGCCCGCGGCCACGAGGCGCGGATACAGGTAGAGCGAGCCGTCGGCACCCCACGCCGTCGCGGGGTTGAGGACGCCCTCTCGTTCCAGGGCGTTGTCGGCATCCGGCGACATGAGCACGCCCAGCCGCTCGAGCGTGTACGGGATGAGGGGAGTGGATGTCACGATGTGGGGATCTCTCATGGAAGGTGGGTCAGCCCTTGACAGCGCCGAGGACGCCGCTGACGAGGTACCGCTGGATGAACACGTAGCCGACGATGAGCGGCGCGGCCACGATGAATGTGGCGGCCGCCAGCAGCGGCCACTGATTGGAGTACGTGCCCTTGAACGCGTACAGGCCGACGGTGACGGGGAACTTCGCCGGGTCGGCGAGCAGTACGGTCGCGAGGATGATCTCGTTCCAGATCCACACCGCCTGCAGGATGAAGATCGTCGCGAGCGCCGGCTTGGCCAGGGGCAGGACGAACGCGAACAGGTAGCGCCAGTAGCCGACGCCGTCGATGGCGGCGGCCTCGTCGAGCTCGCGGGGGATCGACGAGACGAAGCCGCTGAACAGCAGCGGACCGACGCCGACCCCGACGCCCACCATCAGGATGTAGCCGAGGCGGTTGTCGTAGAGACCGAGACGCAGCAGCAGCTGGAACTGCGTGATCAACGCGTTCGGCAGGAACAGGACGAGGACGAACAGCACCGACCAGAGCTTGCCGCCGCGGATGTAGCCGCGTGAGACGGGGAAGGCGAGCACGAGCGAGATGAACGTGCCGATCGTGGCGCCCGCACCCGTGTACAGGACGCTGTTGAGGATGTAGGCGCCGAAGTCGCCCTGCCGCCATGCATCGAAGAAGTTCCCCCATTGGGGGTCGCGGACGATCCCCACCGGATCGGCGATGAACTCCGCGTTGCTCTTGAGGGCCGTGTTCAGCAGGTACAGCAGCGGGAAGAGGAAGACGATGAGCAGGATCACCGCACAGACGTACCCGCCGATCGCCGGGCGTCGCCGATGCTGCACCCGGGTGTCGCGCGTCTGCGGCGAGCCGGATGAGGTTCGGGTCTGAGTAAGGGTCACAGTCTGGCCTCTCGTCGGCGAAGGAACCACAGCGAGAGCAGGCTGATGACCGCGACCAGTGCGAACTGGACCATCGAGACCGCGGCGGCGTACCCCTGTGACTGCGAGAGCGTCGTGCCCGACTGCCCGCCGAAGCCCTGCACGTAGACGAGAAGCGAGAGCACCTGGGTCGCCTTGTTGCTGGGGCCGGTGAGCACGTAGATGAGCTGGTAGCTCTGCAGTGCGTTGACGATGCCCAGAAGGACATTGGCGGTGATCGACGGAGCCAGCATCGGCACGGTCACGAATCGGAAGGCCTTCCAGCCACCGGCACCGTCGATGCTGGCGGCCTCGTACAGCTCGGTCGGGATCGCCTGCAGTCCGGACAGGAAGATGATCACGGAGATGCCCACGACCATCCAGATCTGCACCACGATGACGAGCGCGAGCGCGAGGTGCGGATCGCCGAAGAACGCGGACTCGCCGCCGAACCACCCCAGCACCGACGCCGCCGGCCCGCCGCCCACGTTGAACATCAGCGACCAGATCAGCCCGGTCACCGTCACGCCGAGCACGGTCGGCATGAACGCGACGGCGCGGACGAAGTTCCGTCCGCGCAGCGGGCGGTTGAGCAGGATGGCGGTCCCGAGCGCGAGCACGATCTGCACGACGGTGCTGACGACGGCGAACACCAGGGTGTTGCCGACCGCATTCGCGCTGTCGGCCCACTTGGCGGGGGAGAAGAAGGTGAGGTAGTTCTCGATGCCGACCCAGTCGACCGGCAGGTAGGGGAGACCGCGCAGGTTCGTGAACGACACCACCAGGACGGCGACGGCGGGCACGAGACCGAACACGGTGAGGACCAGCAACCCGACGGTGAAGCTGAGCCGTACCGGTCCGCGGCGCGGGAAGGGGAACGAAGTGGACACGTGGTCTCCGGGTCAGGGGCGACGACTCCGGGATGCCGGAGCCGCCGCCCGTGGGATGGATCAGAAGGCGGCGGACCAGGCCTTCTGTGCGGCCGCGGCGGCCTGCGAGGCGTCATCGGGGCCGAGTGGTGCGAGCGCGGGGTAGTTGAACGGGAAGACCGCGTCCTGCCCCGCCTTGTTGTTCGCGATCCAGAGCGTGTCCCACGCGGGCTGGAAGGTGCTCGTGTACTTCGCGATCGACTCCAGGAACGGGGTCGCGGCGATGTCGGGCTGTGCGGATGAGAACCCGGACTTCTCCAGGAACGTCTTGTAGTTCGCCGGATCGGAGAAGAAGTCGAGCCATGCGATCGCGGCGGTCTTGTTCTTCGCGCCGGAGGAGACCGCCAGTTGCAGCTCGATCTTGCCGTTGAGCATCGCGTTGTCGGCGGCATCGTCGCTGACCGGCAGCGGGAAGTAGCCGAAGTCGAACGCGCCGTTCACGGCCGAATCGATCGTCGGCTCGTTCCAGGTGCCGTCGATGGTCATCGCGTAGTCGCCCTTCGCGAATCCGGCCGGGATGTCGTCGTACCCGGTGCCGGCGAAGTTCGGCTGCGCGTTCTGGAAGATCGTCTCGGTCTTCTGCAGGATGCTCAGCGGCTTCTCGTCGGTGAGCGACACGGTGTTCTTCCAGAGCCCTGCGACGAGCGCGTTCTTGTCGTCGGCGGTCGGGTAGGTGCTGCCGACGGCGCCGAGCATCGCCAGACCGGCCGGCCAGCTGTCCTTGCCGCCGATCCCGAACGGACTGACGCCCTTGTCCTTCAGCGTGCTCATCACCTTCTGCAACTCGGACCAGGTCGTCGGCACCTCGAGCCCGTACTTCTCGAAAATCGCCTTGTTGTAGTACACCCCGGTCGAATAGCTGAGTCCCGTGGGGACGGCGTACTGCTTGCCGCCGATGGCCTGGGTGTCCAGAACGCTCGGCGTGTAGTTCTTCATGAACGGTTCGTCGGTGAGGTCGACGAGGCCGCCGGACTCGGCCAGGAGCACGTCGTCGGAGGTCGAGTCGGACGCGAAGTCGGGGACCTCGACGAAGTTCTTCACGACGATGATGTCGACGTTGCCGGCCGTCAGCCGCGACGACTTGGTCGCCGGGTAGTTGTCGTTCGACACCGTCGAGAGCGTCACCTTCACATCGGGATACTTCTTCTGGAACGCGTCGGAGATCGCGGTGAAGGCCGCGTCCGACGCGCTCGCGCTGGAGACCAGGATCTGAAGGTCTCCCGACGGGTCGCCCGATGCGTCGGCGCCACCCGATGTGCTGCCGGAGCATCCGGCGAGGCTGATCGCCGCCGCTGTGACGGCCGCCACGGCCGTCAGTGCTCGTGTCAGGCGGAAGGGCCGCCTCTGTGTCCGTGCCATGTGATCGCTGCTTCCTCGTTGATGACAGAAATGGCGCATCCGCCGTAGAACCGCATGAACCAAAACGTTTCGGTTGCGGGCGTGAACAGTGTCGCACACGCCCCAGCGCGGCGCAACCGTCTCAGCGCGGAGCGGGGCCGGTGGAGTCGCGGGCGACGAACGAGGCCGCGGGGATCTCGGTGTCTGCGACGTCGACATCGTCCAGCAGAGCGAGGAGCATACGTGCCGCTTCGGCACCCAATGCCTTGGGCGAGGTCTGCACGGTGGTCAGCGAGGGGCGCAGATAGGCGCCGAGCTGAATGCCGTCGAAGCCGGTCACCGACAGATCGCGCGGCACCGACAGGCCCAGGTGCTCGGCCTGGGCGATGAAGCCCATGGCCGACAGGTCGTTAGCGCATACGACCGCAGTGGGTCGCTCGTCGCCCGCGAGCAGCTGCGCCGCCGCGGCGAGACCGCTCTCGTAGGTGAAGGCTCCGGGGGCGACGCGATGCGGTGAGAGCCCGCAGGCGGTGATGCTCTCGCGCCACGCGCGCTCGCGCTGGCGCGAGTGCACATAGTGCGGTGGCCCGCCCACGAATGCGATGTCGCGGTGTCCCAGCGCGACGAGGTGCTCGACGGTGTCGCGGATTCCCGCGGCGTGGTCCTGGCGGACGCTCGGCAGGGGGAAGCCGGCGTCGGCGTTGATGCCGACGGCCGGCAGGCCGAGCTCGCGGACCACGTCGATGCGCGCGTCGTCGACCTCGAGCTCGTTGAGGAAGACCCCGTCGACACGGCGGCCCGCCGCCAGTCGGCGGTAACGGTCGAGCACCTGGTCCGTGCTCGAACTCGTCTGCAGCACGAGCGCGAAGCCGTACCGGTCGATGTACGACTCGATCCCGCCGATGAACGCGCCGAAGAACGGGTCGAGCTCGAGCACATCGGGGTCGCGGTGCACGACCAGCCCGACGGCGTACGTGCGCTTGCCCGCCAGACTGCGACCGCGCACCGACGGCACGAAGCCGAGCTCCTCGGCGAGGGCGACGATCTTCTCGCGGGTGCGGTCCGACACTCCGGGGCGGCCGTTGAGCGCGGCCGAGACCGAGCTGATGGAGACACCGGCGCGCGCGGCGACCTCGGTGATGGTCACGCGTGCGGCCATGTGACGCCTCCTCGATCCGCCGATAAGAATCTAACCATCTGCAGGCGCAACGACGGATGAACGGGGTCGTCAGCGTTCGGGCAGGGTCGGGATGAGCTCTTCGAGGTAGGCGGCGGTGTCTTCCCATCCGGTGACCGCGTGGCAGGGCACCCCGGCGGCCAGCACGGGGTAGTCGTTGCCGTCGGGATCCAGTCGGTCGCCGACGAACAGCATGTCGTCGAGGGCGATGCCGGTCTGCTCGGCGAGCTGGCGCATGCCGTACGCCTTGTCGATGCCGCGGTGGGTGATGTCGACGCTGGTCGACCCGCCGCTGCGCACCTCGAGATCGGACAGCAGAGCGGCCACGGCCGCCCGCAGCGCGTTCTTCTTGGCCCCGGTGGGGTCCCAGGCGGTCTTGGCCTCCAGCGGCGCCTTCTGGCCCAGAGCGGAGAAGGTGATCTGCGACCCGCGGTCCTCCAGGATGGGCCCCCAGGTCTCGCTCTCCCAGTAGCCCAGCCGGCGGGCCTCCTGCTCGATCGCCGTCAGCGCGCGCGCCTTCTCGTCGTCGGTGAGGGAGTGCGCGTACACCGTGCGCACGCCGTTCTCGGTGAGGCGGTAGTACTGGGTGCCGCAGGTGGGGAGGAGGTGGATGCGCGCGCGCACGGCTGCTGCGGCATCCGGCAGTCTGTCCACGACCTGGGCGGTGAACTGCGCCAGCTGCCCGCCGGAGATCACCGCGACCTCGACCCGCTCGGCGAGGGCGACCAGCAGCTCGCCCATGCGCGGATCGATCGCGCTCTTGGACGGCGCGAGAGTGTCGTCGAGGTCGAACGCGACCAGGCGCGGTGCGGGCATTGACGTCCTTTCTACGGCAATGGGCCCGCCCGAAGGCGAGCCCATTCCACAATGCGTCGGGGTGACAGGATTTGAACCTGCGGCCTCTTCGTCCCGAACGAAGCGCGCTACCAAGCTGCGCCACACCCCGTGGCAACCGTTCGAGTCTACCCCGAACAGGGCCCTCAGCCGAAATCGAGGGGCCGCGCCTCAGCCGTGACCGTGCCCCTTGCCGCCGCCCGAGCCGCCCGAGCCCTTGTCACCGGTCGAGCCCTTGTCCGACCCCTTGTCGGAGCTGTCGCTCTTGTCGGAGCCCTTGTCGTCGTCCTTCTTCTTCGGCGGCGCCACATAGTACGGGTTGGAGTAGACGAGCAGCTTCTTCTCGGGCTTGTCGAGCGACTTGCCCGGGTAGTACTCGTCGGCGGCGCTCTGGATGCTCCTCGACATCGAATAGCGGATGTCGGCGAGTGTGAGGCCGTTCTTCCAGTAGTGGTACAGATCGATGTCCTCGAGCTTCTTCGAGCCCGAGTCGACGACGCCCGACCACACCAGCGAGGTCATCGCCGTGCTGGAGGTGATCAGCCAGGTCTGGTTGCCCTCGTTGGTCCCCGTCTTGCCGAACAGGGCGGTGCCGTCGTTGGGGTTCGCCACGGAGGCGGTGCCGCCGGGATGCATGACCGTCTGCAGCGCGTACTCGGCGGTCGCCGCGATCTTCGGGTCGATGACCTGCGTGCAGTCGTGGTCGGGCGCACTCAGTTCTTTGCCCGTCATGTCGGTGACCTTCGAGACGACGTAGGGCGTGCAGAACTTGCCGTGGTTCGCAATGGCCGCGTAGGCGCCGGCCATCGCGATCGGCGAGACGCCGTACTTCGTGTTCCCGATGACCGAGGTCTGCGTCGTCATCGGGATGACGTCGCCGTTCGCATACGTGACGCCCAGTGCTTCGGCGTTCTTCGCCGCCTTACACAGGTCGATCTCGGCCGCCATGCCGAAGTACCCCGAGTTCAGCGACTCCTCGGTGAACTTGAGTGGCGTGCCGTAGATGCCCGCCTCGTTCCGGTAGTTGCCGACGATGGTGTGCTCGTAGTTCGTCCAGTTGCCCTGGCACGAGTTCTTCAGACTCGGGATGACACGCACCGTCCCGTTGACGACCTCGTTGAGCGACCGTCCCGACTGCAGCCACGCCAGCAGCGTGAACAGCTTGAACGACGATCCCGGGGCGAAGCCGTAGGTGTTGCCCTGGTTGTGGTCGCCGGCATACACGATCGACGTCTCACCGGAGGAGGCCTTCACGCTGTTGTAGTCGGTGTTCTGCGCGATGGACATGATCGCTCCCGTCGACGGCTGCACGTTGACGATCGTCGATCCGTACGTGAATCCGCTCACCTTCTTGGGGGCGTACTTCGACACGGTCTTCTGGGCGACCTTCTGCAGGTTCCAGTCGAGGGTCGTGTAGACGTTCAGGCCGCCCTGGCGCAGAGCCTGCTCGCGATCGTCGGGGGTCTTCCCGAACGCCGGGTCGTTGCGGATGACCGAGGTGACGTACTCGCAGAAGTAAGGGGCGTCGGTGATGCCGCAGCCTGTCTTGGGGACGGTGATGTGCGGAGTGATGGGCGCCTTGACGGCGGCCTGGTACTCGGCGTCGGTGATCTTGCCCTCGAGATGCATGCGCCCCAGCACGTACAGCTGCCGCTGCTTGGTCAGCGTGTAGCCGTCCTTCTTGGAGTTCACGGCCTTGCCGTCGGCGTTCGTGACCGAGCCCTTCGCCATGTCGATGCGGTACGTGTTCGGGTTCTGCACCATGCCGGCCAGCGTGGCCGCCTGCGACAGGTTCAGGTCCTTCGCGTGCACGCCGAAGTAGTACTCCGCGGCCGCCTCGATGCCGTAGGTGACGCCGCCGAAGTTCGCGATGTTCAGGTAGCCGATGAGGATGTCGTTCTTCGAGTACCGCTGTGTGAGCGCGATCGCGTAGCGCATCTCCTGCAGCTTGCGCGCGTACCCCTCGGAGCCCTGGTCGTTCGTGGCCTGCGCGTAGCACTCCTCGATCTTCTTCTGCTTCTGCGTCTTGCTCAGATCCTGCTCGTCGTCGACGTGGTTGTAGCAGTCCTGCACGAGCACGTTCTTCACGTACTGCTGGCTGATCGTGGACCCGCCCTGGATGTCGCTGTCGCCCTGGACGTTGGAGAGGATCGCGCGTGCCGTGCCGGTGAGGTCGATGCCGCCCTCGCTGTAGAAGCGCGGGTCTTCGCTGGAGAGGATCGCGTCGTACATGACCGGCGCGATCTCCTTCCACGTCACGGGGATGCGGTTCTGGTCGTAGTACCGGGTGAGCTCCTTCTCCTTGCCGGTCTTCGGATCCTTCGCGTAGATCGTGGTGGGCAGCTGCAGCTTCGTGATCTTCAGCTTGCTGGGCAGGTTGTCGAAGGTCGTGATCGCGCTGCTGGCGCCCACCCCGGCGAGCGCGAGCGCGGGCGTGATGGTCATGCTCACGAGCACCCCGGTGATGGCCCCGAGCGCGACGAGGCCGAGCAGCCCGCCGATGACTCCGCCGACGGTCCGTTTCATCTCCGGCCATTCGCTGCGCACCCTGTGACGCTATGACGGCTTGCTGTACGTCAGGTGGATGCCGCGCGGAGTGTCACCGGGGCAGCAGCGTGATCAGCGACGCCTCGGGTCGGCAGCCGAAGCGCACCGGAGCGTAGATCGAGTGGCCGATGCCGGCGCTCACGTTCAGGGGAACGCTGCGTCCGCCGTGCGTCCAGCGGGAGAGGCCGCGCGCCTGATCGAGCGGGATGTCGCAGTTGGCGACGAGCGCCTTTGACGAGAACGGGATGCGCACCTGCCCGCCGTGCGTGTGGCCGCCGAACAGCACGTCGGCGCCCAGATCCGTGAACCTGTCGAGCACGCGGCGGTACGGCGCGTGCGTGACGCCCCACGTCAGATCGGCACCCGCGCCGAGCGCGCCGATCGCGTCGGGCAGGGCATCCAGTCGATCCCAGTCGCGATGCGCGTCGCTGACGCCGAAGGCGTCGATGCGCGTCCGGCCCACCGTCAGCGTGGTCGCGGTGTTGTTCAGGTCCGACCAGCCGAGCTCGTCGCGCAGGAAAGCATCGAGGGCCTCGGGATCGAGGTTCGTCGCGTGCGGGACGTGCTCGGACGGCCCGAGGAAGTACTTGAGCGGGTTGCGGGGTGCCGGGGCGACGAGGTCGTTCGACCCGTGCACGAAGACACCGGGGATGCCGCGGAACGGTGCGAACGCCGTGCGGACGCCGTCGAGCCCGTCGGCGTGGCCGATGTTGTCGCCGGTGTTGACGATGACGTCGGGCTGCAGAGCCGCGAGCGAGGCGATCCAGCGCTGCTTGCGATGCTGCCAGGGCGCCATGTGGGCGTCGGAGAGGTGCAGAACGCGGATCGGCCGGGCGCCGTGGGGGAGGATGCGCAGCTCATGCCGGCGCACGGCGTACAGGTGCCGTTCGATGCCGATGCCCCAGACGGCGGCGCCGACGCCGACCGCCCCCACCGTGCCGAGCACGGTGAGGGCGGTGCGCGCCGACGAGGGACTCGCCATCAGTTGCCGCGGCCGTTGCCGTCGCCGGGACCGCTGCTGTCGCCGGGGCGGCCGTCGCAGCTGTCCGCCGCGTAGTTGACGGTGATGGCGGTGTCGCGTTTGGCGGAGGTGCCCGCGGCCGGCGAGGTTCCCGTCACGGTGCCCGCCGCGCCGTCCTGCTGCGTGCACGCCGAGGTCACGCTGCTGAAGCCCATCGCGCGGAGGGAGGCGACGGCCTGCTCGGGCGCTTGGCCGCTCACGTCGGGTACCTCGAGTCCTTCGCCGTTGCTCGGGCTCAGCGTCACGAGGGTGCCGCCGGCGGTCTTGCCCGCTTCGGGGCTCTGGGCGGCGACCTTGCCCTTCTCCACGCTCGAGTCGACCTCCTTGCCGACCTTCACCTGGAATCCGGCATCCTCCAGCGTCTTCGTGGCGTCGTCGATCGACTTGCCGACCACGGAGGGCAGGTTCACCATCACCTGACGCGTCAGGTTCGAGTCGGGCTCGGGGAACGAGCCGCCCTTGTAGATCTTGTCGATGGCGCCCTGGATCTGGCTTCCGAGGTTGAAGCGCAGCGTGTTCAGCGTCTGCCAGCCGTTCGCGTAGAGGTTGTAGAGCGGAACCTGACCCTTCACGCTGCCGACCCAGTTCGCGGTGGTCACCTTCGTGCTCGAGGTGATGAGCCACGTCTGGTAGTCCTCGTGCGTACCGGTCTTGCCGATGAGCTCGGTGCCGTCGTTCGGGTTTCCGGCCGAGCCGGATCCGCCCGCCGCGAGCGGGCCCTTCAGCGCGTACGCGGCGGTGGCGGCGACCTTGGGGTCGATGACCTGCGTGCACGTGGTCTCGGGGATGGCGACGGCCTCGCCGTCGGAGTCGGTGATCTTGTCGATCACCTTGGGCTCGCAGTACTTGCCCTTGTTGGCGACGGCTGCGTAGGCGGCCGCCATCGCGAGCGGCGAGACGTTGTCGGAGCCGATGACCTCGTACGGCGCCGGGTTGTCGGCGGAGTTCGAGGACGTGCCGTCGGTGGTCAGCGGGATGGGGGTGCCGTCACCGCGGGTGACCCCCAGGCTCTCCGCGACCTCACCGATGTCGCAGAGGTCGAGCTGGCGGGCCATCTCGAGGAAGCCGGTGTTCAACGAGTCCCGCGTGAACTTCGCCGGCGTGCCGTAGTAGCCGCGGCTCTGCTGATAGTTGTGGATGTCGGCCTGCACGTTCCAGGTGCCGCCCGAGACGCACCGGTCGGTCCACGGACCTCGGGTGTGCTTCGTGCCGTCGAGCACCGCGTTGAGCGAATGCCCCTTGTCGAGCCAGTCGAGCAGGGTGAACAGCTTGAACGTCGAACCGGCGTTGAAGCCGCTCGATCCGCCGTACTTCTTGCTGCCCGCATAGACGATCTGCGTCTTGCCGTTCTTCGCGGTGTTGCTCGTGGTGAACTTCGTGTTCTGGGCCATGGCCAGCACCCGTCCGGTGCTCGCCTCCACACTCACCGAGGTCGAGCCGAAGGTCGCGTCGTTCGTGGTGTCGTAGCCCTTCACCGACGCGGGCACGATGTCGTTCTGGGCCTTCTGCGCGGCCTTCTGCACCTCCGGGTCGAGGGTGGTGTAGATCTTCAGCCCACCCTTCTGCAGCAGCTCGGGCCCGATGTTCTCGTCCTGCTCGAGCACGGCCGTCACGTACTGGCAGAAGTACGCGGCCGAGCCGGCGGAGCACCCGTTCTGCACGTCGGTGATCTTGGGCTTGATCGGCGCCTTGACGGCGTCGTCATGCTGCTTCTGGGTGATCTTGCCGTCGGCGAGCATGCGGTCGAGCACATACGTCTGCCGCTGCTTGGTCAGCTTGTAGCCGTCCTTCTTGGAGTTGACGCCGTTGCCGTCGGCGTCGGTGACCGACCCCTTCTCCATGTCGATGCGGTAGGTGTTGGGGTTCTGCACCATGCCGGCCAGGGCAGACGCCTGCGAGAGGTTCAGGTCCTTCGCGTGCACACCGAAGTAATGCCACGCGGCGGCCTCGATGCCGTAGGTGGTGCCGCCGAAGTTCGCGAGGTTCAGGTAGCCGATCAGGATGTCGTTCTTCGAGTACTTCTGCTCGAGCGAGATGGCATACCGCATCTCCTGCAGCTTGCGCTCATAGCCGGAGGCCCCGCTGCTGTCGCTGGCCTTCAGCCAGCACGCGTTGAGTTCCTCGTCGGTGGTGGCCGACCAGTAGCACTTGTTCAGCTGCACGTTCTTGACGTACTGCTGGCTGATCGACGACCCGCCCTGGGTCTGCGATCCGCCCTTGATGTTCGAGAGCAGCGCGCGGGTCGTGCCGATGAGATCGATGCCGCCGTGCTCGTAGTACCGGGGGTCCTCACTCGACAGCAGCGCGTCGTACATGACGCTGTCGACCTGATCGAAGGTCACCGGCGTCCTGTTCTGGTCGTAATAGGTCGCCATCAGGGTGTTCTTGCCCTTGTCGTCGGTGTAGTAGATCTTCGACGGCAGGATCATCTTGTCGATCTGCAGCACGCTCGGCAGGTTGTTGAACATGTCGATCGCACCGGTGGCGGCGGCACTGGTGACGGCGACGGCGGGGGTGACCGTCGCAGTGATCAGGACACCGGCGACAGCGCTCAGGCCGATGAGGCCGAGGACGCCGCCGAGCACGCCGGATGCCTTGCGTTTCGAGTGGGGCATAGGGTTGATCGTAAAGGAGATATCTGGGCGATGCCTCCAGGAGTCTCCGTCGTGAATCCTGTGAAACCCTGCCGAAGGAGCCCGCGTCGCGATGACCGCCTGGGAGTACCTCACCACACCGCTGGTGATCCACAACACCGCCGCCATCCTCAACAACTGGGGCAAGCAGGGATGGGAGCTCGTCCAGGTCGTCCCCGGCCCCGAGGGCGGTCTCGTCGCCTATTTGAAGCGCCCGGTCGCCGACGGCTCGTCGACGAATGCGGGATTGGATGCCGCGGCCGACGCCGCGCGCCGGTTCGAGGGGAACTGACCATGACCGTGTCGCAGACGCTCGCAGACCTGGGCATCGAGCTGCCCGCCGTCGTCCCGCCCGTGGCGGCCTACATCCCGGCGATCGTGCACGGCGACCTCGTCTACACGTCCGGCCAGCTGCCGATGAGCGGCGGCAGGCTGCCCGCCACCGGCAAGGTCGGCGGCGAGGTGTCGCCCGACGACGCCACGGCGTACGCACGGCAGTCGGCGCTGAACGCCATCGCCGCCGCGGCGGCCGCCGTCGGCGGGGTCGATCGCCTCACCGGCGTCGTGAAGGTCGTCGGGTTCGTGGCATCCACCCCCGACTTCACCGGCCAGCCCGGCGTCATCAACGGCGCGAGCGAGCTGCTGGGCGAGGTATTCGGCGAGGCCGGCCGCCACGCGCGTTCGGCCGTCGCCGCGCCCGTGCTGCCCCTGGACTCGCCCGTCGAGGTCGAGGTCGTCTTCTCGTTCGCGTAGTCCGCGGACCATCGCGAAGGGCCGGTGCCCGGGGATCTCCCGGCACCGGCCCTTCGCGTATGCCGTGCGGCTACTTCACCTGTGCCGAGATCACGCTCATGACCGCGGTGTCGGCCAGCGTCGTGGTGTCGCCGACCTCCTTGCCGTCGGCCACGTCGCGCAGCAGGCGCCGCATGATCTTGCCCGAACGGGTCTTGGGCAGCTCGCTGACGATGTAGATGTCGCGCGGGCGGGCGATCGGCCCGATCTGCTCGCTGACCCACGAGCGCAGCTGCGTCGCGAGGCCCTCCGGCGTGTGCTGGGAGAGGTAGCTCTCCTTGAGGATCACGAACGCCACCACGGCCTCGCCGGTCGTCTCGTCCTTGGCGCCGACGACCGCGGCCTCGGCGGTGGCCTCGTGCGCCACCAGCGACGACTCGATCTCGGTGGTCGACAGTCGGTGGCCCGAGACGTTCATGACGTCATCGACGCGGCCGAGCAGCCAGATGTCGCCGTCCTCGTCCTTGCGGGCGCCGTCGCCGGCGAAGTAATAGCCCTTGTCGGCGAACTTGGCCCAGTATGTCTCCTTGAAGCGCTCGGGGTCTCCCCAGACGCCGCGCAGCATCGACGGCCACGGCGCGGTGACCACGAGCAGACCGCCGTTGCCGTTCTCGACCGGCTCGCCGCTCTCGTCGACCACATCGACGAGGATGCCCGGCAGCGGGACCTGGGCCGAGCCCGGCTTGGTCGCAGTGACGCCGGGAAGCGCCGCCACCATGGTCGCGCCGGTCTCGGTCTGCCACCACGTGTCGACGATCGGGGTCTCGCCGTGGCCGATGATGTCGCGATACCAGACCCACGCCTCGGGGTTGATGGGCTCGCCGACCGATCCGAGCAGGCGCAGGCTCGACAGGTCGCGCTCCTGCGGGATCTGCCGCCCCTGCTTCATGAACGAGCGGATCGCCGTGGGCGCCGTGTAGAGGATCGACACACCGAACTTCTCGATGATGTCCCACCAGCGACCCGGCTGGGGGAACTCGGGGGTGCCCTCGTAGATGACCTGGGTCGCGCCCAGCGCAAGCGGGCCGTAGACGACGTAGGTGTGTCCGGTGACCCAGCCGATGTCGGCCGTGCACCAGAACACGTCGGACTCGGGGTGGATGTCGAGCGTGTACTTGTTCGTGAACGCCGCCTGCGTGAGGTAGCCGCCGGAGGTGTGGATGACGCCCTTGGGCTTCCCGGTCGTGCCCGACGTGTACAGGATGTACAGGGGGTTCTCTGCGGGGAAGGCCGGCGCGTCGTGCTCGTCGGAGGCGGCGTCGACCACATCGTGCCACCACAGGTCGCGGTCGTCGTTCCACTCGACGTCGTTGCCGCCGCGCTTGACCACGATCACGTGCTCGACGGTCTCCTGCGGTCCGCTGCCGCGGTCGGCCAGGGCCTGGTCGACGGCGGGCTTCAGCGCCGAGACCTTGCCCTTGCGGTAGCCGCCGTCGGCCGTGATCACGACGCGGGCGGCCGCGTCATCCACCCGCGAACGCAGGCTGTCGGCCGAGAACCCGCCGAACACGACGGAGTGGATCGCGCCGATCCGCGCGCACGCGAGCATGGCGATGACCGCTTCGGGGATCAGCGGCATGTAGATGGCGACGCGGTCGCCGTGGCCGATGCCCAGCCCCTCGAGGGCGTTCGCGGCCTTCTTGACCTCGCGGGTCAGCTCGGCGTAGGTGATGCGACGCTCGTCGCCGGGCTCGCCCTCGAACAGCAGCGCGACGCGGTCGCCGTTGCCGGCTTCGACGTGGCGGTCGAGGCAGTTGTAGGCCACCGAGAGCTCGCCGTCGCCGAACCACTTCGCGAACGGCGCGTTCGACCAGTCGAGCACCTCGGTGAACGGCTTGTGCCAGTGCAGCAGCTCGCGCGCCTGATCGCCCCAGAAGCCCTCGCGGTCGGCGGCCGCACGCTCGTAGAGCTCGGCCGTCCCGTTGGCGTGGGCTGCGAACTCGGGTGACGGCGCGAACTGCCGCTGTTCGTCGAGGAGATGGTCGATGGTACTGCTCATAATGCGCTCCTTTGCGAGGGACAGTCTTCCGGCGACATCGGGTGTCGTCCGGGGCCGCGGTCAATCTACTCCGCCGGTCTGGGTGCGACTACCTCCGTTAGTGGGTGGTCGGTGTCGTTGTCCAGTGCGTGAAATGAGGAAATCGGAACCTGATATATCGTCATGGATCGGCAGGATTTGTTTGGCAGGCACGCAGAAAGTGCGTATGCTCATCCTCGGCCGAACATTCGATTCTGGCATTGCAGCACCCGACCACCCCCCGATTGTGGTGTTGCGCGTGGCGGCATCCCATTCCCCCCATGGGATGCCGCCCTCCTTTTCCGGCGCCTTCTGCGCGCCGATGCCGATGCGCGCTCGAGACGGGCCGCCGGTTCCTCCCCAGGTGGGGGTGGCCGGCGAGTTGTCCACGGATGTCGCGGGACGGCCTCCCGACGGCGTCGGCGCTTCCTAGATTCGATGCATGCCCGAGCCGTTCGTCGCCCGTCCCCGTCCCGGGGCCGATCGTGCGCCCGAGCGCCCGGTGGTGGTCGGGGCGGCGGAGGCCGCGGCGGAGAAAACTCCCGGCTCCGGTGGTCTCTCGACCGACACGACGACCCCGTCGCAGGGCTGGCCGCCCGCTCTCGCTCCGTTCGCGGAGTTCCTCGATGACGCGGATGTCACCGATCTGTTCGTGAACGGGGCGGCCGGGCTGTTCGTCGACCGCGGGTGCGGTGCCGAGCAGGCGGTGCGCTGGCGCGCCGGTGAGACCGAGGTGCGCGAACTGGCCGTCGCCCTGATCGGCCTGGGCGGTCGGCACATCGACGATGCGCATCCCGCGGTCGATGTGCGGCTCGACGGCGGGCTGCGCGTGCATGCCGTGCTGCCGCCGATCGCCCGCGGCGGCACGCTCGTCTCGATCAGGGTGCCGCGCCGCGTCCGGCTCGATCTCTCCGGCCTCGAACGCGCGGGTGCCGTCGATGCCGCGGGGCGTGCGCGTCTCGAGGGGCTCATCGTCGCCCGCGAGAATCTCCTCATCACGGGGGCCGCGGGCACCGGCAAGACGACGATGCTGTCGGCGCTGCTCTCACGGGTGCCGTCGACGGAGCGCATCGTGACGATCGAGGACGTCGCTGAGCTGGCGCCCGATCACCCGCATCACGTCTCGCTCGAGGCACGGCAGCCCAATCTCGAGGGCGCCGGCGGCGTCGGGCTGGCCCGCCTGGTGCGCGAGGCCCTGCGCATGCGACCCGACCGGCTGGTGGTGGGCGAGTGCCGCGGCGAGGAGGTGCGCGAGCTGCTCAGCGCTCTGAACACCGGCCACGACGGCGGCGCAGGCACACTCCATGCGAACAGCCTGGCCGATGTGCCGGCGCGGTTGGAGGCGCTCGGCGCCCTCGCCGGCCTCGGCGACACGGCCCTCGCGCGCCAGGTCGCGAGTGCGATCGGCTGTGTCATCCACCTGCACCGCGGCCGCGACGGCGTGCGCCGGGTCGCCGGTGCCGGCCGGCCCGTCGTGCGCGACGGGCGCCTGGCGATCGAGGAGCTGCCATGGGCCTGAGGCGACGTCCGACACCGGGCCGGGCCGATGCCGGCACGGTGCTGCGGCTGGCCGTGCTGCTGCAGGCGGGAGTCGCGCCCGCCGATGCCTGGCGATACCTCGCGGAGGCGGGGGATGCCGCGGCCGCCGCGGTCGCCACGAGACTGGCCGCCGGCGACGACGTGCCCTCGGCGATCGAGACGCTGCCGGGGTGGGGCGATGTCGCCGCCGCGTGGCGAATCGCCGAGACGGTGGGTGCGCCGCTGGCCGAGAGTCTGCGGGGAATCGCCGCGGCGCTGCAGGACGCGGCCCGCACGCGCGACGAAGTGCGGATCGCTCTGGCCGAGCCCGCCGGGACGGCGCGGCTCATGGCCTGGCTCCCGCTTGTCGCGGTCGCGCTGGGCGCGGCGCTGGGATTCGACACCCTGCAGACCCTGGTCACCGACCCGATCGGCATCGCGTGCGCGGCGGGCGGGGTCGGTCTCATCCTGGCCGCGCACCGCTGGAACCGACGCCTCGTGCGCCGCGCCGACCCCGACGAGGCGGTGGCGGGTCTCGGCGCCGACCTCATGGCGATCGCGCTCTCGGGCGGCGCGTCGCTCGAGCGCGCCTCACGCCTGGTGGCGGCGACCGGTGCCGGCGAGCCCGATGCCGAGACCCGCGGCATCCTGACCCTCTCCCACAGCGCCGGCGTGCCGGCGGCCGAACTCCTTCGGGCGGCGGCAGGGCTGGCCCGGCACCGCGCGCGCACCGAGGGGCGCCTGCGCGCGGCGCGCCTGTCGTCGTCGCTGCTCGTGCCCCTGGGCGTGTGCACGCTGCCGGCCTTCCTGCTGCTCGGCGTGGCGCCCATGCTCCTGAGCGTGCTGTCGACCACTCCGCTGTCGCTGTGAACGAACGTGCCCACCCATCCCTATGTATAAGGAGAACGCCATGAGCATTCCCACCCTCACCCGCCGACGCGCCGAGCGCCTGTTCCTCGACGTGCCCGATGACGCCGGCGCGGCGACCGCCGAATACGCCATCGCGACGATGGCGGCCGTCGCATTCGCAGGACTCCTGGTCGTCATCATGCGCTCCGACGAGGTCCGCGGCATCCTGACCGATCTGGTCCACCGCGCGCTGACGGTGTCATGAGCGCACGGCAGGACGACCGCGGCTCGGTGACCGCCGAGTTCGCGGTCGTCCTCCCGGCGGTCGTCCTCGTGCTCGCGCTGGGCGCCTCGCTGCTGGGCGCGTGCGGTCGGCAGGTGCGGCTGCAGGATGCCGCGGCCGACGCCGCGCGTCTCGTGGCGCGCGGCGAGCCGGTGTCGCGGGCCTCGGCGGCTGTGGGTGACGCCGTGGCGGGGGCCCATGCCACCGTGAGTCACCGCGACGACCTCGTCTGCGTGCGGGCCTCGGCGTCGGCGGGTGTTCCGCTCGTGGCGCTCACTCTGCACGCCGACTCGTGTGCATTGGCGGGCGGGCTGTGAGCGGGCATCGGGGCCCGAGAGGGCGCTGTCGCACCGCACCGAGGGGTGCCGGCTGATGCCGGGCACCGTCCTCGCCGTCGGCGCCATCGGCTGCGCGGCGGCGCTCACCGTGGGCCTGGCGGCCGTCGGCGGCGCAGCCGTGCAGTCGCAACGCGCGGCCGATGCGGCCGACGCGGCGGCGCTCGCCGCGGCCGACGGCGCCTCGGGAGCGGTCCTCGGCGTGCCGTGCGAACTGGCGTCGCGCGTCGCCGAGGCCGGGGGAGCGGCCGTGACCTCGTGCGCGGTCGACGGGCTTGTGGCGACGGTGACCGTGACGGTGCCGTTCGGCGTGCTCGTGGCGACCGCGACGGCGCGGGCGGGTCCGCCCGAGCCGATGTCCGGGTGATCACGCACGCGCGTATAGCGGTCTTCGCCTGAGACCGATGCGGCGCCGCACTCAGGAATCTGTGTGTATGGTGTGCTTCGAAGAAAGGACCACCCCTTTGGCACACGGCAAGAAGCTCGTCATCGTCGAGTCCCCGACGAAGATGAAGTCGATCCAGGGCTACCTGGGCGACGGCTACGAGGTGCTCAGCTCCGTCGGTCACATCCGTGACCTCGCCGACCGCAAAGCGATCCCGGCCGAGCTGAAGAAGACCTCGGTGGGACGCTACTCGATCGACATCGAGAACGACTTCTCGCCGTACTACGTCGAGTCCGAGCGTGGCAAGAAGACGGTCGCCGAGCTCAAGCGCGCACTCAAGACGAGCGACGAGCTCCTGCTCGCCACCGATGAGGACCGCGAGGGCGAGGCCATCGCCTGGCACCTCCTCGAGGCGCTCAAGCCCAAGGTGCCGGTCAAGCGCATGGTCTTCCACGAGATCACCAAGGACGCGATCCGCGCCGCGGTCGACAAGACGCGCGAGCTCGACCTCAACCTCGTCGACGCGCAGGAGACCCGCCGCATCCTCGACCGTCTCTACGGGTGGGACGTCTCGCCGGTCCTCTGGCTGAAGGTGCAGCAGGGCCTGTCGGCCGGACGCGTGCAGTCCGCAGCGACCCGCATGGTCGTCGACCGCGAGCGCGAGCGCATCGCGTTCGTGTCCGCCTCGTACTGGGATGTCACGGCCACCGCCGCGAAGGAGACGGATGCATTCGGCATCCAGCTCGTGCGCCTGGGCGGGGCGCCGATCGCCCGCGGCTCCGACTTCACCGACGCCGGCGCGCTCAAGAAGGCCGTCGTCGTGCTCGATGAGGCCGCCGCCCGCGCGCTCGCCGAGGAGGTCTCGGCGGCGGGTGAGGCATCCGTCACCAAGGTCGAATCGAAGCCGGGCACCCGACGTCCCTACGCGCCGTTCACCACCTCGACCATGCAGCAGGAGGCCGGCCGCAAGCTCTCGATGAGCGCCAAGCACGCGATGAGCGTCGCCCAGCGCCTGTACGAGAAGGGGTACATCACCTATATGCGCACCGACTCCACGGCCCTGTCGACGCAGGCCGTGCAGGCCGCGCGCGAGCAGGCTGTGGAGCTGTACGGACCCAAGGCGGTGCCGCTGAACCCGCGCGTCTACAAGAGCAAGAGCAAGAACGCGCAGGAGGCCCACGAGGCCATCCGTCCGTCCGGCGAGCACTTCCGCACGCCGTCGTCGGTGTCGGGTTCCCTGGATCGCGACGAGCTGCGCCTGTACGACCTGATCTGGAAGCGCACGGTCGCCAGCCAGATGTCCGATGCGACGTACGAGACCACCACCGTGACGCTCGAGATCCCGCTGGCCGAGAAGACCGCCGAGTTCACGGCATCCGGCACCGTCTACACCTTCAAGGGGTTCCTCGAGGCGTACGAAGAGGGCCGCGACGAGAAGCGCTCCGACTCCGACAAGCACGACGACCAGGCGCTGCCGCAGATGGCCGTCGGTGACGTGCTCGCCGTCCGCGAGGTCGAGCCCAAGGGGCACGCCACGAACCCCAAGCCGCGCTACACCGAAGCGTCGCTGGTGAAGGCGCTGGAGGAGAAGGGCATCGGACGCCCGTCGACCTTCGCGAGCATCATCGACACGATCATCGCGCGCGGCTACGTCACCAAGCGCGGGCAGGCCCTCGTGCCCAGCTGGGTCGCGTTCAGCGTCGTGCGACTGCTCGAGCAGCACTTCACCGAGCTGATCGACTACGACTTCACCGCGGCGCTCGAAGACGATCTCGACGCCATCGCGCGCGGCGAGCGCAAGCGCGTCGACTGGCTCAAGGACTTCTACTTCGGCTCCGACGACCATACGGGTCTGCGCACCATCGTCGACAACCTCGGTGACATCGATGCGCGTGAGCTGAACTCCACGCGCGTCACCGACAACGCCGTGCTGCGCATCGGCCGCTACGGTCCGTACCTCGAGGTCACCGACCCCGAGCATCCCGACGCCGACCCGCGCCGGGTGAACATCCCCGAAGAGCTCGCCCCCGACGAGCTGACCGCCGCCAAGGCGCAGGAGCTCATCGATGCTCCGGTCGCCGGCGATCGGGTGCTCGGCGAGAACCCCGACAACGGCAAGATCATCGTCGTCAAGGACGGCCGCTACGGCCCGTACGTGCAGGAGAACGACCCGCCGACGGACGAGGAGGTGGATGCCGCGACCGGCGAGATCGCCGAGGCGGCCGCCACGCCCGCCAAGAAGGGCGCGAAGAAGGCCGCGGCACCCAAGCCCCGCACCGCGTCGCTGTTCAAGACGATGTCGGTGGACACGATCGACCTCGAGAGCGCGCTGAAGCTGCTGTCGTTGCCGCGCGTCGTGGGCGCCGACCCCGAATCGGGCGAGGAGATCACCGCGCAGAACGGCCGGTACGGTCCCTACCTGAAGAAGGGCACGGACTCGCGCACGCTCGATTCCGAGCAGCAGCTGTTCGACATCACGCTCGATGAGGCGCTCGAACGCTACAAGCAGCCCAAGTACGGCGCACGGCGCGCGTCGAGTGCGCTCAAGGAGTTCGAGGCCGACCCGGTCAGCGGCAAGCCGATCAAGCTGCGCGACGGGCGCTTCGGACCGTACGTCACCGATGGCGAGACGAACGCGACGGTGCCGCGCGGCGAGGACGCGATGGCCGTCGACTTCGCTCGGGCCGTGCAGCTGCTCGCCGACAAGCGGGCGAAGGGCCCGGCGCCCAAGCGCAAGCCGGCCGCCAAGAAGACGACGACCCGCAAGCCCGCGGCGAAGAAGAAGTGACCGGACTGTTCGTCACGTTCGAGGGCGGCGACGGCGTCGGCAAGACCACGCAGGCGGCGCTCCTCGAGCAGTGGCTGCGCGAGCGCGGTCGTGAGGTCGTGCGCACGCGCGAGCCGGGCGGCACCGAGGTGGGCGAGCGCATCCGCGACATCGTGCTGCACCATCGCGGGCACGTCGACCCGCGCGCCGAGGCGCTGCTCTATGCCGCGGACCGCGCGCACCATATCGCCACCGTCGTCCGGCCGGCACTCGGGCGCGGGGCGGCGGTCATCCAGGACCGGTACCTCGACTCGTCGGTCGCCTATCAGGGTGCCGGGCGCGTGCTCGACCCCGACGACGTGCGCCGGCTGTCGCTGTGGGCGGTCGAGGGACTGCTGCCCGACGTGACGGTGCTGCTCGACCTCGACGAGGCCTCGGCGCGGCGCCGACTCGACGCCGACGACAAGCCGTTCGACAGGCTCGAAGCCGAGAAGGCGGACTTCCACGCCCGCGTGCGCACTGCGTTCCTGGAGTTGGCAGACGCCGAGCCCGATCGATTCCTGGTGGTGGATGCCGCGCAGCCCGTCGAGCGGATCGCCGAGCTCGTGCGCACCCGCGTCGCCGAGCGCCTCGCCTGACGCGCGGTGTCGCGCGCCCCGGTTAGGCTGGTCCGCATGGACGCCGCCACCGACACCGTGACCCGCGTCCACGACGGCGCCGTCCCCTGGGGCGAGGTGTGGGGGCAGGAGGCGGCCGTGCGGTCGCTGCAGGCCGCGGCATCCGACCCCGCCGAGCTCACGCACGCGTGGCTCATCACCGGCCCGCCCGGTTCGGGGCGCTCGACGATCGCGCGCGCGTTCGCCGCGGCGCTGATCGCCGAACCGGGCGACGAGCGCGTCATGCGCCAGGTGCTCGCCGGCACCCATCCTGACTACACGGCTCTGCGCACCGAGGGCGTGATCATCTCCATCAAAGACGCGCGCGCACTCGTCGAGCGCTCGTACTTCGCGCCGTCCCTGGGCCGCTACCGCGTGATCGTGATGGAAGACGCCGATCGCATGAGCGAGCGCACCTCGAACGTGCTGCTGAAGGCGCTCGAAGAGCCGCCCGAGCGCACGATCTGGGTGCTGTGCGCGCCCAGCGACGCCGACCTGCTGCCGACCATCCGGTCGCGCGTGCGGGTGCTGCGTCTGCGCGACCCCGAGATCGCCGACGTGGCGGCGCTCGTGGCCGAACGCACCGGCGTCGACACGCAGATCGCCGAGCAGTCCGCGCGACACGCGCAGCGCCACATCGGCATGGCGCAGCGACTGGCGACCGACGCGGCATCCCGCGAACGGCGCGACGCGATGCTGCGTGCGGTGCTGAAGGTCCGCGGCGTGTCGACGGCCGTCGAGGCCGCCGCGCAGATCGACGCCGGCGCCTCCGACGACGCCAAGGCGCTGACGACCGAGCGCGACGAGGCAGAGCGCACCCAGCTGCTGACGACCTTCGGCGTCGCACCCGGCGCCGCGGTGCCGCCCGCCGTGCGCTCGCAGCTGAAGGCTCTCGAAGACGAGCAGAAGCGCCGGGCGACCCGTAGCCGTCGCGACGGCGTCGACCGCGTGCTCACCGACCTGCAGTCGATGTACCGCGATGTGCTGATGCTGCAGTTCGGCAGGGACGGCGACCTCATCAACAGCGAACTCGAGGCCGAGCTGCGCACCGTCGCCGAGGCGTGGGAGCCCGCCCGCACCCTCGTGGTGCTCGACGCGATCTCGACCACGCGCAAGAACATCGAGCAGAACGTCGCTCCGGCGCTCGCACTGGAGAGCATGCTCATCACCGTCGCAAGCGGAAGGACCCCGTGAAGACCAAGACCCGTCTGCTGGCCGTGCTCGCCGGCGCAGCGGTGGCATCCGTCACCCTGACCGGCTGCCTGTTCACCTTCCTGCCCGACGGGGGAGCGACCTCGTCGCAGCCGTCGACAAGCGCGACGCCCGACGCCGAGGGCGTGGCGTCCGAGCTGCTGCCCTTCTACACGCAGACGATCGACTGGTCGCCGTGCGCGAGCTCCGACCAGTGCGCCCACATCGACGCACCGCTCGACTGGAACGACCCCGGCAAGGGCAAGGTCTCGCTGTCGATCATCAAGCACAGCGCCACCGGCACCTCCGAGGGCTCTCTGCTGGTCAACCCGGGTGGCCCGGGCGCGAGCGGGGTCGAGCTGATCCGCGACTCGCTCGACTACGCGGTGGGCTCCACCCTGTCCGAGCACTACGACGTCATCGGCTTCGACCCGCGCGGTGTGGGCGGATCGACCGCGGTGAAGTGCTACGACGACGCGCAGATGGACGCCTACCTGTTCGACATCCCGAGTGCGCCGCGCAACACCGCCCAGTGGCGCGAAGAGGTGCTCGCGTCCGCGAAGGGCTTCGCGCAGGCGTGCGAGGAGAACAGCGGCGGCATCCTTCCCTACATCACCACCGAGTTCGCGGCGCGCGACATGGACCTCATGCGTGCCGTGCTCGGTGAGAAGAAGCTCGACTATCTCGGCTACTCGTACGGCACCTTCCTCGGAGCCACGTACGCCAAGCTCTACCCCGAAAAGGTCGGTCGCTTCGTGCTCGACGGTGCACTCGATCCCTCGACCTCGGGGCTCGACGTGAGCACCACCCAGGGCGTCGGGTTCGAGTCCGCGCTGCGCGCCTACATGGCCTCGTGTCTGAAGACCCGGGGATGCCCGTTCTCCGGCACCGTCGACGACGCGATGTCCAGCCTGGGTGCGATGCTGGCCAAGGTCGACAAGGCGCCGCTGCGCAACACCGATGGGCGCATGCTCGGCGCCGATGCCATGGTCACCTCGATCGTGGCGGCGCTGTATTCGCAGGACAGCTGGCAGTACCTCACCCAGTCGCTCGCGGGCATCGCCCAGGGCAACCCGGGCATCGCCTTCCAGCTCGCCGACTTCTACTACAACCGCGTCGACGGCAAGTACCAGGACAACTCGCAGGAGGCCTTCACCGCCTACAACTGCATGGACTACCCGGATGACGCCACCGACGCGCAGATCGCGGCTGCGCAGGCGACGCTGAAGGCGAAGGCTCCCACGATCGCTCCGTACTGGAACGTCGACATCGACGGCTGCGAGAGTTGGCCGGCAAAGGCGACGGGCGTGCGCGAGGAGATCCACGCGGCCGGTGCCGGCCCGATCCTCGTGATCGGCACGACGAACGATCCGGCGACGCCGTACACGTGGGCGCAGGCGCTGGCCAAGCAGCTGGATTCCGGCATCCTGATCACCCGCGTCGGCGAGGGACACACCGGCTTCAACAAGGGGAACAGCTGCGTCGACGACGCCGTGAACGACTACTTCGTGGACGGCACGGTGCCCGACGGCGACGTGCGCTGCGACTGAGCCCGGACGATTTCACGGGTCGCCCCGCGACCATGTAAGATCGATCATCGTGCACAGCGCACGCCGCCTTAGCTCAGTCGGCAGAGCGGTTCACTCGTAATGAACAGGTCGTCGGTTCGATTCCGACAGGCGGCTCACGCAGAAGGCCCCCTCGCAAGAGGGGGCCTTCGTCGTGTGGAGGCCGGGTCAGACGCGCCGGTACGACGACGCCATCGGGCAGTCGAACGGATCGCGTGCAGCCAGCCCCACCCGGTTGAGGTAGGCGATCACGATCGCGTACGAGCGCCACAGACTCGTCTCCACGTAGGGCACGTCGAGCGTCGCGCACTGCTCGCGAACGATCTCGCGGGCGCGGGCGAGGTGCGGTCGCGGCATGTTCGGGAACAGGTGGTGCTCGACCTGGTAGTTGAGGCCGCCCATCAGCCAGGTCGCCCACCAGCCGCCGGTGATGTTGCGCGAGGTGCGCACCTGCTTGCTGAAGAAGTCGAGCTTCGCCGTGCGGTCGATGACCGGCATGCCCTTGTGGTTCGGCGCGAACGAAGCGCCCATGTAGATGCCGAAGACAGCGAGCTGCACGCCGAGGAAGGCGAACGCCATGCCCAGCGGCAGCAGCAGGAACACCGGCACGACGAAGACCGCGAAGCGCGCGGCGATGAGCCCCAGCTCGGCCCAGCGTCCCTTGACGGGCTTGCGTCCCAGGAGGTGGACCAGGGCGAGCCGATGCAGGTTGATGCCCTCGAAGGCCAGCAGCGGGAAGAAGAGCCAGCCCTGCCTGCGGGTGATCGCGCGGCGCAGACCGCGCGCGGTCGCGGCATCCTCATCCAGGAACGAGATCGTGTCGATTTCGATGTCGGGGTCGCGACCGACCCGGTTCGGGTTGGCGTGGTGGCGGGTGTGCTTGCTGCTCCACCATGAATAGCTCATGCCGACGACGCCGTTGCCCAGCAGCCGCGCGAGGCGGTCGTTCGCGGGTCCCGAGGAAAGGATCTGGCGGTGTGCGGCCTCGTGCGACAGGAAGGCGACCTGCGTGAAGAGGATGCCGAGTCCGCCGGCGATCAGCAGCTGGAACCAGCTGGCACCCAGGAGCACGAAGCCCGTCACGGCTCCGCCGAAGCCGAGGGCTATCAGCAGACCGACGAAGGCGTAGAACCACGGTGTGCGGGCGAGCAGCCCGCTCTCGCGGGCGACCTGCGACACATCCGTGAAGGCGCGAGTGAGGGGCGGGAAGTCCTCGGTGCGCGCATAGGTCTGACGAACGGGCCCGAGCCGCGGCTCGAGGGTGGTGGAGGAGATGAGAGCACCTGTGCTTCGATCATGACCGCTTCGGCCGTGGAGCCAAAGGCGGTTGCCGATCGCTGGTGCCCACCCTACGTGGTGGCGTGTGCGGCCCCCGGAATATACAGCCCCTGCACAGACGCAGAACGGCCGGGGTCCAGACGGACCCCGGCCGCGTTTTCTGAGAGATCAGAGCGGGCGGATGTTGGCTGCCTGCATGCCCTTGGGGCCCTGCTCGGCGTCGAACTCCACCTTCTGCGCCTCGCGCAGTTCCTTGAAGCCGTTGCCGGTGATCGCGCTGTAGTGCGCGAACAGGTCGGCGGAGCCGTCATCGGGTGCAATGAACCCGTAGCCCTTTTCGGCGTTGAACCATTTCACGGTGCCAGTGGCCATCGTGTCTTTCCTTCTGTTGTGCGGGCCGCCGGAGCGGCCGTGTGTGCCGCGCCGACGAATGCGGAGCGGACGGCGGGGACGGCGGCGGGACTCCGGCGCCGAAAGAGTGGATGCCTCGACCGCCGCGACCGCTTCGGCGCGGGTCGCGTGCATGCCGAGGTTGACGCCGAGGCCGCTGTGCGCGGCGTATCCGTGCACGGTGACCTCGACGAAGCCGGCGTACGCACCGGCGAGGTGCGCGACGTGGACGTCGTCGTCGGCCTGGCGCCATTGCACGGCGGCGACGGGAACGGGAACGGGGGAAGACATGGAGAACCTTGACTGTGGGGCGCGGGCGTGCCACGCGCGGAGAATGGAAGCGGCGTTGTGCGCCGGTGCGGACATCGGTCCATGGACTGCTCGACGGTGAGGCAGCAGGATCACGACGTGCGGTATGCCCCGTAGGGCTCCTCCACCATAACACGGGCTGCCGTCCGGACCGCCGACCGCCCTCAGGCGAGTGCCAGCAGTATGCCGGCGGCGAGCGCGAGGATGAGGCCCAGCCATTGCACGGCGGCGACGCGCTCGCGCAGCACGAGCGCCGCGAGGATGATCGTTCCGGCGGGGTACATCGCGGTCAGGGCGGAGACCACCGACAGATCGCCGAGCCGCAGGGCGACGAGCATGAACGCGTTGGCCGACGCGTCGACCACGCCGCACGCGACGGCGGACCACCAGGCGCCCGCGGGGACCGGCACGGGAGGGGCGGCGACGGCTCGGCCGGCCGCATGCTCGAGGTCGGCGTGCCCGGTCGGCGTCGCGCCGAGCTCGATGCCCTGAGCGGCGAGCACCTGGTGCATGCGCTGACCCCGCCTCCTGCCCGCGAGGAGGAGCACGAGCACGATCAGCGTCGTGATCGTCGCGCTCGTGGCCCGATTGAGCACGAGCGGCACGATGCCGCTCGCCGATGAGGTCTGGTCGATCGCGATCATGAACGCGCCGATGGCCAGTCCCGCGCCGACGGCCATGAGCAGCCCGCGCGCCGACGGGCGCACGGCCTTCTGGCCCGGGATGAATCCGACAAGCACCACCGCAACCAGTGCGACGCCCAGGCCCGCGTAGCCCAGCCCGCTCAGCTGTTCGCCGTCGACGAGCAGCCCCCACAGCATCGGGGCGATCGCCGAGACGACGGCGGTCAGCGGCGACAGGATGCTCATCGGGCCGATGGCGAGGCACGCGTACAAGAGGGCGATGGCGATCGCGCCGAACACCCCCGAGAGCACGCCCCACGCGGCATCCCGCCCGTTCCAGACGCCGCCGAGCAGCGGGTAGAGCGCCACGAGGAGCACCAGACCCGACGCGGCCGCCACCGCCGTGGCCACGATCGAGCGCAGCCTCTTCGCGGCGAGGCCGCCGAGGAAGTCGGCCGAGCCGTAGACGAGAGCGCCGACGAGGGCGATGGCTGCGGCGGGCATGACGTCAGCCTAGAGTGTCACCGTCTGCCGAAATCCTCCCTAGTCTGGAAGGCATGATGTCACGCCCGGGCCCGCTCACTCGCCGCCAGCTGCGTGAGCGGAGCGCGTCGCCGACCCGATGGCTGCGTATCGGCATCCCGGTGCTGCTGGTGCTCGTGTGGCTGGTCGGGGGAGCGATCGGCGGCCCGTACTTCGGCAAGGTGAGTGAGGTCTCCACGAACGACCATTCCGCGTACCTGCCCGACTCGGCCGAATCGACCGTCGTGCAGAACCGGCTGGCGGACTTCACGGGGAGCGACAGCATCCCGGCCGTGGTCGTCGTGACCGCCGACGACGGCGCGAAGCTCACCGACGGCCAGCTCTCCGCGCTGCGCGACCTCGTCGACCCGCTCGGCGAGGTGTCGGGGGTGAACGGCAGTGTGTCGCCCCCGATCACCTCCGACGACGGCAAGGCCGCGCAGCTGTTCGTGCCGATGGGGACGGATGACGTCTCCGACGCCGTCGACGCCCTGCGCACCGCGCTGGATGACGGGCTGCCCGACGGCACCACCGCGTGGATCACAGGGCCGGCCGGCTTCACCGCCGACCTCGTGCACGGCTTCCTCGGCATCGACGGGCTGCTGCTCGGCGTCGCCCTGCTGGCGGTGTTCGTCATCCTCGTGATCGTGTACCGATCGCCGCTGTTGCCGATCCTGGTACTGGCGACCGCCTGCTTCGCGCTGTGCGTGGCGCTGCTGACGGTCTGGTGGCTCGCGAAGGCAGGCGCGGTCGTCCTCAACGGGCAGGTGCAGGGCATCCTGTTCATCCTCGTGATCGGCGCCGCGACCGACTACGCGCTGCTGTACGTCGCGCGATATCGCGAGGCCGTCTCGGAGGGGGCGAAGCGGTGGGATGCCACGGTGAAGGCCTGGCGCGGCGCGTTCGAGCCGGTCCTGGCCTCCGGTGGCACGGTCATCGCGGGCCTGCTGTGCCTGCTGCTCAGCGACCTCGCCACGAACCGGGCGCTCGGCCCGATCGCCTCGATCGGCATCGCGTTCGCGATCCTGTCGGCGCTGACCTTCCTGCCCGCACTGCTGGCACTCGTCGGCCGGGCGGCGTTCTGGCCGTTCATCCCGAAGCACCCGCTGGCGACGATCCCCGACGACCTCACGGCGCCGGTGAAGGGCTTCTGGCCGCGCCAGGCGCGGCTGGTGGCGCGGCACTCCCGTCCGGTGTGGATCGTGGCCCTGGTGGTGCTGCTGGCGGCCGGCACCGGCATCCTGCAGCTGAAGGCTGACGGCGTGCCCACGAGCGATCTCGTCACGAGCGCATCCGAGGCCCGCGACGGTCAGGCCGTGCTCGGCGATCACTTCGACGCCGGCAGCGGCAGCCCCGTGTACGTGCTCGTCGAGAAGGCCGACCTCGACAAGGCTGCGACGGTGATGGATGCCTCGGCCGGCCTCGAATCAGTCGCCGTGACCTCCGCCGACTCGGCCTCCGGCCAGGCGACCGTCACCGTCGACGACGGAACGGTGACGATCGCGGCCCAGGGCCCGCCCGGCACCGCCGCCCCCGAGCCGACCGTGTCGGACGGGCAGGTGCTGTTGACCGGCACCCTCGCGGATCCTGCCGACTCGGACGCGGCCGAGCAGACCGTGCGCGAGCTGCGCACCGCGCTGTCGGCCGAGCTGGGAGAGGGCGCCGTGCAGGTGGGCGGGGTGACCGCGACCGACATCGACACGAACGACACGTCGATCCGTGATCGGACTCTGATCATCCCGATCGTGCTCCTGGTGATCTTCGTGATCCTCATGCTGCTGCTGCGGGCCGTCCTCGCGCCGGTGCTGCTGGTGCTCTCGGTGATCGTGTCGTTCGCCGCGGCCATGGGCGTGTCGGCACTCGTGTTCAACCATGTGCTGGGCTTCCCGGGGGCCGACCCCGCGGTGCCGCTGTACGGGTTCGTGTTCCTCGTGGCGCTCGGGGTGGACTACAACATCTTCCTGATGACGCGCGTGCGCGAGGAGTCGAAGCGCCACGGGACCAGGCCGGGCATCCTGCGCGGGCTTGTGGCCACCGGCGGTGTGATCACGTCGGCCGGGCTCGTGCTGGCCGCGACGTTCGCCGCACTGGGCGTCATCCCGATCCTGTTCCTCGCGCAGATCGCGTTCATCGTCGCGTTCGGCGTGCTGCTCGATACCTTCGTCGTGCGCTCGCTGCTCGTGCCCGCGATCTCATACGACATCGGGCGTGCGATCTGGTGGCCGTCGAAGCTGTGGCGTCGGGACGTGGATGCCGCGGGCCGCGACTGATCGGTACGCTTCAGGCATGGGCACAGCACTGTTCATCGTCGATGTGCAGAACGACTTCACCGAGGGCGGCGCCCTCGGCGTCGCAGGCGGTGACGCGGTCGCCGAGGGCGTCTCGCGGCTTCTCGCCGAGCATGCCGGCGACTACGACATCATCATCGCGTCGCGCGACTGGCACGACGGCGACAACGACAACGGCGGGCATTTCGCGCTGTCGGGTGACCCCGACTTCGTAGACACCTGGCCGGTCCACTGCGTGGCCGGCACTCAGGGTGCCGACTACGATCCCGGCCTGGTGACGGCATCCATCACCCACCACGTCAAGAAGGGGCAGGGCAAGCCGGCGTACTCGCTGTTCGAGGGCGTCACCGACGACGGTGAGACGGTCGAGCAGCTGCTCGACGCGCACGGCATCGTCGACGTCGACGTCACCGGCATCGCCACCGACTACTGCGTGCGCGCGTCGGCGCTCGACGCCATCGCGCACGGACGGCACGTGCGCGTGCTCACCGGCCTCGTCGCGGGCGTCGCGGCCAAATCGAGCGAGGCCGCGCTCGCCGAACTGGCGCACGCCGGGGCCGAGCTGGTCACCAGTTGACGTCGCGGCTTCGGCGGCCGTGCGTTCAGAACTCCGCACATCTGGAGGCTTCGACGCCGTTCACGCCCTGTTATGGCGCGTTGTCGCACCGATCCGCTGAGTATTGAACGCGGGGCCGCTGAACTCAGTGCGCGTGGCCGCCCGTGGAGCGGACCCCGGTCATGCCCTGTGGTGCGGACTTCTCCGCCGTGCCGAAGGAGAAGTCGACGACGCCATCGGGATCGACGCTGGCAGCCAGGACGAACTCGGAGAGGTCATCGGCCACATCGGGCGCCAGATAGATGTGCGCGCCCGACTGCTCGAGGATGACGTCGCCGTCTTCGGGTCCGGCGGCCGGTTCCAGGGCGAAGTCGGTGCCGCGCTCTGAGCCGTCGTAGATCCTGATGCCGCCGGTCTCACGCCCTCCGGGCGTCGTGTCGGCGATGGCTTTGACGACGATGCAGGCGTCGTCGGTGAGGGTGAACACCCTCAGCACGATACCGGCGACGGGTGATGCCGAGGCGCTTGAGAGCCGGGAGAATGGAACGGGACCAAAACGGGCACGTGCGACGTTGTGTCCTGTGGATGCCGCAGCCCGTGGCATCCGGAACGGAGGAACAGCCATCATGACCAGCGGCAGCAACGACACGGGAGAGATCAGGCGCGAGCCGGGCACGGAGACGGCCGTGCTCGCGGGCGGGTGCTTCTGGGGGATGGAAGACCTCATCCGCCGCCAGCCGGGCGTGCTCGGCACGCGCGTGGGCTACACCGGCGGCGAGAACGACCACGCCACCTACCGGAACCACCCCGGTCATGCCGAGGCCGTCGAGATCGTCTTCGACCCGACCAAGACGGACTATCGCGACATCCTGGCGTTCTTCTTCCAGATCCACGACCCGTCGACGCTCAACCGGCAGGGCAACGACATCGGCACGAGCTACCGGTCGGCGATCTTCCCGCTCACGCCCGAGCAGGAGCAGGTCGCGCGCGACACGATCGCCGACGTCGACGCGTCGGGGCTGTGGCCGGGCAATGCCGTCACGACGATCGAGCCCGCGGGCCCGTTCTGGGAGGCCGAGCCCGAGCACCAGGACTACCTGATCGCCTATCCGAACGGGTACACCTGCCACTTCCCGCGGGCGGGCTGGGTGCTGCCGCGGCGCGGCGCGACCGCGGTCTGAACGGGGCGGTCGGGGTGTCGGATGCTCCGGGTAGAAAGGCTCTATGGTGCCCCCGGAGAATTACGATATCTCGACCCACCGGTTAAAAGCCGGTTGCTCTGCCTCTGAGCTACGGGGGCGAACAGAGGTGCCGTACAAGACGTGCGGCACCTGTCGGCAGTCTAAACCATCGACGGAATTCAATCGGAAGCGGTCGCGTCCCGACGGACTGCAAGAGGTCTGTCGTGAGTGCAATCGGGCGTCATCGCGCCGCTACTATGCGGAGAATCGCGAGAAGCAGCTCCGTGTCATCGCCGAGAGGACAGCGCGACGGCGTGACGAGGCGAAGGCGTTCCTCACGGCCTACCTTCGGGAGCATCCGTGCGTGGACTGCGGCGTGTGCGACCTGCGCGTCCTGGACTTCGACCATCGCCCGGGGTCGGCTAAGCGCTACGACGTGATGCGCATGGTGAGAGACGGCTACAGCATCCGCATCATCTCCGAGGAGATCGCCAAGTGCGAGGTGCGTTGCCGCAACTGTCACGCCATCGTCACGCTCGAACGGGCGGGCGAGAACTGGCGCTCACGGGCGATGCGCGACGTCACCGCGTCGTGACCGTCACTCCGCCACAGGAATGGTCGCCGTCACGTGGAACGCGCCGTCCTCGCTCGCGCCCGAGGTGATCGCACCGCCGAGGCGGCGGATGTCGGCGCGGGTACGGCTCAGGGTCATCGAGTGCTCCGCCTGCGGGGTCAGCCGCCCGGGCCCGTGCGCCACCTCGACCTCGACGGCGTGCGGCAGGTAGCGGACGGCGGCCGTGGCATCCACCCCTCTCGTGCGGGTCAGCACGAGGGCGGCGCCCTCCTGCAGGGCACGGAACGCGACCTCGTCGATGTGCACCGGAAGCCGGCGCTCGTCGCCCTCGATCGTCAGGGCGATCGGCATTCCGGCGGTCTGCAGGCCGGCGATCAGCTCGCGGGCGTTCGACAGCGAGGGCTCGGGCGGTGTGGGCAGCGGAGCGCGCACGATCGGGATGCCGCCGATTCCCGTCCCGCCCGGGTTCTTCGCCTGCCCGTCCGAGCCGGTGTGCTCGCGCAGCCAGGCGGTGAAGTCCTTGCCGCGCACCTGCGCGTTCGTGCCGGCCAGCAGACTGCCGTCGCGCATCTGCCGGCCCGACGAACCCGGCAGCGAGACCTCGACGACGCGCCCGGGCAGGCGGGCGGCCCGTCCGTAGCGCCGGGCCATCTCGGCCATCCGCTCGACGCGGGGTCCGGCGATGTCGGCGACGCGCCCCGCCGGCGTGCCCTCGGCCAGCTCGACGAGCCGGGCGGCGACCTCGGCGGCCTCGATCGGCTGCGAGCGCATGGTCGGCACGAGCACGAAGGGCCCGGTCTTCATGCGCTCGAACATCTGCCGCGCGAACTCGTGGAACTGCGTGGCCCGCACGAGCGAATACGGGATCGGTCCCGCCCTGACGGCGCGTTCCTGCGCCCGCTTGCCCTGGTAGTAGCCGTAGCCCTTCTCGGTCGCGTCGATCCCCACGATCGACAGCACGACGTGGTGCCGCACACCCGCGCGCTCCTCGGCGGCGAGCAGGTTCTTCGTCACCGTCTCGAAGAAGCGGATGGATGCCGCGGCCGACATCGACGGCGTGCTGGTGACATCGATCACCGCGTCGACCTGGCCGAGCACGGCATCCACACCCTCGCCCGAGACGAGGTCCACGCCGGTGGAGCGGGAGATGACGATGGGCTCGTGTCCGTGGCTCAGGACGAGGTCGGCGACCAGGCGCCCGACCGTCCCGGTGCCTCCGGCGATGGCGATCCGCATGCTCCGAGCGTACTGCCGTCCGCTAGCCTCGGACCGTGGCATCCGGCCCTCAGAGTCCCGAGACCCTCGCGCACCTGCGCCGCGCCCGTGACCTCATGGATCGCGAGTACGCGCGCCCATTGGATGTGCCCACGATGGCCGCGCGGGCGTTCATGTCGCCCGCCCATTTCTCGCGCGAGTTCAAGACCGCCTACGGTGAGACGCCCTATTCCTACCTGATGACACGGCGCATCGAACGGGCGATGGCGTTGCTGCGCGCAGGATCGACGGTGACGGATGCCTGCACCGCCGTCGGCGCGACGTCACTGGGCTCGTTCAGCTCGACGTTCACCGAGATCGTCGGCGAGACGCCCAGCGCGTATCGCAACCGGTCGCACGACGCGGCGGAGGCGATGCCGGAATGCTTCGCGCGGATTCTGACCCGCCCGACCCGCTACGCGTGATCGAGCAGGATTCGAGAAGCGATGCGGACAGCCGTCGCGTACCGTTTCGGCCATGACTGACATCAGGTTCGGATTCTTCCCGCTCACCGTCGACGACGTCGACGCGGCGCTGGCCTTCTACCGCGATGCGGTGGGCCTCACCGTGCTCAACGACGTGTCGGGCAACGGATGGCGGTGGCTCAGCATGGGCACGCCCGACCAGCCCGGTGTCGCGCTCGTGCTCTCGGCGCCCGGCGCGGGCCGCTCACCCGACGACGCCGAACAGCTCGCGCGGCTCGTCGCCAAGGGGTCGGGCCCCGGACCCATCGTGTTCGCGACGAGCGACCTCGACGCCACGTTCGAACGCGTGCGCGCGACCGGGGCCGAGGTGCTGCAGGAGCCCATGGACCAGCCGTGGGGACCGCGCGACTGCGCGTTCCGCGACCCGGCCGGCAACCTCGTGCGGATCAACGGCACCGCGTGACGACGTACCCTTGACGGGTGCAGGAATCGGGCAGGGAGTTCCACAAGCCGGTGCGTCGCGCCGGCGAAGAGTTCGATCGCCTGTTCGGGGCGCACGACCCCGCCGAGGCGACCCGCGTCGCGCACTCGACCGCTGCGGCGCTGCTGTCGCGCGTGCGTGCGGATCCCGACACCGAGACGGTCGACCGGCTCGTCGACTTCACCCGCACGCACGGCATCGACGACATCGCCGAGCTGTGGTCGCGCGCGCCCGCGCGCACCCTGCCGGGGGCGCTGTGGAACCTGTATCTGCTGCAGCTGATGATCCACCGCGACCCCGACACCGCGGCGCTCCTGTACGAGCGCGGGCGGGTCGAGATCGCCTCCGCCGACCCGGTGATCGCCGGCGCGCCGGTGCCGTCCGGCCCCGATGAGCTCGTCGCGACCGTCGACCGCATCCTGCGCGGGGTGTTCGACGGCGACTTCGCCGTCGCCCTCGACCGCGCCGCGGCGTTCTGCCGTGTGCAGGCATCGGGAGCCACACACGTCGCCGACGACTACGAGCTCACCGAGCCCGAGCGGGCCACGACCCTGACCACGCGGGCGTCGCGCCTGGCGACCATCGCCGCGGATCTCAGCGCGAGCGCCGCGCTGTGGCGGGTCGACGCGCTGAGCTGAGCCCGCGGCATCCACTTCCGTCCCGTCTTCACGCTCGAGGCGCGGTCGGTGCGCGCACGAGGCTCACAGGCTTCGGAGAATCTCACCGAGTTCGGAGCATTTCGCGCGAAGCCTCCGAGCTTGGTGCGACTCTCCGAAGTCTGTGCGGCGCCGCGCGGCGGCGCGCGGGGCAGGCGGCGGAGCACAGAAGTGCCGGGCCGCAGAACGCCGCCGTGCTGATGCCGCTTCGCGGGAGAGACGTTCCGCATCCCGGCACAGAAGTGCCGGGCCGCAGAACGCCTCTCGGCGCAAGGCCGCTCGAAGCGGCAGAAGATGGAGCCCGGGGTTACTGCGGCCCGGCCGATCAAGTGTAACCGACGTCATGGGCGGGCTATTCCACACGCGGGCTCTACGCTCGAACCATGGCCGCACACTTCGCCCTGCTGATCGACCCCGCAGCGCCGGATGACCCGCGCGATGACTTCGCGGGCACCTTCACGACGCTCGACCCGTCGGCGCCGGCGCTGAGCGTCAGCGAGCTGAGCACGCAGCGCGGCGACGGCATCTTCGAGTCGATCGGCGTCGTCGACGGGCATCCGCAGGAGGTCACGGCGCACCTTCAGCGCCTCGCGCACTCGGCCGCCCTCTGCGACCTGCCCGCGCCGAACCCGGCGCAGTGGCGGCAGGCCGTCGAGCGCGCGGCCGCCGCGTGCGGACCGGGGGAGGCGGTCATCAAACTCATCCTCAGCCGCGGCGTCGAGCACGGGCCGGCACCGACCGCGTGGACGACGGCCGCGCAGGCCGCCGACAACACCGCTGTGCGCGAGCGCGGCATCCGCGTCGTCCTCCTCGACCGCGGGATCGACAGCGGCGCCGCCGATCGCGCGCCGTGGCTGCTGCTGGGTGCGAAGACGCTCTCGTACGCGGTGAACATGGCCGCGATCCGCGAGGCGCACCGCCGGGGCGCCGACGACGCGGTGTTCGTCTCGAGCGACGACATCCTGCTCGAGGCGCCGACCGCGTCGCTCATCCTCCGGATCGGCGGGCGTTTCGTGACGCCGGCCGTCGGCAGCGGCATCCTGCACGGCACGACGCAGATCAGCGTGTTCGAGCACCTGTCCGCGCAAGGCCACGAGACCGCCTACGAGACCGTGCCGGCTGAGGCGCTGAGAACGGTGGATGCCGCGTGGCTCGTCTCCAGCGTCCGTCTGGCGGCTCCCGTCACGGCCGTCGACGGCGTCGACATTCCGGTCGATCGCGTGCTGACGGCATCCCTCAATCGGTATCTGCTCAGCCCACGCGACTGATCAGCCGAACCGGCCCGAGACGTAGTCCTCGGTCGCCTGCTCGCGCGGCGTCGTGAACATCGTCGCGGTCTCGCCGTACTCGATGAGCTTTCCGGGCTTGCCGGTGCCGGCGATGTTGAAGAATGCGGTCTTGTCGGACACGCGCGATGCCTGCTGCATGTTGTGCGTGACGATGACGATCGTGTACTCGGTCTTCAGCTTCGCGATGAGCTCTTCGATCGCGTAGGTCGAGATCGGGTCGAGGGCCGAGCAGGGCTCGTCCATGAGCAGTACCTGCGGCGACACGGCGATGGCGCGCGCGATGCACAGGCGCTGCTGCTGTCCGCCCGAGAGCCCTGCGCCGGGCTTGGCCAGGCGATCCTTGACCTCGTTCCACAGGTTCGCGCCGCGCAGCGAGCGCTCGACGAGGTCGTCGGCGTCGCTCTTGGCGATCCGCTTGTTGTTGAGCTTGACCCCGGCCAGCACGTTGTCGCGGATCGACATGGTGGGGAACGGGTTCGGCCGCTGGAAGACCATGCCGATCTGGCGCCGCACGGCGACCGGGTCGACGCCCGTTCCGTACAGGTCGTCGCCGTCGAGCAGCACCTGCCCGCCCACGCGTGCCCCGGGGATCACCTCGTGCATGCGGTTGAGCGTGCGCAGGAACGTGGACTTGCCGCATCCCGACGGGCCGATGAAGGCCGTCACGCTGCGCGGCTCGATGTGCATGTTCACGCCTTCGACGGCGAGGAAGTCGCTGTACCAGACGTTCAGGTCGGTGACGTCGATGCTCTTTGACACGGGTCTCCTTGGGATCACAGACCGCGCTTGGGCGCGAAGATCTTGGCGATGAGTCGGCCGGCGAGGTTCAGCACCAGCATGATGACGATGAGGGTGAGGGCCGCTGTCCAGGCCCGGTCGATCGACGCCTGAGCACTGACGCCCGCCGCCTGCGTGTACTGCGTGTACACGAACACCGGCAGGGTCATCATGCGGTCGTCGAAGAGGTTGTAGTTCATGCTGAACGTGAAGCCGGTCACGAGCAGCAGCGGGGCGGTCTCGCCGATCACGCGGGCGATGGCCAGCATCACACCGGTGACGATACCCGCGAGCGAGGTCGGCAGCACGATCTTGAGGATCGTCAGCCACTTCGGCACGCCCAGCGCGTACGAGGCCTCGCGCAGCTCGTTGGGGACGAGCCGCAGGATCTCCTCGCTCGAGCGGACCACGACCGGGATCATCAGCACCGAGAGCGCCACCGCGCCCATGAAGCCGTTGCGCACGGCGGGCCCGGCGATCAGCGCGAACAGGGCGAAGACGAACAGGCCTGCGACGATCGACGGGATGCCGGTCATCACGTCGACGAGGAAGGTGATGGCGCGAGCGAACGGCCCGCGGCCGTACTCGACGAGATAGATCGAGGTGAGCAGGCCGATCGGCACCGAGATGACGGCGGCGGCCAGCGTGATCAGCAGCGTGCCGATGATGGCGTGCAGCGCGCCGCCGCCCTCGCCGACGACGTTGCGCATCGACTGCGTGAAGAACGCGACGTCGAGCCGCGCCATCCCGCCCAGGACGACCGTCCAGATGAGCGAGACCAGCGGCAGCAGCGCGATCACGAACGCCGTCGACACGAGCGAGGTGACCAGGCGGTCCTTCGCGCGCCGCGCCCCTTCGACGATGCGCGAGATGACGTACAGCACGAGGTCGAACAGCACCGTGCCGAAGAAGACGGTGCCCACGAGGCTGAAGGTCGTGGTGATGCCCGCGGCCCACAGCAGACCGAAGAAGGCGCCCGCGAACAGCCAGCCGCCGGCCAGCACCATCCACGTCGTGCCGCGGGGGAGCGTGCCGCCGGTCAGCGGCACGTGAGGGGAGTGGATGCCGGGGGCCCCGCCGACCGCGGCGGCCTCGGCTTCGGGCGCGGTGGTCGTCATGCGTCGGCTCCTGAGAAGGCGGCACGGCGGCTGATGATCCACCGGGCCAGGACGTTCACAAGCAGGGTCACCACGAACAGCACGAGGCCGGACGCCACCAGGGCGTTGACCGAGAGCCCGGTCGCCTCGGGGAACTGCAGGGCGATGTTCGCGGCGATGGTGTTGGGGTTCTGCGCCTGCAGCAGCGCGAACTTCACGATGAAGGCGGGGGAGAGCACCATCGCGACGGCGAAGGTCTCGCCGAGCGCGCGGCCCAGCCCCAGCATGACCGCCGAGACGATGCCGCTGCGCGCGAACGGCAGCACCGACATCCGGATCATCTCCCACTTGGTGGCGCCCAGGGCCAGCGCGGCCTCCTCGTGCAGGCGCGGTGCCTGCAGGAAGACCTCGCGGCAGATGGCGGTCATGATCGGGATGACCATGACCGCCAGCACCATCGCCGCGGTGAGGATGGTGCGCCCGGTGCCCGAGATCGGACCGGCGAACAGCGGAATCCAACCGAGGTTGTCGCCCAGCCACTGATACAGCGGCTGCACGAGGGGCGCCAGGACCACGATGCCCCACAGGCCGAAGACGACCGAGGGCACCGCGGCCAGGAGATCGATGATGTAGCCGAGCGTCTGCGACACGCGCCGCGGCGCGTAGTGCGAGATGAACAGCGCGATGCCGATCGACAGCGGCGTGGCGAACAGCAGCGCGAGGAACGCGGCCCAGACGGTGCCGAACACCAGGGGGCCGACGTACTGCCAGAAGTTCGCCGAGTCGTTCGGCAGCTCGCCCTCCCCGGCCACCAGAGCGGGGATGCTCTGGATGACCAGGAAGATCGCGACCGCGGCGAGCGTCGCGAGGATCACCGCGCCGGCGACCACGGTGGTCGTGGAGAACACCCGGTCGCCGACGCGGACGGTGGCTTTCTTCGTCATTCGATTCCTCGGTGAGGGACGGCGCCGTTACTTGATGGTCTGCGCCGCGGCGATGACCTTGGCCGACAGCTCGGCCGACAGCGGGGCGGAACCGGCCTGGGCGGCCGCCGCCTGCTGTGCGGCGTCGCTCGCGGCGTACTGGATGTACGAGCTGACCAGCGAGCCGGTGGCGGCGTCCTTGTACTGCTGGCACGCGATGAGGTACGACACCAGCACGAGCGGCCAGGCGTTCGCCTGCGTGTCGGTGCGGTTGATGTCGATCGCCAGGTCGTTGTCGCCACGGCCGGTGACCAGCGGCGAATCGGCCACCACCGCGGCGGCGCCGTCGGCCGAGATCTTCACGAACGAGTCGCCGACCTTCAGCTGCGCGATCGACAGGCCCGCAGCGCCCGACTCGTCGATGTAGGTGATCGAGTTCTTGGCGCTCTTGGTGGCCTCGGCGACGCCCGAGGTGCCCTTGGCCGCGTCGCCGACCTGGAACGGGAACGTCTGCGACGGCTCCTGGCCCCAGGCGTCGGCCGCGTTGGCCGCGAGGTACTCGGTGAAGTTCTGGGTCGTGCCCGAGTCGTCCGAGCGGTGCACGACGGTGATCGCGGCGTCCGGCAGCGTCACGCCGTCGTTCAGCGCGGCGATCTGGCTGTCGTTCCACTTCGTGATCTTGCCCGAGAAGATGCCGGCGATGGTCGCGGCATCCAGCTTCAGGTCGTCCACGCCCTCGAGGTTGTACGCGATGGCGATCGGCGAGATGTAGACCGGCAGGTCGATGGCGCTGGTCCCGTCGGCGCACATCGCGAAGGTGCTCGAGAGCTCCTCGTCGCTCAGCGCCGCGTCGGAGCCGGCGAAGTCGGCCGCACCCGAGATGAAGCTCTTGCGGCCGGCGCCCGAGCCCTGCGGGTCGTAGTTGATGTTCAGGTCGGGATTGGCCGTCTGGATGCCGGCGATCCAGGTCTGCTGGGCGGTGCCCTGCGCCGACGAGCCGATGCCGTTGATCGTGCCGGACAGAGCCGTGGCCGACGAGTCGCCGGAGGGGGTGTTGCCGTCGGCGGATGCCTCATTCGAGGCGCAGCCTGCCAGGACGAGGGCGGATGCCGCGACCAGGGCGCCGAGCGGGGCGATGCGGGTGAGCTTCACTGTGTGAACCCTTCACGTTGTTCGGGATGTCGGCCCCGCTCTGCGGGGCTCGGCTCGACCGTAGGCGGCGTCGGTGACCAGACTGCGCTGTACGGGTGAACGGAAGGTGAACGGGGAGCGACTCAGTTCTTCGCGTCGGTGATCTTCGGCTCGTGGGTCTCGATCGCGACGATCCCCGAACCGGGGTTCGTCGCCGACAGGTGCACGACCGAGAAGGCGCCGACCGGCAGCGCCGCGGCGTCGTCGAGATACGAGCCACGGAGGGTGCCGGTGGCCAGGGCCAGTTCGCGCAGGATGTCGGGCAGCACCGGGCCGTGACTGCAGAGCACGGCGGGCTTGCCCGCCCGCACACGGGCGCCGACGGCGGCGCGCACGTCGGAGGTGCCGTCCTCCCACGCGTCCTGGCTGATCTCGGGGGTGCGGTGCACGCGATGACCGGTGGCCGCGGCGAACGGCGTGACGGTGCTCACGCAGCGGACCGCGTCCGAGGAGTACACCTTGCGCACGCCGAACGCCCGCAGGGGCGCGACGATCGCGGTGGCCTGCTTCGCGCCGCGGCCGGTGAGCGGGCGCAGCGCGTCTTCGCCGCTCCACTCCTCGCGCGGTGCGGCCTTGGCGTGCCGCTGCACGACGATCGGAAAGGTGCGGCGCACGCCGTCGTCGATGAGGGCCAGGAAGTTCTCGAGGATCTCGACGTCGACCGGGTAGCTGAGGCGGGTGAGCGCCTTCTTGGGGGAGATCCACTCGATCGCGGCGATCTCCTTGTTCGGGACGAACCGCGACGCGCGGATCGCCTCGTCGGAGGCGAAGGTCGACCAGTAGTGCACGATCTTGGTGCGGCCGCTGGGCAGTGCGTAGCGCGAGACGCCGATGGGCGCGCCGAGACAGACGGCGATACCGGTCTCTTCGAGGATCTCGCGCACGGCGGTCGCTGCGAGCATCTCGCCGGCGTCGACCTTGCCCTTGGGCAGTGTCACGTCGGCATACGCGGTGCGGTGGATGACGAGGATGCGCAGCTTGCCCTCGACGACGCGCCACACGACGCCTCCGGCGGCGTAGACGGCCGTCTCGCTCATCGCACCGCCCGTGCGCGGCGGCGCCGCTGCACATTGGTCATCGTCTTGTCCTGCAGATCCACGAGCCTCTTCCCGTTCTCGCCGACACTGTGTCTGATCCAATCACCATCGGGCTGAAGATGCCACGAGCTCGTGCCGTCGCTCATCGCGAGGGTGAACAGGTCTTCCAGCGACTTGATCTGCGCCGGTGCGACCACCCGCACGAGCGCCTCGATGCGTCGATCGAGGTTGCGGTGCATCATGTCGGCGCTGCCGATGTACACCTGCGGGTCGCCGTCGTTCGCGAACGAGAAGACCCGGGAGTGCTCCAGGTAGCGGCCCACGATGCTGCGCACGGTGATCGTCTCGCTCATGCCGGGCACGCCCGGCTTGAGGCTGCAGATGCCGCGCACCCAGATCTCCACCGGGACGCCGGCCTGGCTGGCGCGGTACAGCGCGTCGATGATCTGCTCGTCGACCATCGAGTTCACCTTGATGCGGATGCGCGCGGGCTTGCCGTCGAGCGCGTTGTGGCGTTCCTTCTCGATGAGCCGCAGCAGGCCCTTGCGCAGGTAGCGCGGGGCGACCAGCAGCCGCTTGAACTTCTTCTCGATCGCGTAGCCGCTCAGTTCGTTGAACAGGCGGATGAGCTCGCGCCCGACCTGTTCGTCGATCGTGAACAGGCCGAAGTCCTCGTAGATGCGGCTGGTCTTCGGATTGTAGTTGCCGGTGCCGATGTGCGCGTAGCTGCGCAGCTGCCCCTCCTCCTCGCGGATCACGAGGGCCAGCTTCGCGTGGGTCTTCAGCCCCACCAGGCCGTACACGACGTGGACCCCGGCCTTCTCGAGCTTGCGCGCCCAGGTGATGTTCGCGGCTTCGTCGAAGCGCGCCTTCACCTCGACGAGCGCGAGCACCTGCTTGCCGGCCTCGGCGGCGTCGATCAGCGCCTGCACGATGGGGCTGTCGCCCGAGGTGCGGTAGAGCGTCTGCTTGATGGCCAGCACGTGCGGGTCTTTCGCGGCCTGCTCGAGGAATGCCTGCACGCTCGTCGCGAACGGCTCGTACGGGTGGTGCACGAGCACGTCGCCCTTGCGGATCGCCGCGAACAGGTCCGCACGGCCGTTCTGCTCGGCGGGCTGGAAGGCGGCGGCCGTCACCGGGACGTGCGGCGGGTAGCGCAGCTCGGGGCGGTCGAGCTTGCCGAGGCTGAACAGGCCGCCGAGATCGAGCGGACCGGGAAGCCGGTGCACCTGGTTCTCGGTGATGGCGAGCTCGTCGATGAGCAGATCGAGGGTCAGGTCGTCCATGTCGTCGGTGACCTCGAGCCGGATCGGCGGACCGAAGCGGCGGCGCAGCAGCTCGGCTTCGAGCGCCTGGATGAGGTTCTCGGTCTCGTCCTCCTCGATCTCGACGTCCTCGTTGCGCGTCAGGCGGAACGCATGGTGGTCGAGCACCTCCATGCCGGGGAAGAGATCGGCGAGGTTGTTCGCGATGAGATCTTCCAGCGGCAGGAAGCGGATGCGGTCGGTGTCGTCCTCGACGCGCACGAACCGCGGCAGCATGGGCGGCACCTTGAGCCGGGCGAAGTCCTGACGCCCGGTGCGGGCATTGCGGATGCGGATCGCGAGGTTCAGCGAGAGCCCCGAGATGTAGGGGAAGGGATGCGCGGGGTCGACCGCGAGCGGCGTGAGGACGGGGAACACGTTCTCCTGGAAGTACCGGTACAGCCGCGCGCGCTCGGCCTCGGTGAGATCGCTCCAGCCGAGGAAGTCGATGCCCGCGTCGGCCAGCGCGGGCTTGACGAGGTCGGTCCACGCGGCGGCGTGGCGCAGCTGCAGGCGGTGCGCCTCGTCGGAGATGTCGGCGAGCACCTCCTGGGGCGCGCGGCCGACGTTGGTGGGCACGGCGAGCCCGGTGACGATCCGGCGGCGCAGACCCGCGACGCGCACCATGAAGAACTCATCGAGGTTGCTGGCGAAGATGGCGAGGAAGTTCGTGCGCTCGAGCACGGGCATCGACGGGTCCTCGGCGAGCTCGAGCACGCGCTGGTTGAACGCGAGCCAGCTCAGCTCGCGGTCGAGGTAGCGTCCCTCGGGCAGCTCGGAATCGTAGACCTCTTCCAGGTCGAAGTCATCGTCCTCGCCGTCGTCCAGCCCCGTGTCCAGAGCCCCGTGTTCGATCATCCCCTCATCATTGCAGGATGACGTGACGCGCGGGTTAACGGGCTACCGGGGCCTTCGCCTCGGTGTCGTCATCTTCCGTCACATTGAAGCGGTAGCCGACGTTGCGGACCGTGCCGATGAGCTGTTCGAACTCGCCGAGCTTGGCGCGCAGCCGTCGCACGTGCACGTCGACGGTGCGGGTGCCGCCGAAGTAGTCGTAGCCCCACACCTCGCTCAGCAGCTGCTCGCGCGTGAACACGCGCGAGGGGTGCATCGCGAGGAAGTACAGCAGCTGGAACTCCTTGTAGGTGAGGTCCAGCGGCTTGCCGTGCAGCTTCGCCGAGTACGAGGCCTCGTCGATGGTCAGGCCCGACGTCTGCACGCGGGCGGGTTCGGCCGATTCCGACTCGGAGCGGCCCACCGCCAGACGCAGCCGGGCCTCGGTCTCCGCAGGCCCCGCGGTGCACAGGATGACGTCGGAGACGCCCCAGTCCGCGGCGACGGCGGCCATGCCGCCCTCGGTGACCACGAGGATCAGCGGGGCCTCGAGCCCCGTCGTGTTCAGCACCCGGCACAGCGACTTCGCCGCGACCAGGTCGGTGCGGGCATCGAGCAGGATGACATCGGCCTGCGGCGCGCGCACCAGCTGCGCGGGCTCGGCCGGAATGGTCTGCACGTGGTGGCTCAGCAGCTCGAGCGTGGGCAGCGCGGCATCCCGTGCCGAGCTGAGAAGCAGAATCTGTACCACGCGACCTCCTGGGACCATGCCGGGCGACGGCGGCCGGTCGTTGTGTGGGGACATTTTAGGACCGTGCGACAATGGGCGCATGTCGAGCGAATCCGAACACGCCGCTCGAGGGCGGATCGGCGGAGTGATCGTCGCCTGGGTCGGGGCCGTCGTGATCGGCGTGCTGATCGCGCTGCTGACCCCCGTCGGTCAGCGTGCGGCATGGTTGACGATCGGACTGGCGGGATGCCTCGTGCTCTCGTTCGCCGTGCAGCTGTGGTCGGGGCGGGCCGAGGGATTCATCTCGCGGGTCGCGCTGAGCCTGCTCGGATCATTCATCGTCCTGGGGCTGTTCAGCGTCGGGTTCGGCCTGGCCGCACTGGGCTGACGGCGGAGCGGGATAGAGTAGACCCATGGACACGATGGCGCTGGAACTCTTCTTCGTCGGACTGCTGGGCCTCGCCTCGCTCGCGATCGTCTTCTGCTCGGTCGTGGTGATCAAGAACCTGTACCGCGGCCAGCGCTGAACGTGAGCGCGTCGTGATCGAGATCCCGACCGACCTGCCCGCCGAACTCGTCCCCCTCGCATGGCTGCGCGGGGTCTGGGAGGGCACCGGCGTCATCGATTACGAGGCCGACGGCCACCACTACTCCACGGAGTTCACGCACCGGGTCAGCTTCAGCACCGGCGACGGACCCTATCTGAACTACTCCGCCGACGCCTGGACCGGCGACGGCGACGATCGTGCGCCGCTGCTGGCCGAGACCGGCTACTGGCGCCTCGCGCGCACCCAGACCGCGGCCGATCCGGGACCGGCGCTGCTGCCGGCGCGCGCGGCCGCGGCACCGCTGACGGCCGACGACGTCGAGAGGCTGCGCGACGACGACGCCTTCCCCCTCGAGGTCGCGCTCGTGCGCGCCGACGGCACCAGCGAGCTGCTGCTCGGCCAGGTGCACGGGCCGCGCATCGACCTCGCCACCGATGCGGTGGTGCGCCCGGCCACCGCGAAGCCGTACACCGCGGCATCCCGCATGTACGGCCTCGTCGAGGGGCACCTGCTGTGGGCGTGGGACATCGCCGCGCTCGGCGCCCCGATGGCCTCGCACGCGTCGGCGCGCCTGGCGAAGGTGCAGTGATGGACGCGCTCGCCGCCCTCCTGCGCGCGGCTGACGGGGCGATCGTCGACGACGGCGTGCTCCTGCACGCCGGCAACCCGCTCAGCGAGCAGCGCGCGCTGGCGTCGGGGGCGGCCGTGGCCCCGCTCGGCGACCGGGTCGTGCTGGCCGTGCCGGGGGAGGACCGCCTCAGCTGGCTCGAGTCGTTCTCGACGCAGAAGGTCACGGCGCTGCTGCCGGGCGAGAGCGCCGAGCTGCTGATCCTGGATCCGGCCGGGCACGTCGAGCACGCGGCATCCTTCGTCGACGACGGCGCGACGTCGTGGCTGATCGTCGACCGTGTCGATGCCGTCGGGCTGCTCGATTTCCTCAAGAAGATGCGCTTCCGCCTGCGGGTCGAGCCGCGGGACGCGCGCGAGGAGTTCGCCGTCATCGGCGGCACGCCGCTCGCGGTGGCGGCGCTCGGCGCGGCGCTGGTGTGGCACGACCCGTGGCCCGGCGTCGCCGAGGGCGGCTGGGCGTATTCCGCCGTCGACCCGCACCCGGGCACCGAGCGCGACTGGGCCGAAGCGCTGGTCGACGCCGACGGCGTCGCGCGGATGACGGCGGCTGTGGCATCCGGCTCTCTGAGACTCGCCGGCTCCCTGGCGGCCGACGCCCTGCGGATCGCCGCGTGGCGCCCGCGCATCACCGACGCCGACGAGCGGATGCTGCCGCATGAGGCCGATTGGCTGCGCAGCGCCGTGCACCTGAACAAGGGGTGCTACCGCGGGCAGGAGACCGTTGCGAAGGTGCACAACCTCGGGCATCCGCCGCGGCGGCTCGTCGCGCTGCAGCTCGACGGCGAGGCGGCCGCTCCGGGTGATGTCGTACGTGCGGGCGAGAACGAGGTCGGTGCGGTCGTCGCGGCCGCGCAGCACTACGAGCAGGGCCCGATCGCCCTGGCGCTGGTGCGCCGCAACACCCCGGTCGACGCCGAGCTCGTCGTCGACACCGCCGACGGCCCGGTCGCGGCCGCGCAGGAGGTCATCGTGCCGCCCGAGGCCGGTGCCACGGCCTCGGTGCCGCGCATCCCGAGGCTCGGCCGCCGGCGCTGACGGGCGGCGTCACTCGCGCGGCGCCACGGCCTCCCACGGCACGGTGACCTCGCCCAGGCGCCAACGCGAGCGATTCTGCAGGGGCCAGCCGGCGTCGACGAGCGCCTGCATCGCGGCGCGCCAGCGCTGCACCGGGCCGAACGGCGCGAGGCCCGCCCCGCGATCCCACTCGCGGTCGAGCGCGGCGAGGAAGTCGTGGATGCGTTCGCCCGGCACATTGCGGTGGATGAGCGCCTTCGGCAGCCGCGCCGCCGCGATCGAGGGGTGCTCGAGGGTGGTCAGGCGCAGCGAGATCGTCAGCGACCGCGGCGTGCCGTGATCGTCGACGGCGATCCAGCTGGAGACGCGGCCGATCTCGTCGCAGGTGCCCTCGACCACGAGACCCGCGGGCGCGAGCCGTGCGGCCATGCGACCCCAGGCATCCTGCACGTCGCTCTCGTCGTACTGGCGCAGCACGTTGAACGCGCGGATCACGGCCGGGCGACGCGCCTGCGGGGTCGGGACCTCGAACCCGCCGCGGGCGAACGACACGCGTGCGTCGGGGGCGAACGGCGTGCGCTTCGCCCGCACCTCGGCGAGCTGCGCGCGGGCCCGCGCGACGCGGTCGGGATCGAGCTCAAGACCGTGCACGTGGACGTCGCGCCGCACCGGACGCAGCCGCGCCTCGAGTTCGAGCGCCGTCACACCGCTGGCCCCGTATCCGAGGTCGACGACGAGCGGGTCGGCGGCGCGACGCAGGGTGGGGTGGCGGGCAATCCAGCGATCGACACGGCGCAACCGATTGGTCCCCGTCGTGCCGCGCGTCGGACGGCCGACGGGGGAGGATGTCATCACCTCCATGATCTCATCGGGCCGTCTGTAAGCTGGCTCCATGACCGCGCCGTACACGCTGATCCTGCTCCGCCACGGGCAGAGCGAGTGGAACAAATCGAACCAGTTCACCGGATGGGTGGACGTCCGTCTCACCGACCAGGGCAAGGCCGAGGCCCAGCGCGGCGGCGAGCTGCTGGCCGAGAAGGGCCTGCACCCCGACATCGTGCACACCTCGGTGCTCTCGCGGGCGATCCAGACCGCGAACATCGCGCTCGACGCCGCCGACCGCCTCTGGATCCCGGTGAAGCGCACGTGGCGCCTGAACGAGCGCCACTACGGCGCTCTGCAGGGCAAGGACAAGGCGCAGACCCTCGCCGAGTTCGGCGAGGAGCAGTTCATGCTCTGGCGCCGTTCTTTCGACGTGCCGCCGCCCGAGCTGGCCGACGACGCCGAGTACAGCCAGGCGCACGACCCGCGCTACGCGGACATCGACGGTGAGATCCCGCGCACCGAGTCGCTCAAGCTCGTCATCGACCGCCTGCTGCCGTACTGGCACGGCGAGATCGTGCCCGACCTGCAGGCCGGCAAGACGGTGCTCGTGGCCGCGCACGGCAATTCGCTGCGCGCGCTCGTCAAGCACCTCGACGGGATCAGCGACGACGACATCGCGGCGCTGAACATTCCGACCGGCATCCCGCTCGTCTATCACCTCGGTGAAGACCTGCAGCCGCTCGGACCGGGCGAGTACCTCGACCCCGAGGCCGCCGCCGCCGGTGCCGCGGCCGTCGCGAACCAGGGCAAGTAGCGCGCGAGAAGTGCGAGGGGCCGCCGGGAGCACTCCCGGCGGCCCCTTTCGCGTACGCGAGACCGCTCAGTCGTCTCCGGCCCAGTCGCCGGTGGCGAGGTAGACGACCTTCTTCGCGACCGAGACGGCGTGGTCTGCGAACCGCTCGTGGTAACGGCTGGCCAGCGTGGCGTCGACGGTGGCGGCGGCCTCGCCCTGCCAGCTGTCGCTGAGCACCTTCTCGAACACGGCGATGTGCAGCTCGTCGATGTCGTCGTCGGCGTTGCGGATGCGCTCGGCGAGGTCCAGGTTCTCGGTGCGCAGCAGGTCGGCGAGGGTACGTGCGACGTCGACGTCGAGCTCGCCCATCTTCGTGAAGGTGCCCTTCAGCCCCTTGGGGATCGCGCGCTCAGGAAAGCGCATCCGCGTCAGCTGGGCGATGTGCTCGGCGATGTCGCCCATGCGCTCGAGCGAGGCGGACACCCGCAGGCTCATCACGACGATGCGCAGGTCGCGGGCCACCGGCTGCTGCCGGGCGAGGATCTCGATGGCCAGCTCGTCGAGGGCGAGCGCCCGATCGTCGATGATGCTGTCGGCGTCGATGACCTCTTCGGCGAGCGTCACGTCGCTCGTGCCGAACGCGGTCGTGGCCTTCTCCATCGCGGTGGCGACGAGCTCGGCGATCTCGACGAGCCCGTTCTGGAGCTCTTCGAGGGACTGGTGGAACACCTCGCGCATACGGATTCCCGTCTGTGATCGGAACGTGGGTCGATGCGATCCTCGCCATCGAAGGTTAACGGACGGTGTCGTGGCGGCGAACTCTTCCGGCATGGTGCACGGATGGTGAACGGGGGATGACGCGGCCCCATACGCTGTTCCTATGGATTCCGCGCAGCTCGCCCTGTTCGCGCTGCTCATCGGGGTGGTGCTCGGCGTGTCCGTCGCGCTCGTCGTCGCGGCGGCCTATGCGGCGCGTGACCGTGCGGTGCGACGCGGATCGGCGAGCGTCCCGGAGGGCATCGCGACGGTGCTGGCGGGAATGGATGACGCGGCCGTCGTGGTGGATCCGTCGGGGACGGTGGTCGTGGCATCCGCCCCCGCCGCCGACACAGGGCTCGAAGAGGGCCGGACGCTGCCCGAGGCGCAGCTCGCACTGCTGGCCCGCGCCGCACGGGCAGGGACCGCCACGGAGCCCGTCGTGGTGCCGCTCGGGGTCGCCGGTGAGGTGCGTTCGGTCGCCGTGCACGCTCGCGCGATCACGCCGCGGCTCGTGCTGCTCGTGCTGCACGACGTCACTGAGCAGGAGCGCGTGGCGAAGATGCGCCGCGACTTCGTCGCCAACACGAGCCACGAGCTGAAGACGCCCGCGGGCGCGATGAGCCTGCTGAGCGAGGCGATCGAGTCGGCGGCCGACGACCCCGCAGAGGTGCGCGGCTTCGCGCGCCGCCTGCGCGCCGAGGCCGAGCGGCTGGGCGCGCTCACGACCCGCATCATGACGCTGTCGCAGCTGGAGGCCGATGAGCCCCTCGCGATGCGCGAGGTGAAGGTCGACGAGCTGGTCACCGGTGCGATCGAGGCGCACGCGGCACAGGCCGACGCCGCGCGGGTCGACATCGTGCGCGGCGGAGAGCGCGGCGCCCGGCTCTACGGCGACCCGCGGCTGCTGGCCGAGGCCGTCGGCAATCTCATCGCCAACGCGATCGCGTATTCGACGCCGGCGACGCATGTGGGCGTGGGCGTGAAGACCGTCGACGGGGTCGTCGAGATCTCGGTCACCGATCAGGGCATCGGGATCGCCGAGGACGACCAGGAGCGCATCTTCGAGCGCTTCTACCGCGCCGACCGGGCGCGCTCGCGCCGCACGGGCGGAACCGGACTGGGCCTGGCCATCGTCAAGCACGCCGTGCAGCGGCACGGCGGTGAGGTGCGGCTGTGGTCGAGGCCAGGGCAGGGATCGACGTTCACCATCCGGCTGCCGCAGGCGGTGCGGGATGCCGCGGACGAGGCCGCTCTGCGGCATCCCGCCCGCTCCTCAGACAAGAAGAAGCGCAAGCGACGGAAGGACAGCGCCGCATGACCCGTGTATTGATCGTCGAGGACGAGCCCGACCTCGCCGACCCGCTCGCCTACCTGCTGCGCAGGGAGGGCTTCGAGGTCGAGATCGCCGAGGACGGCCACGCGGCCGTCGACGCCTTCCACGCGCGCGGTGCCGACATCGTGCTGCTGGACCTCATGCTGCCCGGGATGCCGGGGACCGAGGTGTGCCGGCAGATCCGGACGACCAGTTCGGTGCCGATCATCATGGTCACGGCGAAGGACACCGAGGTGGACATCGTCGTGGGGCTCGAGCTGGGCGCCGATGACTACATCACGAAGCCCTATTCGACGCGCGAGCTGCTCGCCCGCATGCGGGCGGTGCTGCGGCGCACCGCGGCGCCCGACGTGGACCTCGACGACGGGGTGCTCGAGGCGGGGCGCGTGCGCCTGGACGCGGACAAGCACCTCGTCACCGTCAGCGGCGAGCCGATCAATATGCCGCTGAAGGAATTCGAGCTGCTCGAGGTGCTGATGCGCAATGCGGGGCGCGTGCTCACGCGCGGCCAGCTCATCGACCGGGTGTGGGGGAGCGACTACTTCGGGGACACGAAGACGCTCGACGTGCACGTCAAGCGCATCCGTTCGCGCATCGAGGCCGACCCGCGCAACCCGGTGATGCTCGTCACCGTGCGCGGGCTCGGCTACCGCTTCGAAGAGGAGTGAGGCGCGTCAGGACGCGGGGGTCTCGGTGGCCGTGGGCTCGGGCGTCGGGACGAAGCCGGACAGGTACGCCTCGCCGCCGTCGAGCACGGGGACGTTCGCCTGGGCGCCGGCGACCGTGCCGGACTGGAAGTAGACCTTGACGGTGAGGCCGGGCTTGACGCCGAGGTTGTCCAGGCGCAGCGGGTCGACGTTCTCGCCGAGGCTGGAGACGCTGTGCGCGGCGACGCGCACGGTCTCGCTGATCTTGCCGGCGGGGGCCTCGACCTGGATGTTCAGCGTCTGGTCGTCGGCCGTGGTGTTGATGATCGCGGCGATCAGGTTGCCGGTCGTGCCGTCGTCGGTCGCGACGATCAGTGCGTTGCGGATCTGCAACGGCGCGCCCTCGGTGTCGGCGACGTTGATGCCGTCACTGGGGGAGTAGGGGATGGTCGTGTCCTGCGCGGAGATCATGGAGCAACCAGTGGCGCCCATGACGACGGCGGCACAGACGGCGATGGACGCGAGCAGGCGCGATTTCACGGTTCCTCCCAGGGCAAGACGGTAAGCTCTTGCATTCTACGGGGTCGGCGGGAAGCCGCAGGACACCGCGCCTGCAGCGACGCAGTGCGAACCTTAGTGCATACTCGCTGTGGTATCCTGGTAGTTGCCGAAAGGATATAACTGCATGCTTTTTGAGGTTGGCGAGACGGTCGTTTATCCGCACCACGGGGCGGCGACGATCGCGGAAGTGAAGACCCGAGTCATCAAGGGCGAAGAGAAGGTCTATCTGAAGCTCCGCGTCACCCAAGGCGATCTGACCATCGAGGTCCCGGCTGAGAACGTCGACCTGGTCGGCGTCCGTGACGTCATCGGCAAGGAGGGGCTCGAGAAGGTCTTCGAGGTTCTGCGCGCGCCGTTCACGGAGGAGCCCACCAACTGGTCGCGCCGGTACAAGGCGAACCTCGAGAAGCTCGCCTCCGGTGACGTCATCAAGGTGAGCGAGGTCGTTCGCGACCTGTGGCGCCGCGATCAGGACCGCGGGCTGTCCGCGGGTGAGAAGCGGATGCTCGCGAAGGCGCGTCAGATCCTCGTCTCCGAGCTGGCTCTTGCCGAGAAGACCGACGAGGAGAAGGCCAGCGGCCTGCTCGACGAGGTGCTCGCGTCCTGAGCGCGATTCCGCGGGTCGGCATCGGCACCGATGTGCACCGCTTCGGCGGTGACGGGGTGCTGTGGCTGGCCGGTCTGGAATGGCCGGGCGAACCGGCCCTCGACGGACACTCGGACGGGGATGCCGTGGCTCACGCCATCGTGGATGCGCTGCTGTCGGCAGCGGGTCTCGGTGACATCGGGACGCACTTCGGCGTCGATCGGCCGGAGGCCGCCGGTGCTCACGCGGGTGTCTTCCTCGCCCGCACGCTCGCACTCGTGACCGAGGCGGGCTTCGCCGTCGGGAACGTCGCCGTGCAGGTGCAGGCGAACAGGCCGAGGCTGACGCTGCGCCGCGCCGAGGCCGAGGCGGTGCTGTCGGGTGCGCTCGGCGGAGCGCCCGTGTCGGTGTCGGCGACGACCACCGACGGCCTGGGCTTCACGGGGCGCGGCGAGGGCGTCGCCGCACACGCCGTGGCGTTGCTCCTCCCGCGCTGACCCCGCGAGGTCGCACGGTTTCTCGCGAGGTCGCGCGGTTTCTCGCGAGGTCGCGCCTCAGAACGCCCGCGTCATGAATACGGACAACGGGTCGACCTGGTAGTCGCCGAACGGTCCGCACTCGACGAAGCCCTCACTCGCATACAGGTTCCGGGCCGGGAGGAACGACTCCGCTGATCCCGTCTCGAGCCAGAGCCGCGGCATCCCGTCGATCTCCGCGTTCATCACGATGTGACGCAGCAGCGCGCGGCCGACCCCGGTCCCGCGGAACTCTTCGGCGACGCGCATGGACTTGATCTCTCCGTCGCCCGCTGCGAGCAGTGTGAGGGCAGCGATACCCGCGATGCGGTCGCCGGCCCACGCCGACCAGAACCTGACCGACGGTACGCGGAGTGCGTCGATGTCGAGTGCATGCACGCTTTCGGGAGGGGTCTGCGCGTGCATGTCGGAGAGATGTGCGGCCACGAGTGCGCGAGTGGGGGATGCCGTCAAGTCATCGGCGCGGATCGTCACAGCCATGGGGACTCCTTGTCTGCCGGTGCCGAGGGTACGCCGACGATGTGTCCGGGAGGTTTCCCGGGTCCAGGCCTGCGTGCGAACTCGCGAGATCCCGTGCGACCTCGCGAGATCCCGTGCGACCTCGCGAGAAACGGTGCGACCTCGCGAGAAACGGTGCGACCTCGGCGCGAGGGGCGGCGCCGGTAGGCTGGGTGGGTGACTCTCCGGCTCTATGACACCAAGGCGCAGACGCTGCGCGACTTCGTGCCCGGCGACCCCGAGAACGTCACGATCTATGTGTGCGGGCCGACGGTGCAGTCGGGGCCGCACGTCGGGCATCTGCGCGGGGCGCTGAGCTTCGACATCCTCGCCCGCTGGCTCGAGCACCGCTTCGGTCGCGTCACCTCGGTGCGCAATGTGACCGACATCGACGACAAGGTGCTCGCCAACGCGACCGACATCGAGCCGTGGTGGGCGCTCGCGTACCGCATGGAGCGCGAGTTCACCGCCGCGTATGCCGCCATCGGCATCCGGCCGCCGACGTACGAGCCGCGCGCGACCGGACACATTCCGCAGATGATCGAGCTCATCGGCGAACTCATCGAGCGCGGGCACGCGTACGCCGCCGCCGGCGACGTGTACTTCGACGTGCGCTCGTGGCCCGAGTACGGTGCGCTCACGCACCAGGCACTCGACGCCATGGAGTCGGCCGATGATGCCGACCCGCGCGGCAAGCGCGACCCGCACGACTTCGCGCTCTGGAAGGGCGCCAAGCCCGGCGAGCCGGCCACGGCCGTCTGGGACTCGCCATGGGGCGCCGGCCGCCCCGGCTGGCACATCGAGTGCTCGGCCATGTCGCGGCGCTACCTCGGCGCGCAGTTCGACATCCACGGCGGCGGGCTCGACCTGCGCTTCCCGCATCACGAGAACGAGCTCGCGCAGTCGACGGCGGCGGGCGACGGCTTCGCGCGGTACTGGGTGCACAACGGCCTGGTCACCGTCGACGGGCAGAAGATGTCGAAGTCGCTCGGCAACTTCGTGCTCGCCCATGACCTGCTGGCCGACCGCGACCCGCTCACGGTGCGCTACGCGCTGGCAGCGGCGCACTACCGGTCGAGCCTCGACGTCTCCGACAAGGCTCTCGACGAGGCCGAGGCCGCGCTCGAGCGCATCCGCACGTTCCTTGAGCGCGCGGATCGCCTCATCGAGCGTAACGATGAGTTGCGGATGCGGCACGACGAGACGGCCGCGGCGCTCGGCACCCTGCTCTCGAGCGAGGCGGCCGCGCTGGACGAGGCGCAGGCCGCGCGCGGCACGCTTCCCGAGGCCTTCGCCACCGCCATGGACGACGACCTCAACGTCCCGCAGGCGCTCGCCGTCATCCACGCGACGGTGCGCCGCGGCAACGCGGCGTTCGACGAAGACGACACCGCGAGCGCGGAGCGGGCTCTGCACGAGGTCGACGCGATGGTGCGCGTCCTGGGCATCGACCCGCTCGACCCGCAGTGGTCTCGAGGGGGAGCCGGGCCAGAGGCATCCGCCCTCGACGCCCTCGTGCAGGCGATGATCGACCAGCGCGCGCAGGCGCGGCAGGAGAAGGATTGGGCGACGGCCGACCGCGTGCGCGATGCACTCGGCGCGGCGGGGATCGCTCTCGAAGACGGTCCCACCGGGACGCATTGGAGTGTGCAGAATGGCTAAGCCGAAGCGCGCCGGGAACACCGGCAACAGCAAGAAGAAGGGCCCCACCAAGGGCACCGGCGGGCACGGGCGCAAGGCGCTCGAGGGCAAGGGCCCGACCCCGAAGGCGGAAGACCGCAGCTGGCACGTCGCCGGCAAGCGCAAGGCGGCGCAGGAGCGCTACGTCGCCGCCGGCGGCAAGCCCAAGGGCAAGCCCGTCGACATGAACCGCGCCGCGCGCGCGAAGAAGAACGACGATACCGAGACGGTCACCGGCCGCAACAGCGTGCTCGAGGCGCTGCGGGCGAAGATCCCGGCCACTGCGCTGTACATCGCGCAGCGGGTCGAGATGGACGACCGCGTCAAGGAGATGCTCGCCATCGCCACGCACCGCGAGATCCCGGTTCTGGAGGTCACACGCCCCGAGCTCGACCGCATGTCGGGCATCGACGGCGTGCACCAGGGCGTCGCCCTCAAGGTGCCGCCGTACAGCTACGCGCATCCGCAGGACCTCCTTGAGGAGATCTTCGATGCGGATCAGGTGCCGCTGCTCGTCGCCCTCGACGGCGTCACCGACCCCCGCAACCTGGGGGCGATCATCCGCTCGACCGCTGCGTTCGGCGGCCAGGGCGTCATCGTCCCGCAGCGTCGCGCGGCGGGCGTGACCTCGGCGGCCTGGAAGACCAGCGCGGGCGCCGCCGCGCGCATCCCCGTCGCGATGGCGCCGAACCTCACGACCACGCTCAAGGAGTTCAAGAAGCAGGGCGTGTTCGTGCTCGGCCTCGACGGCGGCGGCGACGTCTCGCTGCCGCACCTCGAGCTCGCCGACCGTCCGGTCGTCATCGTCTGCGGGTCGGAGGGCAAGGGCCTCTCGCGCCTGGTGACCGAGACCTGCGACCAGATCGTGTCGATCCCGATCGAGGCTGCCACCGAATCGCTGAACGCCGGCATCGCGACATCCGTCGCGCTCTACCAGGTCGCCACGATGCGCGCCGCCGGCGACGCGAACGCCGACTGAGCCGCGGCCGACCGAGCACCGCGCTTGACCGAGCGCGCACGGGGTGTGACCGTGTGCGCGCTGTCTGGAATGCGCACGCCCGTCCCTGCGGTTGCATGGTGTGAGGGCCGCGCGGCCCACGAAAGGAAGCAGCTCATGGCACGCATCGTCGTCATCGGAGGCACCGGCTACGCCGGCGGTCACATCGTCGCAGAGGCCGCCTCGCGCGGGCACGACGTGGTCGCGATCTCGCGGACCGCGCCCGAGAACCCGGTCGACGGGGTCACCTACGTGCAGCACGACGCGGTCGACGTCGACGGCCTGGGCGACGTGTTCGAGGGCGCGGATGCCGTGGTCTCGGCGCTCTCGCCGCGTGGTGACATGGCCGACAAGGTGCTCGACGCCTTGCGGGCGCTCATCGCGAAGCTGCGCGGCACCAAGACCCGCCTCGGCATCGTCGGCGGAGCGATGGGCAGCCTGTCGGCGCCCGGGGGCCCCAGCCTGTGGGACCTGGGCGTGCCCGACGAGCTCAAGCACGAGGCCGGCGTCGGCGTCGACTCGCTCAAGCTCGTCCAGAACGCCGGCGACGACCTCGACTGGTTCTTCGTGCACCCGCCGAAGCTGTTCGGCTCGTGGGCTCCGGGCGAGCGCACCGGTCACTACCGCGATGGCGGCGACGTCGTCGTCGAGGCGGCCGACGGCAGCTCGACCATCTCGGGCGAGGACTTCGCCCTGGCCGTGGTCGACGAGATCGAGCAGGGCAACCACCACCGCGAGCGCTTCACGGTCGGGTATTGACCCTCACACCAGGTCGCGCCAGTCTCCGGTCGGCTCGTCGTCGTCATCGTCGGAGGATGCCGCGTCCAGCGCGATCGGCATCGTGAGCGTCTCGGTGGCCGGCCCCATGACCGTCGCCTCGTCGCGGCGGTGGCGCAGCACATCGTCGATGTAGCCGGCCACCGTCTCGGCGAGGGGCACCGAGACGCCGCGTGCCTGCGACATGTACCAGCGGTGCTCGAGCACCTGGTGGAACACCTCGGCGGGCTCGAGCTTCGCGCGCAGCTCGAACGGGATCGCGCGGACGACGGGTTCGAACACGCGCGTGAGCCACTCGTGGGCGACCATCTCCTCGTCATCGGCGCGCGCACCGGTGCGTGCACGGTACTCGTCGAGGTCGTTCAGCAGCCGGCGGGCCTGGTTCTCCTCGACGTCGAGCCCGGTCAGGCGGATGAGGCGCCGCTGGTGGTGCCCCGCATCCACGACCTTGGGCTGGATCGAGACCTTCGTGCCGTCCGGGGTCGCACGGATGGACATCTCGCCGATGTCGAAGCCCAGCGCGTTCAGCCGCTGGACGCGTTCGGTGATGCGCCATGACTCGCCGGCGGCGAAGGTCTCGGCACCGGTCAGGGCGTCCCACAGCGAGCGGTACGAAGAGATGATGCCGTCGGCGATCTCGACGGCGTCCATTCCCCGCTCCAGTCGCCCGCCGGCCGCCAGATCGAGGATCTCGCCGGCGATGTTCGTGTGCGCGACGTCGAGGTCGTGCTCGCGCTGTCCGCGGGTCAGCCCCGACTCGTGCAGCTCACCGGTCTCGGCGTCCACCAAGTAGGCGGCGAAGGCGCCCGCGTCGCGGCGGAACAGCGTGTTCGACAGCGAGACGTCGCCCCAGAAGAACCCGACGTTGTGCAGCCGCACGAGGAGCACCGCCAGGGCGTCCACGAGCCGGTTCGCGGTGTCGGGGCGCAGCACCTGCGTGAACAGCGCACGGTAGGGGAGCGAGAAGCGCAGGTGCGCGGTCACCAGCGCCGAGGGCAGCGTGCGGCCCGCGGCATCCGCGCGTCCGTCGATCACGGCGACCCGCTCGACGCAGGGCACGTCCAGGCGGGCGAGGCTGCCGAGCATGTCGTATTCGCGGCGGGCCATCTCGGGTGTGGTCTCCTTGATGGCGACCACACGTCCGGAGAGGTTCGCGAACCGCACGAGGTGGCGCGAGATGCCCTTGGGCAGGTAGACGATGTCGTCGCTCGTCCAGTCGGCCAGAGTCGTCGACCACGGCAGTGCCAGCAGCCCCGGGTCGATCGCGCTCGCGGTGATGCTCAGCGCCTCGGTCACGGCATCCCTCCCTCTGGAACTGGTCCGAAACGGCGACGGCGCGAACTCGGAGATCCGAGCCCGCGCCGTCGCATGGTGATGAGGACTACGCCGAAGCGATCGCCTTCTCGGTGAGGCGCTCGCCGCTCTCGGTGTCGAACACGTGCACGCGGCCCGTGACCGGGGTGAGCACGACGGTCTCGCCGGCGTTCGGGTGGTTGCGGCCGTCGACGCGGGCGACCACGTCGGTGCGCTTGCCGTCGATGTCGGAGTGACCGTACAGGTAGCCGTCGGCGCCGAGCTCTTCGACGAGGTCGACGGTGACCGACAGACCCTGGCCGCCCGCGGCGCTGACCTGGATGTCCTCGGGGCGCACGCCGACCGTGACCTGCTTGCCGTTGACCTTGGCGAGGGTGGAGGCCTCGACCGGGACGACCTGGCTGCCGAAGTGGATGCCGCCCTCGGTGACGTCGACCGGGAACAGGTTCATGGCGGGCGAGCCGATGAAGCCGGCGACGAACACATTGTTCGGCTGCTCGTACAGGTCGCGGGGCGAACCCACCTGCTGGAGGACGCCGTCCTTGAGCACCGCGATGCGGTCGCCCATGGTCAGCGCCTCGGTCTGGTCGTGCGTGACGTAGACGGTGGTGACGCCCAGGCGGCGCTGGAGCGACGCGATCTGGGTACGGGTCTGCACGCGCAGCTTCGCGTCGAGGTTCGACAGCGGCTCGTCCATGAGGAACACCTGCGGCTGGCGCACGATCGCGCGGCCCATGGCGACGCGCTGACGCTGACCACCCGACAGGGCCTTCGGCTTGCGGGTGAGGTACTCCTCGAGGTCGAGCAGCTTCGCGGCCTCGAGAACGCGAGCGGCGCGCTCCTCCTTCTTGACGCCCGCGATCTTCAGGGCGAAGCCCATGTTCTCGGCGACCGTCATGTGCGGGTAGAGCGCGTAGTTCTGGAACACCATCGCGATGTCGCGGTCCTTCGGCGGCACGTCGGTGACGTCGCGGTCGCCGATGAGGATGCGGCCCTCGTTGACCTCTTCGAGGCCGGCGAGCATGCGCAGGGTGGTGGACTTACCGCAACCGGAGGGGCCGACCAGGACGAGGAATTCGCCGTCGGCGACCTCGAGGTTGATCTTGTCGACCGCGGGGCGAGTGCCTCCGGGGTACAGACGGGTTGCGTTGTCGAACGTGACGGACGCCATGTCTTCTTCTCCTTCACCGGCAGGTACGTGCCGGACGATCCGTAGTGAATGGATGACGGACCCGGGGGCCCGTGCGCTCATCATCGTGCGCTCCCTCAGTATGCCAGACGTTCGGGGAGCCTCCGCCCACGCGGTCCTCTCAGCCGTCGGGCAGGTGCTGACCAGGTTCCGCACCCCCTGTTCTCTGGGGATTTCACAGGCTGTCTGGTTAGCATCGATTCCGGCCGCGGCACCCGCGCGGCGTCCCGGTCCTGCGGGAAGCAGTCTGTCAAGAGGTCACATGTCGAACGACGAGTCATCGAACGCTCCCGAGCCGAACGACCGTCGCAGCGCCGTGCGCGAGAAGGCGCAGCTGGTGCATGCGCGGCAGAAGCGCGCTCGCGCGATCCGCACGACCGCCCTCACGGTCGGCGCCGTCGCCGTCGTGGCGGTCGTCGCCACGGGAGTCACGATGGCCGTCACCTCGCAGACCTCCCGCCCCGACATGTCGCCCGCCAATGTCGTCGACGACGGTTTCGCCGTGACGAGCGTGAACGGCGTCGCCGTCGACGCGGGAGCGCAGAGCGTGGATGCGACGCCGTCGGCCACCCCGAGCGACGCGGCGAAGAGCGCCGGCTCGTCCGCGGAGACGCCCGATCCCGCAGAGACCGGCACGGGTGCCGTCGACATCCGCGTGTACGTCGACTACTACGCTCCCGGCGCCAAGCAGTTCCAGGTGGCGAACGTCCAGCAGCTGACCCGATGGGTGAATCAGGATGCCGCGACCCTGAGCTATTACCCGGTGGCGATGCTGTCGGCCAAGTCGAACGGCACCAAGTACTCGCAGCGCGCGGCCAGCGCGTCGGCCTGCGTGGCCACGCACTCGCCCGACTCGTTCTTCGCCTTCAACAACGCGCTGCTGTCGAAGCAGCCCGAGCAGGGGGACGACGGCTTCACCGACGCCGAGCTCGCCGACCTGGCCATCGCGTCGGGCGCCGACGACCCGAAGACCGTCCGCGAGTGCATCGAGGGCGAGAACTACGTCACCTGGGTGAAGGACGCCACCGAGCGCGCGCTGGTGGGCATCCCCGATACTCAGGGGGTCGCCCTGACGGGAACGCCCATGATCCTCGTGAACGGCCAGCCGTACGCCGGCGCGCTCGACGACCCGAAGGAGTTCGCCCAGTTCGTGCTGACGATCTCCTCCGACGCCTACTACCACTCGGCCGAGCCGACGCCGACGGTCACGCCCAGCCCCACCTCGACGGGCAAGTGAGTCGGGTCCGGCTAGACTGGACGCTCCGCCGGCTTGGCGCAATTGGTAGCGCACCGTACTTGTAATACGGGGGTTGCAGGTTCAAGTCCTGTAGCCGGCACATCGTGACGTCCTCGTCACCACCGCGCACAGCGTCGGGGATCCTGCCGGACCCGCCCGCCCCCGCACGAGCAGAACGGCGTGCCGGCGGCAATCCCCGCCCGTGTGCACTGCTCAGAACCCCGTCTGGCCGATAGTGTGTATCCGCACGGCGCGTCGCCGCGCGTAGACACAGCGAAAGGCAGAAATGCGCTTCTTCGACGACACGGTGGAGTACCACGGCTTCTGGGGCTCCTTCGGGGACCTCATCTGGTGGTTCTTCACCGTCTTCATCTTCTTCGCCTACCTGATGGCGCTGTTCTCGGTGATCGGCGACCTCTTCCGTGACCGCAAGCTCAACGGCTGGTGGAAGGCGCTGTGGATCATCTTCCTGATCTTCGTGCCGTTCCTCACGCTGCTCGTCTACCTCATCGCCCGCGGGCCCGGCATGGCCGAGCGCAACGCCGCCCAGGTGAAGAAGTCGCAGGAAGCGGCCGACGACTACATTCGCGAGGTCGCCGGCACGAGCCCGGCCGACGAGATCGCGAAGGCGAAGTCGCTCCTCGACGCCGGCACGATCACGCCGGCCGAGTACGAGTCGCTGAAGGCCAAGGCGCTTTCCTGACCCTTGCACCACGATGCGCCCCGTCCGGTTTCGGGCGGGGCGCATCGCTGTGTCAGTGGCATCCTTCCTCGCGGCGACAGCCCGCGTGGCGTCGAGACCGAGGGATCCCGCCCAGACCGAGGGCGTCGCCCTGGGGTTCGACAGGAATCCCTTGTCTCGGCGCGGTCAGCGGTGGCGCCCGCTCAGCGCGCCTGCGGCATGCGGGAGAGGAAGCGCTCGGGGTCGAGCTTCTTGTGGTGGTCCTTGTTCTTGCCGGTGGGCTTGCCGCCGACGTACAGCCACCCGAGCAGCTTCTCGTTCTCGCGCAGGCCGTGCGCCTGGGCCACGCCCTCGTCGCGGGTGTAGTGGCCCGTGCGCCAGATGACGCCCCATCCCGCCTCGTCGAGGAGCAGGCTCAGCGTGTGCGCCACGCCCGCGGCGGTGGCCGCCTGCTCCCAGCGGGGCACCTTCTCGCTCGGCCGGTAGCTGACCACGACCGCGATGAGCAACGGCGCGCGCAACGGCTTGGAAGAGATGCCCTTGTCGCCGTTCGCCTTCGCGATCGCGCGCCCGAGCACCTCGCGGTCGGCGTCGCGCAGCTCGACCAGTCGCCACGGCCGGAGCGACGAGTGGTCGGCCACACGTCCTGCCGCCGTCACGAGCTCGGCGAGCTCGTCGTGCGAGGGTGCGACGTCGGTGACCTTCGACCAGGAGCGGCGCGACTGCACCGCCTCGATCGCGCTCACGCGCTCTCTTCCGGCGTGAACGACAGCGAGATCGAGTTCATGCAGTAGCGGTCGCCGGTCGGCGTGCCGAACCCGTCGGGGAACACGTGACCCAGGTGCGACCCGCAGGCCGCGCATCGCACCTCGGTGCGTTCCATTCCCAGCGTGCGGTCCTCGAGCAGCTGCACGGCCTCGGGGCGCACCGACTCGTAGAAGCTCGGCCACCCGCAGTGCGAGTCGAACTTCGTGCCGCTCTGGAAGAGCTCGGCGCCGCACGCGGCGCACGTGTAGAGACCCGCGCGGTGTTCGTCGAGCAGCTCGCCGGTCCACGGGCGCTCGGTCGCGGCCTCGCGCAGCACCGCGTACTGCGTGTCATCGAGCTCTTCGCGCCACTGCTCATCGGTCTTGTTCACGGTGTACGTCATGGGAAACCTCCTGCACCCCCATTCAACCCGACTTCGCGGCATCCTGTTCCTGAATATCCGCCATGGAGCGAAGCATCCACAATGGAATCGTGCCGCTCGACACCGACATCGCCGCCGTCCGCGAACGCTACGCGCGCTTCGCGCGGGACGAGGCCCCGCATCGCTCCGCACTGTACGCCGACTGGGCGACCCGCGTCGCCGACGACGCCGCGGTGGCCGCGGTCATCGCACGGCTCGCTCCGCTGCAGCGCCAGCCCGCGCTCGTGTTCGCCGTGACCCGGATGCTGGGGGTCGGGCTCGTCGCGGCACCGCAGTGGGCCGCGTGGCTGACCGACAACGCCGACGCCGTCGTGGCCGAGGCGTCGGTGCGTGGCGTGCAGACGAACGAGCCGCTGCGGTGCGCCGCGCTGCTGCCGGCGCTCTCACGGATCGACGGGCCGATCGCGCTCGTCGAGGTCGGCGCCAGCGCCGGGCTGTGCCTCTATCCCGACCGCTACTCATACCGGTACCGCACGCCGGCCGGCATCGTCGCGCTCGACCCGGGCGACCGCGCGAGCACCGTGGTGCTCGAGGCGGAGTGGCGCGGCCCGTGGCACCCGCTGCGGATGCCCGAGGTCGTCTGGCGGGCCGGGATCGACCTGCAGCCGCGCGATGCGGCCGACCCGGTCGACCGTGCGTGGCTCACCGGACTGGTGTGGCCCGGCGAGACGGGGCGCGCCGAGCGCGTCGAGGCCGCACTCGACGTCGTCGCGGCCGACCCGCCGCTTCTGGTGGCCGGCGACGCCGCCGACGCGCTCGCCGACCTCATGGCGCGTGCGCCGGAGGACGCGACGCTGGTCGTCACGACCCCGGGCGTACTCGCCCACGTGCCGCGCGCGGGCCGCGAGCGCATCATCGAGGTCGCCCGCCGCGCGGGCCACTGGGTGACGATGGATGCCGCGGGCCTGCACGCGGCGACGGACGGGGCGTGGTACCCGGCACCTGATCGGCGCAGGTGGCCGAACGGGACGTTCGTGCTCGCGCTCGACGGCGGGGCGATGGCCGCCGTCGATCCTCTGGGCGGGATCGTCGCTCCGATCGCCGAGGGGTGGGAGTGGCATCCCGCCGCCCCCGTCGATCGCGGATAGCGTGGAGTCGTGCCTCTGGATGACCGCGACCGCGCCCTACTCGACTTCGAAGCAGGGTGGCACCGACACGGCGGCGAGAAGGAAGAGGCGATCCGCGCGCAGCTCGGCCTGACCCCGGCCCGCTACTATCAGCTGCTCGGTCGACTCATCGACACCGAGGACGCACTCGCGCACGACCCGATGCTCGTCAAGCGGCTGCAGCGCGTGCGCGACGAGCGCGCGCGGGCGCGCCTTGCGCGCGTCTCCGGCGACGTGAAGCTGGGCGCACGCTGACGGGCGAGAAGGAGCGCGACGGGTACCATCGGGGAGTGCCGAAGCCCATCTATCCGCGCGACCGTTTCGATGACGTGTCCGCCGATGCGGACCGGGTCGGCGTGCACCGCGCAGAGAACCCGCGGTTGCGGCCGGGACTGATCGTCCTGTGGTCGGCGGCGGCCGCAGCGGTCTTCATCATCGTGGGCATCGTCGGCACCCTCGCAGTCACCGGTCGGTTCGCAGCACCCGAGGCCGGCCCCACGACGGCGGCCCCCACGCCGGGCGTCACGCCGATCATCGACACGTCGTTCGACGTGCTGATCCTGAATGCGACGGGTGAGGACGGGCAGGCGACCCGGGCGAAGGATGCCGTCGTGAAGGCCGGCTGGTCCTCCGACGCCGTCTCACCCGGCGAGGCGGGATCGACCTATCCGACCACGACCGTCTACTACTCCGACGCGGCCGATCAGGCGGCGGCCGCGGGCCTGGCGCAGATCGTGGGCGCGACCGCCGTCGTGCTCGACGATCAGTACCAGACGGCCTCCGACGCGAAGGGCAAGCAGCTCACCGTCGTGCTGGGCACCGACCTGGTCGCGTCGTCGTCTCCCTCGCCCTCCTCCTGAGGGTCTCGCGGACCGATCCGATCGGCTTGCACTCGATAGGGGCGAGTGCCAGAATGGATTAGCACTCGTGTTGAGTGAGTGCTAATAGACCGTCAGCCAACGTCCGGGAGGGACGACACACACATGGCAAAGATCATCGCTTTCGACGAGGAGGCCCGCCGTGGCCTCGAGCGTGGCCTGAACACGCTGGCCGACGCCGTCAAGGTGACCCTGGGCCCCCGCGGTCGCAACGTCGTGCTCGAGAAGAAGTGGGGCGCCCCCACCATCACGAACGACGGCGTGTCGATCGCCAAGGAGATCGAGCTCGACGACCCGTACGAGAAGATCGGCGCGGAGCTCGTCAAGGAGGTCGCGAAGAAGACCGACGACGTCGCCGGTGATGGCACCACCACCGCCACCGTTCTCGCCCAGGCGCTCGTGCGCGAGGGCCTGCGCAACGTCGCGGCCGGCGCCGACCCCATCAGCCTGAAGAAGGGCATCGAGAAGGCGGTCGCGGCCGTCATCGAGGAGCTGCACGGCGCCGCCAAGGAGGTCGAGTCGAAGGAGCAGATCGCTGCGACCGCGTCGATCTCGGCCGCTGACCCGACCATCGGCGAGCTCATCGCCGAGGCCATCGACAAGGTCGGCAAGGAAGGCGTCGTCACCGTCGAGGAGTCGCAGACGTTCGGCACCGAGCTCGAGCTCACCGAGGGCATGCGCTTCGACAAGGGCTTCATCAACCCCTACTTCGTCACGGACCCCGACCGCCAGGAGGCGGTGTTCGAGGACCCGTACATCCTCATCGCGAACCAGAAGATCGGCAACATCAAGGACCTGCTGCCCGTCGTCGACAAGGTGATCCAGGACGGCAAGGAGCTCGTCATCATCGCCGAGGACGTCGAGGGCGAGGCGCTGGCGACCCTGGTGCTGAACAAGATCCGCGGCATCTTCAAGTCGGTCGCCGTCAAGGCCCCCGGCTTCGGCGACCGCCGCAAGGCCATGCTGCAGGACATCGCGATCCTCACCGGCGGCCAGGTCATCACCGAAGAGGTGGGCCTGAAGCTGGAGAACGTCACGCTCGACCTGCTCGGCCGTGCCCGCAAGGTCATCGTCACCAAGGACGAGACGACCATCGTCGAGGGTGCCGGCGACCAGGAGCAGATCGAGGGCCGCGTGACCCAGATCCGCCGCGAGATCGAGAACACCGACAGCGACTACGACCGCGAGAAGCTGCAGGAGCGCCTCGCCAAGCTCGCCGGCGGCGTGGCCGTCATCAAGGCGGGCGCGGCCACCGAGGTCGAGCTCAAGGAGCGCAAGCACCGCATCGAGGACGCCGTCCGCAACGCGAAGGCCGCGGTCGAGGAGGGTGTCGTCGCCGGTGGTGGCGTGGCCCTCATCCAGGCCGGTGCCAAGGCGTTCGACACGCTCGAGCTCGTCGGTGACGAGGCGACCGGCGCGAACATCGTCAAGGTCGCCATCGAGGCTCCGCTGAAGCAGATCGCGCAGAACGCGGGTCTCGAGCCGGGTGTCGTCGCGCACAAGGTCTCGGGTCTCGAGGCCGGCCACGGCCTGAACGCGGCCACCGGCGAGTACGGTGACCTGTTCGCGCAGGGCATCATCGACCCGACCAAGGTCACCCGTTCGGCGCTGCAGAACGCCGCGTCGATCGCAGGCCTGTTCCTGACCACCGAGGCCGTCGTCGCCGACAAGCCGGAGAAGGCTCCGGCCGTCCCCGCGGGCGACCCGACGGGTGGCATGGACTTCTGATCCAGGAACCCACGCACGAAGCGCCCCTCCGCATGGAGGGGCGCTTCGTCGTTGTGGCCGACGACCGCGGGGAGGGTCAGTGCGGGGTGACGACGCGAAGACCGCAGGATGCCGCGGCCTCGGCCTGGCGGGCATCGTAGGTGACGAACGCGTCGACGTCCTCGCGCAGCGCGACCGCGACGTGGATCGCGTCGAGGGAGCGAAGGACGCGGCCGGGGAGGATTCCGGCCTCGGTCAGAACGGTGCGATCGAGGTCGATGATCTCGAGCTGGTCCAGGACATGCGCGGCAGCCGAGAGAGGCGCCGCATTGTGCGTTGCCGCCCGTCGGACCTCGGTGTGCGCCAGTGACGAACTGCAGGCGGGACCTGACCGCTCTGTCTCATCGGCCAGGTAGGTGCGCAGGGCTGTGGCTTCGGCTTCGCCGGTGACGAGCTTCACGATCGCAGATGAGTCGAGGTAGATCACCATCGGTCCGCTCGCATGTCATCCCAGTAATCCTGGGTGATCGTGGATTCCTGGCCGTCTGGCCAGGGCGGTATCTCGAACTCGTCCCAGGGGATGTGCGTGCGCGCCGCCCGCCGCGGCAGCCGCGGCGGCTGCGCCGTCGGCGGGATCAGCGTCGCCACGACCACGCCGTGGTTGGTGATGTGGATCGTCTCGCCGCGACGCACCTCTTCGAGGATCGCGCTGCTGTTGTTGCGCAGCTCACGATGGGGGATCGTCCGCACCATGATCGCCCGCCCTTCTCCTCCCGGCGGAGGAAGCGTAGCAATCGTAGCAATCACGGTGCCTCACCGGAACAGGCTCGTCGTGTACTGCTCGGCGTCGGCGTACTGGTGCCCCGCGGCGGTCAGCGCGTGATTGATGGCCGACAGGGCGTCTTCGACCTGCAGCTGCGTGGCGCGCCATTGGTCCACGACCCCGCCGAACGCGGCCGAGGCGGCGCCGGTCCAGCTGGCCTGCAGCTGGGTCAGCTGGGCGAGCATCGCCTGCGTCTCGCCCTGCAGGCGGTCGATCGTGCCGCGCACGGCGGCGGTGGCGGCGAAGACGGCGTCGCTGTCGACGGAATAGACGGCCATGGAGTGCTTCCCTTCATCGAATGGATGCCTCCACGCTAGGTTCCGCACGCCGGCCGCCGGCGGGCTCACCGGCGATCTGTGGACAAGTCGCGACGGACCCCGGCCTGGGGAGGAGCCGTCACTCCGACTCGACGGGTTCGGTCGCGGGCGCAGGTGCCGGAGCAAGCGGGAAGGACACGCGGAACGTGGCTCCGCCGCCGCGCGTCTCCTCGACGGAGACCGACCCGTTCAGCGCTTCGACGATGGACGCGACGATCGACAGGCCCAGTCCCGACCCGCCGGTCTCGCGCGTGCGTGACGTGTCGGCGCGCCAGAACCGCTGGAAGATCTGGTCGCGGATCTGCGGCGGAATGCCCTCGCCGTGATCGGCCACGGCGATCCAGCCGGTGCCGGCCGCGGCATCCACCCCCACGACGAGGTCGATGGGCGAGCCCTCGGCGGTGTACCGGCGGGCGTTGGTGAGCAGGTTCGACACGACCTGGCGGATGCGGTTCTCCTCGCCCAGGACGACCGGGACGGACATCGCCGGCTCGTCGGGCGCGATGCGGATCGGCACCGTGGGCGGCAGTTCGTCTTCGGGCGGGGGCTCCGAGTCGGCGGGGCGCGGTCGGCGCCGCAGCAGCGAGAGCGCCGCCGTCGGCCGCAACCGGTGCCGTGCGGTGGTCGTGGGCGGCTCGGGTGCGGGTTCGTCGGAGGTGGATGCCGCCGCTGCGGCATCCACGGTCGTGTCGGTGACGGTCACCGGGCGCTGCGGCGCGGTCGCGCCGAGGTCGAGCGCGGCGTCGCGGGCGATCGGACGCAGATCGACCGGAGTGCTGGGGACCTCTTCGCGCCGCTCGTCGAGCCGGGTGAGCGCCAGCAGGTCTTCGACGAGCGCACCCATGCGCGTCGCCTCCTTCTCGATGCGCTCCATGGCCTGGGCGACGTCCTCGTCGCTGCGGATCGCGCCCATGCGGTACAGCTCGGCATAGCCGCGGACCGTCACCAGGGGAGTGCGAAGCTCGTGGCTGGCGTCGCCGATGAAGCGGCGCATCTGCCGCACGGCCCCGTCGCTGCGTCTCATGGCGGCGTCCTGCTGACCGAGCATGGCGTTGATGGCGATCTTCAAGCGCCCCACCTCGGTGTTCTCGGGCTCGATGTTCGTCATGCGCTGGGTGAAGTCGCCCGCCGCGATCGCCATCGCCGTGGCCTCGACCTGTCCGAGACTGCGGAAGGCGAGCGTGACGAGCCAGCGGGTCACCAGCGCCCCCGCGACGATGGTGATGAGGGCGAACACGCTGTAGATGCCCACGTACGTGCCGATGATGCGGTTCACCGATGAGGTGGGCAGCGCGACCAGCTGGGTGAACAGCTGTGCGCCGTCATCGACGAGGAACGACGCGGCCGCAGCGCGGAACGGCGCGCCGGTCGTCCCCTGGATCGTGAAGGGGGTCAGCCCCTGCACCGCGGTCTGCAGCAGCTGCAGCTGGTCGGGCAGCACCGGGGTGTTCTCGACATGCGGGCCGGTGGAGGCCACGAGCTCGCCGTCGGCGCCGTAGACGGCGATGAAGTATCCCGAGTAGTCGACGGGTGCCGATGCGTTCGGGGTGAACGTCACGCCGTCACTGGTCGCGGTGATGTCGAAGACGCTCTTGGCGAGGTCGGCTCCCGCCAGCTGCTGCACCTGCGCGTCGAGGTTGCCGTCCAGCGCGTTGCGCAGGAAGACGAGCGTGCCCATGCCGGCGACGAACAGCCCGATCGCGAGCACCGCCACGGTCACGCCCGTGACCTTGGCGCGCAGGCTGAGGCTGCGCCAGCCGCGGGTGATCGCGTCGGGCTTGCCGCTGGTCAGTGCGCACCTCCCGCGTCAGCGCCGGTCACGACGATTTGCCGGCCTTGAGCATGTATCCGAAGCCGCGCTTGGTCTGGATGAGCGGCTCGCTCGAGTGCGGGTCGATCTTGCGCCGCAGGTAGGAAATGTAGCTCTCGACGATGCCCGCGTCGCCGTTGAAGTCATACTCCCACACGTGGTCGAGGATCTGCGCCTTGCTGAGCACCCGGTTCGGGTTGAGCATGAGGTAGCGGAGCAGCTTGAACTCGGTCGGGCTCAGGTCGATCTGCGCGTCGCCGACGAAGACGTCGTGCGTGTCCTGGTCCATCGTCAGCTCGCCCGCGCGGATCACCGACTCCTCGTCGGTCTGCATCGTGCGCCGCAGGATGGCCTGGATGCGCGCCACGATCTCGTCGAGGCTGAAGGGCTTGGTGACGTAGTCGTCGCCGCCGGCGTTCAGGCCCTCGATCTTGTCTTCGGTCTCGTCCTTCGCGGTGAGGAACAGGATCGGGGCCGTGTACCCCGCGCCGCGCAGCCGCTTGGTGACGCTGAATCCGTTCATGTCGGGCAGCATCACGTCGAGGATGATGAGGTCGGGCTCCTCTTCGAGGACCGCCGAGATGGTCTGCGCGCCGTTGGCCACGGCGCGCACCTGGAAACCTGCGAATCTCAGACTCGTGATCAGCAGATCGCGGATGTTCGGTTCGTCATCGACGACAAGGATGCGCGGTGCGGTCATGTGCCCATTATGGCGACGGAGTCTCTGTCTGTGTGGGAGGTTCGCCCAGAGCGCGCGTGCCCGCCGCCCGGATCTCCACGCAGCACGCGCCGTCGCGGGGCACCGGACACGCCGACCGCGGGTCGCCGACGCCGGTGAGCAGCCCTTCGACGAGGGCCAGGTTGACCGCGCACACGAGCTCGGAGTGCCGCGCCGTGAGGGCGTGGAAGGGACAGTTCTGCATGACGACGGTGCCGTGCTCGTCGGTCGCCGGGGTGTATCCGCAGGCGTCGAGCGCGGCGTCGAGAGTGCCGGCGGCGGCGGCGATCTCGCGGCCGCGGGAGTGCGCTTCGGATGCCGCGGCCGCCGCCACGCTGACGTCGTCGCGGTCGGCGCGCTCGGCTCCGGCGGCCAGGATGTCGGCGGCCAGCTCGTAGTGGCGCTCGGGGACCGAGCCGAGCAGCTCGCCGCTCACGGTGCGGTACAGCTTCGCCGGGCGGCCGGCGCCGGGTCCGCTGCGCCCGGAGAGGCGCCGGTACTCGACGGTGAGCAGCCCGACCTCGACGAGGCGGTCCAGGTGGAAGGCCGCCGTCGACCGGGGCACGCCGGCGGCGGCGGCCGCGGCATCCCGCCCCACCGCATCCTGCGCGCGTGCCACGATGTCGTAGACGGCGCGTCGCACCGGATCGGCCAGCGCCGCAAGGGCTGCTGCGCGGTTGGCCGCGAGAACGCTCATCCCCTCAGGATACTCTAAAAATATCGATCTTGACAAAAGAATTTCCCGGTCATACCGTCGGAACAGGGCACAAGGAGAGGAGCCGTCATGGCAGGCATGGTCATCATCGGAGGAGGACTCGCCGCAGGCGGCGCCGCCGAGACGCTGCGCAGTGAGGGATACGAGGGCGACATCACCGTCATCGCCGACGAAGCGCACAGCCCGTACCAGCGCCCGCCGCTCTCCAAGGGCTTCCTGAAGGGCGAGGAGGGGCTGGATGCCGTCATCCTGCACTCCGACGACTGGTATCGCGAGCAGCACATCGACGTGCGCACCGGGCTCGCCGCCACGGCGGTCCATCCCGACGCGCACACGGTCGACCTCGCCGACGGCACCACCCTCGGCTATGACAAGCTGCTGCTGGCGACCGGGTCGTCGCCGCGCGTGCTGCCCATCCCCGGGCACGACCTTCCCGGGGTCCACATGCTGCGCCGGCTCGACGACTCCGAGGCGCTGAAGGCGCAGCTGTCGGGCGGCGGCAGGAAGCTCGTATTGATCGGCTCGGGCTGGATCGGCATGGAGGTCGCCGCGACCGCCCGCCAGCTCGGCAACGAGGTCGTCATCCTCGAGCGCGATCCCGTGCCGCTCGCCGTGGCGCTGGGCGACGAGATGGGGAACGTGTTCCGCCGGCTGCACGAGGAGAACGGCGTCGACTTGCGCACCTCGGTGAACGTCGAGCGCATCGAGGGCGCCGATCGGGCGACGGGCGTGGTCGTCGACGGCGAGACGGTGCCCGCCGACCTCGTGCTCATCGGCGTGGGCGCGATCCCCAATACGAAGCTCGCCGAGGACGCCGGCATCGATGTCGACCACGGCATCCTCACCGATCCGTCGTTGCGCACCAGCGCGGCGGATGTGCTCGCCGCCGGCGACGTCGCGAACGCGATGCACCCGGTGCTCGGCCAGCGGCTGCGCAGCGAGCACTGGGCGAACGCGCTGAACGGCGGCCCGGTCGCGGCGAAGGTCATGCTGGGGCAGGATGCCGAGCACGACATGATCCCGTACTTCTACACCGACCAGTTCGACCTCGGGATGGAGCTGAGCGGGTTCCCGCCGCTCATGAACGGCGCCGAGCTCGTGATCCGCGGCGACCTGAACACGCGAGAGTTCATCGCTTTCTGGGTGCAGGGCGCGCGCGTGGTGGGCGGCATGAACGTCAACATCTGGGATGTGAACGAGGCGATCCAGAAGCTGGTGCGCTCGGGCGCGGGCGTCGACCCGCGGGCGCTCGCCGACCCCTCCGTCGACCTCGACGGCCTGGCCGGCGCGTGATCGTCGACCCACGGCTGCAGACCCCGGTCCGGCGGATCGGCGACCGCGAGATCGACTTCTCGCGTCGTCTGGCGGCGATGGCGATCGTCAATCGCACGCCCGACTCGTTCTACGACCAGGGGGCGACGTACGGTCTGGACGCCGCCGTCGAGTCGGGCGCGGCGGCATTCGCCGCCGGTGCCGACCTCGTCGACGTCGGCGGGGTGAAGTTCGCGCCGGGACCCGCGCTGCCCGTCGAGGAGGAGATCGACCGGGTCGTGCCGGTCGTGCGGGCGCTGGCGTCGGCCGGACCGGTGAGCGTCGACACCTTCCAGCCCGCGGTGGCGAAGGCGGCGATCGCGGCGGGGGCCGCCGTCATCAACGACACCACGGGGGTGCACGACCCCGCCATGGCCGAGGTGGTCGCCGACTCGGACGCGACCCTGGTCATCGCGCACAGCTTGGCAGCCCCCCGCACCCAGCTGCCGCAGCCGCGCTATGACGACGTGGTCGGCGAGGTCGCGGCGTTCCTGCGCGAGCGCGTCGACCGTGCGGTGACGCACGGCGTGCCGCCCGAGCGCATCGTCATCGACCCCGGGCACGACCTGAACAAGAACACGCGCCACTCGCTCGAGCTGACGCGTCGCCTGGGGGAGCTGGCCTCGTTCGGGCTGCCGATCCTGGTGGCCCTGTCGAACAAGGACTTCGTCGGAGAGACGCTCGACCGGCCCCGCGACGGGCGGCTGTCGGGATCGCTCGCGGCGGCGGTGTTCTGCGCGACGCAGGGCGCGCGCATCGTGCGCGTGCACAACGTCGCCGAGACCGTCGATGCGCTGCGGATGGTCGAGGCGATCCTCGGCTGGCGCGAGCCCGCCTACCTGCTGCACAACACGCGGCCCGAGGGGAACGACTGATGATCTCCGACGACGAGCTGCGCGCCGCGTACGCCGTGGCCGACCGTACGATGCCGCACGTGCGGATGAACTTCGTCGCCAGCGCCGACGGCTCGGTGACGCTGGGCGGGCGCAGCGGCACTCTCGGCGGCGACACCGACCGGCGTCTCATGCAGGTGCTGCGCGCGCAGAGCGACGTGGTGCTGGTGGGCGCGGGCACCGTCCGTGCCGAGGGCTACGCCGGGGTCACGCCGCGGCTCGCTATCGTCAGCGCCCGGCTCGAGCTCGCGCCCGACGATCCGGCGCTCGCCGAGGCGGCGGTGCGCCCGATCGTGATCACGGCGGAGGCGGCGCCCGCATCGCGTCGGGAGGAGTTGGATGCCGTGGCCGACGTGATCGTCTGCGGCGCGGCATCCGTCGATCTGTCCCTCATGGTGCGCGAGCTCGCTGACCGCGGCATGCCGCAGGTCCTGTGCGAGGGTGGGCCGCACCTGTTCGGCTCGCTGCTGGACGCCGGCGCCGTCGACGAGCTGTGCCTGACGCTCTCGCCCCGCATCGTGGGCGGGAGCGCGGGACGCATCGCGCAGGGGGCCGCCGAGGCGGACCGGCGCTTCGGCCTGCGCGGCGTGCTGCACGACGACGAGGGGTACGTGTTCCTGCGCTACGCGGCCTCGAGTGCGTCGGCGTCGAGGATCGTGTAGCTGTAGCCCTGCTCGGCCAGGAACCGCTGGCGGTTCTGGGCGAAATCCTGGTCGACGGTGTCGCGCGCGATGAGCGTGTAGAAACTCGCGGTGTGGCCCGACTCCTTGGGGCGCAGCAGGCGTCCGAGGCGCTGGGCCTCCTCCTGACGCGAACCGAACGAGCCCGACACCTGGATGGCGACGGATGCCTCGGGCAGATCGATCGAGAAGTTCGCGACCTTCGAGACCACGAGCAGTTCGATCGTGCCCTCGCGGAACGCCTGGTACAGCTGCTCGCGCTCGTCGACCGGCGTCTGGCCGGTGATCTTCGGGGCGTCCAGCGCCTCGGCGAGCGTGTCGATCTGGTCGAGATACTGGCCGATGACGAGGATCCGCTCGCCCCTGTGCTTGGCGACCAGGTCGCGCACGACGCCGATCTTCGCGGGTGCCGTCGCGGCGAGCCGATAGCGGTCTTCGTCGGCGGACGCCGCGTACTCGAGCCGGTCGTCCTCGGGCAGATCCACGCGCACCTCGTAGCAGACGGCGGGGGAGATGAAGCCCTGCGACTCGATCTCCTTCCACGGTGCGTCGAACCGCTTGGGGCCGATGAGGCTGAACACGTCGCCCTCGCGGCCGTCCTCGCGCACGAGGGTCGCGGTCAGGCCCAGCCGACGGCGCGCCTGCAGGTCGGCCGTGAGCTTGAACACCGGCGCGGGCAGCAGATGCACCTCGTCGTAGACGATGAGCCCCCAGTCGAGCGCGTCGAGCAGTGCGAGGTGCGCGTACTGGCCCTTCCGCTTCGCGGTGAGGATCTGGTAGGTCGCGATCGTGACCGGCTTGATCTCCTTCACCTGGCCGGAGTACTCGCCGATCTCCTCCTCGGTCAGGCTGGTGCGCCTGAGCAGCTCGTCGCGCCACTGGCGGGCGCTGACGGTGTTCGTCACGAGGATGAGCGTCGTGGTCTTCGTCTCGGCCATGGCCCCTGCGCCGACGAGGGTCTTGCCGGCGCCGCAGGGCAGCACGACCACGCCCGAGCCGCCCTCGGTGAACTTCTCCACCGCGGTGTGCTGGTAGGGGCGCAGGCTCCAGGTGCTCTCGTCCAGGTCGATGGGGTGCGGCGTGCCCGGCGTGTATCCGGCGAGGTCTTCGGCCGGCCAGCCGATCTTCAGCAGCTCCTGCTTGATCTGGCCGCGCGCCCACGCGTCGATGACGAAGGTCTCGGGGGAGGGATGCCCGATCAGCAGCGGCTGGATGCGCTTGTTCTTCGTGACCTCGGCCAGGACCGCGGCATCCGTCGACCGCAGCACCAGCGTGCCCTCGTCGTCGCGCTCGATGACCAGGCGCCCGTATCGCCCGACGGTCTCGCGGATGTCGATCGACACCGACGGCGGCACCGGGAACTTCGACCACCGGTCGAGGGTCGCGAGCATGTCATCGGCCTCGTGCCCGGCCGCGCGGGCGTTCCACAGCCCGAGCCGGGTGATCCGGTAGGTGTGGATGTGCTCGGGGGCGCGCTCGAGCTCGGCGAAGATCGCGAGCTCGTGGCGGGCGGTCTCGGCGTCGGGATGCGCCACCTCGAGCAGCACTGTGCGGTCGCTTTGGACGATGAGGGGGCCGTCGGACATAACGGACTAGTCTACCGCCGCCGCCTCTGTGCCGGCTCAGCGAGGTCGGACGGCGACGATGCTCGACACCGGCAGCGTGCGCTCGACGTCGGCGCCCCGGTCGCGGCCCCGCAGGCGGCCGCCGCCCAGGCCGCTGGCCTCCATCGTGAACGCGCGCTCGGATCCGTCGGGCAGCCGCACGGTGACGACGATCTCGCTGCGGGCGCGCACCGCATGGTCGAGCTCGCGCTGCAGCCACGCGCGGTCGGCGTCGCCGCCGGAGTGCGCGATGAGGTCCTCGGCGACGGGCAGCAGCGCCGCTGCGGGATCGGGACGGAGGGATGCCGCGACCGGCGCCCTCCGCCGGCGCAGCGGCTGCGGCTCGCCGTTCTCGTCGACCGCGATCACGGGGTAGCGGGCGTCGGCCAGCGTCCAGAACACGGCGTCGCGCGACACGCGCGAGGTGAGCGCGTCGGAGCCGTCGGGCACGAGCCCGATCGAGCGCAGCGCCTGGTCGACGGCCAGGGTCTGCACCAGCCGCGGTTCGGCGCCCGTGATGCGGGTGCGGCCCGCGGCATCCACCCCCACCCGGATCAGGCCGTGACGGGCCTCGGCCTGATCGATGAGGTACTCGAGCGGTTGGGGGATACCGGTCAGCGACAGCTCGGAGAGGAACGAGCGGACGGATGCCGCGTCTTCGCCGCCCGCAATGGCGGCGGCGAGCGAGTCGGCCGAGAAGCGGTAGGTGGATGCCTGCGCCACCGATTCGCGCACGGCCATGGTGCGCAGGCGCAGGTCGAGTCCCGAGCGCAGGGGACCGGGCGCGATGGCGCTCAGATCGGCCTGCAGGTAGATCTTGTCGATCTCGCCGGGGACGAGGGCGGTCAGCGCCGCGGTGTCGGGGGCGTCGCCGGCGCGCAGCGGCGTCGTCCACGCGGGCTCGGCACCGCCGCGGTCGTAGAGTCCCCAGCGCTCCGCCCGGCGCAGCAGCTGCTCGACGCGGTCGGGCCACTCCGCGTCGAGGGGCACCTGAGCGGCCCAGGCTGCGGGGGGCGGATAGCCGCCGCCGGCCGTGCGCAGGGCGGAGGGGAGGGCGTCGCGCCAGGCCGTGGCGACCCGCGCCCACCGTGTGACGAGGTCGCCGGGCAGCCAGGCGTCGCCGGTCTCGGTGACGAGCCACTCGCGCCCGGAGAGCATCATCAGCCCCGCATCGGCGGCGAGGGTCAGCAGATCGTCGAGCTCGGACGCGGTCGGCACGATGTGCGCGTCGATGAGGCGCCGTCGGTCGACGGCGGTCACGGCGCCGACGCCGGTCACGGCGACGGGCTGGTCGCGGTTCAGGGCGACGATGTCGGTGAGCGTGCGGGCCGCGGCGGCGGCGCGCTCGGCGACGGTCGCGGCAGCACGCTCGTCGGTGGGCGACGGCTGGTCGGGTGCCGGCTGGGCGGACAGTGCGTCGGGATGCTGCGCGAGTGCGTCGCGCAGTCGCGCGGTCACCGCGCCGTACGCGCGGCCGTCGGCGCGCAGCAGCGCAAGGGGGTCCAGCGGCGCGCGCGCCTTTTCGGCAACGGGTGCGGTGGCCGCCGCATCCAGCCCCTGCAGTGAGGCGCGATCGAGGCCGGTCAGCGCACGATCGATCGAGGCGGCATCCAGCAGGCCCTCCGCCGCGTCGAAGCAGTCGCGCCAGGTGATCGACGCAGGCACTCCCCGGGCGTGCAGCAGTCGGGCGAGCCGGTCGGGCCCGAGCCCGGCCAGCTGCATCGCCAGCGCGCGTTCGTCGGAGGTGTCTGCCACGTGCTCTCAGCGCGCCTTGTTCGCCCGCGCCCTTCGCACCATGCTCATGATGACGACCGCGATGATCAGCAGGAACGCGACGATCGGGCCGATGTACACGGCGATGCCGACGGTGGGCCAGGCGCCCCGGTCGAACTCGGCGTGCATCGCCGAGCCGATCATGATCGCGACGAAGCAGCCCACGGACAGCACGAGCAGGCCGAGGGCGGTGAAGGACAGGATCCGGTCGAGCCGGCGGACCGGGACGTCGCCGGTCGGTGTGGGCGCGCTCATCCTTTTCAGCCTACTCGCCGCCCGCCGTGCCGTAGTCTTGGAGGCGGGACCTGCGGGTCCTTTTCATTCCACTGAGTTCGTGCGCCGCCCGCCGGCGCACACGTGTTCGTGCGAGGTACTCATGCCCACCGGCAAGGTCAGGTTCTACGACGAGGAGAAGGGCTTCGGCTTCATCTCCTCCGACGACGGTCAGGATGTCTTCCTGCACGCCACCGCCCTGCCTGCGGGGGCCGAAGTGAAGACGGGCAGCCGCGTCGAGTTCGGCATCGCCGACGGGCGCCGCGGTCCGCAGGCGCTGTCGGTGCGCGTGCTCGAGGCGCCGGTGAGCCTGGCGAAGCGGTCGCGCAAGCCCGCCGACGACATGGCGGTCATCGTGGAGGACCTCGTCAAGCTGCTCGACGGCATCGGCGGCGATCTGCGCCGCGGCCGTTACCCGTCCGGTGGACAGTCGCGCAAGATCGCCGCGCTGCTGCGCAAGGTGGCCGATGACTTCGACGCCTGAGAACCCCGAGATCCCGACGCCGGACGACGCGCCCGCCGAGGGCGTGGCGCCCGGCGAGGCGGCAGAGGCAGGTGGCGACGCTGTGGAAGCTGATCGCGACGCAGCGGAGGCCCCTGTCGACGCGGCGGAGGTCGCGCCGGTTGAGTCCGAGCCCGCTGCGGGGCCGGTGGTGCCCGACGAGCGGCTGCTGGCCGCCCACGACATCGCGCAGGCGGCGCTGTACGAGGTGACCGGCCCGGCGACCGTCGGCGATCCCGCCGGCTACAGCGTCGAGCCCGACGGCGTGGTGTCGCTGCGCTTCGCGAACCTGATGCCCGGCTATCCGGGCTGGTTCTGGACCGTGAGTGTCGCCGTGGTCGAGGGCTCCGAGCCGACCGTGCTCGAGGTCGAGCTGCTGCCGGGCGACGACGCGCTGCTGGCGCCCGAGTGGGTGCCCTGGGCGGTGCGACTCGCCGAGTACCAGGCGCAGCAGGTCGCTGCCGCCGCGGAGGCGGCGGAGGCGGCATCCGACCACGACGATGACGACGACGCAGACGACGACCTCGACGAGGACGACGACGTGGACGACGACCTGGACGACGATCTCGACGACGAGGACGACCTCGATGACGTCGACGACCTCGACGCGGCCGACTTCGACGAGGACGGTTCGCCGATCCTGCACGCGGGCGACGTCGACGGCGTCGACATCGACGAGCTCGACGAGTCCGCCGACGACGACGAGTCCGACGAGGACGACGAGTCCGCTGACGACGATGAGTCCGCCGACGACGACGAGTCGGAGTCTGACGAGGACTGACCTCTCACCCACGCCGCGGGATCCCCGCCGGCTTCGCATGACCGGGATCCGCGTCGGACTCACATGAGTCTGTCCAAAGCACATCACACCGTCGGCGGTTTCATGTGCACAGGACAAACTCATGTGAATTTGCCGCAGGAGGACGCGGTTCGCTGCGGGGAGTGGGAACTCCGCGGGGGAGCGCGGCCGCAGGGCCCGGCGCTACTGCGCCAGGTGCTCCACGGTGTACTCGATGCACTGCGTGAGCCTGCGCACGTCGTCGGGCTCGATGGCCACGAACGTCGCGATGCGCAGCTGGTTGCGGCCGAGCTTGCGGTACGGCTCAGTGTCGACCACGCCGTTGGCGCGCAGCGACTTCGCCACGGCCGCGGCATCCACGCTCTCGTCGAAGTCGATCGTGACGACGACCGGCGAGCGGTCGGCGACCTCCGCGGCGAAGGGCGTCGTGTAGGCGGTGGCCTCGGCCCACGCGTACAGGATGTCGGACGACTCCTTGGTGCGGGCGCCGGCCCACGCGAGCCCGCCGTTGCCGTTGATCCAGCGCACCTGCTCGTCCATCAGCAGCAGCGTCGAGAGCGCCGGGGTGTTCAGCGTCTGGTTCAGTCGCGACTGGTCGACGGCCGTCTTCAGGTCGAGGAATGCCGGGATGTACCGGTCGGATGCCGCGATGCGCTCGATGCGCTCGATCGCCGCCGGCGACACGGCGGCGAACCACAGGCCGCCGTCCGAGGCGAAGTTCTTCTGCGGCGCGAAGTAGTAGACGTCGGTCTCGGCGACGTCGAAGTCGATGCCGCCGGCGGCGCTCGTCGCATCGATGACGGTGAGCGCGCCGTCGTCGCCGTGCACGCGCTCGATGGGCGCCGCGACACCGGTGGAGGTCTCGTTGTGCGGGCCGCCGTACACGTCGACGCCCTCGACCGCCTCGAACCGCGCGCGGGTGCCGGGCTCGGCCTTGCGGACGTCGGGCGCCTCGAGCCACGGGGCGGCGGCGGCCTTGGCGAACTTGCCGCCGAACTCGCCGAACTGCAGGTTCTGCGCGCGGCGCTCGATGAGACCGAAGGCGGCGGCGTCCCAGAACGCGGTCGATCCGCCGTTGGCGAGGATGATCTCGTACCCGTCGGGCAGGCGGAACAGCTCGGCGAGCCCCTCGCGCACGCCGCCCACGAGGTTCTTCACCGGCGCCTGCCGGTGCGACGTGCCCAGGATCGCCGCGCCGGGGCCGGCGAGTGCCTGCACCTGCTCGGGCCGCACCTTCGAAGGGCCGCATCCGAAGCGGCCGTCGGCGGGCAGGAGTTCAGCGGGAAGGGTGACGTGGGCCATGGTCCGATTCTACGGCGGGGGGATGCCGCGCCCCGCCGTGTGACGCCGCGCGACGACGCCCCTGCACGCCGGTAGGCTGGTGTATCGACGTCCACGCGGAGGGGAGACGATGGTAGACCTCATCGACACCACGGAGATGTATCTGCGCACGATCCTCGAGCTCGAGGAGGAGAACATCGTGCCGCTGCGCGCGCGGATCTCCGAGCGCCTCGGGCACTCCGGCCCCACCGTCTCGCAGACCGTGGGCCGCATGGAGCGCGACGGCCTCGTGGTCGTCGCCGACGACCGCCACCTCGAGTTGACCGACGCGGGCCGCTCCAAGGCCGTCGACGTGATGCGCAAGCACCGTCTCGCCGAGCGGCTGCTGTCCGACGTGATCGGCCTGGACTGGGCGTACGTGCACGAGGAGGCCTGCCGCTGGGAGCACGTGATGAGCGAGCAGGTGGAGCGACGCCTCGTCGACTTGCTCGGGCACCCGACCGAGTCGCCGTACGGCAACCCGATCCCGGGCCTCGACCAGATCGGGGGCGTGCCGTCGATCGAGTTCGAGCAGGGCGTGGTGGGTCTCGTGCGCAGGCTCGACGCCGACGGCGGTCCGCTGCGCGGCACGGTGCGCCGTCTCGCCGAGCCCGCGCAGGTCGATCCCGAGCTGCTCGATCAGCTGCGCGAGGCCGGTGTCGTGCCCGGTGCGACGGGGGAGTACCAGTACAGCGAGGGCTACGTGCTCGTGCAGATGGACGGCAACGACGAGGGGCTCGAACTGCCCGTCGAGGTTGCGTCGCACATCTTCCTCGTCGACGACGCGGCGTGATCGTGAGCGCCTTGTCGGGCGTTCTACGTGACTTATTCGTTATATTCCGGTAGCCTCTAACGGTCCGTCGGCAAGAAGCCGGTCGGCGGATGTCCGCAGAGATCAGCCTCGCCGGCTCGTCGTCTCGGCGGTCACATCGCACGGAAGTCCCGACAGACGTGCCCGCCCAGACGAGCCCGTACCCGGTCCTGACCGGGGGCGGAGGTCACGGAGGACAGTACTTGGCCCAGCAGCACGACTCGTCAGCGGACGAGAATCAGCACGAGAAGACCACGGCGGTCACGCGCTCACGGCGCAGCCTGCGCGTCGCCGCCCCCACCGTCGCCCAGACGACCGACAACCGCGCGACCCGTCGCGCCGCGGTGAAGAACCGCCGTTCGCCCGGCCGTCGCGTCGCCGTCGTCGGGGTGATCGCCGCCCTGGTGGGCTCGGTCGCGATCCCCGCGTTCGCGGCCGCGCAGGCCACACCCGAGACGCGCACGCTGCAGCAGCTGGCCAACGCCGACGCGCAGTCGCTCGTCGTGGCGTCGGAGCACGACGGCGAGACCCAGAAGCTCGACCGCAGCAGCTATTCGGCGACCACCGAGGCCGAGATCGAGAAGAAGAAGGCGGCCGAGGCCGCCGCGGCACGTGCGAAGGCGGCCGCGCAGGCAGCCTCCTACACCTCGCAGAGCATCGACCTGAACATCACGGGCCCCGGGACCGGCGAGGTCCGCTGGCCGCTGGCCAAGATCGACCACATCGGCGACGGCTTCATGGCCCGCGGTGGCGAGCACCAGGGCGTCGACCTCCTCACCGCCGGCGGCACGCCGATCTTCGCCGCTGCGGACGGCACGGTCGCCGTCTCGAGCGAGGGCTACTACGGCTACGGCGTCGCGATCACGATCAACTCGGTGATCGGCGGCAAGAAGGTCAACACGCTCTACGGGCACATGCGCTACGGCAGCCGTCAGGTCGTCGCCGGCCAGAAGGTCAAGGCCGGGCAGCTGATCGGGCTCGTCGGCAGCACGGGCCGCTCCACCGCGAACCACCTGCACTTCGAGGTCGCCATCAACGGCACCAAGGTCGACCCGCTCGCCTGGCTCAAGGCGAACGCCGGCTGAGGCATCCATCCCCTCTTCGACACGCCGCCGGATCCGAAACGGATCCGGCGGCGTTCTGTCGGGACTACCCTGTTTGCGGACGCCGAGATCCACGTGAAAGGGACGCCGATGGACATGAGCACACCCCGCATCCGCACCATGGATGCGCTCGGGCTCTTCGTTCTCCGGCATCATGAGAGCGGATGCCGCACCCTGGGTGCGGCGCACGGGCGCCGTCTGTAGACGGCGCTTTTTTCATCCCTGCACGGGGAACGACGCGTCTTCGCAACCGACCGTCCGGAAAGCCGTTTCGGACCGATCGTGAGGATGACGGATGCGCACACTGGTGCTGAATGCAGGATACGAACCGCTGGCCGTCGTGTCGTTCCGCAGGGCCCTGGTCCTGGTGATGAACGACAAGGCCACGATCATCGAGCGCGTCGAGGAGAGCCCCGTGCTCGCCGCCGGCGGATCGTTCGACAGACCCGCGGTGATCATCCTGACCCGCTACGTCCACCTGCCCAGCCCGGGCAGGGTGCCGGTGACCCGTCGCGGCGTGCTGCGCCGCGACGCGTTCCACTGCGCCTACTGCGGCGGGCATGCGGCCACGATCGACCACGTGCACCCGCGGTCGCGCGGTGGGGCCGACAGCTGGGAGAACCTCGTCGCCTGCTGTCAGCGCTGCAACAACGTGAAGGGCGACCGCACGCCGCAGGAGATGTCGTGGCGGCTGCGCTTCACGCCCCGGCCGCCGCACGGGCCCTCGTGGGCGATCCGCGGCGCCGACCGGACCGACCCTCGCTGGGAGCCGTATCTGGCTCTGGCCGCGTGACGTCGCACCCCCCTGCGGCCCTCCGATCTCGAGAGTAGGGTCGCTCGTGGCAGATCGATGACGTGAGCTGCCCCCTCGGGTCGCTCACGGCCGGAGGGAGGCTGGAATGCATCTGGCAGTGGTGGGAAGCACCGCGCGCGTGCACGGGACGGTGCGGGTCCCGAATTCCAAATACCACGCGCACCGGGCCCTGATCCTGGCGTCGCTGGCGCCCGGCACGAGCCGGATCAGCGGGCTGAGCGACGCGCGCCACGTGCAGTACACGGTCGGCGTGCTGCGGACGCTGGGCGTGGACGTCGAGGTCGACGGCGACACCTTCGTCGTCCACGGCGGGCGGTATCACCCGCGGCGCGAGCGCGTGAACGTCGGCAGCTCGGGATCGACGCTGTACTTCATGGCGGGCCTGTCGGCGCTGGCCGATGAAGACATCGTGCTCACCGGGCAGAAATACTTCCAGCGCCGCCCGATCGGACCGTTGCTGCGTGCCCTGAGCGACATGGGTGTGGATGCCGCATCGCCCACCGACTGCCCGCCGCTGCGTATCCGCCACGGGCGCCCCGCCGGCGGCGTGGTGCACATCGCCGGCACGCTGTCGCAGTGGATCTCTGCACTGCTGCTGGTCGCGCCCTTCGCCCGTGCGCACACGGCCGTGATCGTCGACGGGCCGTTCAACGAACGCAGCTACGTCGACCTCACGGTGCGCATGATGGCCGCGTTCGGGCTCACCGTGACGGTCGCGGCGGACGGGCGCCGGTTCGACATCGAGCCGGGCCAGACGCCGCACCCGACCGACCTGACGCTGCCGCCCGACATCGGCTCGGCGGCGTTCGGGCTGGCGGTGGCGGCGCTGCGCCCCGCCGATGTGCTGCTGACCGGGCTCGGCAGCACCGACCCTGCGGCGGTCGACCACCCCGAGGCGGACTTCCTGAGGATCGCCCACGAGATGGGGCTGCCGATGACGGTGGATGCCGAAGCCGGCGGCGTCCGCGTGCAGCATGACGGCCTGCGGCTGCAGCCGGTCGACGTCGACTGCCGGCTGGTGCCCGACATGCTTCCGGTCCTGTCGGCCATGGCGGCCGTCGCCGACGGCGAGAGCGTCTTCCACGATGTCGAGCACGTGCGGCTGAAGGAGTCGGACCGGGTCACCTCGATGCTGCAGCTGAACGCCATGGGCGGCGACGTCGACTTCGACGGGACCGACCTGCGCGTGCGCGGCGTGCCCCGGCTGCACGGCGCGCACCTGTCGTCGTTCAACGACCACCGGGTACTCATGTCGCTGGCGGTGGCGGCGTCGTCGGCTGCGGGGCGCTCGACCCTGACGTTCCCGAACGCCTACCGTATCTCCTACCCGCAGTTCCTGGACGCGATGACCGAGCTGCATGTCGACATGCAGGTCGAGAAGGGACCCGCCCGCCCGACGGCCCGCCGGCGTCCGCCGGCCGGCACCGCCGACGAGGCGGCACGCGTCACCGGTGCCGAGTGGATCCGCCGGTGGGCGCACGAGCGGCCGCACGCGCTGGCGCTGGTGGATGCCGCCCCCGACCGCACCGCGCGGATGACGTGGTCCGAGCTCGACCACGCCGTCGACAAGGCCGCAGCCCTCTTCCTCGAGCTCGGTGTCGAGGCCGGCGACCGGATCGCGGTGCAGCTGCCCAACTGCGCGGGCTTCGTGGTGGTGGCCGCGGCCGCGGCGCGCATCGGGGCCGTGATCTGTCCGATCATGCCGATCTTCCGCGAGCGCGAGGTCGCGTTCGCGCTGAAGCGGTCGCGGGCGAAGCTCGTCGTGGTCGCCGACAACTTCCGCGGACGGCAGCACGACCATGAGCTGGCCGACATCCTCGCCGGGCCCGCGGCATCCGATCTGTCCGTCACCGACGTGCTGGTGATGCATCTGACCCCCGGGGTGGCGCATGTGCTGCCGCCGTGCGAGAACCCCGACGTGCGCTGGTATGCCTGGCACCGCGCCACGGCCTGGGTCAAGCCCGACCGGGCGGTGCTCGACGCGCGGGTGCCGCGCCCCGACGACGACGCGCAGCTGCTGTTCACCTCGGGCACCTCGGGCGAGCCCAAGGGTGTGCTGCACACGCACGCGAGCCTGAGCCGGGCGGCCTGGATGGAGATCGAGCAACTGCCGCTGAACTCGACCGACAGCGTCTTCATCCCCTCGCCGCTCGCGCACCAGACCGGCTTTCTCTACGGCATGTGGCTGGCGTGGGCGCTCGGGGTGCCGGCGATCGTGCAGCGGGCCTGGAACGGCCGCCGCGCGCTCGAGGTGCTCGACGAGTGGGAGGGCACCTTCGTGCAGGCGGCCACGCCTTTTCTCACCGACCTCGTGCGCGAGGTCGAGGCGGGCGCGCCCGCTCCGCGCACGCTGCGGATCTTCGTGGCCACCGGCGCCGCGGTGCCGCGGGCGCTCGCCGAGCGCGCGACGCGCGTGCTGGGCACGGCGGTGTGCGGCGCGTTCGGCACGACCGAGACCGGGCTCGCCGCGCTGTCGACGCCCGGGGATCCCCCCGGCAAGGCCTGGGGCACCGACGGGCGCGCGCTGCGCGATGTGCGGCTGCGCATCGTCGACGACGACGGCCACGCCGTCGCGCCGGGGGTGGAGGGCAACTTCGAGCTGTCGGGGCCGACGGTGTTCCGCGGCTACCTCGACCGACCCGACCTGAGTGCCGAGGCGTTCGCCGCCGACGGCTGGTACCGCACCGGCGACCTCGCCCGCATCGACGACGACGGCTACCTGCGCATCACCGGGCGCGTGCGCGACGTCATCAACCGCGGCGGCGAGAAGGTTCCGGTCTCCGAGATCGAGCAGCTGCTGTATCGACACGAGGCCGTCGACGACGTCGCGATCGTGGCGATGCCCGACGAGCGGCTGGGCGAGCGGGCCTGCGCGTTCGTCGTGCTCGTGCCGGGCAAGCGCCTGACCTTCACCCGCCTGCAGCAGTACCTCGACGACAACCGGGTCTCCAAGAGCTACTGGCCCGAGCGCCTGGAGATCATCGACGCGCTGCCGCGCAACGCCGTCGGCAAGGTGCAGAAGTTCGTGCTGCGCGAGCAGGCCGCGACGCTCAAACCCCAGCGATTCTCGACCCTGACAGACACCGACAAGGAGGGCGCCCTCGATGACCAGCATCCCGGTCACAGCCGACGGACGTGGAAGCCGAATAGAACAGCCTGAGTACGACGCCCTCCTGGACGAGGTCACCCGGTGGGTGCGGGGCCCGGGGGAGAGCTGGGCGGAGCGGATCGAAGAGACCGGGACCCTCCCGCGCGAGCTGTACGACGAGCTGAGACAGCGCGGGTACCTGAGCATGGCGGCGCCGGCTGAGCTCGGCGGGCGCGGGCTGTCGTTCAGCCAATGGATGGGGCTCATGGAGGTCTTCTCGCGCTCGCACGCGTCGATCCGCATGCTGGTGCACGTGCTCAACGGCACCTGGCGTGCGATCAATCCGCACGTGACCGACGCGCAGCGCGACCGGTTCGTGCGGCCGATGATCGCCGGCGACCTGCTCGTCGCGTTCACCCTCACCGAGCCCGGCAACGGCACCGGCGCCGACATCACCAGCACGGTGCGGCGCGAGGGCGACACCTACCTGCTGAACGGCCGCAAGCACCTCATCACGTTCGGCGTGAACTGCGACCACTGGCTGCTGTTCGCACGGCTCGAGGGCACGAGCGGCAAGGACGGCACCGTCGCCCTGCTCGTCGACCGGCACGCGCCCGGAGCCGACGTCGAAGACACCTCGCAGACCATGGGCGTGCACGGCACCGACCACGCGAGCCTGACCTTCGCCGACACGCCGGTGCCGGTGGCGCAGCGGCTGGGCGAAGAGGGCGACGGGCTCGCCATCGCCCTGGGCGGCTTCCTCACCCCGAGCCGCATCTCGGTGGCGATGAGCTGCGTGGGGCTCGCCGAGCGGGCGCAGGAGCTGGCCGTCGACTACGCGACCGGTCGCGTGACGTTCGGCAAGCCCATCGCGTCGCGGCAGGCGGTGGCGTTCATGATCGCCGAGAACGAGGCCGACATCCAGGCGGCCAAACAGCTCACGCTGCATGCCGCACGGCGGTGGGAGGAGGGGGCGGATGACGCGGCCGCCCTGTCGTCGATGGCCAAGATGACCGCGGTCGACATGCTCACGCGCGTGACCGACAAGGCGCTGCAGGTGCACGGCGGCATCGGGTACTGGAAGAGCTCGCCGATCGAGCGCGTCTATCGGGACGCGCGGGCCCAGCGGTTCGAAGAGGGCACCAACGAGATCCAGAAGACGGTGGTCGCCCGTGACGTGTTCACGCGCGCGGCGCAGGAGGAGGACGCATGAGCACGCCCGAGACCGACGACGCGAGGGAGTACGAGGGGCGCGTCGCGCTGATCACGGGGTCGTCGCGCGGCATCGGCCGCACGCTCGCGCTCGATCTGGCGGGCAAGGGCGCATCGGTCGTCGTCAACTACCGCACGAATGCCGACCTCGCCGAACAGGTCGTGGCCGAGGCGCAGCGCCGCGGCGGCGACGGGATCGCCGTGCAGGCCGACATGGAGAGCCCCGAAGACATCGTGCGCCTGTTCGATGCGACCGCCGAGAAGTACGGGCGACTCGACTTCTTCGTCAACAACGCGGCCGCGGCGGCGTTCAAGCGGGTCGCCGACCTGAAGACGCACCATCTCGACCGCTCGTACGCGATGAACCTGCGCCCGTTCGTGCTCGGCGCGCAGGAGGCCGTCAAGCTCATGGACCGCGGCGGGCGGATCGTCGCGGTCTCCAGCTACGGCAGCATGCGGGCGTTCGCGACCTACGCGGCGCTCGGTTCGTACAAGGCGGCGGTGGAGTCGTTCGTCCGGTTCATGGCCGTCGAGTTCGCCGGATACGGCATCACCGTGAACGGCGTGAACGGGGGGCTGATCGACTCCGACTCGCTCGACTACTTCTACTCGATGCCGGGTATGGCGCCCATGCAGAAGGTGATCGACGCGATCCCGCTGGGGCGCCCCGGCACCGTCGAAGACATGGCGAACGCCATCGACTTCCTCCTCTCCGACCGCGCCGGGTACATCACCGGGCACACCATCATCGTGGACGGCGGGATGACGGTGGCAGCGCCTCCGTACTGGCACGACACGAGCGACCCGTTGGGGCTGCCGCCGCGTCCCGTGCGGGACTGACCGGGCCGTGGCATCCATCCCTCTTCCGTCCACCGCGGCACGCTATCCGTCCGTGCGCACGCCGGTGCGGGTCGGCGCGCTGACGCTGCCGCATCGCATCGTGATGGGGTCGATGCACCTGAACCGCGAGACGGGTGACCCGGCCGCGCTCGCCGCGTTCTACGCGGAGCGCGCGCGAGGCGGGGCCGCCCTCATCATCACGGGCGGCGCCGCGGTCAGCCGCGTGGGCGCGGGCGGGGTCGGCTACGGGATCATCGCCGAGCCGGCGCACGCCACGCCGTGGCGGACGGTGGTGGATGCCGTGCACGACGCCGGCGGACGCATCGCGCTGCAGCTGTTCCATGCGGGGCGCTATGCGTCGCCCGCGGCGTTCGGGCTCACACCGGTGGCGCCGTCGGCCGTGTACAGCCGGTTCTCGGACGCGACGCCCGAGGCGCTCGACGACGCGGGGATCGCCGCGACCATCGATGACTTCGCCCGTGCCGGGCGTATCGCGGTCGAGCTTGGATTCGACGGCGTCGAGATCATGTCGTCGGAGGGGTATCTGCTCAATCAGTTCGCCTCGCCGGTCACCAACCGGCGCGACGACACGTGGGGAGGGGATGCCGCGCGGCGGCGCGCCTTTCCGGTCGCGGTGACCCGCGCGGTGCGCGATGCGGTCGGCGCCGCGCCGGTGATCGTGCGGATGTCGGGTGCCGATCTCGTCGAGGGCTCGTCGACGCCCGACGAGGTCGATGCGCTGGCGGTCGCGTTCGTGCAGGCCGGTGCCGATGCGATCGACGTGGGCGTCGGCTGGCACGAGGCGCGGGTGCCCACCGTGCAGTCGATGGTGCCGCACGGGGCGTTCACGCCGGTGGCGGGGCGGATCCGGGCGGCGCTGGCGTCGGCCTCTGCGGCCGGTGGGCTCGCGGGCGCGGTGCCTGTCATCGCGTCGAACCGCATCAACACCCTGGAGCAGGCCGAGCGGGTGCTCGCGGCGGGCGAGGCCGACATCGTGTCGATGGCGCGGCCGTTCCTGGCTGACCCGCACATCGTGGCGGCGTCGTTCGCCGGCCGCGAGGCCTCGGTGACGCTGTGCATCGGCTGCAACGAGGCCTGCATCGACCGGTCGCTCGGTGTCGAGCCGGTCTCGTGCATGGTCAACCCGCGGGCGGGGCGGGAGATCGGGTTTCCGCTGGTGGCGGCATCCCGCCCCTCCTCACGGCGGGTCGCGGTCGTCGGTGCGGGGCCCGCCGGCATGGAAGCGGCACGCGCCGCCGCCTTCGCCGGTGCGCGGGTGACGCTGTTCGACGAGGCGCCCGAGATCGGCGGGCAGTTCCTGCTGGCGGGCGCCGTACCCGGCAAGGGAGACTTCGCCCTGGTCGCACGGTCGTTCGCGCACCTGCTCGACGAGACGGGCGTCGAGGTGCGGCTCGGGCATGCGGCGGGGCTGGAGGAGGTCGCGGGGTTCGACCACGTGATCGTCGCGACCGGCGTCGTGCCGCGCCGGGTCGAGCTGCCGGGCGTCGAGCGGGCGCTCGACTATGCGCAGGCCTTCGCCGATGTGTCGCGGGTGGGGGAGCGGGTTGCGGTCATCGGCGCCGGCGGGATCGCCGTGGACCTTGCGCACCTGCTCGTCGAAGACGGCGCTTCGGACTTCTTGGTCGAGCACGGTCTGCGCGCGGGAACACTGCCGCCGCCGCGCCGGCAGATCACCATCATGCGCCGGCACGGGCCGATCGGCGCGGGCATGGGCGTGACGACGCGCTGGGCGGCGGTGCAGGCGATCCGGCGGCGCGGGGTGCGCACGCTCACGGGGGTCGAGTATCGGGCGGTCGAACCCGGCGGCGTGCGCATCACGGTGGACGGCGCCGAAGAGCTCGTCGGGGCCGACACCGTCATCGTGGCGGCGGGACAGACGCCGCGCGCGGGGCTCGCCGCGGAGCTCGCGGCCCGCGGCATCCCGCACTCGGTCGTCGGCGGCGCGCGGAACACGGCCGGGCTGAACGCGGTCGCCGCGTTCGAGGAGGGCCTGCGGGCGGGGGATGCCGCGGCCCGCACCGCGCGCTGACTGTCGAACATAGCCCACGGATCGACGTGTTTCGGATGTCGGAGGGGGCGTCTATCGTCGTTCCTGCATTGACCGCCTAGAACATGCGTTCTAGAATGAGGAAGTGGGGGCGATCATGTCGGCAGGTGCTGCGACAGCGCAGGAGATCTCGCTTCTGCGCGCGCAACTCGAGCGGGTGCAGGGGCGCCGGCTCGGCGCCGCGGTCCTGCCCACACTGCCGAGCCTCGCCTCGCTCCTGCCGGGCGGCGGCCTGCGGGCGGGCGCCGCGTACACGGTGGCGCCGTCGGCCTCGCTGCTGCTGGCGCTGCTGGCCCGGCCGTCGCAGGAGGGCTCCTGGTGCGGTGTGGTGGGGATGCCCGAGCTCGGTGCCGAGGCGGCCGAGCAGCTCGGGGTCGATCTGTCGCGGGTCGTGCTGATCCCCGATCCGGGGGCGCGCTGGCTCGCGGTCACGGCGACCGTCGCCGATGTGCTGCCGGTGGTCGCGGTGCGTCCGGGCGGGCGGGTGACCCCGGGCGACGTGGCGCGGCTGTCGGCGCGGCTGCGCGATCGCGGCGGGGTGCTGCTTGTCCAGGGCGTGTGGCCTCAGGCCGAGGCATCCATCGCCGTCGACGCCTCGGAGTGGACGGGTGTGGGCGACGGACACGGCTTCCTGCAGCGGCGCGTGCTGACGGTCAGCGTCACGAGCAGGCGCCAGGCGGTGCCGCGCCGCGCCCGGCTCGTGCTGCCCGATGAGACCGGCGGCTTGTCGGCGGTACCGACCGCGGCGCCGGTGCCGATGCGGGCGGTGGGCTGATGCGCAGCCTGGTGCTGTGGTTCCCCGACTGGCCGGTGACGGCGCTGCACCGGCAGCGCGGGGCAGAGGGGGCGGATGCCGCACCCCTGGCGATCGTGCACGCGAACACCGTGGTCGCCTGCTCGGCGGGTGCTCGCGTCGAGGGCGTGCGGCGCGGGCAGCGGCGGCGCGACGCGCAGGGGCGCTGCCCGCGGCTGGAGATCGTACCGGCCGACGACGATCGCGACGCCCGGGAGTTCTCGCCGGTGGTCTCGCGCATCGAGCAGCTGGTGCCCGGGGTGCAGATCATCCGCCCGGGGCTGTGCGCGCTGCGCGCACAGGGGCCCGCACGCTTCTATGGGGGCGAGAATGAGGCCGCCTGCGAGATCCTCGACGTGCTCGCCGAGGGTGAGGAGCTGCCCGGCGTGCGCGCGGCCGTCGCCGACGGGCCGTTCACCGCCGAGCAGGCCGCGCGCACGACGACCGCCGACAAGCCCGTGCGCATAGTGCCGGCGGGCGGGGCGGCGGCCTTCCTCGCGCCGCTGCCGGTGACGACCCTGCAAGACGACGGGCTGGCCCACCTGCTCAGCCGCCTCGGCGTGCACACGCTGGGGGCGTTCGCCGCACTCGACGCCGGCCTCGTGCGCGACCGGTTCGGGCCGGCCGGGCAGCGGCTGCACGAGCTGGCGGGCGGGGCCGATTCGCGGCCGGTGCAGCCGCGCACGCCGCCGCCCGAGCTCGACCGCGAGGTCGCGTTCGAGCCGGCCGTCGAGGCTGCCGAGCAGGTCGCGTTCGGCATGCGCATCGCCGCCGACGAGTTCATCGCGGGTCTGGGTGCGACCGACCTCGTGTGCACCGAGCTGCGCGTCGAGCTGACCGGAGATCGCGGTGAGCGCAGCGATCGGGTGTGGCTGCATCCGCGCTCGTTCGATGCGGCGTCGGTCATCGACCGGGTGCGCTGGCAGCTGGCCGAAGATGCGCAGAACCGGGTGCTGCGCAGCGGGGTGACGCTCGTGCGGCTGCATCCAGAGGCGGTGGATGCCGCATCCGCCCACAGACCGGCGATCTTCGGCTCCGGCCCCGACGAACGCGTGCACCATGCGCTCTCGCGCGTGCAGGCGATGCTCGGGCACCGCGGGGTTCTGACCCCGGCGGTCGGCGGCGGCCGGTGGCTGACCGAACGGCAGGTGCTCGTGCCGTGGGGCGATCGTGGCGACCGCGCCGTGGCGACCGAGCGTGCCCGTCCCTGGCCGGGGAGCCTCCCGCCGCCCGCACCCGCGACGGTGTTCCCGCAGCCGCAGCCGGTCGACGTCGTCTCGCAGACGGGGCTGGTCGTCGAGGTCGACGACCGCGGAGAGCTCAGCGCCCCGCCCGCGCGGCTGACCGAGGCCGGCCGGTGGCGCGAGATCGTGTCGTGGGCCGGCCCGTGGACGGTCGACGAACGGGGATGGGATGCCGCCCGTGCCCGGCGTGCGCACCGGTTCCAGGTCGTGGATGCCGAGCAGAACGCCTGGCTGCTCGTGTGCGAGGGCGGCCGCTGGGCGGCGGAGGCGCGGTATGACTAGCGCCACCGCGCACAGAAGAAGGCCGCGCTGATGGGCTTCGACAACCCTTCCGTGCCGTGGTCCGAGATCGAGCGCGTCCTCAGCGACCGCCGCCGCCCGCGCCCCGTACCGGCCGACGCCGACGGCGGCGACAGCCCTGCCTGGTCGCACAAGCGCGGCCCGTACGTGCCGCCGCCCATCGCCCGCCCGGCCGATGCCGTGCCCTACGCCGAGCTGCACGCGCACTCGTCGTTCTCCTTCCTCGACGGGGCGTCGTCGCCCGAAGAACTCGTCGAAGAGGCCGAGCGGCTCGGCCTGCATGCCCTGGCGATCACCGACCATGACGGGTTCTACGGCGTCGTGCGCTTCGCCGAGGCCGCCGCCGAGCGGCAACTGAAGACCGTGTACGGCGCCGAGCTGTCGCTCGAGCTTCCGAAGCCGCAGAAGGGCGAGGCCGATCCCGCGGGCGCACACTTGCTCGTGCTCGCGCGCGGGCTGGAGGGCTACCACCGCCTGGCCGCCGCTCTCACGCACGCCCAGTTGCAGGGGGCCGAGAAGGGGCGCCCGGTCTACGACCTCGACGAGCTCGCCGCGCAGGCAGAGGGGCACTGGGCGATCCTCACCGGCTGCCGCAAGGGTGCCGTGCGGCGCGCGCTGGCCGACACGGCGCTGACGGGGGGCGTGGATGCCGCGGCCGCCGAGCTCGATCGGCTGACGGCCCTGTTCGGCCACGACAACGTGTACGTCGAGCTCATCGACCACGGCGAGCCGCTCGACTCCACGATCAACGACCTGCTCGCGGGCCTGGCCGCCGAGCGCGGACTGCCGACGATCGTCACGAACAACGTGCACTACGCCCAGCCGCAGCGCCGGCTGCTGGCGGCGGCGGTGGCGGCCGTGCGTGCGAACCGCAGCATGGACGAGCTCGACGGCTGGCTGCCCTCGCACGCGAGCGCCCACCTGCGCAGCGGCGCCGAGATGGCCCGCCGGTTCGCGCGCTACCCGGGCGCGGTCGCGCGCACCGTGGCGCTCGCCGACGAGCTGGCCTTTCCGCTGCGCATGGCCAAGCCCGCCCTGCCGAAGCTGCCGGTGCCCGATGGGCACACGCCCATGTCGCACCTGCGGCAGCTGGTGTGGGGCGCCGTGCCGCGCAAGTACCCCGAGCTGCGGCCCGAAGACCGCGAGCGCATCGCCCACGAGCTCGACGTCATCGAGCAGAAGGACTTCCCGGGCTATTTCCTCATCGTGCACGGCATCGTGCAAGAGGCGCGGGGCCGCGGCATCCTCTGCCAGGGTCGTGGCTCTGCCGCCAACAGTGCCGTCTGCTATCTGCTCGACATCACCGCGGTCGACGCCATCGCGTACGAGCTGCCGTTCGAGCGGTTCCTGTCGAGCCTGCGTGAAGAAGAGCCCGACATCGACGTCGACTTCGATTCCGACCGCCGCGAGGAGATCATCCAATGGGTCTATGCGCAGTATGGCCGCGAGCGGGCCGCGCAGGTGTGCAACGTCATCCAGTACCGGCCCAAGAACGCGATCCGCGACATGGCGCGCGCGCTCGGCTATTCGCCGGGTCAGCAGGACGCCTGGTCGAAACAGGTCGAGAGGTGGGGGGCGAGCCTTTCCACCGACACCGGCCACGACATCCCCGATCAGGTCGTCGAATATGCGGAAGAGCTGCTGAAGGCCCCGCGGCACCTGGGCATCCACTCCGGCGGCATGGTGCTCACCGAGCGGCCCGTCGGCGAGGTCGTGCCCATCGAGCACGCGCGCATGGAGGGGCGCACCGTCATCCAATGGGACAAGGACGATGCCGCCTGGATGGGCCTGGTCAAGTTCGACCTGCTGGGGCTGGGGATGCTGGCGGCCCTGCAGCACACCTTCGACCTCATCCGCACCTCCACGGGGGAGGAGTGGGAGCTGGCCACGATCCCCAAGGAGGAGAAGGCCGTCTACGACATGCTGTGCCGGGCCGACTCGATCGGGGTGTTCCAGGTCGAGTCGCGCGCGCAGATGGGGCTGCTGCCGCGCCTGCAGCCCCGGAGGTTCTACGACCTCGTCATCGAGATCGCGCTGATCCGGCCGGGGCCGATCCAGGGCGGCGCCGTGCACCCGTATGTGCGCCGCAAGCTCGGACGCGAGCCGGTCACCTACGCGCACCCGAAGCTCGAGCCTGTGCTGGCGCGCACGCTGGGGGTGCCGGTGTTCCAGGAACAGCTTATGCAGATGGGCATGGCCGTCGGCGGGCTCTCCGGCGAAGACGCCGACCTGCTGCGGCGCGCGATGGGCTCCAAGCGGGGCGTCGAGCGCATCGAGTCGCTGAAGACGAAGCTGTACGAGGGCATGGCGGCCAACGGGCTGGTGGGGGATGCCGCAGACGCCATCTACGCGAAGATCCAGGCGTTCGCGAACTTCGGTTTCGCCGAGTCGCACTCCCTCTCGTTCGGGCTGCTCGTGTACGCGTCGTCGTGGCTGAAGCTGCACTACCCGGCCGCGTTCCTCGCGGGGCTGCTGCGTGCCCAGCCGATGGGGTTCTACTCGCCGGCGACCCTCGTGGCCGACGCGCGCCGGCACGGCGTCGAGGTGCGCCGCCCCGACCTGCACCTGTCGGGGGCCGATCCGGTGGTCGAGCGGGCCGACGACAGGACGGTCACCGGCATGGATTCGTGCCTTGACCGCCATCAGAGCCCGACGGGCGACTTCGACATCGACGCGCCCGACGAGTCGGCCGCGCACCGGCGCGACGGGGCGTTCGCCGTGCGGCTGGGGCTGGCTGCGGTGAAGGGGATCGGCGACGACCTTGCCGCGAAGATCGTCGCCGAGCGCGACGCGCACGGTCGCTACCGCGATCTGCGCGACCTCGTGCGCCGGGTGGGCGTGAACACCGCGCAGCTCGAGGCCCTGGCCACCGCAGGCGCGTTCGAATGCCTGGGGCTGACCCGGCGCGAGGCGATCTGGCTGGCGGGTTCCGCCGCACAGGACCGGGCCGAGTACCTGCCCGACTCGATGGTGTCGGTGCAGCCGCCGCTGTTCGGCGACCCGTCGAGCTACGAGCGGCTGGCGGCCGACCTGTGGGCGACCGGGGTGTCGACCGACGACCATCCGCTCACGCACTTCCGCGCGCCGCTGGACGCCCGCGGGGTCCTCACCTCGCGCGAGCTGCGCACGCACGAGGTCGGCCGACGCGTCGAGGTGGCGGGGCTGGTGACCCACCGGCAGCGGCCGGCGACGGCATCCGGCGTCACCTTCCTCAACCTCGAGGACGAGCACGGCATCGTCAACGTGATCTGCACGACCGGCGTGTGGACGCGCTACCGGCGCACCGTGCGCGATGCGCCGGCCCTGATCGTGCGCGGCATCGTCGAGCGCTCGGAGGAGGGCGTGGTCAACCTGCTGGCCGACGCGTTCGAAGACCTGCGGGTGGGGGTGACACACCACTCGCGGGACTTCCGCTGACCCGGAGTTATTGTCTACGATTGGAGAAATATCGAACGATGACGCGCGTTGTTCAGAGAGGAACCCGCATGACCATCCCCACCCGCACGACAGGCCCGACCGGCATCACGGTCTCCGAACTCGCCCTCGGATCGTGGAACACCTGGGACCGCGCCGCGTACGACACCGTCGTGCAGACGCTGCGGGCGGCGATGGATGCCGGGGTCACGACCTTCGACGTGGGCATCTACGGCCCGCACCTCGACGACCCCGACCCCGACGCCACCGAGATGGTGTTCGCCCGGGCGATGGCACAGCTGAAGCCGCGTCGTGAGGATATCCGGCTCGCGGTGAAGGCATGGCTGCCGCAGCCCGGCATCGACGCGCCGACGTTCGCGCGGCAGCTGGACGCGATGCTCGAGCGCCAGCACACCGACTACGCCGATGTGCTCGTCCTCGGCGACCTCATGGCGCCGCGCGACGACTACTCCGCCTTCCTTGTGCAGCTGGCGCCGCTGCTGCTGAGCGGCAGGACCCGCGCATGGGCGGTGAACAACTGGTCGGCCGCCGAGGTCGCCGAGATCACCGGGCAGGCCGGGGCCGCGGGCATCGCCGGTCCCGACTATGCGCAGCTGAAGTACGGACTGACCCGCCGCTCGATCGCTGAGGGCGCGCCGTACCGCGAACTGCACGAGGCGATCGGCGTGCGCGTGCAGGCGTCCGACGTGTTCGAGGGCGGGCTGATCTTCGGCCCGCGCACCGACGGCACCGCCCGCATGATCGGCGGCGACATCGGCGGCACCCAGGCGCGCATCACGGCCGGCGTCGCGCAGATCCGCGAAGCCGCGGCCTCCCTGCACACCACCGTCGCAGCTCTGGCGGTCGCCGTGCCGCTGCTGAACCCGATCACCGCGAACGTGCTCGTCGGTGCGCGCACCCCCGCGCAGCTGCGTGACGCGCTGGCCGCGTTCACGCTGCTGCAGGAGCACGCCGCCGAAGAGATCCGCGCCGTCGCCGACGCGTTCTGGTTCGACCGCGACACGGTCGCGGCCGACGCGTCGTGGGGCACCCGGCCCGACGACGACCCGGCCACCTACGTCGTGCAGGAACGCTGAGTGAAGAGGGTGCGGCCCGGGAGTACTGGCCGCACCCACCCGGTCAGACCTGGGCGGTCAACCCGAAGCGCACGCCGCCGGTGTCGTCGACCTGGGCGTCGAGCACCTGGTCGTCGAGGGCGGCGGCCGCTCCTTCATCGAGGAAGACGCGGGCGCCTTCATCATCGACGACGGTGTCGGCCTCTTCCGGTGCCGCCACGACAGACAGCGCGAAACCCGCGGTGGCATCGTCTCCGCCATGGATGCGGAGTCCCGCCGTCTCGGCCTCGGGGCCGTTCGAGACGATCGACTTCACCGCGGTCTGGGCGTTCTCGGTCAGGGTGAGCATGCGTGCTCCTTCCGTCGGGGTGGGGTAGGGACGCTGAGTCGGCCACGATTCCCTCATCGGCGGCCAGATGCAACCCTCCGCGCTGTTTCTGAGAGGATTCACATGCCCTTCATCCCGTATCGACACGGCGGCAGACCCCCTCGCGGTCGCGGCATCCACCGCCTACTCTGGCGGCATGTCGACGAATGTGGCCGAGCTTTTCGTACAGACCCTGAAGAACGCCGGCGTGCAGCGCATCTGGGGGCTTCCCGGTGACTCGCTGAACGCCTTCACCGAGGCGCTGCGGCGCGACGGCGGCATCCGCTGGATGCACATGCGGCACGAGGAGTCCGCGGCATTCGCAGCCGGTGCCGAAGCCGAGCTCACCGGCGAGATGGCCGTGGTCGCCGGCAGCTGCGGGCCCGGCAACCTGCACTTCATCAACGGCCTCTACGATGCGCAGCGCTCGCGCGTGCCGGTCCTGGCGATCGCGTCGCACATCCCGCTCGCCGAGATCGGCAGCGGATACTTCCAGGAGACGCACCCCGAGACCCTGTTCCGCGAGTGCAGCGTCTACTGCGAGCTGGTCAGCGACGCCTCGCAGGTCCCCTGGGTGCTCGAGAACGCGATGCGCGCGGCCGTGAACGAACGCGGCGTCGCCGTGGTCGTGGTGCCCGGCGACGTGTTCTTCCAGAACGCGCCCGACCGGCGGCCGTCGGCCCCGATCCGCGCGTCGGTCGCGCACGTGGTGCCGGCCGAAGATGAGCTGCGCGCCGCCGCCGAGATCCTCAACGGCGCGAAGAAGGTCACGATCCTCGCGGGCGCCGGCGTCGAGGGCGCCCACGCCGAGGTGCTCGCGCTCGCGGAGAGGCTGCAGGCGCCCATCGTGCACGCACTGCGCGGCAAGCCGCACATCGAGTACGACAACCCCTACGACGTCGGCATGACGGGCCTGCTCGGCTTCGCGTCGGGCTATCGCGCGATGGACAAGTGCGACGCCCTGCTGATGCTGGGCACCGACTTCCCCTACCGGCAGTTCTTCCCCGAGAAGGCGAAGATCATCCAGGTCGACGTGCGCGGCGCACAGATCGGCAGGCGGACCCCGGTCGACGTGGGTCTCGTCGGCGACGTGCGCAGCACGGCCGCGGCGCTGCTGCCGCTGATCTCCGACGGCCGCGCAGGCAAGCACCTGAAAGACAGCGTCGCGCACTATCAGAAGACGCGGCGTGAGCTCGACGGGCTGGCCAGCTCCGACGGAAAGAAGCCGATCCATCCGCAATACGTCGCGCGTCTGGTCGACGAGCTGGCTGCGGAGGACGCCGTGTTCACCGCCGATGTCGGCACGCCGGTGGTGTGGGCCGCGCGCTACCTGCGGATGACGAAGGAGAGGATGCTGCTCGGCTCGTTCGTGCACGGCTCGATGGCCAACGCCATGCCGCAGGCGCTGGGCGCCGCGGGTGCCGACCCGGGGCGCCAGGTCGTCGCCCTCGCCGGTGACGGGGGACTGGCCATGCTCATGGGCGATCTCATCTCGATCACGCAGAACGACCTGCCCGTGAAGATCGTCGTATTCAACAACTCGTCGCTGAACTTCGTCGAACTGGAGATGAAGGCCGCCGGCATCCTGAACTTCGGAACCGACCTGCACAACCCGAACTTCGCTGATGTCGCCACCTCGGTGGGGATCACCGGCATCCGCGTGGAAGATCCGGCGGAGTTGGAGGATGCCCTGCAGCGCGCGTTCGCGGTGCCCGGCGCCGCGCTGGTCGACGTGGTCGTGGCGCGTGAGGAGCTGTCGATTCCGCCGGCGATCACCGCCGCGCAGGCCAAGGGCTTCACGCTCTGGGCGCTGCGTACCGTGATGAGCGGTCGCGGCGACGAGCTGCTGGACCTGGCCGACGTCAACCTCGTGCGGCGGATCTTCCGCTGACGGCGGCCACGGTCTCAGCGCTCCGGAACGGCCAGCCCGCTGCGATATGCGTAGACCACGGCGTGCACCCGGTCGCGCAGTTCGAGCTTGAGCAGGATGCGTGACACGTACGTCTTCACGGTCTCGCGGCTGATGACCAGCGCCTCGGCGATCTCGGCGTTCGAGTCGCCGCGCGCCATCGCGGCGAACACGTCGAGCTCGCGCGGCGTCAACCGCGCGAGCCGCGGGTCATCGTCGGGACGCGGCGCGGAGGGCCGCACACGGTCGGCGAAGCGGCCGAGCAGGGCCCCGGTCACGGCGGGCGAGAGCAGTGCGTCGCCCGCGGCGACCGTGCGCACCGCGTCGATGAGCTGGGCCGGCCCGGCGTCTTTCAACAGGAAGCCGCTGGCGCCCGCGCGCAGCGCCTCGTACACGTACTCATCGAGCTGGAACGTCGTGACCACGAGCACGCGGGCCGGGTGCTCGACGCCAGGGCCGGCGATCAGCCGGGTCGCGGCGATGCCGTCGAGCCGCGGCATCCGCACGTCCATCACGACGACGTCGGGGCGCAGCCGCTGCGCGAGATCGACGGCCGCGCGGCCGTCTTCGGCCTCGCCGACGACCTCGATGTCGGGCTGCGCGCCCAGGATCGTCGCATAGCCGGCGCGGATCAGAGCCTGATCGTCGGCGATGACGACGCGAATGGGGGTGGTGTCGGGAGGGGATGCCGTCATGCCGGCCTCCTTGCGGCGGCGGGCGGTGTATCGTGGGCAGGGGCGTCGGCGACGGGGATCGACGCCTGCATGACGAAACGTCCGTCGGGCTCCGGCCCGGTGTGCAGGGTGCCGCCGAGGCGGTGCACACGCTCGCGCAGCCCGGCAAGGCCCCGGCCCGAGCCCGGCACGACGCGGCGCGGCACGGGCAGAGTCGCCGGGCGGGTGACGATCCGCGCGTGCACCTCTACCTCGCCCCAGCGCACCGCGATGTCGGTGGCGCCGCCGGGGGAGTGCTTGAGCGCGTTGGTCAGCGCCTCTTGCACGAGGCGGTGCACGGCGAGGCGCAGCTCGTCCGAGCCATTCGGTGTTCCCTCTTCGCGCAGTGTCACGTGCTGCCCGCGCCGGCGTGCGTCGTCGACGAGGTCGTGCAGTAAGCCGATCGCGGGAGAGGCCACCGCATCTGTTCCGAGCACCTCGAGCAGACCGCGCAGATCGGTGAGCGCACGCCGGCCCCCGGCGGCGATCAACTCCCACTGCTCCCGCAGGGGGCCGTCGTCGGACGCGACGAACGCGGCGGCGTCCGCCTGCACGACCATGCCTGTCACGTGGTGGCTGACGACGTCGTGCAGTTCGCGCGCGAGCCGTGCGCGCTCGTGCACGACGGCATCCCGCGCCTGTTGTTCGGCGGCGGCGAGGGCGGATGCCGCCCGCAACCGGACGATGTCGCCAGCAGCCCAGGCTGCGGCGAGCACGAGCGCGAACGTCGCGAACTCCCACGGGCGCTCGCGCGAGCCCAGCTGCGTCAGCACGACGGCGAGGGCGACGTAGGCAGCCGCGGCCGCCGAGACGGTGATCACGCGCCCGCGCCGCTGGTGCGCTCCGGCGGAGTACAACGCGACGAGCACACCGAGCCCCGCCGGCGACGGCGGATACGCGAGCGCCTGATCGAGCGCGAAGGCGAGACCGATCACCGCGAGCACCGCGGCCGGAGCGCGCCGTCGCGCTGCCAGCGGCAGCGTCTGGGCGAAGACCAGCACGATGTGCAGAGCGTCGGACGGCACAGTCGGCAGCTCGCCGAGCGCGACGCCATAGGCGCGCAGCGCCGGCAGCAGGGCCAGCACGGCGAGCGCGGCGGCGGCCGCGGCATCCCACACCCATCCCGGCCGGGATCGGCACCACTGAATCAGGCGCACCCGCACAGGCTAGGCCAGGGGCGATGCGGGCGGGGTTCGGTGACGCCGTGTGACGGGATGCTGCATCCCCCGTGCGGGGGATGGACATCGTCCGCTCGCGCGGGATTCGCGCGCACCGGGGCCATCCGTAGCGTCGGTGACATGACAACCCTGACCTCCGAGAAGCCCCTCGTCCGGCTTCTGCGCTTTCCTCTCGTCTGGCTCGTGATCGGGCTCGTGGCCGTCGGTGCCGCGTCGCTGTTCGTCGGGGCGGGCACCGTTCCCGCGCTGCTGTGCACGGTGCTCGCGCTCGTCGCCTACTGGGTGGTGATGCGCTTCGTCGCCGGGCGCGCCGTCCCCGAGCTCGCCGCCCGCCACGCGGGGCGCGACCTGCTCATCGGGGGCGGGATCGGCGCCGGCTTCCTCGTGATCTCGGTGGGCCTGATCGCGCTGCTGGGCGGCTACCGGTTCACGTTCGACGGCGCGGCGGGACTCTCCGCACTGCCCGAGCTGATCGCGGTGGCGATCGGTGGCGCGGTCACCGAGGAGCTGCTGTTCCGCGGCCTGTTCCAGCAGGCGATCGAGAAGCTCGGCGGCAGCAGGATCGCCCTGGCCGCCACCGCGGTGCTGTTCGGTGTGGTGCACGGCGCGAACCCGGGTGCGACGGTGTGGAGCTCGATCGCGATCGCCGTCGAGGCGGGCGGCCTGATGGGCGCCGCGTTCCTCTGGCGGCGCAGCCTGTGGCTGGTCATCGGGCTGCACGCGAGCTGGAACGGCATCGAGCAGGCCATCGGCATCCCCGTGTCGGGGCACGTCGACCCGGGTCTTGCGATCACGACGGTCGACGGCCCCGCACTGCTGACCGGCGGTGCCTTCGGCCTCGAGGCCTCGCTCGTGCCAGTACTGGTCAGCGTCGTGATTTCGGTGGGGATGCTGGTGGCAGCACACCGGCGCGGGCGGATCGTGCCGCGGCCGTCGCGTCGGCGCTGACCGTCGGTCGTCGCGTACACGTCGAGCCGGTCAGGAGCGCGCATCCGCCCCTGACCGGCTCGCGCATGTCAGCCGGCGTCGACCGCGACGTCGTCGTCCGACGCCGCCGCGGTCGAAGACGCCCGCCTTCCCGCCATGTGCCGCGCGGCGATGAGCCCGAACACCGATGCGGGGCCGATGGTCGACCCGGGGCCCGGGTAGGTGTGCCCCATGACGGCGGCGGAGTTGTTGCCGGCCGAGTACAGGCCCTCGATCACCGAGCCGTCTTCGCGCAGGGCCCGGGCGTGCTCGTCGGTGACCACGCCGCCCTTGGTGCCGAGGTCGCCGATGACGGTTTCATAGGCGGTGAAGGGGCCCTTCTCGATGGGCGCCAGGTTGTTGTTCGGGTGGATCGTCGGGTCGCCGTAGTACCGGTCGTAGGCGGAGTCGCCGCGGGCGAAGTCCTGGTCTCGTCCGGTGCGGGCGAAGCCGTTGAACTTGTCGATCTCGGCGCGCAGGTTCGCGGCATCCACCCCGATCTTCTCCGCCAGCTCGTCGATGGTGTCCGCCGTCTGCCGGATGCCCTGCGCCACCATCTTCTTGTTCGCCTTCGGGTCGACGCCGAAGGTGAGGAAGTAGCGCTTCGTGTACCGCCCGTCGAGGATGAACCAGTACGGACCCGCGGCGCCGTCGTGCTCGAGCATGTGGTGGCCGAGGTCGACGTACGACTCCGACTCGTTGGCGAAGCGGCGGCCGTCCTTGTCGACGATGAGCGAGTAGGGCATCGAGCGCTCACCGACCATGAACGAGCTGAGTCCGCCCTCGACGGGCTTGACCGTGGCGCCCCACCACGCGTCCTCCATGTATTCGAGCGCGGCGCCGGCTTCGACCGCCATGTCGATGCCCTTGCCCCACGCACCGGGAGAGCCGGCCGGGTTGCCCTCGACGCCCTGCAGTTTCTTGCGGCGCTCCTTGTCCTGGTCGAAGCCGCCGGCGGCCAGCAGCACGCCGTGCCGGGCACGCACGGTGACCGGCGTGCCCTCGCGGCGTACCTCGACGCCGACGACGCGGTCGCCGTCCATGACGAGGCGCTCAGCGGGGGAGTTCAGCCACAGGGGCACCGCGCCGTCGACGACGACGGCGCGGGCGAGGGATGCCGCGAGCGCGGCGCCCATGCCGACGAGGATCTTTCCGCGCACGAGGCCGCCGAGTGTGCGGAACACGAGCCGCACGCCCGCCCAGAACCCGGACCACGTCGACCACGGGCGCCCGAGCAGGTACATGTCGGTGTTCATCATCGGGAAGGGGAGCAGGCCGCGGGAGAGCTTTCGCCACCGTCCTATGCCCTTCGCGTCGACCGGCTTGAGCTCGATCGAGCGGCCGACCTTGCCGCCGGGCAGCTCGGGGTAGTAGTCGGGGTAGGCGGCCGCCCGCACCCAGCGGAAGCCGTACTTCTCGGTCGTGAGCACATAGTCGGCGATGCCGTCGACGAACGCCTCCTTGCGGGCCCGGTTCGATGACCGCCCGGGCTCGCCGATGGTCTCTTCGAGGTAGGTGAGTGCTTCTTCGCGCGAGTCGGCCGCGCCTTCGCGCTGCATGAGCGGGTTGTTCGGCAGCCACAGGCCGCCGCCGCTCATCGCCGTGTTGCCGCCGAACTTCTCGGTGCTCTCGACCATGAGCACCGTCATCCCTTCGTCGATCGCTCCGAGCGCGCCTGCGAAGGCCGCCGCTCCGCTGCCGACCACGATCACGTCGTACTCGAGTTCTGCTGTGTCGTGGATGCCGTCTGCCATGTCGACTCCTTCGTCGCTGTGGGCTGCGCGCCGGATCAGGAACCCGGCGTGCTGGTTTTCTATCACGGAACGTTCCGTAACGGAATAGGCGACGCTACAGTCATCCCATGACCGATCGGGGGCCGGGGGCCGTCCGCAGCGAGAGCGCCCGCGTCGCGATCCTGCGTGCGACCGCCGACCAACTCGTGATGCACGGCTGGAACCGCCTGACGATCGAGGGCATCGCAGCCGCCGCGCACGTGGGCAAGCCGACGATCTACCGCTGGTGGTCGTCGAAGAGCGACCTGATCGCGGATGCCCTGATGGAGGGGATGCTGCAGCTCGAGGCTCCGCTGCCCGACGACGGCGGAGACCTGCGCGAGGACCTCGCGATCTGGCTGGAGAAGATGCTCGCCCTGGCGGGCGACCCGGTGGCGACCGCGACGATCCGCTATCTCATGGCGGCGGCGGCCGAAGACGAGGCCGTCGGCCGGCGCTTCGACGACGCCAACGGTGCGATGGCGGCCTTGGCCACCCGGCTGGAGCACGCGAAGTCCGCAGGGCAGCTCGACACGGAGGTGGATGTCGCAGACCTCGTCGACGCGATCACCGGGGTGATCATCCTCCGGGTGCTGCGCCGGACGCCCGCGGTCCCGGGCGATGCGCAGCGGCTGCTGCGCGGCATCCTGCCCCCGACCGACGAGCCGTCACGGCCGGAACGAAAGAGCGAGGCACCGTGAGCGCAGAAGAAGGGCGTGTGGCTGAGCGCCGCGCCGGCGCGGCCAGCAGGCCCGAACAACTCGAGTCGCGCGCGACCTTCAGCGCGATCGCCGTGTTCGTCGTGACGGGGGTCGCGACAGCCATCGTCTTCTCCGGCCGCCACGTGCCGCTGGCCGGGCCCGGTTCGATCGGCGCCTTCGCCGCGTGGTGTGCGGCCGGTTTCGGTGCCGTGGCGTTCGCGGCGTCCTTCATCGTCGAGATGCGCCGCGGGCACGCGGCATGGCGTCTCGTGCTGCCGGTGATCAAGCGTGTCATCGACATCGTCGCCATGTCGCTGGGCATGGCGATGCTCGGATACCTGCTGGTCACGGCCATCGCGCACATGTTCCAGCTCGGCTTCCGCGGCATGGTCGTCGACGCATACGGTGGCGGGCTGCTGGCGGGCGCCGCCGCAGCGGCCCTTGCATACATCGCGTCGCTCGCCGGCGCGCGGGTGACCACCGAGGGCTTGGCAGGGCTGGCCGTTCTGGTCCTGTTCTCGGGCACGATGGCGTCGATGCTCGTCTCCGCCGACGAGACGTGGTGGCAGTTCCACTTCTCACAGCTGGGCAACACCATCGGCGCCACGGCGAACCGTTTCAACTTCGCGCTGATCATCGCGGGGCTCGTCATCACGGCGCTCGCGAACTACCTCGGGCATGACATCGAGCAAGGGATGCGCCGGCGAGGGCGCGAACCTGAACGCGTGGTGCGCCTGCTCAGCTGGCTGTTCGCCGTGATCGGTCTGCTGATGGCCGTCGTCGGGCTGGTTCCCGACGCCGTCAACTTCACCGTGCACGTGGGAGCCGCCTCGGGCATGGTGGTCGTCTTCGCCGTGTTCGTCGGGGTGATGCTGCGCCGCGTGCCGGGAGTGCCCCGCGACTTCATCGTGTTCACCGGCCTGGTCGTGGTCGGGATCGCCGTGGCCATCGTGCTGTGGATCCCGATCGGCTACTTCAACCTCACCGGCATGGAGTTCATGTCGGCGGGGCTCCTGTTCGCCTGGCTGATGGTGCTGGTGAGGATGACGCGCGCCTATTCCGCGGGCGGAGCCGAACCGGACGCGCCGCAGGCCTGACGCCCGCACGAGGGTGCCCCCGAGAGGAATCGAACCTCCGACGCGCGGCTTAGGAGTCCGCCGCTCTATCCACTGAGCTACGAGGGCGCGCGCTCCAGCCTACTGGGTCGCGCCGCGCACCCCGTCGCTCCGCGGGGAGTCCTCCCCATGGCCCGCGCCGCGAGCCGCCGGCCCGCCGCGCCCTCGTCGGGGCCCATTCTGCGAGCCGCCGGCCCACAGGCTTCGGAAGATCGCACGAAGTTCGGAGCGATGGGCCGGATCGGTCCGAGGTTGGTGAGATCTTCCGAAGCCTGTGAGGGGAGGCGGGGCAGGGGGAGAGGAGGAGGGTGGAGGCCGCGGCCCGCGGTTTCCAGCCGCGGTGGCATCCAGCCGCGACTGGAGGCGCCCGCCGATAGGCTGGACCCCGCCCATGGACACTCCCGCCCGCATCAGCCAGCTCCTGCGCGCCGCGACGCGCGCGCTCGCCGAGGCCGGCGTGCCCGACCCCGCCGTCGACGCCGAGCTGCTGCTCGCGCATGTGCTGGGCACGAGCCGCGGGGGAGCGCAGGCGGCCGCGCTCCGCGACGACGCGCTCACCGCCGAGCAACGCGACCGCTTCCGGGCACTCATCGCGCGGCGCGCGCAGCGCGAGCCGCTGCAGCACCTCACCGGGCTCGCGCCGTTCCGCCACCTCGAGCTCGAGGTGGGGCCCGGCGTGTTCGTACCGCGCCCCGAGACCGAGGGCGTCGCCCAGCTCGCGATCGACGCGCTCGCCGCGGCCGCCGCCACGACCCAGAGCCCCCGCGCGGTCGACCTCGGCACCGGCAGCGGTGCGATAGCGCTCGCCATGGCCACCGAGGTGCCCGGCGCCGAAGTCTGGGCCGTCGAGCGCTCGGAAGAGGCGCACGCCTGGGCGGCCCGTAACGTCGCCCGCTATGGCACGCCGACCACGCACCTGGTGCACGGCGACCTGGCCAACGCGCTGCCCGAGCTCGACGGAACGCTCGACGTCGTGGCATCCAACCCTCCGTACGTGCCCGACGACGCGATCCCGCGCGACCCGGAGGTGCGGCTGTTCGACCCGCCGCAGGCGCTATACGGGGGAGCGGACGGCCTCGACGTCGTCCGCGTGCTCGGCCGCACCGGTCGGCGGCTGCTGCGCCCGGGCGGCACGCTCGTGATCGAGCACGGCGAATGGCAGGGCGAGCCGATCCGGCAGCTGCTGACCGCAGACGGGTGGCTTTCGGCTTCCACTCATCCCGACCTCACCGGCCGCGACCGCACCACCACGGCGATCCGCGCCTGATCACGGCGGCGCACAGGTGCGCGTCGCTACACTGGACGGGTCATGACCCCCCTCTACGACTGCGCCGACCAGGGCCAGCTTCTCACCGGCATGCGCGAGGCGCGGCAGGCCGTCGTCCGCGGCGAGCTCATCGTCCTGCCCACCGACACCGTCTACGGCGTCGGCGCCGACGCGTTCAGCCCCGAGGCCGTCGCGCGCCTGCTCACGGCGAAGGGCCGCGGACGGCAGCAGCCGCCACCCGTGCTCGTGGCCGGCCTCGACATGATGCGCGCCCTCGTCTCCGAGGTGCCCGAGCCCGTCGCACGGCTCGTCGAGGAGTTCTGGCCGGGCGGACTCACCGTCGTGCTGCCCGCGCAGCCGTCGCTCACCTGGGACCTCGGCGACACCCACGGCACGGTCGCCGTGCGCATGCCCGACCATCCCATCGCCCTGCAGCTGATCACCGAGACGGGCCCCCTTGCTGTCTCGAGCGCGAATCTCACCGGCAAGCCGGCGGCCATCGAGGCGGAGGATGCGCGGCTGATGCTCGGCGACAGCGTCACGGTGTATTTGGACGCCGGACCCAGCAGCACCGGGATCTCGTCGACGATCGTGGATGCCACGGGCCTGGTGGGCGCGGATGCCCCGGTGGTCCGCGTGCTGCGCGACGGTGCCGTCTCGCGCGATCGACTGCGCGCCGTGCTCGGCGATCTGCTCGAACCCGACCCCGTGAGCGAGGACGAGCCCGAGCCGGTTCCCGACGCCGGCGGTGACGACGGGTGAAGCAGTACATCTTCACGATCCTGTTCACCGCCACGCTGACGCTGATCTTCTCGTGGGCGGTGTGGCGCCTCGGCATCAAGTACAAGCTGTATCCGGCCATCCGCGAGCGCGACGTGCACCGCACGCCGACCCCGCGGTTGGGCGGCATCGCCATGTTCCTCGGCATGATCGGGGCGTTCACCGTCTCGGCGTTCACCCCGTACTTCCAGATCTTCTGGGCCAACCCGCGCGCGGTGTTCGCGATCCTCGCCGCGGCCGCCCTCACCGTGCTCGTGGGCGTCGCCGACGACCTGTGGGACCTCGACTGGATGCTCAAGCTCGCCGCGCAGTTCCTCGCGGCGGGGATCATCGCGTGGTTCGGGCAGCTGCAGATCTACTCGCTTCCGATCGGCGGCATGACGGTGCCCTCGGCGGCGGTCAGCTTCACCCTGACGGTCTTCTCGATCGTGATCGTGATGAACGCCGTCAACTTCATCGACGGTCTCGACGGTCTGGTCGCGGGCGTCTGCCTCATCGCCGCCACGATCTTCTTCGCGTACTCGTATTTCGTCGTGCGCGACTCGGGGGCCTCGAGCTACTTCAACCTCGCATCGTTCATCGCGTGTGTGATCGTCGGCATGTGCCTGGGTTTCCTGCCACTGAACTGGCACCCCGCCAAGATGTTCATGGGCGACTCCGGCGCACTGGTGCTGGGGCTGCTGCTGGCTACCGGCGCGATCGCGCTGACCGGACAGTTCGACCCCGCCACCCTCGACCCCGACGAGTTCGGCCGCTCGCAGCTGCTGGGCGCGTTCCTGCCGATCCTGCTGCCGATCGCGGTCGCGATCCTGCCGCTGCTCGACTTCGGGTCGGCCGTGCTGCGGCGGTACTGGCAGGGCAAGTCGCCGTTCTCGCCCGACCGCAAGCACCTGCACCACCGCATGCTCGACATGGGGCACTCCAGCCGCACGTCGGTGCTGATCTTCTACGCATGGACCGCGATCATCGGCCTGTCGATGCTGCTCATGTACATCGGCGTGGCGCACGACTGGCCCGGGCAGTACTGGCTCGGCGTCGCGTTCGGCGTTCTCGGCATCGTCGCCTGCGTCGTGGTGACGTTCACGCCCACCCACCGCCGTCGCCCGGCCGCGGCATCCACCTCCGGGTCCTCCTCGGAACCCGCCCCTCAGGAGCAGAAGAGATGACCAAGAGCGAAAGCCCCGTCACCAGCACCCCGGTCCTGCGGACGACCCTCATCTGGTCGGCCGTCGCCACCGCCGTGCTCGCGATCGCGGGAGCGATCATCGGATTCGCCGTGGCGGGGCTGCCGGGCCTGTTCAGCGCGCTGGTGGGCGTGGTGCTGGCGGCACTGTTCCTCGGCATCACCGGGGCGAGCATCCTCATCGCGAACCGCTGGTTCGGCGACGCCCTGTACGTGCCGGTGTTCTTCGGCATCGTGCTGGGCGGCTGGCTGCTGAAGTTCGTCGTGTTCATCGTGGTGCTGCTGGTGCTGCGCGACCAGCCGTGGATCCAGCCGACGGTGTTCTTCGTCGCGATCGTCGCGGGGGTGCTCGCGTCGCTCGTGATCGACGTCGTGGTGCTGACCAGGATGCGCATCCCCACCGTCTCGGTGGAGCTTCCGATGTCGGTCGAGGACGACCCCGCACCGGCGTCGGACGCAGAGAGTACTCCCGCCGACGGCGATGGGGAAGAACGACGCGCCTGAAATGGACTTGCCAAACCTCCGAGTTTGATAGGCTAGATCCGCACCCGCCCGCTTGCCGCTTGATCCGAGCTGGGGTGGGCTCGCATTCCCATCGACCCCCGTCGCAACGGTCTCGACCGATGCCCCGAAGTTGGAGCCAGCGCTGTTTACTGAAGCTGCGACACTGATCGCGAAGGCCGCGTCGTCCGATGACGGGTTCCACCCGCCGTCGATCACCGACTTCTTCCCGCCCGAGATCCTGTTCGCAGGCACGCCGTTCGCGCTGACCCGCATCAACCTCATCCAGATCATCGCGACGGTCGTCCTGATCGTCCTGTTCGTGCTCGGCACGCGCCGCATGAAGCTGGTCCCGGGCCGTTTCCAGAGCGTCGTGGAGTACGGCCTCGACTTCGTGCGCAACGGCATCGCCCACGATCTGCTGGGCCGCAAGGACGGCAACCGCTTCCTGCCGATCCTCACCACGATCTTCTTCATGGTCCTGTTCATGAACCTGACCGGCATCATCCCCGGTCTGCAGGTGGCGGGCACCGCGATCATCGCCGTGCCCCTGCTGCTCGCGATCGTGTCGTATGTCACGTTCATCTACGCCGGCCTGAAGAAGAGCCCGAAGAAGTTCCTCAAGAACTCGTTCGCGCCGTCGGGCATTCCGAAAGCGCTGGTCTGGTTCGTCGCGATCCTCGAGTTCATCTCGACGTTCATCATCCGTCCCGTGACGCTGACGCTCCGTCTTCTGATGAACATGATCGTCGGCCACCTCATGCTGGTGCTGTTCTTCTCGGCGACGTGGTTCTTCTTCTTCACCGCCGGGCACTGGTGGGCGCTCCTGGGCGCCGGCACGCTCGCGTTCGGCTTCGCCTTCACCCTGTTCGAAATCCTGGTGGCCGTCCTCCAGGCGTACATCTTCGCAATCCTCACCGCGGTCTACATTCAGCTCGCGATCGCGGACGAGCACTGAGCGGGGCGGCACGAGCCGTCCCACCCAACGAAAGGAAAAACCCGTGGAAGCTACTACGGTTCTGGCAGCCATGAGCGGCTCGATCGCCACCGTCGGCTACGGCCTCGCCGCCATCGGCCCGGCCATCGGCATCGGCATCGTCGTCGGCAAGACGATCGAGGGCGTCGCCCGTCAGCCCGAGCTGGCCGGCCGCCTGCAGGTCCTCATGTGGATCGGTATCGCCTTCACCGAGGCGCTCGCCTTCATCGGCATCGCCACCGGCTTCATCTTCGGCTTCTGATCCCCCTCTTCACGTAAGGAGACAGGATGCTACCGGCTCTTGTCACTCTGGCGGCGGAGGAGGAGACCCCGAACCCGCTGCTGCCCGAGGTCTACGACCTCGTCTGGGGCGCGCTGTGCTTCGTGGCGATCCTGCTCGTCTTCTGGAAGTTCGTGCTCCCGCGCATGCAGGACATGCTCGACCAGCGCGCCGCCGCCATCGAGGGCAACATCGAGAAGGCCGACGAGGCTCAGCGTCAGGCCGAGGCCGCGCTCGAGGAGTACACCGCGCAGCTCGCCGAGGCCCGTAAGGAAGCCGGCGAGATCCGCGAGAACGCCCGCGAGGACGCCAAGAAGATTGTCGCCGAGGCCAAGGACAACGCCGTCGTCGAGGCGAACCGCGTGAGCGCGGCCGCCCACGCGCAGATCGAGGCGGAGCGCCAGAGCGCGCTGGTCTCGCTGCGCGGCGAGGTCGGCTCCCTGGCGCTCGACCTGGCCGGCGGTGTCATCGGCGAGACGCTCTCCGACGACGCCAAGGCGCAGGCCGTGGTCGACCGCTTCCTCGCCGATCTCGAGGCCTCCGAAGCGCAGAAGGCAGCGCAGTAATGGGCAGCGCGACCACTCAGGCTCTGACGGCTTCGAACGCGGCACTGGATGCCGCGTCCGGCGTCGACCTCGGCGTCGCCGGCGAGCTGTTCGCCGCCGCGCGCGCACTGGCCGACACGTCGGCGCTGAGCGGTGCGCTGGCCGATTGGGGCGCCAGCTCCGAGGCACGCGCGAAGGTCGTCTCCGACGTCTTCGCGCCGCTGGCGGGCACGACCCGGTCGCTGCTGCAGGCCGTGGCCACGCAGCGCTGGTCGAGTGCGGACGACCTCATCGACGCCGTCGAAGAGCTCGCCATCCGTGCCGCGGCCGGCGCCGACGCGACCTCCGATGTCGAGGGCGAGCTGTTCCAGTTCGGCCGCGTCGTCGCGAGCGACCCGAAGCTCGAGCTCGCCCTGGGCAGCCGACTGGGCGATGCGACCGAGAAGGGGCGTCTCGTCGAATCGCTGCTGGCCTCCCGTGCCGGCGCGGCGACGACGCTGATCGCCTCCGCGGTCGTGCAGCGTCCGCGCGAGCGCCGGGTGCGCGAGCTGCTGGCGCGCGCCGAGCGCATTGTCGCGGCATCCCGCGGCCGCAAGGTCGCGCGGGTCACCAGTGCCGTGCCGCTGTCGGCGGCGCAGACCGAGCGGCTCGCGAAGCTGCTTCAGGCCAAGTACGACAGCGAGGTCTCCGTGAACACGGTGATCGACCGCACCGTCGTGGGCGGCGTGCGCGTGCAGATCGCGGATGACGTGATCGACGCGAGCGTGGCCACGCGACTGAACGACCTGCGGCAGCGACTCGCAGGCTGAGAAAGACTTCCCGTCCCACAGGGACGGCGACTTCGGGGCCGAGGCCCCACGAACAAAAGGAAGACAATGGCAGAACTCTCCATCAGCCCTGACGTCATCCGTGACGCGCTGAAGGACTTCGTCGCCGCATACGAGCCCACCGGGGCGGCAGCGACCGAGGTCGGCACCGTGGTCGACGCGGCAGACGGCATCGCCCACGTCGAGGGCCTGCCCGGCGTCATGGCCAACGAACTGGTCATCTTCGCGGACGGCACCCAGGGCCTGGCGCAGAACCTCGACGAGCGTGAGATCGGCGTCGTCGTGCTTGGCGACTTCGCCGGCATCGAGGCCGGTCAGCAGGTCACCCGCACCGGCGAGGTGCTCTCGGTCCCGGTCGGCGACGGCTACCTCGGCCGCGTCGTCGATCCGCTCGGCAACCCGATCGACGGCCTCGGCGAGGTCGCCAGCGAGGGCCGCCGTGCCCTCGAGCTGCAGGCGCCCGGCGTCATGCAGCGCAAGAGCGTGCACGAGCCGCTGCAGACCGGCATCAAGGCCATCGACGCGATGATCCCCGTCGGCCGCGGTCAGCGCCAGCTGATCATCGGCGACCGCCAGACCGGCAAGACGGCCATCGCGATCGACACGATCATCAACCAGAAGGCCAACTGGGAGTCGGGCGACGAGAACAAGCAGGTCCGCTGCATCTACGTCGCCATCGGCCAGAAGGGCTCGACGATCGCCTCCGTCAAGGGCGCGCTCGAAGACGCCGGCGCCATGGAGTACACGACGATCGTCGCCGCTCCCGCGTCCGACCCGGCCGGCTTCAAGTACCTCGCCCCGTACACCGGCTCGGCCATCGGCCAGCACTGGATGTACCAGGGCAAGCACGTGCTCATCGTGTTCGACGACCTGTCGAAGCAGGCCGAGGCGTACCGCGCCGTGTCGCTGCTGCTGCGTCGTCCGCCGGGGCGCGAGGCCTACCCGGGTGACGTCTTCTACCTGCACTCCCGCCTGCTCGAGCGCTGCGCGAAGCTCAGCGACGACCTCGGTGCGGGCTCGATGACCGGTCTCCCCATCATCGAGACGAAGGCGAACGACGTGTCGGCCTACATCCCGACCAACGTCATCTCGATCACCGACGGTCAGATCTTCCTGCAGTCCGACCTGTTCAACGCGAACCAGCGTCCCGCGGTCGACGTCGGCATCTCGGTGTCGCGCGTCGGCGGTGACGCCCAGGTCAAGTCGATCAAGAAGGTCTCGGGAACGCTCAAGCTCGAGCTGGCCCAGTACCGCTCGCTCGAGGCGTTCGCGATGTTCGCGAGCGACCTGGACGCGGCATCCCGCCGTCAGCTCGACCGCGGTGCCCGCCTGACCGAGCTGCTCAAGCAGCCGCAGTACTCGCCGTACCCGGTGGAGGAGCAGGTCGTCTCGATCTGGGCCGGCACCAACGGCAAGCTCGACACGATCGCCGTCGAGGACGTGCTGCGCTTCGAGCGCGAGCTGCTGGACTACCTCCGCCGCAACTCGACGATCCTCGACCGCCTGCGTGAGACCAACGTGCTTGACGACGAGACGCTCGCCGAGCTCGAGAAGGCCACGGACGCGTTCATCCCCGAGTTCCAGGGCGGCAAGGGCCAGGCCATCGACGCCCTCGGCAACGAGGAGTTCGAGGCGGCCGACGCCGCAGACGTGAACCAGGAGAAGATCGTCAAGGGCCGTCGGGGCTGAGCGACCGGGACGTAAGACATGGGCGCACAACTCCGGGTCTACAAGCAGAAGATCGCTTCTGCTGAGACGACCAAGAAGATCACGAAGGCGATGGAGCTCATCGCGGCTTCGCGCATCCAGAAGGCGATGGCGCGCGTCCGCGCGGCCGGACCCTTCTCGCAGGCCGTCACCCGAGCCGTGTCGGCCGTCGCGACGCACTCCAACGTCGACCATCCGCTGACCCGCGAGCCCGAGCAGATCCGCCGCTCGGCCGTGGTCATCTTCACCTCCGACCGCGGACTCGCGGGCGCCTTCAACTCGCAGATCCTGCGCGAGGGGCTGGAGCTCGCCGAACTGCTGAAGGAAGAGGGCAAGGAGCCGGTGTTCTACCTGGTCGGCCGCAAGGCCGTCGGGTACTTCCAGTTCCGGCAGATGGCGCACGCGGCCGAGTGGGTCGGCGACACCGACAGCCCGCGGTTCTCGTGGGCCGAAGACATCTCGGCGACCCTGCTGGATGCCTTCGAGCTCGGCGGCGAAGACGGCGGCGTCGATGAGATCCACCTCGTCTACAACCGTTTCGTCAGCATGATGACGCAGGAGCCGACGGCCGTCCGTCTGCTGCCGCTGGAGGTCGTCGAGGCCGAGGGCGAGGCGGCGGACCACGCGGTGTACCCGCTGTACGAGTTCGAGCCCGACTCCCAGTCGGTGCTGGACGCGATCCTGCCGGTGTACATCCAGAGCCGCGTCTTCAACGCGCTCCTGCAGTCGTCGGCCGCCAAGCACGCCGCGACGCAGAAGGCGATGAAGTCGGCCAGCGACAATGCCGACAAGCTCATCACCGACTACACCCGCCTGCGCAACAACGCGCGTCAGGCGGAGATCACGCAGCAGATCGCCGAGATCGTCGGCGGCGCGGACGCCCTGGCGTCCGCCAAGTAGACCCCATCGAAAGAGAAGAAGCCATGAGCCTCACCGCACAGGAGACGCCGACGCAGGTCACCGGCCGCGTCGCGCGCGTCACCGGTCCCGTGGTCGACATCGAGTTCCCGCACGATGCGATCCCCGACATCTACAACGCGCTGAAGACCACGATCACCATCGGCGGCGAGTCGTCCGAGATCACCCTCGAGGTCGCCCAGCACCTCGGCGACGACCTCGTCCGCGCCATCTCGCTGAAGCCGACCGACGGCATGGTCCGCGGCCAGGAGGTGCGCGACACCGGCGGCCCCATCACGGTCCCCGTCGGCGACGTCACCAAGGGCCACGTGTTCAACGTCACCGGCGACGTGCTGAACGCCGAGCCGGGCGAGAAGATCGAGATCACCGAGCGCTGGGGCATCCACCGCCAGGCGCCGAGCTTCGACCAGCTCGAGTCGAAGACCACCATGTTCGAGACGGGCATCAAGGCCATCGACCTGCTCACCCCGTACGTGCAGGGTGGAAAGATCGGCCTCTTCGGCGGTGCGGGCGTCGGCAAGACCGTCCTCATCCAGGAGATGATCCAGCGCGTCGCGCAGGACCACGGCGGTGTGTCGGTGTTCGCCGGCGTCGGCGAGCGCACCCGTGAGGGCAACGACCTCATCAACGAGATGGAAGAGGCGGGCGTCTTCGACAAGACCGCCCTCGTGTTCGGCCAGATGGACGAGCCGCCGGGGACGCGTCTGCGCGTCGCCCTGTCGGCCCTGACGATGGCGGAGTACTTCCGCGATGTGCAGAAGCAGGACGTGCTGCTGTTCATCGACAACATCTTCCGCTTCACGCAGGCCGGCTCCGAGGTCTCGACGCTGCTGGGCCGCATGCCCTCGGCCGTGGGCTACCAGCCGAACCTCGCCGACGAGATGGGTGTGCTCCAGGAGCGCATCACCTCGACGCGTGGCCACTCGATCACCTCGCTGCAGGCGATCTACGTGCCCGCCGACGACTACACCGACCCGGCCCCGGCCACGACGTTCGCCCACCTGGACGCCACGACCGAGCTCTCGCGTGAGATCGCGTCGAAGGGCCTGTACCCGGCCGTCGACCCGCTGACCTCGACCAGCCGCATCCTCGACCCGCGCTACATCGGTGAGGACCACTACCGCGTGGCCACCGCCGTGAAGCAGATCCTGCAGAAGAACAAGGAGCTGCAGGAGATCATCGCGATCCTCGGTGTCGATGAGCTGAGCGAAGAGGACAAGATCGTCGTCGCCCGCGCGCGCCGCATCCAGCAGTTCCTCTCGCAGAACACCTACATGGCCAAGAAGTTCACCGGTGTCGAGGGCTCCACGGTCCCGATCAAGGAGACCATCGAGTCCTTCGACGCGATCGTGAAGGGCGAGTTCGACCACGTGGCCGAGCAGGCGTTCTTCAACGTCGGCGGCATCTCCGACGTCGAGGCCAAGTGGGCGCAGATCCAGAAGGAGAACGGCTGATCATGCCCCTGCAGGTCAACCTCGTTTCGGCTGAGGAAGAGGTCTGGTCCGGCGAGGCATCCCTCGTCATCGCCAAGACCGTCGAGGGCGAGATCGGTTTCATGGCGGGCCACGAGCCCGTGCTGGCGATCCTCGCCGAAGGCCGTGTGCGCATCACCGGCACGGATGGCGTGAAGACCGAAGCCGACGCCAAGGACGGCTTCATCTCCGTCGAAAGCGACACGGTGACCATCGTCGCCGGCCAGGCCGCACTCGTGGCCTGACCCGCGTGCTGATTCTGCTGCCGCCCTCCGAGACCAAGCGTCCCGGAGGGCGGCGCTCTGCATTGCGCGTCGACGCGCTCGCCCTGCCGCAGCTTGCGCCGCAGCGGGCGCAGGTCGTCGATGCGCTGGTCGCACTCGCGGCCGATGAGGATGAGTCCGCACGGGTGCTGAAGCTCTCTGCCCGTCAGCGCGGCGACATCGCTCACAACGCGGCGCTGCGCACCGCCGAGACGCTGCCGGCGGTCGATCGCTACACAGGCGTGCTGTACGACGCGCTGGCGGCGGAGACGATGGATGCCGCGGCCCGCCGCTGGCTCGGCGGTCACGTGCTCATCCACTCGGCGCCGTTCGGCCCGGTCGGCGCGCTCGACGCCATCCCCGCGTACCGGCTCGCCGCGGGGACGAGCCTGCCGGGGCTGCCGCCGCTGCGGCGGGTGTGGGCCGACGCGGTGTCTGCGGCGCTGTCTGAGGCAGCCCCGCCGTTCGTGCTCGACCTGCGGTCGGAGGCCTACGCGGCCCTCGGTCCCGTGCCCGCCGACGTGCCTCAGGCGTATCTGCGCGTGGTCACGGAGGGGCCCGACGGCACGAGCCGCGCGCTGAACCACTTCAACAAGCATGCGAAGGGTGATCTCGTGCGGCGCCTGGCGACCGAGCGCCCCCGCATCGGGTCGCTCGCGGGCCTGCGCCGGTGGGCGGATGCCGCCGGCGTGACCCTGCGCGACGGGAGACCGGGCGAGCTCGACCTGGTGGTCTGACGCCTCGTCGGCGACACGGCCGGCCCCGGAGAGCGATGCTCCCCGGGGCCGGCCGCTGCTGTGTTCTTCGCGTCAGTGCTTCGGGTGTCCGTGGCCTCCTGACGCGGAGATCTGGAAGGCGTGGGTGATCTCCTGGGCGAAGGTGTTGCCCGCGGCATCCTTCGCCGTCACCTTCAGGTCGACCCAGCCGGCGTGTGCCGTGGACAGGTCGGCCGTGTACGAGGCCACGTAGGCCCGGCCGGTCGGGAACATGCCCGCCGCCTCGCCGGGGCCCGAGGTGTCACGCGACCGCAGCGTCAGCTTCACGGTCTGCCATTTGCCGCCGTCCACGCGCACCTGGGCCGTCGCGCCCGTGATCTTCGCGGAGCCGGTGGCGCCCGCGATGTGACCCACTTCGACGGTCAGCGACGTTCCCTTCGCACCGTGCTTGCCGGTGGAGGAGTCGACCGCGTAGTACCCCTGCAGCAGCGGCAGGATGTGCTGGTCGTAGTTCGCCGCGTCGGTGGTCGCCGTCGCGGTCCACTCGGTGTGCGTGGCCGTCGAGGCGTCGCCGGTCAACGCGCCGTCCTGCGTGGTGTCGTTGACGATCTTCACGGCATGTGTGCCGTCGGGGACCCCGAACGCGTAGATCGCCTGGGTGTCGGTGGAGCCGATCTCGCTCCCGTCCAGAGACACCGTGAGGTTCTGCGTCTCATGGCGCTCCGCGGCGTACGTGTCGGCCCCGCCGGTGCGGTCGGCGTTCACGCCGTCGGCCCACGAGGGGATGTTCACGACCAGGCCGTCGCCGTTCGTGTACGGCGCCCAGTAGCCGGGGCCGATGTACGGGCGGACGATACCGTCGAAGAACGAGGTCGACGTGCGCTGGCCGGGCTTGTAGCTGCGCTTCACGTCGCGCACCTGCCACCCGATGTCGACGACCTCGGGATCCTGCAGCCACTCGACATCCTGCGTGCTGACCCACTCGGTGCGGGTCATGCCGCGCGGCACCGCCCACAGGTAGCCCGAGCCGTACTCGGCTCCCGGCACGAAGTCGTACCGGAACTCTCCGACGGTCTGGTCCTGGTCGCCGGCGTACGTCGTCTCGACGCGCGCCAGGCGACCGGGACGATACGTCTGGTTCGCGGCGATGGCACCGTTCTGGTAGCGCGAGATGTCCCAGATCTCCGAGGAGTACGGGATGCCGGTGCCGGTGACCTGCACGCGGTGACGCGCCATCTCGGCCAGCAGGGCCCGACCCTGCACGCCGCTGATCTGGGCGACGGCCATCGTCGTGTTCGCCGTGTCGTCGGAGGACCCGGCCCACTCGCTGAACTCGCCGTCGTCGTCGTTCACCACGATGAGCAGCTTCGCGCCGGCGGCCAGGGCGTTCGCGGCCCGGTCGCTGGATGAGACCGCGTCGGATCGCGTGACCACGGCGACCTTGCCCTTCGCATCCGCGGCGGCGAACGCGTCGACCGAGCCGTCGCCGGCATCGACCGCGGTCGCGCGCAGCCGCCCGTCGAGGGGAGTGGAGCCCGCGGCGACGATGAGGTCGAGGTCCTGCTTCCCGGCCTTCAGCGACAGCGTCGGGTCCTGCAGGCGCCAGCGCACGGAGGCGCTGAAGTCCTGGTCGTCGTCGGCGGTCATCGGCTGGGCGTAGAAGCCGTCCAGCGTCACCGGCAGCGTGGCGCTGCCGGTGAACCCGTCGACCGTGAAGTCCATGCGGTTGACGGTCGTCTGCAGTCCCTTCTTGCCGATGTCGACCGCCACCTTCTTCGCGGTGCGCGCGTCGAGCGCGACGGAGGCGCCCTGGTCCGTGAGGTCGACCGACGGATCGCCCACGAGCACCTCGACGGCACTGTCGGCGCTCCGCTCGAGCGTCATGTACGACATCACGCTGTACGCGCCCGCGGGCAGGCGCACGGTGGTCTCGCCCGGCACGTCGATGACCTGGTACGCCTGGTTCGCGGCATCCCACAGCCACGCGGTGGCTTCGGTGGGCTCACCGGCGAAGTCGGTGGCGGTCAGGTGGAGGTCGTAGCGCTCGGCCTCGGCGATGATGCCGACGGCGGTGCGCGCGACGGCCACCTCGCCGACCGATGCGACGAGCGCGCCCGAGAGCTGGTGGCCCGGCTGCACGTCGGCCTGATTCGCGCTCAGCGTCACGTCCCGGCTCGCGCCGGCGGGGATCGTCAGGGTGTCGTCGCTGAGCGTCACGACATCGGCCGGGTCCACGGTCGCCGCGCGCGTGCTCAGCGGCGTCACGCCGCCGTCGGCGGCGGGCGTCGTATCCGACACCGACAGCTTCAGGGCGACGGTGGCGTCCTCGCTGCCGGTGTTCGTGTACGTGATGGTGCGCGTCAGTGTGGCGGCATCGTCGCCCCAGTGCAGCATCCCGAAATCGGCGGAGCGGGATGCCACGACATGGGCGTCGATCGCGGTGGAGAGGTCGACCACGCCCACGCCCGCCTGGTAGGGGCTCAGCCCGACGTCGCGCGACGAGCTGGTCAGCAGTGCGCGCAGCTGGTCGGCGGTGTAGTCGGGATGCTCCTGCTTGAGGATCGCGGCGGCACCGGCGATGTGCGGTGTGGCCATCGACGTGCCGCTCATGCTCACGTAGTAGCCCTCACCGGAGCTCTGGGCGGAGCGCGCGGCGGTGATGTCGTTGCCGGGCCCGGCGATGTCGGGCTTCATCGCGCCGGAGAGCGTCAGCGGTCCCTGGCTCGAGAACCACGACAGCGCGCCCGAGGGGTCGTCGACCGAGCCGACGGTCAGCGCGTCGGCGGCCGCGCCCGGGGCGCCGATGGTCTCGGGGTTGGTGGCATTGCCGGCGGCGACGATGAACAGCGCCCCGGTCGACTCGGAGATCTCGTCGAGGGCCTGCGACATCAGGTCGGAGCCGTCGCTGGCCGCCGTCGAGCCGAGGCTCATCGACACGATCGGCGCCTGCTCGGCCGCCCACTCCATGCCGGCGATGATCCACGAGTCCTGCCCGTAGCCGTCGTTGCCGAGCACCTTGCCGACGATGGCCTTGGCGCCGTCGGCGACGCCGCGGTACTTGCCGTCGCTGGCCGCGCCCGTGCCCACGATCGTCGAGGTCACGTGTGTGCCGTGTCCCTCAGGGTCGCTGTCGACCGCCTCGTCGGGCACGAAGCTCTTCGATCCGGAGAGCACCTGGCCCTTGAGGTCGGGGTGGGTGGCGTCGTATCCGGTGTCGAGCACCGCCACAGTCACGCCCTCGCCGGTGTAGCCGGCGTCCCAGGCGTCGGGCGCTCCGATCCACGGCACCGAGGTGTCGAGCGAGGCCTTGACCTTGCCGTCGAGGTGGATGGCGGTGATGCCGTCGGCGAACGGGGCGGATGCCGAGCGCGCCTTCGATGCGGCGACGCTCGTGAGGGCCTCCCACGTCTGCGCGGCCTTCGCGTGCGACGCGGTGGCGGCTTGTGCGCCGATGCTGGCGAGCGTGCGCTGCACGGTCAGGCCCGGCGCGGGAGCCGAGCGGGTCGCGCGGCCCGTCGTCTCGACGATGATCGGCGTGGCGTCGACGTTCGCGTCGTCGTAGCCGTCCTCGATGAGGAGGCTGACGTTGAACAGGTCGTCGTCGAGCACGCCCTTCGCGAGATACGACGCGGCGTCGTCGGGAATGACGTGCAGGTCATCGCCGACCTGCAGCGTCTTGTAGCCGTCGCCGGGGTCGACGGTGTCGACGTCGACGGTGTGCGTGCCGTCGGACAGGTCGGTCACCGTCACGGTGTCGCCGGTGATGAGGGTCACGGTGTGCACGTCCTGCGCGGTGGCGGGGGACGCGGTCGTGGCATGCGCGGCGGCCTGGGCCGGCAGGGCGGCGGCGCCGATGCCGCTCAGGCCCAGCGCGACCCCGCCGGCGGTGGCCAGCGCGGCCCGCGCACGTCGTCGTGCGGGTCGTTCTTGTGGGTGATCCATGAGAACCCTTTCCTGATTGGGGAGCGAGGCCCACGTTCCCATACCGCGCGGTATATCGTGGTGGCGGAGAAACGACATGGCCGTCATCCGCCAGGCGCGGGATCGGGAGGACGCATGCTCGACGCGATCGGGCTGGACGGTGATCACGTCGCGCTCTACCAGAGCCTGCTCGAAGCGCCGTCGGCGGCCGTCGACGAACTCGCCCGGCTGACCTCTCTCGACGAGGGCGCGGTGCGCCGCCTGGTCGACGACCTCGAGGGCGCCGGGCTGGTGGCCCGTCAGGGTTCCGCACCCGACCGGGTCGTGGCATCCCCGCCCTCCCTCGCCCTGCGCCCGCTGCTGCTGGAGAGCGAGCGGCGCCTGGCGGCCGCGCACGAGGCGCTGGTGCACTTCAGTGAGCTCTATCGGCACGGCGCCGAGCAGCGCGCGGCGCCCGACGTGGTCGATGTCGTGGTGGGGCCGGATGCCGTGCGGCAGCGCCTCGCGCAGCTGCAGGCGTCGGCGCTCGAGCGCGTGGACGTGTTCGTGCTCAGCGAGGTGGCGATCATGGCCTCGTCGGAGAACGTCGAGGAGGGGCGTGCCCTGGAGCGCGGCGTGCGCTACCGCGTCATCATCGAGTCGGAGGTCGCGCAGCGCCCCGGGTTCATCGGCGATGCGCGCGCGACGATCGCGGCGGGGGAGGAGATCCGCGTGCTGCCGACGCTGCCGACGCGGCTGTTCCTCGTCGACGACACGATCGCGCTGCTGCCGATGTACTCGCACGGACCCGACCGGGTCAGCGGCGCCCTGCTCGTGCACCCCTCGGGGCTGCTCGACCTCGTGGTCGCCGTGTTCGGCGAGTACTGGGCATCGGCGCGGCCGCTGCTCGGATCGGACGAGCCCGGCGTCGGCGAGGCCGACCGTGACCTGCTCTCGCTGCTGGTGCTGGGCATGACCGATTCGGCGGCGGCATCGCAGCTGGGCATCTCGGTGCGCACCGTGCAGCGGCGGGTCGCCGAGCTCGGGGAGCGCGCCGGGGTGCTGTCACGGTTTCAGCTGGGCGCCGAGGCCGTGCGGCGCGGCTGGGTCTGAACGCTACTTGATCAGGCGCAGATTGACGGGGTAGCGGTAGGTGCCCCCGTTGTTGACGGCGACGCCGCCCATGATCGACCAGATGACGTTGACGACCCAGAGGGCGAACGCGAGAAGGCCCAGCAGGGTACCGATGACCGGGCCGAGGAACGGGATCCAGCCGAGGACGCCGCGCACGATGCCGATCGCGACCCACACGATCGTGGCGGTGATCTGCCAGTTCAGGGCCTCCTTGCCCTCGTGGTTCACGCGCGGGCCGCGGTCCTTCAGCACGAGCCAGATGATCAGCGACGGCAGGAAGCCGACGATGCCGCCGATGTGCGCCCACATCGCGGCCTGCTTGTCGGACTCGGGAGAGAGCGGAGGGGAGGGCTGGCCATACGGCTGATTCGTCATCGGGGTGTCCTTCCGGGGGTGCTGGGCACGCGCCCACCCACGGTAGCGGTCGGATGCGCCCTCGGGCAATCCACGGCGGTAGCGTGGGCGACGTGACTGATGTGCAGCAGCGCCGCGTGGGCGCATCCGGACTCCTCGTCTCCGCAGTCGGCCTCGGCTGCAACAATTTCGGTCGGGCGGGGACGGTGACCGAGACGCTCGAAGGCACGAAGGCGGTGCTGGATGCCGCGATCGACGCCGGTGTCACGTTCCTCGACACCGCGGACGGGTACGGCGCAGAGCCCGGGCTGAGCGAGACGCTCATGGGCGAGGCGCTGAAGGGGCGGCGCGACGAGGTCGTGCTGGCGACGAAGTTCGGGCACTCGGGCTCGAAGTTCGACTACCCGGGATCGAAGGGATCGCGGTCGTATGTGCGGCGGGCGGTCGAGGCATCCCTCCGCCGTCTGCAGACCGACCGGATCGACCTCTACCAGCTGCACACGCCCGACAACGAGACGCCGATGGAAGAGACGCTCGATGCGCTCGGCGACCTCGTGCGCGAGGGCAAGGTGCGCTACTTCGGGCACTCGAACTTCTCGGGCTGGCAGATCGCGGAGGCGCACTTCGTCGCGCGCGAGCGGCATGCCGTGCCGTACGTGTCGGCGCAGAACGAGTACAGCCTGCTGCGCCGCGACTCCGAGCGCAACGTGCTGCGCGCTGTCGAGCGGTACGGGCTCGGGTTCTTCCCGTTCTTCCCGCTGCAGAACGGACTGCTCACCGGCAAGTTCACGCGCGCTGGAGGGCCCGACGACAGCCGCATCATGCGGCAGCGGCCGCAGCTGTGGGAGAACGCCCCGTGGGACGCCCTCGACGCCTACCAGGCGTTCTGCGACGAGCGCGGCATCACGATGCTCGAGGCGACGTTCGGCTGGCTGCTGTCGCACCCGGCGGTCTCCAGTGTCATCGCGGGGGCCACGCGGCCCGAGCAGGTGCGCGCGAACGCCGCCGCCGGGACGGCGTGGACGCCTTCTGCGGACGACCTCGCGGCCATCGACGCGATCTTCCCGCCGGCGCCGACCGCGCCCTGAGGCGGGCGCGGCTCAGCGCGTGCGCAGGCCGTCGAGCGCGACGGCGAGCACGTCGTCGGCGAGCTGATCGGCACCCTCGGGGCCGGTTGGCCGGTACCACTCGACGAGCGAGTTGACCATGCCGAACACGAGGCGGGTGGCCACCGAGGCGTCGATGTCGGCGCGCACCGAGCCCTCGTCCTGCGCCGCGCGGACGAGGGCGGTGACCGTGCGGTCGAACGCCCGCCGCCGGGCAAGCGCCGAACGCTCGGTGTCGCTGTTGCCGCGCACGCGCAGCAGCAGGGTGACCGCCGGCAGGCGTGCGGCGAGCACCTGCACGGCACCGTGCAGCACGGCGCCCAGCCTTTCGCTCGCGGTTCCGGTCGTGGCATCCTGCGTCTGCAGCACCGCCTCGAGGCCCCCCAGTGCCTGCTCGAGGGCGAGCGAGAGCAGCTCTTCCTTCGACGAGAAGTGGTGGTACAGGGCCGACTTCGTCAGGCCGAGTCGCTCGGCCAGCTGCGAGACCGAGGTCGCGTCGTAGCCCTGCTCGATGAACAGGTCGACCGCCACCCGCAGGATCTGGTCGCGGTCGTATCCGGGCCGCCCGCGCCGGGCGTGCTCGGGCTGGGTGCTCGCGCGCTCCGTCTTCTCGGCCACCGGCCCAGTCTCCCACGTGTGGTCGATTTCCTGAACGATCGGTAAGGTATTCGGCATGGACACGATTCTGCCCAGCTTCGTCAACGGAGACTGGTGGATGCCGCCCGCCGGTGCCGACGCGACGGTGGTGCGCGATGCCTCCACGGGGGCGGAGGTGGTGCGGGTCTCCAGCGAGGGCATCGATCTCGCAGGGGCGCTGGACCACGCGCGCGAGGTCGGGCGCCGGTCGCTGGGGGCGCTCACGTTCCACCAGCGGGCGCTGCTGCTCAAGCAGTTCGCGCAGGCGCTCACCGCGCGCAAAGACGAGCTGTACGAGCTCGCGAAGACGGCGGGCGCGACGGTGCGCGACTCGATGATCGACGTCGACGGCGGCATCGGCGTGCTGTTCACGTACAGCTCGAAGGGGCGGCGCGAGCTGCCGAACGCGCGGGCGATCCTCGATGGACCGGTCGAGCAGCTCTCGAAGGACGGCTCGTTCCTCGGACGCCACGTGTACACGGCGCTGCCCGGCGTCGTGGTGCAAATCAACGCGTTCAACTTCCCGACGTGGGGGCCGCTCGAGAAGCTCGCACCGGCATTCCTCGCCGGCCTGCCGACGATCATCAAGCCGGCCACGCCCACCGCCCACCTCACCGAGGCGTGGGTGCGCATCCTCGTCGATTCCGGGCTGCTGCCGGCCGGATCCCTGCAGCTCGTGTCGGGCGCGCTGCCGGGCGTGTTCGAGCTGCTGCGGTTGGGTGACGTCGTGGCGTTCACCGGTTCGGCGTCGACCGCCGATGCGCTGCGCGCGCAGGCGCCCGCGGGGGTGCGCTTCTCGGCCGAGACCGACTCGATCAATGCGTCGGTGCTCGGGCCCGACGCCCTGCCGGGCACGCCCGTGTTCGACGCGTACGTCCGCCAGCTGTTCATCGAGCTCACGGCCAAGGCCGGGCAGAAGTGCACCGCGATCCGGCGGGCGATCGTGCCCGCGGCATCCATCGACTCCGTCGTGTCGGCGCTGAGAGAGATGCTCGCCGCGAAGGTCGTGCTGGGCGATCCGCACGCCGAGGGCGTCACGATGGGCCCGCTGGTGTCTCTCGCGCAGCATCACGAGGTGATGTCGCACGCGCATCAACTGGTGCGCGCCGGGGGCCAGGTGCTGCTCGGATCGTTCTCGGCCCCCGATGTCGTGCGCGCCGACGGCACGACCGGACCCGCGCCCGACGGGGCCTTCGCGGCCCCGATGCTCATCGGGTTCGGCGCCGACGCGCCCGCCGTCGCGCACGAGGTCGAGGCGTTCGGGCCGGTGTCGACCGTCATCGGCTACTCCTCGCTCGAAGAGGCCGCGGACCTGGTCAATCGCGGGGGCGGGATGCTGGTGACCAGCGTCGCCACCGACGACGAGGCCGTTGCGCGCGAGCTGTGGGAACGCATCGCGCCGTACAGCGGGCGCGTGCTGCTGCTGGATGCGGCCGACGCGCGCACCTCGACCGGGCACGGCTCGCCGGTGCCGCATCTCGTGCACGGCGGGCCGGGGCGCGCGGGTGGGGGAGAGGAGCTCGGCGGCATCCGCGCCGTGAAGCACTTCATGCAGCGCACCGCGGTGCAGGGCTCGCCGGACATGCTCACGGCGATCACCGGGGTGTGGCACGCCGGCGCCCGCGTCTCCTCGGATGGCGAGCATCCCTTCCGCAAGCCGCTGGCGCGGCTGCGCGTGGGCGACCGGTTCGCGTCGGGGGAGCGCGAGGTGACCCTCGACGACATCGAGACGTTCGCGCATTTCACCGGCGACACGTTCTATGCGCACATGGATGACGAGGCCGCCGCAGCCAACCCGTTCTTCCCGGGGCGCGTGGCGCACGGATACCTGCTGGTGTCGTTCGCGGCCGGACTGTTCGTGGACCCTGCGCCGGGACCGGTGCTGGCCAACTACGGGCTGGAGGATCTGCGCTTCGTCACGCCCGTGTCTCCGGGCGATCGCATCCGCGTGGAGCTGACCGCCAAGCAGATCACGCCGCGCGAGACCGACGAGTACGGCGAGGTGCGGTGGGACGGGGTGATCCGCAATCAGGACGACGCCCTGGTCGCCGCGTACGACGTGCTGACGCTCGTCGCGAAGGAGTGAGTCGAGACGCTCGCGCGTCGCCTGACTCGGGGCGCCCCGCGGCGCACCGGATCAGAACGGCGGCGGATCGGGTGGATCGGGTGTCGTGTCGGTGAAGCGCACCATCGGCTCGGGGATGTCGATGTACACGCGCCCCGTCGGACTCGTCCACTCGAGCACGCCGCCGGCGAGCTGGCGTACCTTCCAACGAGTGTGGTGCTTGAGGACGTGATGCCCCTTGCAAAGGTGCTCGAGGTTGCATCGGCAGGTCGGTCCGCCGTCGCGATATCGGTCCGTATGGTCGATCTCGCAGCGCCAGACCGGCTGGCGGCACCCGGGAAAGCGGCAATGCTCATCGCGAGCGCCCAGAAGGCGCTTGAGATGCTTGTTCGGATCGTGCCGATCCACACAGAGAACACCTCCGGAATAGGGGTCGGTGAACATTCGATCCCAATTGCGAACGGCGCTGGCAAGTGCGCGTGCGGTGGCGGTGTCGATGGGTCCGGACCCCGCCAATGTCGCCGAGGCGACCGTGTCGGCGCGCGGGAACGATCACCTGCACGTGCGCGGCGATCTTCTCGAAGACGTCGGCGGATCCGTGCCCCGTGGGCACGGAGGTGAGCAGCATGTCGCTGAGCACGTCGGCCCGGACCTGGTCGAGCGAGCGTCCATCGCCCGGCGCTGTGCCGTGGTTGCCGCCCTCGACGCTGGGGGAGTCTGTGTCGTCGGCTGCTTCGGCGCTGGCGGCAGCTGCGTCGGCCGATGCGCCGGACGCGGCATCCACACTTTCGCCCACACCGTGCTGCACGGTCTTGGCCATCTGTGTGATCCGGTCGAAGATCGCGCGAGCGAGAGCGGCCGGAAGATCGGCGAACAGCCGCGCCATGCCGTCGTCGAGGTCGGTGATGCCGACGCGGCGGCGGCGCTTCGCGCGTGCGTGGCGCTCGTCAATCGAGTCGGGGTCGAGCCGGTCGGCGATCGACCGGCATGCCGCGCCGAGCCGCCCGGCCGTGAGCCTCTCAGCCCGGCTCAGCGACTCCGTCTCGAAGGCCGCGCGCGCCGAACCGGCCGGGAGAGAGCCGCCGACATCGACGATGGTGCGTGCACGGACGCGATCAATGCGCCCGTCGCGCAGTGCCGCGTGCACGGCGGGGAAGTCTTGCACGAGGGCGGCGGCATCGCCCATCCGCGTCTGCATGGCGCGATCGGACACGTGCAACGCAGCGGCGATCTCGGCTGACAGCTCACGCCACGGCAGCTGCTGGTCATCGTCGATTCCGCGCGCGGCCATCGTCTCGGCGACCACATCGACCGCGGCCGAGAGCATCGATGCCTCGAGCGCCTGAAGTGCCGCGACCCGCTTCTGCACCTGTGCAAGCCCCTCGACGAGAGCGTCGACCGCGGGAAGATCGATGTTCGACGCGTCGGCGAGCCAGGCGAGGCGCCGGGGATCGGGCGTCTGCTCGGGGAGGTTCGCCGACTCTTCTTCCATGTCTCCATTGTCGCACTCACCACCGACATTGATCGAAGAAAGGTGCGCATGCGTCGCTCTGAGGGGCGAGAAAACCGTGTCTAACCCATGACGCCCAGCAGCCTTCAGAAAAGATACCTTAGTATTTTGGTTCGTATTACAGCCTCACTCGGTGAGCAGCTCGCGCAGCGCCGCCCGCGTCGCCAGGCCGATCTCGAGGCGGTCCAAGACACCATCGATGTCGTCGGCGAACGCGACGACGTGCGGCGTGACCTCGGCGAGGAAGGCGTCGGTCTCGGCATCCGTCCACGTCGCCTGCCGATCGTGGGTCGCGGCGCCGTTCGCGCCGGCGCCGGCCATGGCCCGCACGCCGAGCGCGTAGTCGGTGACGATCGCATCGACCGTGACGCCCGCGTTGGCGAGCAGGAGCGTTGAGATCAGGCCGGTGCGGTCGCGACCGGCGCTGCAGTGGAAGAGGATGCCGGGCTCGGCGTGCGCGATCGCCTCGAGCGTCGTGCGCACCAGGTCGGGCAGAATGCGCACGTTGTGCGCCCAGTATTCGGGTGAGTCGAGGATCGGGAAGCAGGTCTCGACGAACTCGGAGTTCTGCTGGTCTTCGGTCGGCGCGAGCGTGATGGTGACGTGCTCCGGTGCTCGTGCGGCGGGATCTCCCTCGCGTGAGCCGGTCTCGGCCTCGATGCGCAGATCGACGATCGAGCGCAGGCCCCAGGCCGCGGCATCCCGCCACCCCTGCTCGGTGAGCAGCTCGCGGCGGGCGCTGCGGGCGACGCGGTTCGGGATCGTCGTCGCGCCTTCGGTGGTGGGCAGCCCGCCCAGATCGCGGACGTTGCGGCCGCCGTGCCAGGTGAGATCGCGCTGCATCGGGACATCCTACGGCCCGCGCAGCGGGGCCGAATCGCTAGCGCAGGTCGTACACCCGCTTGTACTTGCCCTCGCTGCGCGGCAGCGCGCCCGGCTCCTCCAACCGCACCTCGACGCTGGTGCCCAGATGCGCCTTCACCCGACGCCGCAGCACCTCCGTCGCAGCCTCGCACACCTCGACAGACAGCGCCGGATCGCGCTCGATCCGCACGGTCATCGCATCCAGCGCCCGATGCTTCGACAGCTCCAGCACGAAGTGCGGCGTGAGCGCCTCGATGCCCAGCACGAGCTCCTCGATCTGTGTGGGGAACAGGTTCACTCCGCGGAGGATGATCATGTCGTCATCGCGACCCGTGATCTTCTGGATCCGCCGCATCGACGGCCGCGCGGTCCCCGGCAGCAGTCGCGTCAGATCGCGCGTCCGATACCGGATGACCGGAAAGGCCTCCTTCGTCAGCGACGTGAACACCAGCTCGCCCGCCTCGCCATCGGCCACAGGCTCGCCCGACTCCCCATCGATCACCTCGGGCAGGAAATGGTCCTCCCACACGTGCGGCCCGTCCTTCGTCTCCACGCACTCGTTCGCGACTCCGGGCCCCATCACCTCGCTCAGACCGTAGATGTCCACCGCATCGATGCCCAACCGCCGCTCGATCTCGCCGCGCAGCTCGTTCGTCCACGGCTCGGCGCCCAGTACCCCGATCCGCAGCGACGTCGACCGCGGATCGATACCGGCCTGCTCCATCGCATCCGCGATCGTCAGCAGATAGCTCGGCGTGCACGTGATGACCTCCGGCTCGAAATCCTGGATGAGCTGCACCTGCCGCGCCGTCTGCCCGCCCGACACCGGGATCACCGCCGCCCCCAGCAGCGCCGCCCCGTCGTGCAGCCCGAGCCCGCCCGTGAACAGCCCGTAGCCGTATGCGTTGTGCACCTTCATGCCGGGCTGCACGCCCGACGCCCGCAACGACCGCGCCACCAGCTGCGCCCACCGATCCAGATCGCCCTGCGTATAGCCGACCACCGTGGGGCGACCGGTCGTCCCCGACGACGCATGGATGCGCCGCACCTGCGACATCGGCACCGCGAACATCCCGAACGGATACGTCGCGCGCAGATCGGCCTTCGTCGTGAACGGCAGCCGCCGCACATCGCCGAGCGATCGGATGTCGTCGGGCGAGACCCCGACCTCATCGAACTTCGTCCGGTACAGCGGCACGTTCTCGTATGCGTGACGCACCGTCCACTGCAGACGCTCCAGCTGCAGCGCCTCCAGTTCGGCCCGCGACATCCGCTCTTCCGGATCGAGCTCACCCATCGGCATCCCCTTCCGCATCGAACACCCGGTTCGTCGTCAGCGACCGCCCGCGGAACTCCGCGACCACATCGCCCGTCTCGTCGGTGACCGTCACGTCGTACAGCCCGTTGCGCCCGCTCACCGCCCGCCGCACCGCCGTCGCCGTCAGGGTCTGCCCCTCGACCGTCGACTTCAGGAAGGTGATGTCGGCGCCGGCCGCCACGGTCACGCGCTCGTCCTCGTTGCACGCCATCGCGAACGCCGTGTCGGCCAGGGCGAACACGAACCCGCCGTGCGTGATCGCGAACCCGTTGAGCATGTCGCCGCGCACCCGCATCGACACGACCGCCCGCCCGGGTTCGTCGGACACGACGTGCAGACCGAGGGATGCTGCGGCCCGATCCTTCCTGATCATCGGCCGAATCACGGCATCCGTCATCGCCCCTCCCGCACCCTTGCGTCGGCGGCGCGCACACCCGGCATCGGCGGTGCATGCACGCTTGCGTCGGCACGAGTATGTCATAATTACTGAACGAGCGGTAGGTAATTACGCGAGGAGTCGACGATGACGACGGTGATCAGCACCGATGACGAACAGCGTGCATTCGATGCCCTGATCGACGCCGACGCGCGCATCGAACCGCGTGACGGGATGCCTGACGACTATCGCAGGACGCTGATCCGGCAGATGTCGCAGCACGCGCACTCCGAGATCATCGGCATGCAGCCCGAGGGCAACTGGATCACGCGCGCCCCGAGCCTGCAGCGCAAGGCGATCCTGATGGCGAAGGTGCAGGATGAGGCGGGCCACGGCCTCTACCTGTACTCGGCCACGCAGACCCTCGGCATCACCCGCGACGAGATGACCGAGCAGCTCATCGAAGGGCGCGCCAAGTACTCCTCGATCTTCAACTATCCGACCCCGACCTGGGCCGACATGGGCGCGATCGGCTGGCTCGTCGACGGCGCCGCCATCGTCAATCAGGTGCCGCTGTGCCGCTGCTCGTACGGCCCGTACGCGCGCGCGATGGTGCGCATCTGCAAGGAGGAGTCGTTCCACCAGCGGCAGGGCTTCGAGATCCTGCTCACGCTCATGCGGGGCACCGACGCGCAGAAGAAGATGGCGCAGGACGCCGTCGACCGCTGGTACTGGCCGAGCCTCATGATGTTCGGCCCGCCCGACGACGAGTCGCCGAACTCCGCGCGCTCGATGGCCTGGAAGATCAAGCGCTTCTCGAACGACGAGCTGCGCCAGCGCTTCGTCGGCATGCTCGTGCCGCAGGCCGAGGTGCTCGGGGTCACGCTGCCCGATCCGAACCTGACCTCGAACGACGAGACGCAGCAGTACGACATGAGCCCGATCGACTGGGACGAGTTCATGGAGGTGCTGAAGGGCCGCGGTCCGATGAACGCCGTGCGCATCCAGACCCGCCGCGACGCCCACGAGGAGGGCGCCTGGGTGCGTGAGGCCGCCGCCGAGTACGCGCGCAAGCAGCAGCAGAAGGAGCAGGCCGCATGACCGAAGAGACCTGGCCCCTCTGGGAGGTGTTCGTGCGCGCCGGCCGCGGCCTCAGCCACGTGCACGTGGGCTCGCTGCACGCGCCCGACGCCGCCATGGCCGTGCGCAACGCGCGCGACCTCTACACGCGGCGCGGCGAGGGCGTGTCGATCTGGGTCGTGCCGTCCGACGCGATCACCGCGAGCGATCCCGACGCCAAGGGGGCGTTCTTCGAGAGCCCGGCCGGCAAGAACTTCCGCCACGCCACCTACTACACCGCCAGCGAGGGGGTGCCGCACCTGTGACCGACACCCGCTCGCACGCCGTGCGCGCCGTGCACATCTCCGTCGACGAGGTCGAACTGGCCGCCGAGCTCGCCGGTGACGAGGGTCGCACCGCGGCGCCCGACATCGCCGAGTACGCGCTGTGGCTCGGCGACGACGCGCTGATCCTCGCCCAGCAGCTCGGTGCGTGGATCGCCCACGCGCCCGAGCTCGAAGAGGACGTCGCACTCGCCAACATCGCGCTCGATCTGCTCGGCCATGCCCGCAGCCTGCTGCGCTACGCCGGCACCGCCGACGGGCGCACCGAAGACGACCTCGCCTACTTCCGCGATGAGCCCGACTTCCGCTGTGCGTGGCTGTTCGAGCAGCCCAACGGCGACTTCGCGCACACGATCGCGCGCCAGCTCGCGGCATCCACGTATCTGTTCGTTCTCTACGAGCGACTGCAGCAGTCGAGCGACCCGGTGCTGGCCGCGGTCGCCGGCAAGGCTGTCAAAGAGGTCGCCTATCACCGCGACCACGCCGTGCAGTGGACGCTGCGGCTGGCCGGTGGCACCGATGAATCGCGCCGCCGCATGATCACCGCGATCGACGACATCTGGCCGTACGTCGACGAGCTGTTCCGCGACGAGCCGCTGATCGACAGGGTGGGGGATGCCGCGGTGCGGCCCTCGACGCTGCGCGCGCCGTTCGATGAGCTCGTCGCCCCCGTGCTGGCCGACGCCGAGCTCGAGGTGCCCACCCGGTTCACCGCGTCGGGTGGCGGCCGGCGGGGCGCGCACTTCCCGACGCTCGGCTATCTGCTCGCCGAGATGCAGGTGCTGGCCCGCGCACATCCGGGGGCGACATGGTGATGCGCAGCGTGATGCCCACCCGCACCGAAGCACTCGAGGCCGTGCTCGGTCCTGCGCCGGTCGTCGTGCCCGCCGACGGCACGGACCTCGAACGGGCTCGGGCGGCGGCATCCACCGTCTGCGATCCCGAACTGCCGGTGCTGTCGATCGCCGACCTCGGCGTGCTGCGCGACGTGCGCCTCGACGACGGCGTCGTGACCGTCACGGTGACGCCGACGTACTCGGGCTGCCCGATGATGCAGGTCATCGAGCGCGACGTCGCACGCGCCGTGCGGGCGGCCGGCTTCGCCGATGTGCGCGTGCGCACCGTGCTGTCGCCGGCCTGGACCACCGACTGGATCAGCGCCGAGGGACGTCAACGGCTCGAGGAATTCGGCATCGCCCCGCCGACGGGCACGCGCCCGCTCGGGCCGATCCAGGGCGGACTGCACGTGCGCTGCCCGCACTGCCGCTCGCTGAACACGCGCGAGATCTCGCACTACGGCTCGACCGCGTGCAAGGCGCTGTATGCGTGCCGTGCGTGCGGCGAGCCGTTCGACTTCTTCAAGGACCATTGATGACGGATGCCACGGCCGCCGAGCGCGTCGCCGACGCGTTCCTCACCTCCGCCGTCGGCGGCCCGCGCCGACGCGCCGCGCGGTTCCACACGCTCGAGGTCGCCGGCATCCGCCCGCTCACCGACGATGCGATCGAGGTGACGTTCGCCGTGCCCGACGCGCTGCGCGACGACTACGCGTACCTCGCCGGACAGCATGTCGCCCTGCGCGCACGGCTGGACGGGCAGGAGCTGCGCCGCTCGTACTCGCTGTGCCGGCCGCCCGAAGGCGGCACGATCAGCGTCGCGATCAAGCGCGACATCGGCGGACGCTTCTCGACCTGGGCGCAGACCGAGCTGCATCCCGGCGACACGCTCGACGTGATGAGCCCGCAGGGCAACTTCACGACCCGGCTCGACGACCTCGACGGCCGGCACCTCGTCGGCATCGCCGCCGGCAGCGGCATCACCCCGCTCATGGCGCTGGCCACCGCCGTGCTGTCGCGCTCGGCGACCTCGCGCTTCACGCTCGTCTACACGAACCGGTCGCGCAGCGACGTGATGTTCCTCGATGACCTCGCCGATCTGAAAGACAAGTACCCCTCGCGCCTCGCCCTGCATCACGTGCTCTCCCGCGAACAGCGCGCGGCACCGCTGCTGTCGGGCCGCATCGACGAGCCGAAGCTGCGCACGATGCTCGACGTGCTCATCCGCCCCGACACCGTCGACGAGTGGTTCCTCTGCGGGCCGTTCGCGCTCGTGCAGCTGTGCCGCGATGTGCTCACCGACTCAGGTGTCGACCGTGCGCACATCCGCCATGAGCTGTTCACCACGGGCGAGCCCGGCGAGGCCACCCCGACCGGGCCACGGCCGGTCGAGCCCGCGCGCGCCGACGAGCACGTACGCACCGTGCGGTTCACGCTCGAGGGGCAGAGCGCGAGCGTCGAGAGCCCCGACAGTGCACACGAGACGATCCTCAACGCCGCGCTGCGCGTGCGACCCGACGTGCCGTTCGCGTGCGCCGGGGGAGTGTGCGGCACCTGCCGTGCGCGGCTGTTGGAGGGCGACGTGCGCATGACCGAGAACTACGCGCTCGAACCCGAAGAGCTCGAGCGCGGGTACATCCTGACCTGCCAGTCCCACCCGACCACCGACACGGTCGTCGTCGACTACGACGTGTGAGGAGCAATCCGTGATCGACCTGAACTACGCCGACGACATCGCCGAGATCGTGCTGAACGCACCCGGCAAGCGCAACGCGCTCGACGAGGACGGACTGCGCGAGCTGTCGGTCGCGTACGCCGACGCCGAGCAGGCAGGGGTGCGCGCCGTGCTGCTGCGCGGCGAGGGGCCGGCGTTCTGTGCGGGGCGCGACATCTCGGGCGTCGATCCCGCGACCGACGATGTGCCCGGGTACCTCGACGGGCTGCTCGCGCCCCTCATGCGACGCATGGCGGCCTTCCCCGCCCCGACGTTCGCCGCCGCACAGGGGGCGTGCCTCGGCGTCGGCCTCGGGCTGCTGATCGCCACCGACGTCGTGTACGTCGCTGACACCGCGAAGATCGGCTCGCCGTTCGCCGCCCTCGGTGCTCTGCTCGACTCGGGCGGCCACGCGCTGTTCACCGCGCGGCTCGGCGCCCACCGCACGCTCGACCTCGTCTACACCGGCCGGCTGATGTCGGGGGAGGAGGCCGTGAACGCCGGGCTGTTCTCCCGCGGGCTCCCGGCGGATGAGGTGCAGGATGCGGCATCCACCGCCGCCCGCACGGCAGCGCAGGGCCCCACCGCCGCGTTTGTAGCCAGCAAGCGGCTCGTCGCGCGCGTGCGCGACGAACGCCTGACGCTGTGGGAGACGCTCGCCGCCGAGTCGGCCGCGCAGACCGCGCTGTCGCACACGGCCGACTACCGCGAAGGGTTCGCGGCGTTCCAGCAGAAGCGACCGCCGGTCTTCCGCGGCTGTTGACTCACTCACCGCGCGACTCAAGCGGCTGCCGAGTTCGCTCAGAGCGCACACGATCGATTAAGCTGAGTGAGCGCTCACTCACTACACTCGAACCCGTGACATCCACACGTGCCGAACCGATGGCGCCCGAAGACCGGCGGGCCATGATCGCCGAGCAGTCGGTGCCGCTGTTCCTCGAGCACGGCGCGGGGCTGACCACCCGCCAGCTGGCCGAAGAACTCGGCATCGCCGAGGGCACGATCTTCCGCGCCTTCGGCGACAAGGAGTCGCTCAAGCGCGCCGTCGTGGAGACGTTCTTCACCCAAGGGCACGAGCGCATGGCGCGGGGCATCATCGATCCGGCGCTGCCGCTGGAGGAGAAGGTGGCAGCCCTCGTGCACGGCACGCGGGTCTGGATGCAGAACATGATGCGGATGCTGTCGCTCGTCGACCGCAGCGAGATCCCGTCGTTCTTCTCCGGCGACCGTGACGACGTCTACCGCACCGCCATCGCCAAGATCTTCGCGCCGGACGCCGACGAGCTCACGATCCCGCCCGGCCGGATGGCACCGGTCATGCGGCTGGCGGGCATGGCCGCCAACGCCGCCCACTTCGACAAGGACGCCGGGCTCTCCGACGACGAGCTCGTCCACTTCATCCTGTACGGCATCGCGGGCCGACCCCGCGGAGAGGACTAGATCATGCTGGGCAGACTCCTCGCCCATTACCTGCGCCGCGGATGGCCGCTGATCATCGGCGTGCTCGTCTTCCAGATCGCGCAGTCGCTCGCGTCGCTGTGGCTTCCGACGCTGCAGGCCGACATCATCGACGACGGCGTGCTCAAGGGCGACGTCGACTTCATCTGGCGCACCGGCGGCCTCATGCTCGTGATCAGCCTCGGGCAGATCATCTGCACGATCGTGGCCGTGTACTTCGGCTCGCGCCTCGCGATGGGCATGGGCCGCGACATCCGTCACGACCTGTTCCACCGCGTCGTGCAGTTCTCGCAGCGCGAGGTCGGCGAATTCGGCGCCCCGTCGCTGATCACCCGCAACACCAACGACGTGCAGCAGGTGCAGATGCTCGTGCAGATGTCGGCGACGATGATGGTCTCGGCGCCGATCCTGGCCATCGGCGGCGTCATCTTCGCGATCCGGCAGGATGTCGGGCTGTCGTGGCTGATGGCGGTGTCGGTGCCCGTGCTGCTGATCATCGTGTCGCTCATCGTCGTGCGCATGGTTCCGGCCTTCCGCGCCATGCAGAAGCGCATCGACCGCGTGAACCAGATCATGCGCGAGCAGCTCACGGGCATCCGCGTGGTGCGCGCTTTCGTGCGCGAGCCGCAGGAGCGCGCCCGCTTCACGAAGGCGAGCGAGGACGTCATGGAGTCGGCCGTGCGCGCGGGCAACCTGATGGCGGTCATGTTCCCGGCCGTGACCATCGTGCTGAACGTATCCAGCGCCGCGGTCATCTGGTTCGGCGCGTTCCAGGTGCAGGACGGCAACGCGCAGATCGGCACGCTGTTCGCGTTCCTCACCTACATGATGCAGATCCTCATGGGCGTGATGATGGCGACCTTCATGTTCGTGATGATCCCGCGCGCCGCGGTCTGCGCCGGCCGCATCGGCGACGTGCTGCAGACCGAGCCGTCGGTGGCGGCGCGTCCCCAGCTCGCCGAGCCGCCGACACCGGTCGGGCGCGTCGAGTTCGACCACGTCGACTTCACCTACCCGGGCGCCGAAGACGCCCTGGTCACCGATGTGAGCTTCACCGTCGAGCCGGGCACCACGACCGCGATCATCGGCTCGACCGGTTCGGGCAAGACGACGCTGGTCGGGCTGCTGCCGCGCCTGTTCGACGTGACCGGCGGGCAGGTGCGCCTGGACGGCGTGGACGTGCGCGACTACGACCCCGACGTGCTCTGGAAGCGCATCGGGCTGGTGCAGCAGCGGGCGTTCCTGTTCTCCGGGACCGTGGCATCCAATCTCCGCTACGGCGACGAGACCGCGACCGACGACGAGCTGTGGGATGCGCTCGAGATCGCCCAGGCGAAGGGCTTCGTCGAGGAGATGGGACTGGACGCCCCCATCGCCCAGGGCGGCACGAACGTGTCGGGCGGGCAGCGCCAGCGCCTGTCGATCGCCCGCGCGATCGTCCACAAACCGGCCGTGTACGTCTTCGACGACTCGTTCTCGGCCCTCGACCTGTCCACCGACGCCGCCCTGCGGCACGCGCTCGACGAGCGTCTGCCCGAGGCGACCCGCATCGTCGTCGCGCAGCGCGTGAGCAGCATCCAGCACGCTGATCAGATCATCGTGCTCGACCACGGCCGCATCGTCGGCCTCGGCAGGCATGACGACCTCGTCGAGACGTGTGAGACCTACCGTGAGATCGTCGAATCTCAGCTGACGGCGCAGGAGGCGTGATGAGCGACACCAAGACCACGCAGACCCCGGCCGTCCCGCGGCGCGGCCCCGGCGGCGGACGCGGCCCCGGCGGCGGCATGGGCGCGCCCGCGCAGAAGGCGCAGAACTTCGGTCCCAGCGCGAAGCGGCTGCTCGGGATGCTGCGCCCCGATGCCCTCGCACTGGTGTTCGTCGTCCTCCTGGGTGCCGTCAGCGTCGCCCTCAACGTCGTCGGCCCGAAGCTGCTCGGCCAGGCCACGAACGTCGTGGTCGCCGGCTTCATCTCGATGCAGTTCAAGGACCTGCCCGCCGGCGTCACGAAGGCGCAGATCATCGAGCAGCTGCAGGCGAACGGCCAGGGCCAGACCGCCGACATGCTGCGCACCGTCGACTTCACGCCCGGCGCCGGCATCGACTTCGGTCAGCTCGGCTGGCTCATCGGCGCGGTGCTGACGGTGTACGTCATCTCGGCGCTGTTCATGTGGCTGCAGGGCCGCATCCTCAACATCGTCGTGCAGCGGGCCATGCACCGCATCCGCATGATGATCGAGGAGAAGCTGCACCGCCTGCCGCTGTCGTACTACGACCGCATGCAGCGCGGCGAGCTGCTCAGCCGCGTGACGAACGACGTCGACAACATCGGCCAGACGCTGCAGCAGAGCATGTCGCAGGTCGTCATCTCGCTGCTGACCGTGGTGGGCGTCCTCGTGATGATGTTCTCGATCTCGTGGGTGCTCGCGATCATCGCCCTGGTGGCGATCCCGATCACGATCCTGGTGACGGTGCTCGTCGCCCGGCGCTCGCAGAAGCTGTTCATCGCGCAGTGGGCGGCCACTGGCGTCCTCAACGCGCGTGTGGAGGAGACCTTCTCCGGCCACGCCATCGTGAAGGTCTACGGTCACCAGCGCGAGGTCGAGGAGGGCTTCCGCACCGAGAACGACGCGGTCTACCGGGCCAGCTTCGGCGCGCAGTTCGTGTCGGGCATCATCATGCCGGCGATGATGTTCGTCGGAAACCTGGTCTACGTCGCGATCGCGGTGGTCGGCGGCATCCGCATCGCCAGCGGCCTCATCTCGGTCGGCGACGTGCAGGCGTTCATCCAGTACTCGCGGCAGTTCACCCAGCCGCTGAGCCAGCTGGGCTCCATGGCGAACCTGCTGCAGTCGGGTGTGGCCAGCGCCGAGCGCGTGTTCGAGCTGCTCGACGAGCCCGAGGAGACGCCCGACGCCGAGCCCGCCGCGACCGTGCCCGCCGACGCGAGCCACCTGGCGTTCGACGACGTGGCCTTCCGGTACCTGCCCGACAAGCCGCTCATCTCCGACCTGTCGCTGTCGGCCACCCCCGGCAGCACGGTGGCGATCGTGGGGCCGACCGGCGCCGGCAAGACGACGCTCGTGAACCTCATCATGCGGTTCTACGACGTCGACAGCGGGCACATCACGCTCGACGGCGTCGACACCCGCACGATGACGCGCGCCGATCTGCGCGCACGCACCGGTATGGTGCTGCAGGACACGTGGCTGTTCGCGGGCACGATCCGCGAGAACATCGCCTACGGTCGCCCGGATGCCACCGAGGAGGAGATCGTGGATGCGGCGACCGCCGCCTACGTCGACCGCTTCGTGCACGCGCTGCCCGACGGGTATGACACGTTGCTCGACGACGAGGCCACGAACCTGTCGGTGGGGGAGCGGCAGCTGGTCACGATCGCCCGCGCGTTCCTGGCCGACCCGCGCATCCTCATCCTCGACGAGGCGACCAGTTCGGTCGACACCCGCACCGAGCTGCTCATCCAGCGGGCGATGTCGAACCTGCGCGTCGACCGCACCTCGTTCGTGATCGCGCACCGTCTCTCGACGATCCGTGACGCCGACCTCATCCTGGTGATGGAGGAGGGCCACATCGTCGAGCAGGGCGCGCACGACGAGCTGCTGGCGGCCCGCGGGGCATACTGGCGGCTGTACAACGCGCAGTTCGAGGCGCCCGTGTTGGACACGGGTGTCGAAGCCGTCAATTAGTATGTGAGAACGTCGTCGACCGGCGGCGCCTTGCCAGCCAGGAAGGATCCGGCGTGCCCGACGTGCGCACACGAGAACACACGGTCGCGCTGGCCGATGGGACGCTCGAGGTCTCCTGGGCCGCGGCGACCGATGTCGGCAAACGCCGCGAGGTCAATCAGGACGCGGTTCTCGCCGAGTTCCCGCTGTTCGTCGTCGCGGACGGCATGGGCGGGCACATCGGCGGCGAGATCGCCTCGACGAGCACGATCGACCGGCTGCGGCCCATCGCCGAATCGGGCGCCGTCACCCCCCGCGCGCTCGAGAAGGCGCTCGGCCGAGCGGTGAAGGACATCGCCGCACACCCCGAGGCCACCGACGACGGCACCGGCACGACGGTCACCGGCTTCTACTTCGACGCCGCGGCGACCGACCCGCACTGGGTGACGCTGAACATCGGCGACTCGCGCGTGTACCTCGTGCGCGACGAGCAGATCGTGCAGATCACGACCGACCACTCGGTCGTGCAAGAGCTCATCGCCGCGGGCCGGCTGAGCCCCGAAGAGGCCGAGAACCATCCCTACGGCAACGTGATCACACGCGCCGTGGGCCCCAGCGACAGTGTCAAGCCCGACTATGTGCGCCTCGACCTCGTCGACGGCGACCGGTTCGTGGTGTGCTCCGACGGTCTCACCAAAGAGCTCACCGACTACGGCATCCAGCACTTCCTCGCCGAGCATGCCGACCCCGGCGAGGCCGTGTCGGAGATGATGGATGCCGCGCTCGAGAACGGCGGACGCGACAACATCACAGTCATCGTCGTGAACGTCGTGGTGCACGGCGCCGCCGGTTCCTCCCCAGACGCCGACTGAGCGCGACTTCTCCACAGATCGGCCGGCCGGCCGTCTGCGGGGTCGCGCCGCGGTCTTGACTGGACGGCATGACCGATGTCGTCGACGACGTTCTCCGCCTGCCCGATCCGGTGCCGCCCGCGCGCCGCAGCCCGCTGCCGCTGATCGCCTCGGTCGTGCCCGTGCTGGCCGGGGTCGGGCTGTGGCTGGCGACCGGCACCGTGATGATGCTGTGGTTCGCGGCCCTCGGCCCGCTGATCGCCGCGGCGACGCTGGCCGACGGCGTGCGCGCGGCGCGGCGGCACCGCCGCCTGGCGGCGCGCGACGCCGAGCGCGCCCGCCGACGCGTGGGCGCCGCCGTGGCCGAGCGGCATGCGGTGGAGCGCGCCCGTCTGTGGCAGCGCATGCCCGATGTGCTCGGCGCGCTCGACCAGGTGTGGCGCCCGATGGCCGGGCGCGGCGAGCAGCTCGTGGTGGGCCGCGGCCCGCGGCCGAGCACGGTGCGCGTGGAGGGCGGGGGAGACGATGCCGCCTCCGGCGCCGTACGCGCGACGGCGGCCGTCATCGACGACGCACCGGTATGCGTTCCGCTGCGCGACGGCATCGCCGTCGTGGGCCCGGCACCGCTCGCGCGGGCGGTGCGCCGGGCTCTCGTGCTGCAGCTGTGCCTGATGCTGCCGCCCGACCGCGTGCGCGTGGTCGCCGACGGCACGGAGGAGTGGATGCGGCGTCTTCCGCATGCCGAAGCGGGCGCGTCGCTGACGGTCGCGCTCGCCGCCGAAGAGCCGGGCGACGCGGCTCTCGTCCTCGTCGAGCCCGGGGCGGCCGCCCCACCGCGCTGTGGGGCGGTGCTCACCTTGACGGGGCTCGATCGGGCCCGTCTGACGCACGACGGCGTTGACACCTCCGTGCGCACCGAGGCGATCTCCGCGGGCCAGGCGGCCGCGCTGGCCGAAGCGCTGCGCGAGCGCGCACGCGAGGCCTTCGGCGCCCACGGAGGGACCGTCGCGCTCGCCGAGATCGCCGATCGGAGCCCCGCGGCCGGCGACGGACTGGACGTGGTGGTGGGGGCGGCCCGCGGCATCCCGTACCGACTCGATCTGGTGGCCGACGGTCCGCACGCCGTCGTCGCCGGCGTCACCGGGTCGGGCAAGAGCGCGCTGCTCACCACGTGGATCACGGCGCTGTGCCTGCGGTACCCCACCGACCGGGTGACGTTCCTCCTCGCCGACTTCAAGGGCGGCACGGCGTTCGACGCCCTCACCGGGCTGCCGCATGTCACGGGCGTGATCACCGATCTCGATGCCGGCGGCGCGGCCCGGGCGCTGGAGAGCCTGCGCGCCGAACTGCGCCGGCGCGAGGCGGCGATCGTCGCCGCCGGCGCGCACGACATCACCGGCACCGATCTGCCGCGACTGGTCATCATCGTCGACGAGTTCGCGGCGCTGAGCGCGGCGCACCCCGATCTGATCGACCTGTTCACCGACATCGCCGCGCGCGGGCGGGCGCTGGGCATGCACCTGATCCTGGGCACGCAGCGTGCGGCCGGCACGTTCCGCGAGGCGCTGCTGGCCAACTGCCCGCTGCGGATCAGCCTGCGGGTGACCGATCCCGCCGACAGCCGTGCGCTGCTGGGCGGGCCGGAGGCGGCCGCGCTGTCCGGTGCGCGCGAGGAACGCGGCACCGCACTCGTGAAGCGGGGGCAGGATGCCGCGGCACGCCGTGTGCGCATCGCGCTGGCCTCTCCGGCGCTGGTGGCCGAGGCCGTGTCGGGCGCACGGGGACCGGTGCCGCGCCGCCCGTGGCTGCCGGCGCTGCCCGAGCTGATGCCGCTGGCCGAGCTGGCCGGCGACGGGGTCGTGCTGGGGCTGGCCGACGAGCCCGAGGCGCAGCGCCAGGTGCCGGTGGTGCTCGACGGACGGGGACTGGGTGTGGTCGGGCGCGCGGGCTCGGGGCGGACCACGGTGCTCGATGCGGTGGCGGCGCAGAGTCACAGGTGCGTGCGTGTCGGCGCGGATCCGGAGGCGGCATGGGACGCCGTGTGCGCGCTGGAGACCGCGCCGCCGAGCGGCGCCGTGCTCGTCGACGACCTCGACGCGCTGCTGTCCCGGTTCCCGCCCGAGTACGCGCACGAGTTCGCCGAGCGGATCGAGCGCATCATCCACACCACCCGGGTGCCGGTCGTCGTCACGGCGCAGCGCACCGGCGGTGCGGTCGGGCGCCTGCTCGACCTGCTGCCGCAGCGGGCGATCCTGGCGGTGGCGTCCCGTGCCGACTTCGCCGCAGCGGGCGGCGATGCCCGTGACTGGCGCGACGGGCTGCCGCCGGGGCGGGGGATCATGGGCGGCCGCCTCGTGCAGTTCGCCCTGCCGTCGCGCGATCGCGCGGAGGTGCGTGCGGTATCCGCCACCCCCACGGTGTGGACCCCGCGCGCAGGAACGACCGCGGTCATCGCCGCGGCCGGCGTCGCGCAGCGCCGGTTGATCGCGGCTGCCACCGCTGCCGGTGCACGCGCGCTGTCGGTCGAAGAAGCCGCTGCCGACCCGACGGCTCCGGTCGCGGGCGGCACGTGCGTCGTGGTCGGCGACGGTGAGCAGTGGCAGCGCTCGTGGCGGGTGCTGCAGACGATCCGCGCCGACGGCGAGCTCGTGGTCGACGCGGCATCGGCCGCCGACTACCGGGTGCTCACCGGCGACCGCGCGCTGCTGCCGTACGTGCTGCCGGGGCGTGCACGGGCGTGGCGCATCGACGACGCGGGTGTCGCGGCCCGCGTCGTCGTCGGGTGACGCCGATGCCTATCCGAGCACCTCGGCGAGCGGAGCGAGGTCGAGGTCGTGCGCGGTCGCGACGCCGGCGTTGGTCACCCGGCCGTCGACCGTGTTCAGACCCGCGGCCAGCGCCCCGTCGGCGCGCATCGCGTCGCGCCAGCCGCGCGAGGCCACCTGCCGGACGTACGGCAGCGTCGCGTTCGTCAGCGCCGAAGTCGAGGTGTTCGGCACCGCGCCGGGCATGTTGGCGACGCAGTAGAACACCGTGTCGTGCACGGTGAACGTCGGGTCGTCATGCGTGGTCGGGTGGGTGTCGGCGAAGCAGCCGCCCTGGTCGACGGCGATGTCGACGAGCACCGATCCCGGCCGCATGCGCGACACCATGTCGTTCGTGACGAGCTTGGGCGCCTTCGATCCCGGGATGAGCACCGACCCGATCACGAGATCGCTGTCGACGACGGCACGATCAAGGTCGAGAGGATTGGATGCCGCGGTCTTGATCCGTCCCTGGAAGTGATCGTCGAGCTGCCGCAGGCGGGCGACGTTGGTGTCGAACACCGTGACGTCCGCACCCATCCCGGCCGCGATCACCGCGGAGTTCGCACCGGCGACACCGCCGCCGATCACGGTCACCCGGGCGGGACGCGTGCCGGGGACGCCCGACATCAGCAGCCCGCGTCCGCCGGATGAGCGCATCAGCGTGTGCGCGCCCACCATGGGCGCCAGACGCCCGGCGACTTCGCTCATCGGCGCGAGCAGCGGCAGGCCGCGGCCGGGCAGCTGCACGGTCTCGTACGCGATGGCGGTGACCTTGTCGGCGATCAGGCGCTCGGTCAGGGGGCGGTCGGCGGCGAGGTGCAGGTACGTGAAGAGGACCAGGTCATCGCGGAAGTACCCGTACTCGCTCGCGATGGGCTCCTTGACCTTCAGCAGCAGCTCCGCACGGGCCCAGACCTCGGCCGCGTCGTCGAGCAGCGTCGCCCCGGCGTCGGCGTATTCCTCATCCGGCATGGACGAGCCCTCACCCGCACCGCGCTGCACGAAGACCTCGTGGCCGGCGGCCACCAGATCGTGCACTCCGGCCGGCGTCAATGCCACCCGGAACTCGTTGTTCTTCACTTCGGTGGGCACGCTGATGCGCATGTCGTTCCTCTCCGCTCCACCTTTGGAGCACAGGCGTCTCGCCGGTTCGCTAGAACGCCGGTCGGATCGTGCCGACGTCCCGTCCGCCGCCCGTGACGGCCAGCGGTAGCTGTGACAGGGTGTCGGACACGTCTGAGGGGGCGAGGGCCCCCGCCAGTTCGAGAAGGCGCAGGGCGACGGCGGCCGTCGCGCGGCCGGACCCGTCGAGCATCTTCAGCGCCACGGTCGTGCCGTCGGGTGCACTCATCACGTGCACGCCCTCGGCGCCGCCCTTCGAGAACACCCCGAGGCGGTCGATCGCGATGGTGTCGGGCTGCCCGGGACCGGCGATCACCCACGGGTTCTCCCGCGCGGCGCGCACGAGGGCGCCGGCATTGCGGTGCAGCGCGAACGGCGAGGTCGACGATGAGGTCGCGATGCGGTGGATCGCCCGCGCGAGCCCGGCGAGGGTGATCGCGTGCACCGGAGCGCCGCACCCGTCGACCGCGGTCGCCGCGACGCGCGCGCCCGTCATCCGCTCCACGAGCTCACGGATCTGCACCTGCAGCGGGTGCTCGGGGTCGAGATAGCCCTCGGTCGGCCAGCCGGTGCGCCGGCACGCGAGCAGCATGGCGGCATGCTTGCCCGAGCAGTTCATGCGGATGCGGGCCGGCTGACCGTGGTCGCGCAGCATCTCGTCGCGGGTCGCGCCGTCCTGCGGCCAGGCCGGCGGACAGCCCAGGTCGTCTTCGCCCAGCCCCGCCATCTCAAGCACGTCGCGCACCAGGCCGACGTGCCGGTCGGTGCCCGTGTGGCTCGCGGTGGCCGCGGCCAGGTGCGGGCCGGTCAGCTCGGCGCCCGCGGCCACGCAGGCCAGTGCCTGCAGCGGCTTCAGGCTCGAGCGCGGCAGGATGGCCGCGGACGTGTCGCCGTACTCGCTGCGCACCTCTCCGTCGGGGCCGAGCACGATGGCCGCGCCGACGTGCCGGGACTCGATGAAACCGCTGCGCTCGACGACGGCGAGCTCCACGGCTGCTGCTGCGGGGAACGTCTGCGACACGCCCTCCAGCCTAGCGCCGCACCCATGCCACACTGGTGCCATGCTCGGCGAACATCACTACCGTGTGCAGGCGGAATGGACCGGCGACCGGGGCACCGGAACCAGCGGGTACCGCGACTACGACCGGCTCGTCACGCTCCGCAGCGAGGGCAAGCCCGACCTGCCGGCATCGGCCGACAAGCCCTTCCGCGGCGACCCGTCGCGGTGGAACCCCGAAGACATGCTGCTGGCGGCGCTCAGCGAATGCCACCTGCTCTCGTACCTGCACGCGTGCGTGGGCGTGGGGGTCGTCATCACCGGCTACACCGACGACGCCACCGCACTGATGACCGAGGACGGCAAGGGCGGGGGAGCTTTCACCGAGGTGGTGCTGCGCCCGCGGGTGACGGTGGCCGCGGCATCCATGATCGATGCCGCCCTGACCGCGCACCACCAGGCGCACGAGTGGTGCTTCATCGCGAACTCGGTGAACTTCCCGGTGCGCGTCGAACCCGCCGAGATCAGCGTCGCTCGTGCGGGAGAGCCTGCCTGATCCGTTCGATCGGCGTCTGCGCGGGCACCTCGTTGTAGGCGTGGGCGAGCTCCTGCCCGCTGAGCCGGTGGATCGCCTCGATGATCTCGTCGGTCGCCAGCCGTCGCGCGCGGCCGGAGGTCGCCGGCCCGTGCGCGGTAACGTCGAGCGGCTCGCCGAAGCGGATCGTCACGCGCGGCTTCAGCCGCGGCATCCGCGCCCCCACCGGCATGATCTTGTCGGTGCCGGTCAGCCCCACCGGAATGACCGGGGCGCCGGTCTGCAGCGCCAGGAACGCCACGCCGGTGCGCCCCTTGTAGAGGCGGCCGTCGAGAGAGCGGGTGCCCTCGGGGTACAGTGCGATCGCCTCGCCCTGCTCGAGGAGCTGCTTCTGCTGGTCGAGCGCCTCCAGCGCCGCCTGCCCTGCCCCGCGCCGCACCGGGCTCGCCCCCATCGCGGTGAAGAAGGTCGCGCTGAGCCTGTTGCCCAGGCCCTTGCCCTCGAAATACGTCGCCTTCGCGAGGAAGCGGACGTTGCGGGGTGCGGCCACCGGGATCGCGATCGAATCGATGAACGACAGGTGATTGCTCGCGAAGATCATGGCCCCGGTGCGCGGCACGTTCTCGCGGCCGATGATGTGCGGGCGGTAGAGCACGCGGGCCAGCGGCGTCAGCAGAAAGCGACCGAGTGCGTAGGCGAATCCGATGCTGTTCGGCGACGCGGGCGTGGGTGCGTCGGATTCGGACGTCTCCGGTTCTGTCACCTATCGAGGGTACAGCCGTTCTCATTCCCCGATCGGCATGCCCGGGGCATCCCGATTCTCAGCTTGGTCTTGAGAAAGTGCGCGAAGATGGAGAGTCCGTCCCCGACATCTCGAGGTTCTCTGTGCGCACCCGCCCCATCATCGCCCTGTCCGCCGCTGCCGTTCTGGCCGTGTTCACGCTCGTCGGCTGCTCGGCGCAGTCCGAGCCCGACGCGTCGGGCTCGCCGACGACCACGGCCGCTCCCGACCTGTGCACGGCGCAGGTCGCGTCGGGCAAGGCGTCCGAGGCGGTCAAGGTCAGCGGCAAGGTGGGCGACGTGGCGAAGGTCAGCTTCGACAAGCCGCTCGACGTGACCGCCCTGCAGAGCACCGTGGTCACCAAGGGCGACGGCGACAAGATCAAGGCCGGCGACTTCATCCAGTTCGCACTGACCGAGTACAACGCCGAGACGGGCGAGAAGAACGGCGCCATCGGCCAGAGCGAGGGCAGCCTGCTGCCGCAGCAGGTGTCGGCATCGAGCACACTGGGCCAGGTGCTCGGCTGTGCGACCGTCGGCAGCCGCGTCGTCGCCGCCATGCCCGGCGATGAGGACTACCCCTCGACCGTCGACGTGCTCGATGTGCTCAAGGTCGTGCCGCAGGCCGCATGGGGCGAGGAGCAGACCCCGAAGGACGGCTTCCCGACCGTGAAGCTCGCCACCGACGGCACGCCTTCGGTGACCCTGCCCAGCGGCGACATGCCCACGAAGTTCGAGAAGGAGACCCTGAAGAAGGGCGACGGCGTCAAGGTCGCCGAGGGCGACGCGGTGCTCGTGCAGTACTACGGCGTCTCCTGGAACTCGAAGAAGACCTTCGACAAGAGCTGGGGCAGCACGCCGTTCACGGTGCAGCAGGTCGGCACCGGCGTCGTCGACGGCTTCAGCAAGGCGATCGAGGGCGAGACCGTCGGTTCGCAGATCGTCGCGGTCCTGCCGCCGTCGTCGGCCTACGGCGAGGGCGAGATCAACGACGACGACCTGACCGGTCAGACCCTCGTCTTCGTGATCGACATCATCGGCGCGCAGAAGGCTTCCTAAGCCCGGGCCAGCGCGGCCGTCAGCGCGATCTCGACGATCGCGAGGGCGGCCGTCGTGACCGCGATGCGCCCCGGCCGTCGCCACCAGGCGGCACCGGCGTGCACGCGCACATCGGACCGGCGCCCGCGGTGATCGTCGATCCATGCGCCGCCGACCAGCGCGGCGGTGACGGCGACCGCGGCGATGCCGGGCCCTGAGCCGACGGCGAGCACCGCCGCCGGCATGAGGCCGAGTGCGAGCCGGCAGGCCGTCGGCCACCCGGCGGTCGAGCGCGCGGCGAGGAGGGCCGTGGCGGCACCTGCCACCGCGACGAGCACGACCGAGGCGCCGCCCGCTCCGGCGAGGGCGGTGAGGGATGCCGCGACCGCCGCGACCGGGGCGACGACAGCGCATGCCTGCCGGGCGAGCACGACGGGCGTCCGCCCCCAGGCCACGAGCCGGCGATGCAGCCCGGTGCGCGCGAGCACGCGCAGCCCGACCAGCTCCGCACGCCGGCGCAGCGCCCCCGTGCGGCCGACCGGCGCGCGGGTGACCGGCGGCTTCTCGTCGGCGGGCAGATGCGCCCGTGCACGCGCGAGCGTGTCGGGCGCGACATCCTGCGCCCACAGCACCTCGGGAGCGAGGTCTGCGACCTGCGCGCGCTGCGAGGTCGCGAGGCGGTCCTCCGCGCGCAGGAACTCGTCGGGGCTCGCCTCCAGCGCGAGCGCGGTGGGCCAGCGCCAGGTGGCCGGCAGCCGGCGCACGGTGCCCTGCGGCAGCACGGTGCGCAGGGTGTCGGCGATCTCGTGGAAGAAGGCGTCCCGCCGTTCCCGAGGCAGCCACCGCACGGCATCCGACGACAGCCGTCCGGTGAGCTCGCGACGCACCCAGCGGCCCAGATACGCGTCGCGCTCCGCGCCGGGCGGAACGGCGTCGAGCATCATGCGGATCGCGCGGCTCAGATCGCGGTAGTACTCGTGGGGGTCGTACGACACGTACCCGGCTCCGCCGCCGTCCGAGCGCGCGACGTGCAGGTAGATCGGGTCGTCGGCGTAGATCGACACGTGCCGTGCGCGGGTGTACGCCGCGGTGAGGAAGAGGTGATCCTCGAGGCGACGGGCCCGCTCGTCGAACCGCAGGCCCTGCTCGTCCAGGAACGACCGCCGGAACATGGCGTGCGGGGTCATGCTGTCCTGCAGCGGCACCTTCGGCGGCCGGGCGTCGGCCACGGTGTGCGCGAACACGCGGGCGGGCACCTTGCGCCCGACGCTGACCATGCGGCCGAGGATCACGTCGCTGTCGTTCTCCCGGGCGAATCGCACCATGAGCGCGAGCGCATCGTCGGCGAGCCGGTCGTCCTGGTCGACGAGGAACACGAACTCGCCGCGTGCGACGCCGATCCCGACATTGCGCGGCCTGCTCGGCCAGCCGGAGTTCGGCTGGTGGATGACCTGCGCCCACTCGCGCGCGGCGCACCACCGATCCAGCATCGTCGCGGTGCCGTCGGTGCAGCCGTCGTCCACGAGGACGGCCTCGAAGCCGTCGTCGACGGGCACCTGTGCGTCGAGGCAGTCCAGCAGCGGCCGGATGAACGGGCCCGGGTTGTACACCGGTACGACGACGCTGACCGCGGGTGCTGGCATCGGACCCCTTTCGCTTCGGTGAGTGTATCGGGTGCGGTGATGCCCGCCCGTCGCGGCCGTAAGGTGGGGGAATGCGTCGCGTCGTGATCCTCGGCTCCACCGGCTCCATCGGCACGCAGGCCCTCGACGTGATCCGGGCGAACCCGGAGAGGTTCGAGGTGGTGGGGCTCGCCGCCGGGACGAATCGGGATGCCGTGGCCGCCCAGGCCGCGCAGTTCGGCGTCGCCCACACCGCGCTGGGAGCGGCCGAGGCCGAGCAGCTGGTGCGCGACGTGGACGCCGACGTCGTGCTCAACGGCATCACCGGATCGGTCGGCCTCGGTCCGACGCTCGCGGCGCTCGAGGCGGGCCGGACCCTGGCCCTGGCCAACAAGGAATCGCTCATCGTCGGCGGCCGGCTCGTCACCGACCTGGCGGCGCCTGGCCAGATCGTTCCGGTCGATTCCGAGCACTCCGCGATCGCGCAGGCGCTGAGCGCCGGCACGCACGCCGAGGTGCGGCGCCTCGTGCTGACGGCCTCGGGCGGTCCGTTCCGCGGACGCACCCGCGACGAGCTCGCCGATGTCACGCCCGCGCAGGCGCTGGCGCACCCCACCTGGGACATGGGCCGGGTCGTCACGACGAACTCCGCGACCCTGGTGAACAAGGGACTCGAGGTCATCGAGGCGCACCTGCTGTTCGACGTGCCCTATGAGCGCATCGACGTGGTCGTGCATCCACAGTCGATCGTCCACTCCATGGTGGAGTTCGTCGACGGGTCGACGATCGCGCAGGCCTCACCGCCCGACATGCGGCTGCCGATCTCGCTCGGGCTCGACTGGCCTCATCGCGTGGGCGGTGTCGGCCGGCCGTTGGACTGGACCGCGGCATCCACCTGGTCTTTCGAACCGCTCGACGGCGAGGCCTTTCCCGCCGTAGCCCTCGCCAAGCGCGTGGGGCGTGCCGGTGGCACCTACCCTGCGGTGTTCAACGCCGCCAACGAGCAGGCCGTCGACGCCTTCCACGACGGGCGTCTGCCGTTCACGGGCATCGTCGACACGATCGCCCGTGTCGTCGATGCGCACGAGGCGCCCGACGCGGTCGATCGCGAGACGCTGGCCGAGGCGGAGCGGTGGGCGCGGGATGCCGCCGACCGCGCGATCGTCGCGGAGCGCTGAGCCGACGGGTCAGTACGTCGTCAGGAAGTGCTTGCTCGACAGCGGGTGAGGCGGATGCCGAGGCCCGCGGCATCCCATGTTCAGCAGTCGCGTTCTGCGGCCGTTCGGGCGCCCGACCGGTCACAACTGACTGCTGAACTGGGGGTCCACCTGCTCAGCAGTCAGCTTCTGCAAGCGCGACGACGGGAGACCCGTCGGAACTGACTGCTGAACGAAAGGGCTCAGCCGCCGGCGTGCGCGCGCCTCAGGCGGGACGCTCGGGGTCGGACGCCGGGGTCGAGTCCTCGGGGTACGGCACCGGCCACACCGGGTCGGGCACGCTCCAGCCGGCGTCGCGCAGCGCGCGGCGCGAGAGCTCGCGGGCCGAGTAGGGCGCGCGGCGTCCGCGGATGTCGCGGTAGTCCTGGTGCCCGGGCCCCGCCCAGAGCACCGCGTCGCCGTCACCGACGAGCTTCACCGTCTCGCGGATGGCGCGCTCGGGCGGCGTGAACTCGTGGATCTCGGCATCGGGCCGCGCCTTCCGCGCCCCGGCGACGAGCGTCGCGCGGATCGCATCGGGGTCCTCGAAGCGCGGGTGGTGGTCGGTCACCACGAGGATGTCGCTGCCCTCCACCGCGGTGCGCGCCATGTCGTAGCGCTTGGAGGCGTCACGGTCGCCGTCGGCGCCGAACAGCATCACGACCTTGCCGGGCGTGACGCGGCGTACGGCGGCCAAGGTCTTCTCGAACGCGTCGGGGGAGTGCCCGAAGTCGACGTAGATCGCCGGCCCCTCGGGGCCCGACACCAGCTGCGTGCGCCCGGGCAGGTACGCCTCGATCCGCTCGCCGTCCAGGGCGGCGACCAGACGCTCCCAGGTGTTGCCCGCCTGCAGTGCCATGACGATCGCAAGCCCGGCGTTGGCGGCCATGTGCCGCCCGATCGTCGGCACGATGGTGGTCAGCGACCGGCCGTCGCGCGCGGTGAGCGTGAAGCGCGTGCCGGTCTGGCGCTCTTCGACGATGTCGACGCGCCAGTCGGCGTCCGCGTCGGGGTCGACGGCGATCGCCGGGGTGATGATCGTCTCGTAGGGCACCTCGCAGCGGGCCGCGACATCCGCCCCCGCCGCCGAATCGAGGCAGATCACCGCACGCCGCGACCGGTCGGGCCGGAACAGCGGCAACTTCGCCTCGAAGTATTCGTGCATGTCGGCGTAGTCGTCGAGGTGGTCGTGGCTGAGGTTCGTGAACGCCGCGACGTCGAACATCAGCCCGTCGACGCGGTGCCGGCTCAGCGCCTGGGCGCTCACCTCGACGGCGACGGCCTCGACACCGCGCTCGCGCATGAGCGCCAGCAGGGCATGGAACTCGGACGCCTCGGGGGTCGTGAGCCGCGACACGATGACCTCGCCCGCGATGTGCCGTTCGGCGGTCGACGACAGGCCGGTCACGACGCCGAGCTGGTCGAGGATGCCCTCGAGGATGTGCGACACGCTCGTCTTGCCGTTGGTGCCGGTCGTCCCGAGCAGCAGCGGCAGCTCGTCGTCGGCGCCGGTGCCGTAGACCCACGCCGACAGCTCGCCCAGCCGTGAGCGCGGATCGTCGACGACGACGATCGGCAGTCCTGCATCGGCAGCGGCGTCGGCGCCCTCGGCGTCGGTGATCACGGCGACGGCGCCCTTCGCGGCAGCGGCGGCGGCGAACTCGGCGCCGTGCCGATTCACGCCGCGGATGGCGACGAACGCCTCGCCCGCGCGCAGATCGGCGGTGGCGAGGGTGACACCGGTGAGGGTGACGCCGGCGGCATCCCCGCGGACCTCGCCTCCGACGCGGTCAGCGAGTTCGGCGAGCGAGCGGACGGGAGGGTGCTCGGGACGGAGCACGGGAGGCAGATTGGATGCTGCAGCAGAGGCGTCGATCATGGCCGCTCTATCTTCTCATTACTGAGAAGGCCCCGACGGTCCGGCCCGCTCGCCCCGCCGCGGCGCACACCGCGACGGGGCGAGCGCGACGGTCAGTTCTTGACGGACCGCCGCCGCAGCCCCAGCCCGGCCAGGACCAGCGCGGCGACGCCCGCGACGAGCCCGCCGCCGGCCAGCCAGCGCGCCACGGGATCGGCCTTCGCCTCGTCGGTCGTCGCGGCGGTCGTGCCGTCGCCGTCGTCGGTGGCCAGTGCGGCACCGATCGTCACCGCCGGCGCGGGGTTGTCGAGGTCGTCGCGGGTCTGCCCCTGCTTCGGGATCTGACTCCACGAGGTCGACCCGACCACGCACTTCTGCTCGACGGGGAACGCGATGGTCTCGCCCTTCGCGGAGGTGTCGAACAGCACGTCCACTCCCACAGACGCGGCGACCCCCGACTCGATCGGCGCGTCGGCCGTGAACGTGATCGAGGTGGGCGTGCCGTCGTCGCCGAGCGTGCGGTCGATCGTCCAGCCGCCCTGGTAGACGGGGGTCGCGTTGCCCACGCCGTCGGGGATCGTGATGGTCAGCGAGGTTGTGGGCGAATCGTCGCAGCCGTGGTGGAAGCCGAAGGTCAGCGGCGTCGTGGCCCCGGCTGGCGCGTCGGTGGGATCGACCTCGACGTGGGCCGAGGCCGCCAGCGGTACGCCGACGGCGAGGACGGCCCCGGCCGCGACGCCGAGCGCGATGCGGGTGGGCAGATGGGTGCGGGTCATGGGTTCTCTTTCGTGTCTGTGCGCGCGTGCGCGCGAGGGTGCGGCCGCACGACGGGTCGCCGAAGGGCGACCGCACGAGGTGCGGAACCGCGGGGAGATGGTCAGGCCGCCCGCGGCGGCCCACGACGCCCGATGTCGGCCACGAGCAGTACAGCCCGCGGGACCGGTGCGCGGAACACCGCCCGCACGCGGCGGACGGTCAGTGGGTGCGGGGGACGCACGACGCGCAGGGGGAGGAGACGATGGATGCCGCGGCCCGCTGCGCGCAGCATCCACTCGCCACGATGCAGCATGGCGACCGTGACGACCGCCGTCACGAGGTGCGCGAACGACATCGGGTCCTGCGCGATGACGGGCGCGCCGGTCATCACCATGTGACCGGCCATGTGGGTGTGGTCGCCGCCGGTGAACGATGTCGTCGCGCCGCTGCCGAAGAGCAGGAACACGCCGTGGAAGACGAGCTGTGCGACGAGCACCGCCGCGGTGGTGCGCAGCGCCGACGGGCGTTTGCCGACGAGGGCCACCGCCGGGGGAGCGGCGAGGATCGCCGCGACGCCCAGCAGCAGCGGCGCGGGTGCGTCGCCGCCCGCCACGGTGTGGGCGAGGGCCGCCAGCAGCACCGTCACCGCCGACGCGACGACGCCGCGCAGCGCGCGCACTCGGCGGTCGGCGTGTGGATCCACGCCTCCAGCGTAGACGTCACGGCAGACTCAAAGCCGCTCCCGGTAGCCTGTGGGACCGTGACCGTCCTCGCCTTCGTCATCGGCATCGTCCTGATGCTCGTGGGTCTTGCCGTCTCGATCGCCCTGCACGAGATGGGCCACCTGCTGCCCGCGAAGAAGTTCGGCGTGCGCGTCGGCCAGTACATGATCGGGTTCGGCCCCACGATCTGGTCGAAGCGCCAGGGCGAGACCGAATACGGATTCAAGGCGATTCCGCTCGGCGGCTACATCTCGATGGCGGGCATGTATCCGCCCTCTCCGAAGGAGGCCGCGCGCGGCGGACGCGCCGGCGGCGGTTTCTTCGCGACGATGGTGCAGGATGCCCGCGCCGCCAACGACGAGACGCTCGAGGGCGATGACGACGCCCGGGTGTTCTACCGGCTGCCGGTCTACAAGCGCGTGATCATCATGCTCGGTGGGCCGATCATGAACCTCGTGCTCGCGGCCGTGCTGTTCACGATCGCGCTGTCGGGTATCGGCGTGCAGACCGCGACCACCACGGTCGCCCAGGTCAGCCAGTGCCTGCCCGCCGACACGACCGCGACCTCGTGCGCGGCATCCGACCCCGCCTCACCGGCGAGCGAGGCGGGCTTCGAAGCGGGCGACGAGATCGTCTCGGTCGACGGCACCCCCGTCGACACGTTCGCCGAGGCGTCGGCGCTCATCCAGAAGTCGGCCGACACGGCGATCCCCGTCGTGGTGCGCCGCGACGGTGTCGAGAAGACGCTCACACTGACGCCCGCGGCGCGCGAGGTGAACGGGCAGACGGTCGGCTTCGCGGGCATCACATCGAAGGTCGCGTATGTGCACCAGCCGATCTGGTCGGGTGTGCAGATGACCGGCCAGAACGTCGGCGCGGTCGCCGAGATCATCGTGCAGCTGCCGCAGAAGCTCTACGGCGTCGTGCACTCGATGGTCACCGGCGGAGAGCGCGACCCCAACAGCCCGCTCTCGCCCGTGGGCGTGGGCGTGCTGGCCGGCGAGGCGGCGTCGTCGAGTGCGCCGATCCTCGACCGCGTGTCGTTCTTCCTGCTGCTGCTGGGGTCGCTGAACGTCTCGCTGTTCGTCTTCAACCTGGTGCCGTTGCTGCCGCTGGACGGCGGTCACGTCGTCGTCGCGCTGTGGGACGGCGCGAAGCGGGCGTGGTCGAAGCTGTTCCGGCGCCCGCCGCCCAAGCCGGTGGACGCCACCCGGCTGGTGCCCGTCACGTTCATCGTCGTGATCGCGCTCGTGGTGATGGGCGGCATCCTCATCCTCGCCGACCTGGTCAACCCGATCTCGCTGCTCGGGCAGTAGCGGCGTTTCGGGCCCTTCGGCCCTCGCTCAACGAGCTATCGCGTGGGCGACCAGCCGCTCGAGCGTGCGCATGCCGTCGCGCGACAGGATCGACTCGAGGTGTCCCTGCACCGAAGCGACGTGGGCGCCGCGCAATGCGTGCACGTCGCCGGTGTCGTCGGCGGCCACTTCCACGCCGTCCACCGTCGTCGTGCCGGGTGCGACGTGCGCGGTGAACGTGTTGTAGAAGCCGATCGAGGCCTGCTCGCCGAACACGTCGATGGTCTTCTGCAGCCCCTGATGCGGCTGTGCGAGCGGCTGCAGGTCGATGCCGAGCGTGTCCGCGAGGATCTGATGGCTCAGGCACACGGCCAGCAGCGGCGCGCCGGCCGCACGGCGTCGGGCGACGACCTCGCGCATGCGTGCGATGCGCGGGCTGGACGTGTCGCGCGGATCGCCCGGGCCGGGACCGGCGACCACCAGATCGGCGACGTCGACCTCGGCGTCGGTGGCGGCATCCCACCCCACGATCCGCACCTCGAGCCCGAGGTGGCGCAGCTGGTGCGCGAGCATCGTGGTGAAGCGGTCCTCGGCGTCGACGACGAGCGCGCTGCGTCCGGCGAACGGCGTGTCGGCGTCGGTGCCCTGCGGAGTCAGCCAGAACGGGGCCAGGCGCGCGTTGCGCGACGCCAGCTGCTCCGCGATCTCGGGGTCGTCGGCCAGCAGGCGGCGCGGGGCGGCGGGCTGGTCGTCGTCGGCGGCTTCGGCCTTCAGGTCGCGTTCGACGGCGCCGATCGCGCCGAGGACTCCGGCCGCCTTGCCGTGGGTTTCGCTGACCTCGCCGTACGGGTCGGAGTGGCGCACGAGCGTGGCGCCGACCGGCACGCGCAGGCGGCCGTCCTCCAGGTACGCAGTGCGGATGAGGATGGGCGCGTCGAGGTCGTGCGTGGCGTCGTCGACGGTCAGCGTCTCGCGCGGGGTGAACAGGGCGGCGACGCCCGAGTAGTAGCCGCGCGGGGTCTGCTCGTGCCGGGTGATGACCGTGCACGCGTTCTGCATGGGCGAGCCGGTCACGGTGGGCGCGAACATCGTCTCGCGCAGGATGTCGCGGGGGTCGAGCCGGCTGCGGCCGCGCAGCACGTACTCGGTGTGCGTGAGGCGCGACATCTCCTTGAGGTGCGGGCCTGTGATGCGGCCGCCGTCGGAGCAGACGGCGCTCATCATCTTGAGCTCTTCGTCGACGACCATGAAGAGCTCTTCGGTCTCCTTCGTCGAGCTGAGGAACTCGCGCAGCGTCGCGACGGTGGCGCCGCCGGCGGGATGCCGGAACGTGCCCGAGATCGGATTCATGGTGACCACGCCGTCCTGGGCGCTCACGTGCGCTTCGGGGCTCGCGCCGACGGCGATGTGCCCCGGCGTGGAGATGAGGAACGTCCAGTAGGCGCCGCGCTCGTGCTCGAGAAGGGCCCGGAACCAGGTGAGGGCGGCCGTGTGCGAGTCGGTGGTGACCTCGGCGGTGAAGTCGCGGCGGATCACGAAGTTCGCGCCCTCGCCGCGCCCGATCTCATCGCGGATGACGGTGCGCACCGTCTCGGCGTAGTCGTCGTCGGGGATGTCGAAGCCGGCGTCTCCCAGCGGCACAGCCGCCGTCGGCAGGGCCGTGACGACGTCGGCGCGGGGGAGCGCCTGGTGCCGGTCGACGACCAGGCACCGCAGCGGCGCGTCGTCGTCATGGCAGGCGAACCCGCGCTCGCGCACCTGGCGGAACGGGACGAGCGCCAGCACCTCGCGGGCGGTGCCCGCGGCATCCACCAGTGGGATGTCGGCGAGCAGGTCGACGTCGACGACCTCGCCGGTGAGCACTTCGACGGTGTCGGGGTCGCGCGCCAGGAGCGCGAAGGGCTGCTCGCGCAGCGCGGCCAGGAGGGCGGGCACGTCGGTCGGTGTCATCGCCGGCCTTTCATGAGGGGAGGACGGCCAACGAAAAGACCGCCCGTCGGGGCGGTCGTGGGATCGTACGCGAACACACCGCCTCAGCGGGTGGGCCACCAGGAGGTGTTCGCGAACATGGGGTGAAACTACCACAGTGCGCGCCACGGGCGTGCACGTGTGACGTCAGGGAACGGGGGATGCTGCGCGGCGTAGGCTGGGCGGATGCCAGCTGTGAACCTCGGGATGCCGCATGTGCCGGCCGTGCTCTCGCCGCGCCGCAAGAGCAGGCAGATCCATGTGGGCGATGTGCTCGTCGGGGGAGACGCCCCGGTCACCGTGCAGTCGATGACGACGACGCCCACGACCGACATCAATGCGACGCTGCAGCAGATCGCCGAGCTGACCGCCGCCGGCTGCGACATCGTGCGCGTCGCGGTGCCCAGTCAGGACGACGCCGACGCCCTGCCGATCATTGCGCGCAAGAGCCGGATCCCGGTGATCGCCGACATTCACTTCCAGCCGAAGTACGTGTTCCAGGCGATCGATGCCGGCTGCGGCGCGGTGCGCGTGAACCCCGGCAACATCCGGCAGTTCGACGACAAGGTCGGCGAGATCGCGAAGGCGGCGAAGGATGCCGGCGTCTCACTGCGCATCGGCGTGAACGCCGGATCGCTCGACAAGAGGCTGCTCGAGAAGTACGGCACGGCCACTCCCGAGGCGCTCGTGGAGAGCGCGGTGTGGGAGGCCTCGCTGTTCGAGGAGCACGATTTCCACGACTTCAAGATCTCCGTCAAGCATCACGACCCGGTGGTCATGGTCAAGGCATACCGGCTGCTGGCCGAGCGTGGCGACTGGCCGCTGCACCTCGGCGTGACCGAGGCAGGGCCGGCGCTGCAGGGCACGGTCAAGTCGGCGACGGCGTTCGGCATTCTGCTCGGCGAGGGGATCGGCGACACGATCCGGGTGTCGCTGTCGGCACCGCCGGTCGAAGAGGTCAAGGTCGGCCTGCAGATCCTGCAGTCGCTGGGGCTGCGCGAGCGGACGCTCGAGATCGTGTCGTGCCCGTCGTGCGGGCGCGCGCAGGTCGATGTGTACACGCTCGCCGAGTCCGTGACCGAGGGGCTCAAAGACCTCACGGTGCCGTTGCGCGTGGCCGTCATGGGATGCGTTGTGAACGGACCCGGCGAGGCCCGCGAGGCCGACCTGGGCGTGGCATCCGGCAACGGCAAGGGGCAGATCTTCGTGAAGGGCCAGGTGATCCGCACGGTGCCCGAGTCGGAGATCGTCGAGACCCTCATCGCCGAGGCGAATCGCATCGCGGCCGAGATGGGGCCGGATGCCGCCCTCGGCGCCGCGCAGGTCGTCACGGCCTGAGCGGGGCGGTGCTCGCTCGTCTGGCGGCGCTGGCCGGTCTGGTGGCGCTCGTCGGTCTCGCCGCGTTCGCCGGTCTGGCGGGCCGGTCCGCACCTCACTGCAGGCAGAACTCGTTGCCCTCGGGGTCGCGCAGCTGGTAGTACAGCTCGGGCCACGGGCCCCACTGCTGGTCGACCAGCCGCACCACCGATGCGCCGAGCGCGACGAGGCGGTCCTTCTCGGCGTCGAGCTGCTCCAGCCGCGTGCCGGGCCCTTCATGCGGCACGGTGACATCGAGATGGATGCGGTTGCGCCCCGCCTTCGGCCCGTCGGCGTGGTGAAAGAACATGCGCGGCCCGACGCCCTCAGGGTCTTCGACCAGGCCGCGGTTCCCCAGGTCGGCCTCGGTGAGACCCGACGCCAGCAGTTGCGCCTTCAGATCGCCGTCGAACTCCTGGTACGGGTAGCCGAACACATCCGACCAGAAGCGCGCCAGCGCGGGCGGATCCTCCGCGTAGAACACGATGTTGCCGAGCGTGACCATGATTCCTCCTCAGAGCAGGTCACCCCACCGTAGACGGGGTCTACGACATCGGTTGATAGCCTGACATCCGCACACCCACAAGGAGTCTCATGCCCGACACCGTCGTCACCTTCCCCTCCGGAGCCACCACGGGAGAGGCGACGGTCACCCGCGTCGCCGGCGACGTCGTGATCCTCGACACCACGCCGTTCCACCCCGTCGACCACACGTGGCCAGACCAGCCCGGCGACGCCGGCGTGTTGCGTGCGGCCGGTCACGAGGTCGAGGTCGTCGAGGCCGTCATGGCCGCCGAAGACACCGACGGCACGCTGTTCACGGGCCGCGACATCCCGGTCAAGCGCGGCACCGAGGGGTGGACCTGGCTCGTCGGCCACCGGCTCGCAGAGCCCACGCCCGCCTGGCTCGCCGAGGGCGCGACCGTGACGGCGGAGGTGGATGCCGCACGCCGCGCCGCCCTCAGCCGCGGTCACACCGCGTGCCACCTCTCCTCGCTGGCGCTCGACGCGGCGCTGGCCGATCTGTGGCGCAAAGACCCCGGCACCGATCCTCTCGGCCACCCGAACTTCGAGGCGCGCGCGAACCAGTCGAGCAGCATCCATCCCGACGGCAGCGTCGACGAGTACCGGCTCGGCAAGAGCCTGCGCAAGGCCGGCTTCGACTCCGAGACGTTCGCTGCCGAGCTCGCCGACCGGCAGGATCGGATCAATGCCCAGCTCGCTGAGTGGACGGCGACGGATGCCGTCAGCCGGGTCGTCACCGAGGGCACAACGATCGTCGATCGCCGCCGATGGGAGTGTGATCTGCCCGAGGCGACGGTGGGATTCCTGTGCGGCGGCACGCATGCGGCATCCCTCTCCGAGTTCGCGTTGGTGCAGGTGACGTTGGCCCTTCCGGATCCGCAGTCACTGGTGATGACGACCACCGTCACGCCGGCCTGACGCCGGTGCCCTCGGTTAGGAGCACGTCCGCGGACGTGATAATCTTTCTGAGGTTCACGGGCCTATGGCGCAGTTGGTAGCGCGCTTCGTTCGCAATGAAGAGGTCGGGGGTTCGAATCCCCCTAGGTCCACTGAACGTCGGAAGCCCCCGCTTGTCGGGGGCTTCCGACGTTTCTCGGTCTGTGGTCACGGAGCGAGCGTGAGGGTGGATGCGGCGGCGCTGTCCGTCACCATCGCGTCGACGTACGGGCCTCGGCCGTACTTGTCGTAGTACGCCCGGTCGATGCTCGCGCGCAGCGCGGGGTCGGTCGCCGTGAGGTGCACTGCCCTGTCCACGCCGCCCGCCTGGATGCGGGCGCGCGGGAGCCGCGTCGCCTGACGGAACCAGGCGCCGCCGGAACCCTTCCACGAGCGCACGAAGATCTCATCGCCCACGCGCACGACCCAGATCGGCACCGGTGTGCGCGTCGTTCCGTCGGCGCGCTCGGTGGCGATCGTCAACTCGCCCGCGGCGCCGATCGCGTCGAGTTCCTCGTCTGTCCACGTCATCTGTCCGCCTCGTCTCTTCGGCTCGGGGAAGCCGATGTCTCCACTGTGCACCGGCCCGCCCGTGGGAGGGAGGCTCTGGTGAGACCCCTCATCGCGCGGATCCGGCGGTCGCGGCATCCCGCCCGCGAACCGTGCGCGACCCCCGCGGTTCCCGCAGCTGAGGGGTACCGTCAGGCCCTCCCGGCGGGCGCTTCGGCTTCCCTACGCTGACGACATGAGTGTTCCCACGATCACGCTGAACAACCACGTCGAGATGCCCGCACTGGGCCTGGGTGTCTTCCAATCGCCGCCCGAGCAGACAGCCGCCGCCGTCGCCGAGGCGCTGCGGGTCGGCTACCGGCACATCGACACCGCGGCCGCCTACGGCAATGAGCGCCAGGTCGGCGAGGGGATCCGTCGGTCCGGCCTGGACCGCTCCGAGGTCTTCATCGAGACGAAGGTATGGGCCACCGACTACGGCTATGACGAGACGCGGCATGCGTTCGAGAAGGCTGCGGGCAAGCTCGGCGTCGAGCAGCTCGACCTGCTGATCCTGCACCAGCCCGCCCCGATGCACTTCGACGCCACGATCGCCGCATACAAGGGCTTGGAGAGCCTGCTCGCCGAGGGGCGCGTGCGGGCGATCGGCGTGAGCAACTTCATGCCCGCCCATCTCGCCGCGCTGCGCGAGCGCACCGAGGTCGTGCCCTCGATCAATCAGGTCGAGGTGCATCCGTACTTCGCTCAGCATGCCGTGCAGGAGGCGAACGCGGCGCTGGGCATCGTGACGCAGGCGTGGTCTCCGATCGGCGGCATCACGTTCTACCCCGGCTGGGGGCGCGAGGATGGCCGCACCACCCTCACCGATCCGGTGATCGGCGAGATCGCCGAGCGCCACGGCAAGACCCCCGCCCAGGTGATGCTGCGCTGGCATGTGCAGCAGGGGCGCTCGGCCATCCCCAAGTCGGTGAACCCTGCGCGGATCTCCGAGAACTTCGACGTGTTCGACATCGTGCTCAGCGCGGACGAGCTCGCCCGCATCGACGCGCTCGACACCGGGGTGCGGTCAGGGCCCGACCCCGACCTGCGCGACCCGATGAGCACGGGCCTCGTCATCCCGGAGGCGTGAGCGCCCGCGCGGATGGGGGTGGATGTCGGTGCCCGTCGCGATACTTGCCGCATGAGCGAAGTGCACGAGGGCCTCGAGGTCGTCGCGTTCGAAGACCCCACCCGACTGCGGATGTGGCTCGAAGAGGCGGGCGCCGCTCATCCTGGCGTCTGGGTCAGGCTGCAGCGTGCGACGTCGTCGCGGCGGAGTGTGACATTCCGCGATCTGCTCGTCGAAGGCATCGCCTTCGGGTGGAGTGAGAGCACCCGCCACGCCTACGACGCACAGTCCTACCTCCAACGCTTCTCGCCCCGACGGGTGCGCGGGACGGCATCCGAACGGAACCGACGGATCGCGGCCGAGCTCGAAGAAGCCGGACGCATGACCGACGCGGGCCGCGCGGCGCTCGGCCCGTCCGCGGGCAGTCGGTGAACGCGTCGGTCCGACCCTGGGGCGCCTACCTCGACGCCCCACGCCGCGTTGTCGCACCCACCCCGTACCGTTGACCCATGACCGACCCCCGTGCGATCGAGGTGCGCGGAGCGCGCGTGCACAACCTGCGCGACATCGACGTGGACGTTCCGCTCGAGCAGCTCGTGGGCATCGCCGGCGTCTCCGGCTCGGGCAAGTCGTCGCTCGCGATGGGCGTGCTCTACGCCGAGGGCTCGCGCCGCTACCTCGAGGCGCTTTCCACCTACACGCGTCGGCGCATGAGCCAGGCGCCGCGCGCCGCCGTCGAGCGCGTCACACATGTGCCGGCAGCCCTCGCGCTGCGCCAGCGGCCGGGCGTGCCCGGCGTGCGGTCGACGTTCGGCACGTCGACCGAGCTGCTGAACGTGCTGCGCCTCATGTTCTCGCGCCTGGCATCGCACGTCTGCCCCAATGGGCACCGGAATCCACCCACCCTGGCCGTCGCGGCAGAGGAACCGCTCGAGTGCCCGGTCTGCGGCATCCACTTCTCCGCTCCCGGTGCGGAAGCGCTTGCGTTCAACTCGGCCGGTGCGTGTCCGGAATGCTCGGGCACGGGCACCGTGCGCGATGTGAACGACGCTGCGCTCATCCGTGATCCCGACATGAGCATCGAAGACGGCGCGGTCATCCCGTGGCAGATGTTCGGGTTCAATGTGCAGCCGCTCATCGCGCGCGAGTTCGGTGTGCGCATCGACGTGCCGTGGCGCGAGCTGACCGACCGCGAGAAGCAGATCATCCTCGGCGGCCCCGAGGAGAAGAAGCACATCACGGTCACGTCGAAGAAGGGCGTGCACGACCTCGACTTCACGTTCCGCAACGCGCGGCTGACCGTGACCGAGGAGCTCAAGCGCGCCGTCGACGAGAAGCGCCTCGCCCGCGTCAGCCGCTTCCTCACCGAGCGCACGTGCCCGGCCTGCGGCGGCACACGGCTCTCACCGGCGGCGCGCGCCCCGCGGATCGGCGACATGAATCTGGCGGATGCCACGGCCCAGACCCTCAGCGCGGTCGCCGCGTGGGCGCCCACCGTCACGACCACGCTCCCACCCGAGATGCATCCGATGGCCGACGTGCTCATCCGCACACTGCTCGGCATGACGCGTCGCCTGCTCGACCTCGGCCTCGGCTACCTCACGCTCGACCGCGCGAGCGCGACGCTGTCGACGGGTGAGCGGCAGCGGGTGCAGCTCGCACGCTCGGTGCGCAACGAGACCACCGGGGTGCTGTACGTGCTCGACGAGCCCTCGATCGGCCTGCACCCCTCGAACATCACCGGACTGCAGGGCGTGCTCGACGACCTGCGCGCGGAGGGAAACTCGGTGGTCCTGGTCGACCACGACCCGCTCGTGCTGCGCGGCGTCGACCACCTCATCGAGATCGGGCCCGGCCCCGGGCGCGAGGGCGGAACCGTGATCGCCACGGGCACCGTCGGCGAGATCGGTGCCGATCCGGCGTCGCTCATCGGCGGATTCCTCACCGGCCGCGAGCGCGTGGCCGTGCGCGAGCCGGCGGAGAGCGTGTTCGATCGCGGAGCGATCCGGTTGCGCACGCGGCCGCTGCACACCGTCCACGCGCTCGACGTCGAGATCCCTGTCGGCCGGCTGACGGTCGTGACCGGGGTCTCGGGCTCGGGCAAGAGCACGCTCGTGCTCGAGAGCCTCGTGCCCGCGTTGCAGGCAGAGAACACCGGGCAGCTTCCCGCCCACGTGGTGTCCTTGTCCCCAGGAGGCATCGAGAAGACGGACGTGGTGGATGCCACTCCCATCGGCATCAACGTGAGATCCACCGTCGCCACGTACTCGGGTGTGCTCGACGACCTGCGGCGCGCCTATGCCCGGCTCGACGAGGCCGTGCGCGACGGCCTGACGGCCTCGGACTTCTCGTACAACACCGGTTCGCTGCGGTGTCCGCGCTGCGAGGGGACCGGCGAGATCACGCTCGACGTGCAGTTCCTGCCCGACGTGACGATCGAGTGCCCGGCCTGCGAAGGGCGGCGCTACGCCCCGGCCGCGCAGCAGTATCGGCGTCGTGCGGGCGACGGCGCCGAGGGCCTCGCGCTGCCCGAACTGCTGGCCATGACGGTGTCCGAGGCCGTCGAGCACACCGGGCACCTCAAGGCCGTGCGCACCCGGCTCGAGGCGCTGCGCGACGTCGGCCTCGGCTACCTCACGCTGAACGAGGCCACACCGTCGCTGTCGGGCGGCGAGGCGCAGCGGCTCAAGCTCGTCTCCGAGCTCGGGCGCCCGCAGGAGCACACGCTGTTCGTCTTCGATGAGCCGACGGTCGGTCTGCATCCGCTCGACGTGCGGGTGCTCATCGGCGTGCTGCAGCGGCTGCTCGATCGCGGCGCGACGGTCGTGGTCATCGAGCACGACCTCGACGTGATCGCGAACGCCGACCACCTCATCGACATGGGGCCGGGCGGCGGCGAGGAGGGCGGGCGCATCGTCGCGACCGGCTCGCCGACCGAGGTCGCCGCCGACCCGCAGAGCGTCACCGGTCGGTACCTGCGCGCGCACCTGGCATGAGCGGGTTCTGCATGTCTCCATTCACTCACGCGCGTGCGCGCGTGCGCATCCGCCGGGCGATGCATGCGCGTCGTCCGGGAGGATGATCCGCGTCAGCCCGGACCGGTGAGATGGTCGAACTCGCCGCGCACCCAGCTCGCGTGGCGCTGTGCCGAGCGCTGCACGGCGGCCGCGGCATCCCGCTCGATCCGCAATGAGAAGTTGCTGTAGATGCGGTCGAAGTCGTAGCGCGCGACGTGCGCGGCGATGCGCTCGACGACCGCGGCCGACAGCGGCAGGCGGTTGGGATACGAGCGCAGGAACGACACCGTGGCGCGGTCGGGGTTGACCATGATGGTGTCACCGGCCAGCAGCACGCCCGCGCCGTCGCCGCCCTCCCAGTGGACGACGCTGCTGCCGGGGAAGTGTCCACCCGGCTGTGACGCCGTCACGCCCGGGATCGGGTTCAGGATGCCGCTCCACGGCGTGAGTGCGGTCGGGCGGCGCCCCAGCCACTCGAGGTCGGCCTCGGAGACGCACACGGGGGCGTCGCCCAGCGCCGCCGACCACAGCGACTGCAGCCCGAACATGTGCGGGTGCGAGGGGATGATCGCGCGCATCGGGCCCAGTGCGCGCACGGCGCTCACGGCTTCGGGAGTGATCGCCGCCGGCACGTCGTACATGATGCAGCCGTCGGCGGTGGCGATGACCTTCGCGAGCTGACCGATGCCCACGCCCCCGGCGACCTCGAGGCCCCAGAGACCGGGCTCGAGCTCGCGCAGGGTGATGGGGGACTCGCGATCGGGGGCGATCCAGCGCTGGCCGTCGGGCGAGACGTACTGGCGCTCGTCGGCGCAGATCGGGCACACGGCGGGAGGAGCGGCGGCGTCGCGCTCGACGCCGCACGTCGGGCACTGCACGAGTTCGGCGGTCATGGGGTCGATCCTGTCACGCCGCGGCTCTCGGCGGGCGTCGGTCGTGTGAGTGGTTGCTATCTTCGTAATTAACCTGTTCTACAATGCGGGCTGTGGATAACGTGTTATCCACAGATAGGCTGATCAAATGCATTTTCTCTTGATTTATCATCGAACGCACGTACTATAGAAGGTATGGAAGACCTTGTTCGTGGGCTCGAGATGGCGATGGGCGCGCTGCGCGATCGTCTGACGGGTCCGCGTGGGGTCGTCGGCGGGGTGGACGAGCTTGCACCGGCGCAGCTGATGGCCGCGGTCGAAGCGCTCGGGGTGATCGGGCGACGCCTCGACGGACTACGGGCGACGGTGGCCGCCGAGGTCGATCGGGCCTCGCGGTCCGAGCTCGGGGCCGATTCGCTCGCGAAGCAACAGGGGTATCGCAATGCGGCATCTCTCCTCGCCGCCGTGACCGGCATCGGCCACGGCGAGGCGAAGAGGCTCATCGGCGTCGGCAAGGCGATAGCGCCGCGACTGTCGCTGATCGGCGAGGCGATGCCGGCGCTCCATCCGCATGTCGCCGAGGCTGTCGCCGAGGGCCGGCTGGGCGCCGTGGCCGCCGGCCACATCGTGACGATGCTCGACCGGGTCGCGCTTCGCACGAGTGTCGAGGCGCGCGATACGGCCGAGAAGATCCTCGCCGGTCAGGCACCCGGGCTGCCGCTCGATGACGTGCGCGCGCTCGTGCGTCGGGCGGAGGCCTGGCTCGACCCCGACGGGCTCGAACCGGCCGAGCGCGACCGCCGCGGCGAAGACGCGCTGAGCATGTACGAGCGCGATGGATTCCTCTGCTTCGACGGCAAGGTCGAGGCGAGCAGGGGAGCGCCGGTCAAAGCGGCGCTCGAGGCGATCGTGAGCGCTGACTTCCGCGCGGCGCGCGCCGATGTCATCGAGGATGACGACGCGACGCGGCGCACGGCGCCGCAGCGGCAGATGGATGCGCTCATCCAGCTGGCCGAGCACGCGATCTCGTGCACCCACAACGACCTGCCGCTCGACACGACCACGGTCGTCGTCCGGATGGACCTCGAGACGCTCGTCGACGGCATCGGCGTCGCCGAGATCGACGGACTCGACGAGCCGCTTTCGGCGGGTTCGGCGCGACTGCTGGCCAGCTCGGCCGGCGTCATCCCGTGTGTCCTCGGCGGCAGGAGCGAGATCCTCGACTGGGGTCGAAGGAAGCGGCTGTTCACCCCGGCGCAGAAGCTCGCGCTGGTCGAACGCGACGGCGGCTGCGCGATGTGTCACCGTCCACCGGGCATGACCAAGGCCCATCATCTGGATTGGTGGGCGCGAGACCGCGGCAGAACCGACATCGACAAGGGCGTGCTGCTGTGTGAGCCGTGTCATCATCGCGTCCACGACAACGGGTGGGAGATCCGCATCGAGGGCACCGGCGTGAAAGCGAAGGTGTGGTTCATCCCTCCGGCGACGGTCGACCCGATGCGGGTGCCGCGCCTGGGCGGGCGCGCGCGGTTCGACTACGTGCTGGTGGCGTGAGGGGCGGATGCCGCCGCAGCGGCACTCGGGGCAGCGGTCACCCTTCGGACGGGTAGGGGCGGTCGACGACGATGTTCTTCATGACCAGGGTGGAGTTCAGCCGCTGTACACCGGGGAGGGCGGCGAGCACATCGTCTTCGAGGCGCGCGTACGCGTCGAGGTCGGTGGTCGAGATGCGCAGCAGGTAGTCCGGATCGCCGAACAGCCGCTGCGCCAGCAGGATGTTCGGGATGCCTGCCACGGCCTCTTCGAACGCCATGAGGGTCTCGCGATCGGCCTGCTTCATGGTGACGAACAGGAGGGCTTCGAAGTGCAGTCCGAGCGCCGCGGGGTCGACCACGGCGCGATAGCCCCGGATGACCCCGGCGCGTTCGAGATCGCGCACCCGACGCTGGGCGGGGGAGACCGTCAGCCCCACCCGGGAAGCGAGTTCGGTGATGCTGAGGCGGCCTTCTCCCTGCAGCTCCGCAATAATCTTCCTGTCGAGACGGTCCACAGCCATATTCTTCCCTCGCATCGCGAAACCAGAAGGCGAATTGGTCAGCACTTCCCGGCGATTCTCGCCTAACTTTCCCTCTGAGGGAAAGGAACGACATGCAGATCAGCCTGCTTCTCGCCTTCGCCGGACTTGCGTTGACGTTGATCGTGGTGCCTGGGCCGGACTGGGCGTTCGTCCTGGCCAGCGGCATCCACCATCACGTCGTCCTGCCTGCCGTGGCCGGGCTCATGGGCGGTTACCTCGTGCTCACGGCGATCATCGCCGCCGGTGTCGGGCCGATCGTCGCCTCGGCCCCCTGGTTCCTCCTGGTGCTCACCGTCGTGGGCGCCGCGTATCTCGTGTATCTCGGTGTCGGGATCCTGCATCGTCCGAGCGCGGTGCCGCTCGCGGGCGGCCCCGTCCTCTCGCGGCGTTCGTACGTCGTGAAGGGCATGGGCGTGAGCGCGCTGAACCCCAAGGGGCTGCTGCTGTTCGTCGCGATCCTGCCGCAGTTCGCCCGTGCAGACGCCACCTGGCCCGTCGCCGTGCAGCTGGTGGTGCTCGGCGTCGTGTTCATCGCGCTCTGCGGCACGTTCTATCTCGTGCTCGGCGCCGTCGCAGACCGCGTGCTCGGATCGCGCCCCCGCACGGCCCGGATGATCTCACGCATCGCCGGGGCGGCGATGATCGTGATCGGGCTGGCGCTCATCGGCGAGCAGATCGCCGAGATCGTCGCACGCGGGGGACTGGCGGTGGCGTGAGCGGGTTCAGGAGGCGTCGTCCGCGGTGCGGATGACCGGGTGCTCGCCCGTGTAGTCGGGCCGCGGCGGCTGATGGCGCTCCTGCGAGCCCTCCCCGCCCTCGCGCCCGCCGTACGGCAGACCGTGGTCGGCGTACTCGTCGCGCTCGTAGATGAACGCCCACTCGCCGAGCACGAATCGAGCACCGGACCGCAGGATCTCGCCCGGCTTGTTGCCGATGGACGGCACCGGCTCGTGCCGGGCACTGGTCTGCGCCGGCCCATGCAGCACGAGCACGTACTCGTCGTTCGGATCGTGGTGGATCTCGGCGTGCAACGGCTCGAGCCCGGTGATGCGGCACTCGACGTCGCCCGACGAGCCGATGCGCACGAGGTCTCTGTCGAGCGTCACCTCGCCGTGGCCGTCCGGTCCGCTCACGATCAGGTGCGGATTGCCCGAACCCCAGGCACTGTGCGTGGTGGTCGGAATGTACTTCTCGGTCATCGCAAGGCCCTCCTCATCGACGAGTGGAACTCATCCCTCAGGATAGGCCGCTCAGACGACGGTGGGGTCGCCCGCACGGACGACCCCACCGACCCTCACCGAGATCTCATGCCGTGGTGTGCTCGCGAGCGCGCAGGTCCTTGCGCAGGATCTTTCCCGCGCTCGACTTCGGGATCGCGTCGATGAACTCGACCTGCCGCACCTTCTTGTACGGCGCGACGCGCTCGGCCACGAAGGACTTGACCTCATCCTCCGTGAGCTCGGCACCGGCGGCCGGCACGATGAACGCCTTGGGGATCTCCTGCTTCTCGTCGTCGAGCACACCGATGACCGCAGCATCCGCCACCTTCGGGTGGCTCAGCAGCAGGGCCTCGAGCTCCGCCGGCGGCACCTGGTAGCCGTGGTACTTGATGAGCTCCTTGACACGATCCACGACGGTGAACCAGCCGCCTTCGTTGACCGTGGCGACGTCGCCCGTGTGGAAGAAGCCGTCGGCGTCGATCGCGTTCGCGGTGGCCTCGGGCTTGTTGAGGTAGCCCATCATGACCTGCGGGCCCTTGATCCACAGCTCGCCGGGTGCCGTCTCGCCGTCCTCGCCGAACTCGGTGATCTCGTCGCCGGTGTCGGGGTCGACGATCTTGCAGATCGTGTTCGGCAGGGGCGTGCCCACCGAGCTGACCGGGATGTCGTCACGCGAGTACGGCATCGCGTGCGTGACGGGGCTGGTCTCGGTCAGTCCGTACCCCTGCATCATTCGGGCATGGATGCGGCTGCCGGCGAGCTCTGCGGTCTCGCCGTCGAGCGGGGCGGCGCCCGAGAACACCGTGTGCACCGTCGAGATGTCGTACTGGTCGACGATCGGGTGCTTGGCGAGCGCCACCGCGATGGGCGGCGCAATGTACAGGTACGTGCAGCCGTAGGTCTGGATGTTCCCGAGGAACTCCTGCAGGTCGAACCGCGCCATCGTCACCAGGCTCGCGCGCTGGCGCAGGGCCAGGTTCAGGAGGACGGTCATGCCGTAGATGTGGAAGAACGGCAGCACCGCCAGCACCCGGTCGGTCTCGCGCAGGTCGATGTTGATGCGCGACTGCTCGACATTGGCGACGAGGTTGCGGTGGCTGAGCATGACGCCCTTGGGGATGCCCGTGGTGCCCGACGAGTACGGCAGCACGGCGAGGTGTGTGGCGGGGTCGAAGCTCACCTCGGGCGGCGTCTGCTGCTCGCCGAGCAGGCTGCGGAGGTCGGGGTGTCCCTCGGCGCCGTCGAGGACGATGAGATGGTCGTCGGGGATGCCGCAAGCCGCGGCCGCCTCGGCGGCGTGGGGCAGCAGCGGGCCGACCGTGACGAGCCAGGTGGCTCCGGCATCCTCGATCTGCTTCTGGATCTCACCCGCGGTGTACAGGGAGTTGAACGTCGTGACCGTGGCGCCCAGTCGCAGGATGCCGTGGAAGACGGTCGCGAAGACCGGGGCGTTCGGGCACAGCAGGCCGACCACCGTGTTCGTGTCGACGCCGCGCGCGGCCAGCGCCCCGGCGAACGCGTCGATCTGCGCCTTGAGGGCGCCATACGTCGTCTCGGCGCCGGATGCCGGATCGACGAGGGCGACGCGGGCGGAGTCCTCGGCGGTCAGATCGCCGAACAGGTAGTCGTAGACGCTGAGGTCGGGAATCTCGACGTCGGGGAACGGACTGTGGAACACGAGGCTTCTCCCTTGATCTTCGTGCGCGCCGGTGCTGGTTCCGGCACCCGACGTCGTCGTCGGGTGGGTCCATCATGCCACGTGGACTCGGTTTCACGAATTGCGGAACCGAGTCCCCTCACGCTGCCGTGGCGCGGGGCACGCCGAACCGGTCGGGATCGGCATCCCGCCAGTCCGACGCCCAGTCCGCGGGCGGCTCGTCGAGCAGCTGCCCGGGCCGCAGTCCCGGCTGCAGCTCGGCATAGCTGTGGACCGTCGAGACGTCGACCTGCCGGCGCAGCATGGCGGCGTTCAGCTCGGCGGGGGAGTGCACGCCCATCGACGCCATCACTTGGAGCGCCTGGGCGATCGTCGCGCGGTGGTAGCGGTACACGCGCTCGGTCTTGTCGGGCACGTCGAGGGCGCGCATCCGCTTCGGGTCCTGGGTGGCCACGCCCACCGGGCGCGTGTTGGTGTGGCACAGCTGCGCCTGGATGCAGCCGACGGCCATCATCATGGCGCGCGCCGAGTTCGTGTAGTCGGCCCCTTGGCACAGCCGCTTGACGATGTCGATGCCGGTGGAGACCTTGCCGCTCGCGCCGATTCGGATCTGCCCGCGCAGGCCGGTGCCGACCAGCGCATTGTGCACGATGTGCAGGCCCTCGGTCAGCGAGGTGCCGATGTGGTCCTCGTATTCCAGAGGCGCGGCGCCCGTGCCGCCCTCGCCGCCGTCGACGATGATGAAGTCGGGGGCGGTGCCCTCGGCGAGGATCGCCTTGCAGATCGCCAGAACGTCGGCGCGCGATCCCACGCACAGCTTGAAGCCGACCGGCTTGCCGCCGGCGAGCTCGCGCAGGTGCGCGAGGAACAGCACGAGCTCGCGCGGGGTGGAGAACACCCTGTGCGCGGCCGGCGACACGCACTTCACGCCGACCGGCACCGATCGGGCGCGGGCGATCTCGGGCGAGACCTTCGCCGCCGGCAGCACGCCGCCGATGCCCGGTTTCGCGCCCTGGCTGAGCTTGAGGGACACCAGCTTGACGGCATCCATCGCCGCCTTCTCGGCGAACTGCTTCTCGTCGAAGCCGCCGTCGTCGGTGCGGGCACCGAAGTAGCCGCTGCCCAGCTCCCAGACGAGATCGCCACCGCAGCGTGTGTGGTATTCGCTGATGCCGCCCTCGCCGGTGTCGTGTGCGAAGCCGCCCTTCGCGGCGCCGCCGTTGAGTGCCAGGATCGCGTTGGCCGACAGTGCGCCGAAGCTCATCGCCGACACGTTCAGCAGTGACATGTCATAGGGATGCGTGCATTCGCGACCGCCGATGTGCACTCGCGGCTCGTCGGGGAGGGGGTCGACCGGCGCGGTCGAGTGCACGAGGTACTCGTAACCGGGGCGGTAGACGTCGCGTTCGGTGCCGAACGGCTGCTCTTCCTTCTGCCCCTTGGCGCGCTCGTAGATCGCGCTGCGGGTATCGCGGTCGAACGGACGTCCGTCGTAGTTGCGCTCGATGAAGTACTGCTGCATCTCGGGGCGGATGTCTTCCAGCAGAAACCGCAGATGCCCGATGACCGGGTAGTTGCGCAGGATCGAGTGCCTGCGCTGCACGAGGTCATGGATCGCCAGAACCAGCAGCAGCACCGCAACCGCCACGAGCACCCACCACCCGGCCGTGCCCAGCGCGGCAGCGAGCAGACTCACCACGATGAGGAGTCCGAGGACTCCGAGGATCAGGAACTTGAGCATCGTCGCACCTCCCGGCGGCCCGAGTGACGGGCCGCCGGGGCCGACTCTAGACCCGCGCGGCGCGCGCGCCGTCCAGGCGCTGCGCGGCGAGCTGCTCGGCCGCGTCCAGCGGGGTGGTGCCCGCGGCCTCGGCCTCGTCGAAGATGCGGCGCAGCGTGTCGCCGATGCCGCTCACGCGCTGCATGATCTCGTCGCGGGTGCCGTGGTGCTTCGCCTCGAGATCGAGATAGATCACGCCGCCCGCGTTGACGACGAAGTCGGGTGCGTAGAGGATGCCGCGGCCGGCCAGCCGCGCGGCGCCGCTGCGATCGGCCAGCGGGTTGTTCGCCGGGCCGCACACGGCCCTCACCGCGAGGGCGTCGATGGTTTCGTCGTCGAGCACCCCGCCGATGCCCGCGGGGACGAACACGTCGCCGGGCACGTGGTGCTCGGTGCCGGGCGTGACCCAGGTCGCGCCCAGGCGCGCGGCGAGGTCTTTCTTCGCGGGGTTGACGTCGGTGACCGTGAGCAGTGCGCCCTCGGCCGACAGACGCTGGGCGAGGCGGCTGCCCACCTGGCCGAGCCCCGAGATCGTGACGCGCCGCTGCGCGACATCGGGTGAGCCGGTGACGCGCTCGATCGTCGCGCGCAGCGACTCGTAGACGCCCAGGCTCGTGGGGCCGGCCGGTTCGCCCTCGCCGCCGGCGGTGTCGGGCAGCCCGACGACGTGCGCGGTGCGCTCGCTGACGGTGAGCATGTCCTCCGCCGTCGAACCGACGTCTTCGGCGGTGCGGTACAGACCGCCGAGCGTCTCGACGGCGTCGCCGAGGTCGAGGAACGCGGCCCGGCGCCGATCGGCGTCGAGCGTCTCGCCGGGCTGCAGGCGCAGCACCGACTTGCCGCCGCCCGCATCGAGGCCGGCCGCGGCGTTCTTCAGGGTCATCGCCGCAGAGAGCCGCAGCGCATCGCCGAGCGCGTCGCTCCAGTGCGGGTACGCCCACAGCCGCGCGCCGCCGAGTGCGGAGCCGAGGGCGGACGAGTGCAGGGCGACCGTGATCATGAGGCCGCTGCGCGGACCCGTGATCACCTCCACGCGCTCGTGGGAGAAATCGGGCAGGGGCAGGGTGTGCGTCATCGCGTCCTCTTTCGGCTGGCCTTGTGGGCTGTGCTCTGCGGTGCCGCGGCTTCGCGGCATCCCCCTCCATTGTGCACGGTGGAAGTGCCCGGGGCACCTCGCGCGATGTCGGGGGTGCGGCATCCGCCGTCGGGGTGCCGGCCCGCGGCATCCACACCCCTCCCGTTCGTCTCGCAGGATGGAAGTGCGGTCCCGGGCGTGTCGCTCGGCGTGTCGGGGGTCTCGGGCGAATTCTTCCTGCGAGATGAACACGCCGGGCGGCGCATCGGTTCCTCCACAGGGTGCGAGTTGTCCACAGATCCGGGAGGGACTGCTCCGTGACCGCACGACGGCGGACACGATCGAAGGATGCCGCAGCACAAGGGCCGCACCGAGCGCCCCGCGGTGCCGGACGCCTTCGTGCGGCGCCGTCGCAAGGAGAAGAAGTCCGTGCCGCAGCACTGGCCGGTGAGGTCGCGGCGTGAGCTGCTGCGTGCAGGATGGAAGCCCCGCGGGCTGACGGCGGGAGTAGCGTCGGGCGATCTGATCCGGCCCCGCGAGGGATCCTATCTCGAGCCTGGTGCCCCGGACGAGGTCGTGTCGGCGTGCCGGATCGGCGGACGGCTCTCGTGCGTCTCCGAACTGGCTCGGTGGGGTGTCTTCGTGCTCGAACACGACGATGTGCATGTCGCCGTGCCGTACACGAGTGCCCGGCTGCGGACCGTCGATCACGGTGTCCGCGTGCACTGGATCGCCGCCGGCCTGGACGGGTGGGCGAACTCCGACATCGTGGAGTGCCTGACGCAGGCCGTCCGGTGTCAGTCGGTACGCGCCGCGATCGCGACGCTCGACTCGGCGATGCACCTCGGACTCGTCTCCGACGAACAGCTCGATGAGGTGTTCGCGGCCCTCCCGCGCAGGCTGCGGGTGCTTCGGAAGCACCTGGATGCCGCCGCCGAATCGGGTGCGGAGAGCCTGATGCGCCTCATCCTGCGACGACTGGGATGCCGGGTGCAGAGCCAGGTGGAGATCAGGGGCGTCGGGCGCGTCGACTTTCTCGTCGACGGGTGGCTGATCGTCGAATGCGACAGTGAGGCGCACCATGCGGGATGGGAGAAGCAGAAAGAGGATCGGCGACGCGATCAGGCCGCCGCTGCCCGCGGGTTCGTCACCTACCGGCCGATCGCCGAAGACATCTTCTGGCATGCCGACGCCGTGATCCGCGCCGTGACGGGCCTGCGGCGGATGCGGGCGGCCTGAGCCGCGCGACCGCCGGGGCCGCGGCATCCACACCCCTCATGTTCGTCTCGCAGGATAGAAGTGCGATCCCGGGCGTGTCGGCCGGCGTGTCGGGGGTCTCGGGCGAATTCTTCCTGCGAGATGAACACGCCGCGGACCGCCCTAAGCTGACACCATGCCCGACCAGCTCCCCACCCGCGCGCGGCTCGTCGAGTCCGCGCTGCGTGCCGCCGGCATTCCCGGTGAGATCGTCGTCCTGCCCGACTCGGCCGCCACGGCACCGCTCGCGGCCGCGGCCCTCGGCGTCGAGGTCGGCGCGATCGCCAACAGCCTCGTCTTCTGGTCGGACGACGAGCCGCTCCTGGTCATGACCAGCGGCGCGCACCGCGTCGACACGAAGGCACTGGCACAGCGGCTGGGACGGCAGAAGATCCAGCGGGCCACGCCCGAGCAGGTGCGGGATGCCACGGGCCAGGCCATCGGCGGCGTCGCACCCACCGGCCACCCGGCGCCGGTGACCACCGTCGTCGACCGTGATCTGGCGTCGTACGACCGGATCTGGGCTGCGGCCGGCACGCCGCACGCGGTGTTCCCGCTGACGTTCGCCGAGCTCGTGCACCTGACCCGCGGCACCGTCGAGCGCGTGGACTGACACCGCGTCCGCTCCGCCCTCCTCTCCCGCGGTGAGACTGCAACTGCGAGGTGAGGGAGCGGAGAGCACCCGCTGTCTCACTCGGCTGTTGCAGTCTCAGCGTGTCGGGCGGCGCTTCACCGCCCCGAGATGCGGCGGGCCAGCTCGGCCGCCGCGGCGCGCACCTCGACGGCGAGGGATGCCGGGTCCCGGCCGGCCTCCTCGGGCCAGGTCGCCGCGATCGCCGCGGCGGGCCACCCCGCATGGTCGGTCACCACGGCGCCCACCGACCGCAGGCCGAGCGTGACCTCGCCATCCTCCGACGCATAGCCGTCCGCGCGCACGTGGCGCAGCAGCTCGCGCAGCTCGACCGGGCGGGCGGGTCCTCGACCGGTGCGATCGGCGAAGGCCGCGGCATCCGGATACAGCGCCCGCACCTGCTCGCGGGGAAGCGCCGCCAGCATGGCGCGCCCGGTCGCGGTCAGGTGCGCGGGCAGCCGCACCCCGACGTCGGTGACCAGGGCAGGGCGCCGCGGCGCGCGCTCCTCGACGATGTACAGCACGTCGCGCCCGGTCATCACGGCCAGGTGTGCACTCTCGCCCACGCGGTCGGCCAGCGCCGCGACGAGCGGGCGACCCAGTCGGGCCAGCGGCTCCTGCCGGGCGTAGCCACCGGCCAGCTCGAACGCCGCGGTGCCCAGGCCCCAGCGCCGCTCGCGCTCCAGGTGCACGACGAACCCGTGATGCTCGAGGGTGGCGAGCAGGAAGTAGACGGTCGATCGCGGCAGCTCCAGCTGCGTCGCGATCGTGCGGGCGGCGACCGGCCCGCGCTGTCGTGCGAGGAACGACAGGATCCGCAGCGTCTGATCCGCCGCGGGCACCTTGTCTGGGATCACAGACACAGGATGCCACAGACCTCTCCCGCGCGGCATCCGCTCGGTGTGGAATCAAGACATGAGCACGACCATCGTCACCGTGGGCGCAGCCCCCCTCACCCCCGCAGAGGTCGTCGCGGTCGCCCGCGACGGCGCCCGCGTCGAGATCGCCCCGGCCGCCTTCGCGCGCGTCGCCGAGAGCCGTGCGCTCATCGAGCGCCTGGCCGACGACCCCGCCCCGCACTACGGCGTCTCGACCGGTTTCGGTGCTCTGACCACCACCTTCATCGCGCCCGACCGGCGGCGGCAGCTGCAGGCGAGCCTCATCCGCTCGCACGCCGCTGGCACCGGCGCCGAGGTCGAGGACGAGGTCGTCCGTGCGCTGCAGGTGCTGCGTCTGCAGACCCTGGCCAGCGGCCGCACCGGCGTGCGTCCCGAGGTCGTCACGACCTACGCCGCGCTGCTGAACGCCGGCATCGTCCCGATCGTGCGCGAGTACGGCTCGCTCGGCTGCTCGGGCGACCTCGCGCCGCTCGCGCACATCGCGCTGGCCGCGATGGGCGAGGGCGATGTGCGCGTGGCGGGAGAGAAGGTGGATGCCGCCGCCGCCCTGGCCGCGGCATCCATCCCCGCTCTCGTGCTCGAAGAGAAGGAGGGCCTCGCCCTCATCAACGGCACCGACGGCATGCTCGGGATGCTGCTGCTCGCGCTCGCGGACCTCGACGTGCTCCTCGACACGGCCGACATCGCCGCCGCCCTCTCGATCGAGAGCCAGATGGGCACCGCCGCCGTCTTCGCCGAAGACCTGATGGCGCTGCGTCCGCAGGTCGGGCAGGCGCGGTCCGCCGAGAACCTGCGCGCGCTGCTCGAGCCGTCGCCGATCGTGCAGAGCCACCGCGGGCCCGAGGACGGCCGCGTGCAGGACGCCTATTCGCTCCGCTGCTCGCCGCAGGTGCACGGCGCCGCGCGCGACACCGCCGACCACGCGCGGCTGATCGCCGGCCGCGAGCTGCAGGCCGTGGTCGACAACCCGGTCATCACGCTCGACGGGCGCATCGAGTCGAACGGCAACTTCCACGGCGCGCCGGTGGCGTACGTGCTCGACTTCCTCGCCATCGCGGTCGCCGATGTCGCGAGCATCTCCGAGCGCCGCACCGACCGCGCGCTCGATGTGGCGCGCAACCGCGAGCTGCCGCCGTTCCTCGCCGACGAGGCCGGCGTCGACTCGGGCCTCATGATCGCGCAGTACGCGGCGGCGGGCATCGTCTCCGAGCTCAAGCGGCTCGCGGTGCCGGCGTCGGTCGACTCGATCCCGTCGTCGGCCATGCAGGAGGACCACGTGTCCATGGGCTGGTCGGCCGCCCGCAAGCTGCGCCGCGCGATCGACGGCCTCGCGCGGGTGCTCGCGGTCGAGGTCATCACCGGCAGCCGTGCGCTCGACCTGCGCGCGCCGCTGCAGGCGGGTCCGGGCACGGGAGCCGTGCGAGACCTGCTCCGACAGGAGGGCATCGCGGGCCCCGGTCACGATCGGTTCGTCAGCCCCGACATCGAGACGGCGACCGACCTGGTCGCCTCCGGCGCCGTGCGCGCCGCCGCATTCCACGCCGTGGCGCAGGCCGCGGCATCCACCACCGATTCCGCGTCCGAAGGAGGACACCGATGAACGGAGCACGTCCGGTGAAGGCGCCGCGCGGCGCCGAGCGCACCGCGAAGAGCTGGGGCGCCGAGGCCGCCAAGCGCATGCTCATGAACAACCTCGACCCCGAAGTGGCCGAGCACCCCGACGACCTCGTCGTCTACGGCGGCAGCGGCCGCGCCGCGCGCAGCTGGGAGGCGTTCGATGCCATCGTACGCACGCTCGACGAGCTCGAGCCCGACGAGACGCTGCTCGTGCAGTCGGGCAAGCCGGTCGGCGTGTTCCGCACGCACGAGTGGGCGCCGCGCGTGCTGATCGCGAACGCGAACCTCGTCGGCGACTGGGCGACGTGGCCCGAGTTCCGCCGGCTCGAGGCGCTGGGGCTGACGATGTACGGCCAGATGACCGCGGGCTCGTGGATCTACATCGGCACGCAGGGCATTCTGCAGGGCACGTACGAGACGTTCGCCGCCGTCGCACGCTCGCTCGGCCGCGACTCGCTCGCCGGCACCCTGACGCTGACCGCGGGCTGCGGCGGCATGGGCGGCGCGCAGCCGCTGGCGGTCACGATGAACGAGGGAACGGTGCTCATCGTCGACGTCGACGAGTCGCGCCTGGCCCGCCGTGTCGCGCACGGCTACCTCGACGAGTACACGACCGACCTCGATGCGGCCGTCGCACGCGTCCTCGCCGCCAAAGACGCCGGCGAGGCACTCTCCGTCGGTGTCGTCGGCAACGCGGCCGAGGTCTTCCCCGAGCTTCTTGCCCGCGGCATCCCGATCGACATCGTCACCGACCAGACGAGCGCGCACGATCCGCTGGCGTATCTGCCGACCGGCGTCGCGTTCGACGAGTGGAAGGATGCCGCAGCCCGCGACCCCGAGGAGTTCACGCGTCGCGCGCGCGAGTCGATGGCCGCGCACGTGGGTGCGATGGTCGGATTCCTGGATGCCGGTGCCGCCGTGTTCGACTACGGCAACTCGATCCGCGCCGAGGCGGAACTGGGCGGATGCGAGCGTGCGTTCGCGTTCCCGGGATTCGTGCCGGCGTACATCCGCCCGCAGTTCGAAGAGGGGCGCGGCCCGTTCCGCTGGGCGGCGCTCTCCGGCGATCCGGAGGACATCTACAAGACCGACCGGGCGATCGCCGAGCTGTTCCCCGACGACAAGCCGCTGCACCGGTGGCTCGAGAAGGCCGGCTCGACCGTGCACTTCGAGGGGCTGCCTGCCCGCATCTGCTGGCTCGGGTACAAGGAGCGGCACCTGGCAGGGCTGAAGTTCAACGAGATGGTGGCCTCCGGCGAACTGTCGGCGCCGATCGTGATCGGGCGCGATCACCTCGACTCGGGCTCGGTCGCCTCGCCGTACCGCGAGACCGAGGCCATGAAAGACGGCTCGGACGCCATCGCCGACTGGCCGCTGCTGAACGCCCTGCTGAACACCTCGTCGGGGGCGTCGTGGGTGTCGATCCACCACGGCGGCGGCGTCGGGATCGGCCGGTCGATCCATGCCGGGCAGGTCACGGTCGCCGACGGCTCGGCGCTCGCGGCCGAGAAGCTCGAGCGGGTGCTGACCAACGACCCGGGCTCGGGCGTGATGCGGCACGTCGACGCGGGCTACGAGCACGCGCGCGAGATCGCCCGCGAGCGGGGACTGAAGGTCCCGATGCTGCCGGAGGGCTGACCGGTGACCGTCACCGACCGCCTCGCCGAGATCGCCGACATCGGGCGGGATGCCGAGCGCGGCGGCTACTCGCGGCACCTGCTCGATGCGACCGATGCGTCGCTACGTGACTGGTTCCGTCGTAGCGCGTCGGCCCTGGGGCTGGCGGTCGAGGAGGACGGTGACGCGAACCTCTGGGCGTGGTGGGGAGCGCCCGGTGACGGCGCAGTGGCGACCGGCAGCCACCTGGACTCGGTGCCCGGCGGCGGCGCGTACGACGGGCCGCTGGGGATCGCGGCCGCGTTCGAGGCGGTGGCGCAGCTGCAGGCCGAGGGCTTCACGCCCCCACGCCCGGTCGCGGTGTGCGCGTTCGCCGAGGAGGAGGGCTCGCGGTTCGGCCTGCCGTGCCTGGGGACGCGGCTGCTGACCGGAGCTGTCGAGCCCGCGGCGGCGCTGGTGAGGGCGGATGCCGCGGGCCTCACCCTCGAAGACGCGTGGCGCGCGTCCGGGCGTGATGTCGCCGCCGTCGGCCCCGACCCCGACCGCGTCGCGCGGCTGGCGGCGTTCATCGAGCTGCACGTCGAACAGGGGCGCGATCTCGAGGACCGCGGCATTCCGGTCTCGACCGCGTCGGCGATCATCCCGCACGGCCGCTGGCGCCTGGAGATCACCGGTGAGGGCAACCACGCCGGCACCACGACCATGGACCAGCGCGCCGACCCCGTCGTGGCCGCGGCCCGCGCGGTGCTCGCCGTGCAGGAGGCCGCGCGCGCCCGCCCGCCGGCACGCGGCACGATCGGCAAGGTGCAGGTCGTCCCCGGCGGCACCAACGTCATCGCCTCGCGCGTGGTCGCCTGGCTCGATCTGCGCGCCGACCACGACGAGGACGTGCGCGCGCTGTTCGACGCGGTGCTCGCCGGGGCGCGCGCGGGTGTCGAGGCGGAGGGATGCACCCTCGTCGTGCACGAGGAGTCGTTCACCTCGCGCGTCGACTTCGACGCCGCCCTGACGGCCCGGGTAGCGGCGGCGCTGCGGCCGGAGTTCGGCGCGGTGCCTTCGATCCCCACCGGGGCGGGGCACGATGCCGGCATCCTGTCGTCCGTCGTTCCGACGGCGATGCTGTTCGTGCGCAATCCGACCGGCGTCTCGCACGCGCCGGGCGAGGGGGCGCGTGATGCGGACTGCGAGGCCGGAGCGCGGGCGCTCGCCGCGACGCTGCGCGAGCTGGCGGGGGCGGCATGACCGCCGTGGTCGCTGTGCACGCCCACGCGGCGCTCGTCGACGGCGCATTCGCGGCCGACGTGCGGATCACGGCGCGTGACGGTGTCATCGCCGAGATCGTGTCGGGGGTGCCGCCGCGGCCGGACGACCTCGCACTCGATGTCGTCGTGCCGGGCTTCGTCAACGCGCACTCGCATGCGTTCCACCGGCTGCTGCGCGGGCGCACGCACGACGAGGGCGGCGACTTCTGGGTCTGGCGCGAGCGGATGTACCGCGAGGCCGCGGCACTCACTCCCGAGACGTACCGTGCGCTCGCCGCGCGGGTGTTCACCGAGATGCGGGATGCCGGATACACCGCCGTCGGCGAGTTCCACTACGTGCACCACCGGCCCGACGGCACGCCGTACCCCGACCACGCGATGGAGCGGGCGCTCGCCGAGGCGGCCGTGGCCGCCGGCATCCGGCTCGTGCTGCTGGACACCTGTTATCTGCGCGGGGGAGTGGGCGCGTCGCTCTCCGACCGGCAGCGGCGCTTCGGTGACACCGACGCGCACGCGTGGCTGGAGCGCTGGCAGGCGCTGCGCGAGGCGCTCGCCGGATACAGCGACCTGGTGACGGTCGGCGCCGCGGTGCACTCGGTGCGTGCGGTGACGCCCGATGACCTCGAGGTGATCGGCCGCGGGCTGCCCGCCGATGTGCCGCTGCACGTGCACGTCTCGGAGCAGACCGCCGAGAACGACGCGTGCGTCGCCGCCTACGGACTCACCCCCACACGACTGCTGGCCGAGCACGGCCTGCTGCGCCCGACGCTCGCCGCCGTGCATGCGACACACCTGACCGCCGACGACATCGCGCTGCTTGGCGATGCCGGTGCCTCGGTCGTCATGTGCCCGACGACCGAGGCCGACCTCGGCGACGGCATCGGGCCCGCACCCGAGCTGCGCGACGCGGGGGTGACGCTCGCGATCGGATCGGATCAGCACGCCGTCATCGACCCCTTCGAAGAGGTCGCGCGCCTCGAGCTCGATCAGCGGCTGCGCGCACAGCGGCGCGGGATCTTCACGCCCGAGCAGCTGTGGCACGCGGGTTCTGCCGGCGGGGCGCGTGCGCTCGGGCTGGGCGGAGAGACATCGCACGGGCACGCTGCGCCGGGGCTGCGCGTCGGCGACCCGTTCGATGCGGTGGCAGTGGATGCCCGGACCGCCCGCACCCGCGGCGCCGACCCGCTGCAGCTGCCGCTCGTGGCCCGCGCGGCGGATGTCACAGCGACCATCGTCGGCGGTACCGTGACCCGAAGGCCCGCATGAACCGAGAGGCGCAGGCATGACCGCGACGCTCATCACGAACATCGGCGAGTTGACGACGAACGTCGCAGCCTCCGACGACCCGTGCGGCACGCTGCGTGATGCCGCCGTGCTGATCGAGGGCTCCCGTATCGCGTGGGCCGGGCCCGCGGCATCCGCTCCCGTCGTCGAACAGATGGTGGATGCCGCGGGCCGCGCCGTCCTCCCGGGCTTCGTCGACAGCCACACGCACCTCGTGTTCGGCGGCGACCGCGCCGATGAGTTCGCCGCGCGCATGGCGGGGCAGCCGTATGCTGCCGGCGGCATACGCACGACGGTCGCCGCGACGCGTGCCGCGAGCGACGACGAGCTGCGCCGCCGCCTGGCTGGGTTCGTCGCGGAGCTGCACGCGCAGGGCACGACCACGTTCGAGATCAAGACCGGGTACGGCCTGACCGTGCACGACGAGGCGCGGTTGGCGCGGCTGGCGGCCGAGGTCACGCCCGAGGTGACGTTCCTCGGCGCACACGTCGTGGCCGCGGAGTATGCCGACGCGCGCGATGAGTACGTCGAGCTGGTCGCCGGCCCCATGCTCGCGGCCTGCGCGCCGCACGCGAAGTGGGTCGACGTGTTCTGCGAGACGGGTGCCTTCACCGCCGCCGAGTCACGGCAGGTGCTCGAGGCGGGCATGACCCGGGGCCTCGTCCCGCGTGTGCACGGCAACCAGCTCGGCCCGGGCGACGGCGTGCGGCTCGCGGTGTCGCTGGGTGCGGCATCCGTCGATCACTGCACCTACCTGAGCGACGACGACGTCGCGGCGCTCGCCGGTTCGAGCACGGTCGCGACCCTGCTGCCGGGCGTCGAGTTCTCGACGCGCCATCCCTATCCCGATGCGCGGCGACTCATCGACGCGGGCGTCACGCTGGCCCTCGCCAGCGACTGCAATCCAGGGACGAGCTTCACGAGCTCGATGCCGCTCATGATCGCCCTTGCCGTCCGCGAGATGGGGATGACGGTGCCGGAGGCGGTCTGGGCGGCCACGGCCGGAGGAGCGGTGGCCCTGCGCCGTGACGACATCGGGCACCTCGCGCCCGGTGCACGTGCCGACCTCGTCGTGCTCGATGCGCCCAGCCGCACGCATCTGGCCTACCGCCCCGGCGTGCCCCTCGTGCACGCGGTGTACAAGGACGGTGCGCGGCTCTGAGATTCAGCGCCCGGGCACCGCCACGACCTCGCGCACCTTGTCGGGCCAGCGCACGGAGACGTCATGCCCGCCGTCGCCGTCGGGTGCGATCTCGATCTCGGGGATCAGCGAACCGGTGCGGCGGAGGCGGATCGGCTTCCCGTCCTCGCCGATCTGGCCCTCGTCCACCTGCGGCACCGGCGGCGGATCGGGGCCGCGCCGCACCGCGATGATCACCGGGTAGCCGCCCGGGATGTCGTGCACGGTCACCTGCGGCATCATCTGCTGCGCGGGGGCGTCGACGAGGGTCACCTCGCCGTCCCAGGGCACCATCATGCGCACCTCGGAATGTTCTTCGGCGTCGGTGCCGCGTCCTGCGCATAGGTCCACACCCTGGTGCAGTTCGGTCACCCACAGCGCCTCGGGATCGGCGGCCGGCAGTGCGGGCGCGGTGAAGCGCACGCCGGGGGAGATGCCCTCGACATCGACCCGGACGATGCGCAGCTCCCAGCTGTCGTGCACGGCCTGCACGACGGTGACGTCGCTCCCGCCCAGGCTCGTCTGGGCGGTGGCGAACGGCATCCACTCGGCGGGCGCGCGGCCCGCGCCGAGCACGGCGACGGAATCGGCGGGTGCGGTGCTCATGCGCTCACGTACGTCCACGCGGTGCGGCCGCTGGCCAGCCGCGCCTGCACGCGACGATAGATCGCGACCTCGTAGTCGTCGGCCGAGGCCAGTTCGTCCTCGCTGATCCACAGCGCGGTGCCGGGCACCCGGTCGGCGTCGTTCCCCGTCGCGATCGCGATGGTGTGCAGCGCCGACCGCGAGAGCTCGATGACCCGCGGGTCGTCGATCGGGGCATCACCGAGCACGTAGCCGACGAGTTCGTCGTCGTCGCCGTCGACAAGGCGGCCGAAGGTGTCGAGCTGCACATCCTCGTCCCGCAGCGTGCCGTACGTGAACAGAAGCTGATCTCTGGTGGACACGACGCCAGCGTAGCGCCGCTCACAGCGACGCGATGAGGTGCGCGACTGTGAAAATGGCCGCGCCCGCGATCGCGCCGATCACGGTGCCGTTCAGCCGGATGTACTGCAGGTCGCGCCCCACCATGAGCTCGATCTTCTCGGTGGTCTCGGCGGCATCCCACCGCTCGATCGTGTCCGTGATGATCGACGCGATGTCGTGTCGGTACCGATCCACGAGGAACGCGGCGGCGTCCGAGACCCAGCCGTCCACGCGCTGCTGCAGCGCCGGTTCGGTCTGCAGCCGTTCGCCGACCTCGCCCAGGGCCGCGGAAGCGCGCACGCGCAGTCCACTCGTGGGATCGGCCAGCGCCGTCAGCAGTCCGGACTTCGCGGTGCCCCAGGCGCGGGCGGCGAGCTCGCGCACGCGCGGGCTGTCGAACACGGCCGATTTGGCGTCTTCGACGCGGCCGATCATGGCCGGGTCGTGCTGCAGGCGGTCGGCGAGGCGGCCGAGGTACCCGTCGACGGCGATGCGGGCGGGATGCTGCGGGTCGGCCTGCACGGCCTGCACGAACTTCATCGCCTCGTGGTAGACGGTGTCGTCCACGAACCGGTGGGCGATGCGCGGCACCCAGCCGGGCAGCCGGCGCGACACCAGGCCCTCGAAGGCCGCGCGATTCGCCTGCAGCCACGTCGAGAGCGAGTCGACGGCCAGGTCGACCGCGGGGCGGTGGGCCCCGGCATCCGTCACCCTCTGCAGCCACGCTCCGGCGGGCGGCCCCCACTCGGGCGAGACCAGGTGCTCGCGGGCCAGGTCTTCGATGACGTCCTGCACGTCGGCGTCGCTGAGGGCGCGCAACACCGCCGACGCCATGTTCGCGGCCTCTTCCGTCACCCGCTCGGCGTGGGCGGGCTCGGCCAGCCAGGCTCCCAGACGGCGTGCGATGGACGTCGAGGCGAGCTTGGCGCGTACGACCTCGGCGGAGAGGAAGTTCGTCTCGACGAACTCGCCGAGCGTGCGGCCGATCTCATCCTTGCGCGTGGGGATGATCGCCGTGTGCGGGATGGGCAGGCCGAGCGGATGCCGGAACAGCGCCGTCACCGCGAACCAGTCGGCGAGGGCGCCGACCATGCCGCCCTCGGCCGCGGCGCGCACGTACGAGAGGGCGGGCAGCTGCTCTTCCAGCGCGAACGAGACGGCGAACACGACGGCGAGGAAGATGAGTGCTCCCAGTGCTATCGCCTTCATCCGGCGCAGTCCTCTGCGCCGCTCCTGGTCGGCGGGGCTCAGCAGTGCGGTCGGGGTGCGCGCCATGGCGTCATCCTGCCATGTTGTTCCAGGCTGTGCCCGGGTAGCCTTGCGGCGTGATCGAAGACATCAAGAAGCGGGCGCTGCATCGTACGGCGATCATCGAGGGCCAGGTGCGCGGACTTGCCAAGATGATCGAGAACGAGGACTACTGCATGGACATGATCGCGCAGTCCCGCGCGATCCAGAAGGCACTCGAGTCGCTCGACAAGCTGCTGCTCGAGAACCATCTGCGCACGCATGTGACGCACATGTTCGAGCACGGCGGCGACCAGCGCGAGCAGGCCGTCGCCGAGCTGCTGAAGGCGTACGACGTCGGCAACCGCTGATGATCTCGACCGAGCGGGCGCGTGCACTGCGCACAGCGGGGCTGGTGTGGCACCCGCAGTCGGGCGACCGGTTCCAGCTCGACGAGCCCGAGTTCGAGGCCGATGTCTTCACCGTCAGCGACATGACGATCGAGGCCCGCAACTTCTCGACCGGCGGCATCCTCGCCTTCAACGGCACGACCGAGTGGGCGCTCGACTCCGTCGCCCAGGAGGACGCCCTGTGGCTGCCGTCCGAAGAGCAGCTGCGCGAACTGCTGCGCGGCACGTTCCGCGCACTGCGGCGCCTGCCCGACACCTACGAGGTGGAGGTCGAGATCGTCGGCCGGCGGATGGTGTTCGCCCACCCCGAGCCGTCCGACGCGTACGCTCTCGCGCTCCTGGAGCTGCTGCATCGGGTGACCGACTGAGCGGTCTCAGATGATCTGGATCGGGATCGTCGTCGTGTCGGGCAGCGGGCTCGGATCGCGCCCACGCAGATCGGGGAATCCCCGGCGGAACACGACCGCGACCAGCACACCCACCGCGGCGAAGATCGCGGCCGTCCAGTAGGCGCCGACCGGGCCCATCCCGTCGATGAGGAACCCCGCCACCGCAGACCCGGCGGCGGCACCGATCAGCTGGCCCATGTTGACCCAGCCGAACGCCTCGGCGGTGTCGCTGAACTTCACGCTCGCGGTCGTCATCGCCGAGACCGCGGCGAACACCGGCGCCACGCCGATGCCGGCGATCAGCAGTGACCCGCCGACCCACCACACGTTCAGCGAGATCGTGGTGACCACGAGGCCCAGGGTGACGATGCCCATGCGTCGGGCCATCGCCCAGCGTCCGATCGGGATGCCGCCCGAGGCGAGGCCGCCGGCGAGGCTGCCCAGGGAGAAGACCGCCAGCACGACACCGGCCTCGATGCCGCCCTCGCCGAAGGTCGCCACGACGCCCGCCTCGACCGCCGCACACGCGCCGATCAGGAGGAAGCCGACCAGCGTGCACAGCAGCACCGCCGGGCGGGTGAGCACCTTGCCGAAGCGCCGCTTGCTGCGGGGGATGCGCACGCGGCCCAGCTCGGGCGAGGCGATGAACCATGCGCAGCCGCCGAGCAGGATCACGACGATCAGCATCAGGCCGACCACCGTCGAGATCTGCGTCGAGACGAACGTGACGACCACTGGAGCGAGGATCCAGATGATCTCCTGCAACGACGCGTCCAGCGAGAACAGCGGGTTCAGCTGCCGGGAGTTGACCATCTTCGGGTAGATCGTGCGCACCGCCGGCTGCACCGGCGGGGTCGACAGGCCCGCGACCATCCCGAGCACCATGAACACCGGCAGCGGCACCTCGAGCACGGCGATTCCGGTGATGGATGCCGCGCACACGAGCGTCGTCAGGGTCAGCACCTGGCGCATGCCCCAGGCGCCCATCCAGCGACTCGTGATCGGGCCGGCGATCGCCTGCCCGATCGAGGCCGCGGCCAGCACGAGGCCCGCCGCACCGTACGAGCCGGTGAGGTGCTCGATGTGCAGCAGGATCGCCAGGCTGGTCATGCCCGAAGGGAACCGCGCCGTCAGCTGCGCGGCGATGATGCGCCCGACCCCCGGTGTGCGCAGCAGATCGCGATATCCCGCCACGGAACAACGGTACCCGTCCGCGTCACCCGCGCGGTGACACGAACCGGCTCTCGTAGGCGATGACCACCGCCTGCACCCGGTCGCGCGCACCGAGCTTCGCGAGCATCCGGGCGATGTGCGTCTTGACCGTGGCATCGCCGATGAACAGCTCGCGGGCGATCTCGGCGTTCGACATGCCGCGGGCGACCAGGGCGAGCACCTCGCGTTCGCGGGCGCTCAGCGCCTCGACGCGCGCACGCAGGGTCTCATCCACGGGCCCGGTGCCCACGAAGCGCTCGACGAGACGACGGGTGATCGCCGGGGCGAGGAGGGCGTCGCCGGCAGCCGCCTGCCGGATCGCCGCGACCAGCTGCTCGCGCGGCGCGTCCTTCAGCAGGAACCCGGCGGCGCCCGCCCGCAGCGCCTCGTAGACGTATTCGTCGAGGTCGAAGGTCGTGAGCACGAGCACGCGGGCGCGGCTGCCGGTCGCGGTCAGCTCGCGGGTCGCGGCGATGCCGTCGAGGCGCGGCATCCGCACGTCCATCAGGATCACGTCGGGGTCTTCCCGCGCTGCGACGCGCACGCAGTCGGCGCCGTCGGCGGCTTCGCCGACGACCTCCATGTCGTCCTCCAGATCGAGGATGAGGCGGAAGCCGGTGCGCACGAGCTCCTGGTCGTCGGCGATGAGGACGCGGATCATGACGTCTCCCGGCGCTCGGCCGACAGCGGCAGCATCGCACGCACGACGAACCCGCCGTCGGGCGCGGGGCCCGCGTCGAGGGAGCCGCCGAGCGAGAGCGCCCTCTCCCGCATGCCGCTGATCCCGTAACCGTCCCCGTCGTGGGTGGTGATGGGAGGAGTGGATGCCGCGGCCGACGTCACCCGCACGTCCAGCGCCCGCGCGTGCTGGGTGATCGCGACGGTCACCGCGGCCCCGGGGGCGTGCCGGCGGGCGTTGGTCAGGCTCTCCTGCACGATGCGGTAGGCGGCCAGGTCGACGCCGGGCGGCACCGGAGCGGTCGTCAGCCGCACGTCGACCGTCACGGGCGTGCCCGCGCCGCGTGCGGCGTCGACGAGGCCCGAGATCGCCGAGACGCCGGGGGAGTCGACCCCGGGCAGCTCGTCGTCGTCGGTGCGCAGCACGTCGAGCATGCGGCGGATGTCGGCGAGGGCCTCGCGGGCGGTGGTGCGCACCGCTTGCACGGGGGCGAGCGCCCGCTCGGGCGCGACGCCCAGCGCCGCCTCGGCCGCGTCGGACTGCACCGCGATCACGCTCAGGCTGTGCGCGACGACGTCGTGCAGGTCGCGGGCGATGCGCACGCGCTCCTCGGCGACCGCGAGCCGCGCCGCCTCGCGCTGGCGTCGCTCGGCGGCGGTGAGGCGGCCGCGCCACTGCGCGCTGGCGCGGCCGAGCAGCCAGACCCCGCCGAACAGCAGCAGGATGAACACGTAGTCCACGCCGTTGTCGATCCGTTCCTGCGCCAGCAACGCCGCGACGAACACCGCGCTGGTCAGGGCCGCGAGCCCCTCTGACAGGTACGCCGCCGCGGAGTACAGGGCCACGGCATCCACCACCAACGACCACAGCGAGCCGGGAGAGGTCGACAGCAGCGTCTGCACGAGTCCGGCCACGATCACGACCGCCACCGGGACCAGCGGGCTGCGGCGCCGCCAGGCGAGGGCCGCCGTCATGGCGACGGCCACCGGCAGGGTGAGCGCGAGCGGCCCTTCGTCGGGGTTGCCGGTGACCACGCTCGCCACCGCGACCGCCAGCAGGGCGAGCGCCAGCGAGACGTCGGGTGCGGGCAGACCCCACAGCGTGCGACGCCGCCATCGCGCGAAGGCCCGGCGCATGACGTCACTCTATTGATCCCGAGGCCCTTGCGCGTCCCCCGTGCGGGCGACAGCGATCAGCCGCTCGGACGACGGGAATCGCCCCGTGCGGCGACGCGGTGGCCGGGCCCGGCGCGACACGATGCCGCCGGGGGCGCACACCGCGCCGAGAGGAGAATCCCATGACCACGCACTTCGATCGGGCCGTCGCCGCGACGGCCCTCGTGGCAGGACCACTGAGTCTCGTCGTCACGACCGTCTGGCAGTGGATGCTGCAGCCCACGGGCACGCAGCCGACGGCGGTCGACGCCGCTGAGCAGTTCCCGACGGCATGGCTCGCGATCGGCCTGCTGGCGGTGTTCGGGCCGCTCGTCTGGATCGCAGGTCTCCCGGCGCTCGGCGCATCGGGCGGGTCGCGCGGTCGGCTCGTCACGCGCATCGGCGCCCTGGTCACCGGGCTCGGGCTCGCCGCCGGCATCGGGCATCTGGCCGCCTTCTTCTCGCTCTACGGCGCCGTGGCCGCAGCCGGCCTGCCCGATGACGGGGTGACGGCGATGCTGCGGGCGGGGGAGGCGGAGCCGGTCGGCAACGTCCTGCTGCTCGTGTTCCTGGTCGGCTACTCGCTGGGGCCGATCATCCTGACCGTCGGGCTGCGGATCGGGCGCGCCGTGCCGGTGTGGGTGCCGCTGGCAGCGGTCGTCACCGCGGGTGCGAATCTGTTCGGCGGGCCGATCGCGGGCATCGTGCAGCTGCTCTCGCTCGTCGCTCTGTGGGTGCCGCTGGTGGTGCTGGTCGCACGGGGGAGTGCGACACGCCGCGACACGCCGATGACGATTGTCCACAGGAAATCGGATGTCGGAACCCGCGCGTAGCCTCGCGCCTGTGGACGACTTCTCACGCTCTTGGAGAAAGCCGCGGATTCCTGGCCTTTTCCGAGGGCGTGAGAAGCCGCCGACCTGTGGATGAAACGGTGGACAAGCTGTGTTGTACATGGGGAGGGCGGTGGAAAACTACACGGATGTAACTACTATCCCTTGTGGTGCTTCCCAGTGTCGGTACCCATATGTAGTATTGGGTGACCGGCGGGGGGACCACCGGCGAAGACAGATCGAATGACGAGGGGAGACACGGTCGAAATGGCGATCACCGTCTACACGAAGCCGTCCTGCGTGCAGTGCAACGCCACCTACCGGGCACTGGATGCGAAGGGCATCGAATACGAAGTGCACGACCTCAGCGAGGACCCGACGGCCCTCGAGCAGGTGAAGGCCCTCGGGTACCTGCAGGCGCCTGTCGTCATCACCGACGAGGGGCACTGGTCGGGCTTCCGTCCCGACAAGATCGACGAGCTCGCCGCCCGCCTGGCCTGATCATGCACACCGCAGTGGCCGCGCCGCTGCTGGTCTACTTCTCCAGCGTGTCGGGCAACACGGCGCGATTCGTCGAGAAGCTGGGTCTGCCGGCCCGCCGCATCCCCTTGCACATGGGGCCGCACGCCGCCGAGCCGCCGCTGCACGTCGACGAGCCGTTCGTGCTCGTGACGCCGACGTACGGCGGCGGCCAGGGCCGCGGCGTCGAGAAGGGCTCCGTGCCCAAACAAGTCATCAAGTTCCTCAACGATGAGGACAACCGCCGGTGGATCCGCGGGGTCATCTCCGCGGGCAACACCAACTTCGGCCAGGCATTCTGCCTGGCCGGAGAAGTCATCAGCCGCAAGTGCAACGTGCCGCACCTGTATCGGCTCGAATTGTTCGGCACGCCCGAGGACGTCGCCCGCGTGAGCGATGGATTGGAACGATGGTGGAAGCTGCAGTGACCGAGACGGCATCCTTCAAGACCGAGGCGCGTTTCGACGGCATGGATTACCACGCCCTCAACGCGATGCTCAACCTGTACGACGCCGACGGCAAGATCCAGTTCGACGCCGACAAGCGTGCGGCGCGGGAGTACTTCCTGCAGCACGTGAACCAGAACACGGTGTTCTTCCACTCCCTCAAGGAGCGGCTCGACTACCTCGTCGAGAAGCAGTACTACGAGAAGAGCGTGCTCGACAAGTATCCGTTCGAGTTCATCCAGGAGCTCAACGACCGTGCCTACGCGGCGAAGTTCCGCTTCGAGACGTTCTTGGGCGCGTTCAAGTACTACACGAGCTACACGCTGAAGACGTTCGACGGCAAGCGCTACCTCGAGCGCTTCGAAGACCGCGTCGTCATGACCGCGCTCGGACTGGCCGACGGCGACCAGCAGACCGCGCGCGATCTCGTCGACGAGGTCATCTCGGGGCGCTTCCAGCCGGCGACGCCGACGTTCCTGAACACCGGCAAGGCGCAGCGCGGCGAGCTGGTCAGCTGCTTCCTGCTGCGCATCGAAGACAACATGGAGTCGATCGCGCGCGGCATCAACTCGGCGCTGCAGCTCTCCAAGCGCGGCGGCGGCGTGGCACTGCTGCTGAGCAACATCCGCGAGTCGGGGGCGCCGATCAAGCAGATCGAGAACCAGTCCTCCGGCATCATCCCGGTCATGAAGCTGCTCGAAGACAGCTTCAGCTACGCGAACCAGTTGGGTGCGCGTCAGGGCGCCGGCGCCGTGTACCTGAACGCGCACCACCCCGACATCATGCGGTTCCTCGACACCAAGCGTGAGAACGCCGACGAGAAGATCCGCATCAAGACGCTGTCACTGGGCGTCGTGGTGCCCGACATCACGTTCGAGCTGGCCAAGACCGGCGAAGACATGTACCTGTTCAGCCCGTACGACGTCGAGCGCGTGTACGGCGTGCCGTTCGGCGACATCTCGGTCACCGAGAAGTACCGCGAGATGGTCGACGACCCGCGCATCAAGAAGACGAAGATCAACGCGCGTGAGTTCTTCCAGACCCTCGCCGAGATCCAGTTCGAGTCGGGCTACCCGTACATCATGTTCGAAGACACGGTGAACCGGGCCAACCCCATCAAGGGCCGGATCAACATGTCGAACCTGTGCAGCGAGATCCTGCAGGTCAACACGCCGACCACGTACAACGACGACCTGTCGTACAACGAGATCGGCAAGGACATCTCGTGCAACCTCGGCTCGATGAACATCGCGCTGGCGATGGACGGCGGCGACCTCGCCAAGAGCGTCGAGACCGCGATCCGGGGCCTGACCGCGGTCAGCAACCAGAGCCACATCGCGTCGGTCCGTTCGATCGAAGACGGCAACGACCGCTCGCACGCGATCGGCCTCGGGCAGATGAACCTGCACGGCTACCTCGCACGCGAGCACGTGCACTACGGCTCGGACGAGGGCCTCGACTTCACGAACGTCTACTTCGCGACGGTCCTGTACCACGCGCTGCGCGCGTCGAACAAGATCGCCATCGAGCGCGGTGAGACCTTCGACGGGTTCGAGGACTCGACCTACGCCTCGGGTGCGTTCTTCGACAAGTACGTGGAGAACGACTGGCTGCCCGCCACTGAGAAGGTCGCGGCGATGTTCGCCGGCCACCAGGTGCCGACCCGTGAGGACTGGGCAGAGCTCAAGGCCTCGGTCATGGCGCACGGCATCTACAACCAGAACCTGCAGGCCGTGCCGCCGACGGGCTCGATCTCGTACATCAACAACTCGACGAGCTCGATCCACCCGATCGTGTCGAAGATCGAGATCCGCAAGGAGGGCAAGCTCGGCCGCGTCTACTACCCGGCGCCGTTCATGACGAACGAGAACCTGGAGTACTACCGCGACGCGTACGAGATCGGTCCCGAGAAGATCATCGACACCTACGCGGCGGCCACCCAGCACGTCGACCAGGGTCTGAGCCTGACGCTGTTCTTCAAGGACACGGCGACCACCCGCGATGTGAACAAGGCGCAGATCTACGCGTGGCGCAAGGGCATCAAGACGCTCTACTACATCCGCGTGCGGCAGATGGCCCTCGAGGGCACCGAGGTGGATGGCTGCGTCAGCTGTATGCTATGAGGTTCCTATGAATTGGCGCCACTCGACGTGCGGCACCACGGTCGTTGAGCGAGCGAAGCGAGTCGAAACGACACCCGGGCCCCCGGCATCCGTGAAAGAGAAAGAGAAATGACCCCCGAACCGCTCAAGCTCCTGGAATCCGTCCAGGCGATCAACTGGAACCGCATCGAGGACGAGAAAGACCTCGAGGTCTGGCACCGTCTGACCGGCAACTTCTGGTTGCCCGAGAAGGTGCCGCTCTCGAACGACGTGCAGTCGTGGAACACGCTGACGCCTGACGAGCAGCTGCTGACCATGCGGGTGTTCACCGGGCTCACGCTGCTCGACACGATCCAGGGCACGGTCGGCGCCGTGTCGTTGATCCCCGATGCGGTGACGCCGCACGAAGAGGCGGTCTACACGAACATCGCGTTCATGGAGTCGGTGCACGCCAAGAGCTACTCCTCGATCTTCTCGACCCTCGCGTCGACGAAGGAGATCGATGACGCGTTCCGGTGGTCGACCGAGAACCCGAACCTGCAGCGCAAGGCGCACATCATCATGGAGTACTACCGTGGCGATGACCCGCTCAAGCGCAAGGTGGCCTCGACGCTGCTCGAGTCGTTCCTGTTCTACTCGGGCTTCTACCTGCCGATGTACTTCTCGTCGAAGGCAAAGCTGACGAACACGGCCGACATCATCCGGCTGATCATCCGCGATGAGGCCGTGCACGGCTACTACATCGGCTACAAGTTCCAGAAGGGGCTCGAGAAGGAGACCGAGGAGCGCCGCCAGGAGCTCAAGGACTACACCTTCTCGCTGCTGTTCGAGCTCTACGACAACGAGGTGCAGTACACGCAGGACCTCTACGACGGCGTCGGGCTGACCGAAGACGTCAAGAAGTTCCTGCACTACAACGCCAACAAGGCGCTCATGAACCTCGGCTACGAGGCGATGTTCCCGGCGACCGTCACCGACGTGAACCCGGCCATCCTGTCGGCGCTGTCGCCGAACGCCGACGAGAACCACGACTTCTTCAGCGGGTCGGGCTCGTCGTACGTCATGGGCAAGGCCGAAGCCACCGAGGACGACGACTGGGACTTCTGACGCCCCTCATGTGACGAACGTCTGAACCGGAGAGAGCCCCGGATCTGCAGGATGCTGCGGGTCCGGGGCTCTTCCATCGTTTCTTCGTCTCTCGCACCGCCATTTGGGCTCGCGATCGGGGCGGGTGCTTGCGCGCGGCGATGTTCGGTCTGAGGCACTCCGCTTTGTCACGGCCGTTTCGAGGAAGCCTCGCAGGCGCCGCAGGTAGATTAAGTGGTCAGACCACTAAGGAAGATCATGCCCCGACGCCGCACCACCGTCCTCCTGCTCACGCCGATCATGGCCGGGGCTCTCGCGCTGGGCGGCTGTGCCGCCGCGACCGAGACGCCGGCCGCAGAGACGCCCGCGTCGTCGCCCGCGGAATCGGCCCCCGCACCTGCCGACGGCGCCGCCGTGTCGGCATCCCTCGACGAACACGCCATCACGGTCGGCGACGGACCCGTCGAGGTCGCCCTGTGGACCGACCTGTCGTGCCCCTACTGCGCGATGCTCGAGGCCGAGACCGGTGAGCTCATCTCGTCGTGGGTCGCGAACGGCGACATCACGTTCACGATCCACCCGCTCAACTTCGTGAGCGAGAAGCACGGCGACGCGACCGACTGGTCGACGCGCGCCGCGGGCGCCATCGCGGCGGTCGCCGATGCGGGGGAGGGCGAGGTCATCCCGGCGTTCTATGCGCTCCTTCAGGAGAACCAGCCGGGCGATGCGGGCGCTCCCACCGACGACGACATCGTCGCCCTGGCGAAGCAGGCCGGCGTGACCGCCGACATCAGTGATGCCGTCGCGTCGCAGCAGTTCGGCGACTGGGTGCGCGCGTCCAACGACCACTGGCTCGGCACGACCATCGACGGCACGACGCAGATCGTGCAAGGGGTTCCTGTGCTGGTCGTCGACGGCACCGTGTTCGACATCCAGGACGGCAACGCAGACCGTCTGCAGGCCGCCGTCGACGCGGCACTCGCGAGCTGATGCGGCGAGATCAATACACCCGGCCCGCCGCCCCGGCGCCGCGGTGCGCGGTGGCTACGATGGACCCATGCCCTCGCAGCCCCGCCGATTCAGCCCGGTGCTCTCCCTGCTGACGCTGGGGAGCATCTGGGACGGCCAGCTCAACAAGCAGCTGAAGGGCCTGGGGCTGACGACCCGCAAGTACGGGCTGCTCGCGCACGTCCGCGCGACACCGGGCATCTCGTTCTCCGAACTCGCGCGCCGCTCGCAGATCACCGTGCAGACGGCGCACACGGCCGTCCGCGCGCTCGTGGACGACGGGCTGGTGGAGGATGCCACGGCCCACGCCGGAGCGGCATCCACCCTCCGCGTCACCGAGAAGGGCATGGCGGCGCTCGCCGAAGCCGACGCGCGGCTGGGGCGCCTCGACGCCGCCTTCGCCGCCGGCGGTGCACAGCTCACCGCGGCGCTGAAGGGCCTGCACGAAGAGCCCTTCGGCGAGCACCTCAGCTGACGGCGAGTTCTCGCCGCGGGCGCAGCACCGTGCGCCAGATGCTGACCAGCATCCACCCGAACGTGCCGGCCCACGCGGCCAGGGCGACCCAGCTCTCGACGTATCCGATCGCGTGCACGATGGGCAGGCTGTCGACCGTGCCGAGGAACTGCGCGCCCACCCCGTACATCCCGAGCGGGAAGATGATGCTCCACAGCGTCGCCTCGTAGCGGAACGGGATGCGGTGCCGCACGTGGCGCCACCACCCGGCCATGATCAGCGGCGGGATCAGCCAGGTGCCGAACGCCCAGAAGAACACCGACGCACCGGCGATGAGGCCGCGCGTGGCATCCACCATCGGCGCATCGGCCATCATGACGATGCGGGCTCCGCCGACGACGGTGATCGCGGTCGCACCCATGGCGACCCAGTACGGGGGAGTGAGGTCTTCGGGGCGGAACGGCACCGTCAGCATGCGCACCGCCACGAACACGCCGACCGCGCAGTACAGGAAGATGCCCACCGACCAGGAGAAGACGGCGAGCAGTGCCAAGCCCGGCCGCCACGCCTCGAACTCGATCTCGAGGGTCGCCGCCAGGACCGCGATCGACTGGCTGGCCACCGCCCAGATGAACCAGGTGCCGTTCGCCGTCGTGATCGGCACCTTCTTGCGCTCGCCGAGCACCGCCGTCCACGGCACGGTGTACCCGAAGATGATCCAGGCGATCGAGGCGACCAGCAGCAGACTCACCGCGATGCCGTGGAAGCCGGTCTCCTGGCTGAGCCGGCTGCCCAGAACGTCGGTCGCTGCCACGAACGTGAAGAAGCCGAACGCCCGGCCGGGGTCGGCGAAGTCGTCGGCCATCTGCGCCGGGTGGCGGATCACGCGGATGATGTTGAGCACCACCAGCACCACGTATGAGATCGCCGCGATGATCAGCAGCGCGATGGAGACCGTGAACCACTCATTGGTCCGCATGCCGATCGAGACGATGCCGGTGGCCATGACGAGGGCGAAATAACCCGGGGTGAGCGCGGCTATTCCTGCGTCAGCGCGGCGCGACAGCGTTGACGGCAGTGCGGGCGACGTGGTCACGACCCTCAGGCTAGCGTCCGGCGGTGACGGCCGTGTGGTGCAGGATCGTGAATATGCGGCTCTCCAGCACCACGACCCAGCGCACCTACCGCTACGTCCGCCTCGCGATCCTCGGTGCGGTCCTGAGCATCGCCGTCGCACTCGTGGTCGTGTGGGCCACGGAGGGCCCGGTGATGTCACTCAGCGGCCTGTTCTACACCTCGGGCCGCACGGCCTTCACCGGCGCGCTCATCTCCGTCGCCCTCGCGCTGGTGGCGCTGTCGGGGCACAGTGTCGAGCAGATCCTGCTGGATGTCGCGGCCCTGTTCGCCCCGCTGATCGCCGTGATCCCGACGCCGATCGCCGCGGGCGATGTGCCGGGGGAGGGATGCCCCGGGGCGGTGCCCTGCGTGCCCGAGCACTACCTGCCCGGCGTCACCACGGGCATCATCACGTTCGTCGTCATCGCGATCGTCGGAGCCGTGTGCGCGCTGATCCTCGCGCGGGTGCAGCAGACGCTGTCACCGGGCGTGACCATCGGCGTCGTCGCGGCCCTGGTCGTGTCGGTGGCGATGCTCGTCTGGCTGCTGGTGTGGCCCGAGGCGCTCCTGCACCTCGGCCACCTGGTCGTCACGGGGGCCTTCTTCGGGATCATGGCGGCCATCGCGGTGGTGTCGGCCGTGGCATCCCGCCGTCCGTGGCGCCGGGTGTACGTGGTCGTCGCCGTGGGCATGGCGGCGTCGCTGCTCTATCTGGCGCTCACCGGCATTCTCCGCCTTGCAGGGGTCGATCTGTCGGGCCGCCCCTTCACCCTCGTCGGCGAGATCGGCGTCATCGGGTTCTTCGCGGTGTTCTGGGTCGCCCAGACCGTGCAGAAGTGGAACGAGATCGACCCGTCACTGGTCTGACGCCGACGGGCGCACCGGCATCTGCTGCAGCGTCCAGCGGTTGCCGTCGGGGTCGCGGAAGGTGACGAACCGGCCCCAGGCCTGCTCATCGACCCCCTCGGCGTCGGCGCCGATCGCGCGCAGGTGGGCGAGTGCCTCCTCCGCATCGGGGATGACGACCTGGATCGTGTTCTGCCGGCCGGGTTCGAGGTCGATGCCGAGGTTCGTGCCGAAGGCGATCGAGCATGCTGAGCCCGGGGGCGTCATCTGCACGAATCTGAGGCCCTCGAACGGCGACTGGTCGTGGTCGAGGTGAAAGCCCACCCGCTCGTAGAAGTCCCGCGCGCGGTCGACATCGGTCACGGGGACGAAGATCAGCTCAATGCGCCATTCCATGGTGTTCTCCCTTGTTCACCTGGGAAAAGGCTACGCGGGGGTTCCGACATCGAACGTCGGGGAATACCGGGGCACGCCTGGCGTTCAAATTGATACAACCGTGCTCAAGTTCGTAGACTTGATGCACACGGACTCAAGTTCTCAAGGAGTAATCGCATGGTCGATGACGTGACACCCCCGGTCTCGGGCGCCCCCGACGGCGCGAGCGCGTTCGACGACTTCCTCGCGCGCTATCTGGCCGGTGAGCGCGCGCGTCAGCAGCGGTCGGTCGACATCAGCCGTTTCATGACCGCCCGCACGCAGGAGGTGCTGCAGAGCGCGGCGCAGTACGCGCTCGAGCGCGGCCAGCGCGAGGTCGACACCCTGCACGTGCTGCACGCGCTGATGGAGGTCGCCCCCGCGCAGGAGGCGGTGCGGCGCATCGGTGCCGATGCCGAGGCCATCGCGCACGATGCCGAGCGGCGGCTGCCGGCGCCGAGCCGTAAGGCCGCGCACGCGGACGGCGCCGAGATCACCCCGGCGCTGCAGCGCACCCTGTTCCACGCGTTCCAGGTCGCGCGCTCGTCGGGATCGACCTACATCGAGCCTGAGCACATGTTCTTCGCGCTCGTGCTCGCGCAGGACACCCCGGCCGGCCAGGTGCTGGCGCAGGCGGGCGTGACCGCCGAGGCGCTCACGCAGGGCGCCAGCGAGACGGTGACCGCCGGCGGGCCGGCGGAGCAGCCCGAGGGCGGCTCCGACACGCCCATGCTCGAGAAGTACGGCACCGACCTCACGGCGCTCGCCGAGGCGGGCTCGCTCGACCCGGTCATCGGCCGTGCCGACGAGATCGAGCAGACGATCGAGATCCTCTCGCGGCGCACGAAGAACAACCCCGTGCTGATCGGCGAGGCCGGCGTCGGCAAGACCGCGATCGTCGAGGGCCTGGCCCGCGCGATCGTCGCAGGGGCGGTGCCTGAGCAGCTGCACGGCAAGCGCGTCATCTCGCTCGACCTGCCCGGCATGCTCGCCGGCACCCGTTACCGCGGCGACTTCGAAGAGCGGCTCACCAAGACGATGGACGAGATCTCGGCCCACAAGGGCGAGATCATCGCGTTCGTCGACGAGCTGCACACGGTCGTGGGCGCGGGCGCAGGTGGTGACGGCGGCATGGACGCCGGCAACATCCTCAAGCCCCGTCTCGCCCGCGGCGAGCTGCACCTGGTGGGTGCGACGACGCTGGACGAATACCGCCGGATCGAGAAGGATGCCGCGCTGGAGCGCCGCTTCCAGCCCGTGAAGGTCGGCGAGCCCAGCGTGGAGGACGCCATCCGCATCCTGCACGGCCTGAAGGACGCCTACGAGCTGCACCACGGTGTCACCTACACCGACGACGCGCTGCGCGCGGCGGTGGAGCTTTCCGACCGCTACCTCACCGAGCGCGTGCTGCCCGACAAGGCCATCGACCTCATCGACCAGGCGGGCGCCCGGTTGCGGCTGCGTCTGGGCGTGCAGGCCGATGTCTCGACGCTGATGCAGAAGCTCGCCGATCTGGAAGCAGACAAGAACGCCGCCGTCTCGGCCGAGCGCTATGAGGACGCCTCGCAGTTGCGCGACGAGATCGCCGAGGTCGAGGGCAGACTCGACGAGGTCTCGCACAGCGCGGGGGCCCGCAAGGCCGACGCGGTGGTGGGCGAACCCGAGATCGCCGATGTGATCAGCCGGGCCACCGGCATCCCGGTCTCCCGTCTGACCGAGAGCGAGCGCGACCGGCTGGCCGTGCTCGAGCACGAGCTGCACGCGCGCGTGATCGGTCAGGACGACGCGGTCGCGGCGGTCGCCAAGGCCGTGCGGCGCAATCGCACCGGCATGGGCGACGCGCACCGGCCGATCGGCTCGTTCCTGTTCCTCGGCCCCACCGGCGTGGGCAAGACCGAACTCGCGAAGGCCCTCGCGCAGTCGCTCTTCGACGACGACAGCGCGGTGATCCGCTTCGACATGAGCGAGTTCGGCGAGCGGCACACTGCGGCGCGCCTGGTCGGTGCCCCTCCGGGATACGTCGGCTACGACGAGGCCGGGCAGCTCACCGAGCGCGTGCGACGCAACCCGTACGCGGTGGTGCTGTTCGACGAGATCGAGAAGGCGCACCCCGACGTGTTCAACCTGCTGCTGCAGGTGCTCGACGACGGGCGCCTGACCGACGGGCAGGGGCGCACGGTCGACTTCCGCAACACGGTGATCGTCATGACCTCGAACCTGGGCAGCGAGTTCCTCGCGTCGCGCGGGGGCGGCATCGGCTTCCTCGCCGACGGCGGAGGCGCCACCGGCTTCGGGTCGGAGAAGGACCTGCGCGACCGCGTCTTCGCGAAGCTGCGCGAGGCCATGCGGCCCGAGTTCCTCAACCGCATCGACGAGATCGTGCTGTTCCGCAAGCTCGACCGTGAGCAGCTGCGCGACATCGTGCGCCTGTTGCTGGGAGCGACGACCGCGCGGCTCGGCTGGCGCGAGGTGGGCTTCGAGGCCACCGACGCCGCCGTGCAGTGGCTGGCCGACCACGGGTACGAGCCCGAGTACGGTGCGCGGCCGCTGCGCCGGCTCATCCAGCGCGAGGTCGACGACCGCATCGCCGACCTGTTCGTGTCGGGTGAGCTCGCCGATGGGGGAGCGGTGCGGGTGGATGCCGCGGACGATGTGCTGTCGGTGACGGCGGCGCCCGTGCACCAGGTGGCGTGAACGATGAGGTGGGATGCCGCGGCGCAGGTCGCGGCATCCCGCCTCGCCGTCTCTACAACGGAAGCAGCAGCGGCACCAGCAGCACGCTGACGATGAGCACGATCACGGTGAACGGGGCGCCGATCTTCACGAAGTCGCCGAACCGGTAGCGGCCCGGCTCGACGACGAGCGTGTTCACCGGCGACGACACCGGCGTCATGAAGGCCGAGGACGCCGCCAGGGCCACCATCATCGCAAAGGGATACGGCGAGACGCCCAGGTGTTCGGCGATCGAGATCGCGATGGGCGCCATGAGCACGGCCGTCGCGGTGTTCGAGACGAAGAGGCCGATCACCGCGGTGAGCACGAAGACGCCGCCCAGCAGTATCGCCGGTCCCGCGCCGCCGAGTACGGCCAGCAGGCCGTCGACGACCAGGTCCACGCCGCCGGTGCGCTCGAGCGCCAGGGCGAACGGCAGCATGCCGACGATGAGCAGCAGGGTCGGCCAGTGGATGCTGCGGTACGCACCGGCCATGTCGACGCAGCGGAAGACGCCCATCAGCAGGCAGGCGATGAGCGCCGCGATGACGTTGGGCACGATGCCGGTGACCATGAGCACGACCATGAGCAGCACGATCGCGATGGCGAACGGCGCCTGGTTCGCCGCCGGGGCGACCTCGGCGGCCTCGGCCGGCAGATCGAGCAGGATGTAGTCGCGCCGCGCACTGCCGAGCCGGTGGATCGCCTGCCATGAGCCGGTCACCAGCAGGGTGTCGCCGGCCGCGATACGGGCATCGGCGATGCCGCTCTCGACGGTACGGCCGCGGCGGCGCAGCCCCGCGACGTGCACGCCGTACCTCGCCGTCAGACGCAGCGACCGCGCGCTCTTGCCGATGGCCGCCGAGTCGGGCGCGATCAGCACCTCGGCAAGGCCCACCTGGCGTGAGTACGCGTCGAAGAAGCCGTCGGTCATCTTCAGGCGTTCCAGCCGCAGCCGGCCGCGATCGCCGGAGGAGAACGCGGTGTCGGCGAACAGCACATCGCCCTTGGCGACCACGGCCTCGTTGGCGGTGAAGCGCTGCGTGCCGCGGAACATGCGCGAGCGCTCGATCATCAGCACGCCCGGTCGATGCTCGTCGACCAGGTCGGCCTCCGCCAGGCGCGTGCCGATCAGGGGCGAGCCCGCCGTGACGCGGTACCGGTGCGTGCGCGCGTCGACGCCGTAGTCGGTGATGAGGCCGGCGAACGTGCGTGCCGCGCGGCCCGGGCCCGCGGCATCCCCTCCCAGAAGACGACGGGCGAACAGCATGTACACGATGCCGAGGGCCAGGATGACGAGGCCGAACGGCGTGATCGAGAAGAAGTCGAAGCCGCCGTGCCCGGCGCGGCGCAGTTCGGCATCGATCACCAGGTTCGGGGTCGTCGCGATCAGGGTCAGCATGCCGCTGACAAGGCCCGCGAAGCTCAGCGGCATCATCAGCTGGCGGGGCGGAATGCCGGTGCGCGTCGCGATGCTCATCGCCACCGGGATGAAGATCGCCACCACGCCGGTCGAGCTCATGATCGCGCCCAACAGGGCGACGGCGAGCATGAGCAGCACGATCAGCCGGGTCGTGCTGGTGCCGGCCGCGCGCGAGAGCAGATCGCCGAGGCGATACGTGACACCGGTGCGCGAGAGGCCCTCGCCGACGACGAACAGCGCCGCGATGAGCACGACGTTCGGGTCGGCGAAGCCCTCGAGCGTCTCCGGCACGCTGAGGATGCCCGTCAGCGGCAGCGCGACGATCATGACGACCGCGACGACGTCCATGCGCGGCCGCCCGAACGCGAACATCGCGATCGCGGCGACCAGCAGCACCAGGACGATCACGAGGTCGGCGCTCATCGGACCTCCTGTGTCGTCGGCGCGGTTCTCCGAGCGTATCGAGCGGGGCCCGCGCCGCGCGAGAGCCCGCGCGCGCCGCGGGCGACCGCGCGCCGGGGCGTAACAGCACAGAAACCGCCGGTCATGGCACACTCGGGTGCATGAGCACCGCACCTGTCTCGATCGGCGTGGCGGGCGTGCTCGGGCCCGCGACGATCGCGCAGATCGCCGCGGCGGCCGAGCAGGCCGGTCTCTACGCCCTGTGGGTCAACGACACACCCGGCGGCGACGCGCTGGCGGCGCTGCACGAGGCCGCACGGGCGACCGAGACCCTCGTGCTGGGCACCGGCGTCGTGCCGCTCGACCGGCGCACGCCCGATGAGATCCTCATCGATGCCGCGGGTCTGCCCGAAGACCGCCTGATCCTGGGGATCGGCTCGGGTCAGGCCTCGGGTCCGGTCCTGGCCGCCGTGCGCAACGCCGTCGACGCGCTGCGCGAGCGCACCTCGGCCGGCATCGTCGTGGGGGCGCTCGGCCCGAAGATGCGGACGCTCGCGGTGGAGGTGGGTGACGGGATGCTGCTGAACTGGCTGCCCGCAGACATCGCCGCCGACCAGGCCGTGGAAGCGCACGCGGTGGCGCCCGGCGCGACGGTGGCGCTGTATGTGCGCACGGCTCTGGATGAGGGCGGGATGCCGCGGCTGCGCGCCGAGGCGGAGCGGTACGCCCGCTTTCCGAAGTACGCGGCGAACTTCGCGCGGCTGGGCGTCTCGGCCGACGACACCGTGCTCACCCCGGGGGCCGAAGGCCTCGCCGCGTACCGCGCATCCGTCGACGAGGTCGTGCTGCGCGCCATGACGGCATCGGACGACGCGGCCGAGTACGTGCGCTTCGTCGAGCGGGCCGGTGAGCTGGCCGCGGGCTGAGTCGCACGCAAGGATGGAGGCATGACGAGCGTCGGCGCCATCTTCAGCCCGTATCCCCATCCTCCCGAGTCATTCCACGCCGCTGCGCGAGCGGCCGAGGATGCGGGGCTCGACACCCTGTGGGTGTGGGAGGACTGCTTCCGCAGCTCGGCGTTCGCCGTGGCATCCGTCGCCCTCGCCTGGACCGAGCGGCTGCGCATTGGCATCGGCATCGCGCCCATGCCGCTGCGCAACGTCGCCGCCACCGCGATGGAGATCGCGACGATCGAGCGCATGTTCCCGGGACGCCTGGTGCCGGGCGTCGGGCACGGCGTGCTCCCGTGGATGGGGCAGGTCGGGGCGCGGGCGGCATCGCCGCTCACACTCATGCGCGAATACGTGCTCGCGCTGCGGGCACTGCTCGCAGGCGACGAGGTCACGGTCGACGGCCGTTACGTCACTCTCGACAAAGTGCGCCTCGACTGGCCGCCGGCCACGCCGCCGCGCGTGTATGCGGCGGCCGAGGGACCCAAGACGCTCGCCCTGGCCGGTGAGGTCGCCGACGGGGTGGTGCTCGACATGAGGCACACCGTCGACGAGGTCTCGAACGCTGTCCGGACCATCCGCGCTGCGGGTCGCGATCCGCAGATCGTGGCCTACGTCGTGGCCGCGTTCGGGGCGGATGCGGCATCCCGCGCTGTCGCCTTCTTCGGTGAGGACGGTCCCGCCGACGGCATCGACCGCGTGCTGGCCGGCACCGTCGACGAGGTGGCAGACGGCGTACGCAGGTTCGCAGTCGCGGGCGTCGACCACGTCGTGCTCATGCCCCCGAATGATGCTGCGCTGCCCGAGTACTACGCCGCCGCGGCCCAGGTGGGGAGGCTCGTGGCCTCGTGAGCGTGGCGGCGGCTACGCGCGGTCCTCGTCGCTGATCGGCACGTGCGGAATGAGCACCGTGCACGCGACGAGCAGCACCGCCGAGACGGCGACGCCGATGAAGACGGCCGTCGAGCCGGCCTGGACGGCTGCGGGATGCTGCGGCCCCCCGCTCGTCGCGATGACCGCGTTCGCGATCGCGCCGTAAACGGCGACGCCCACCGAACTGCCCACCGAACGGGCGAGCATGCTCGTGCCCGACACGACGCCGCGCCGTCGGAGATCCACCGAGGATTGGGCGGCGATGAGGGACGGATTGGCGACAAGCCCCAGGCCGAGCCCCACGACGAAGCAGGCGACCGCCGTGAGCACGAGCGAGGGCGAGGCGGCGAAGGCGATGAGCAGCACGGCGCCCACGACGGCGAGCATGCTGCCGATGATCGCTGTGGCGCGGAAGCCGATGCGCAGGTAGAACCGGCCCGCGAGCGAGCCGCTGATCGGCCATCCCAGGCTCAGGGCGGCGACGGCGAGGCCGGCGAGCAGGGGAGAGGCACCGGCCGTCGACTCGAGGAACGTCGGCACGAACGAGGTCAGGCCGATGAGGACGGCGCCCACGCCCAGGGCCGCGAGTGAGGTCGTCACCACGACGCGGCTGGAGAACACCCACGGCGCCAGCACCGGATCGGCCGCCCTCCGCTCGACGAGCGCGAACACGACCAGCAGCCCCGCGCCCACGGCGAAGCAGCCGATGCTCTGCCAGCTGTTCCACGCCCAGCCCTGGCCGCCCTCGAGCACGCCCAGCACGAGGAGGACGAGGGATGCCGTCAGCAGCGCCGCCCCGGTCACGTCGATGCGCTGCCGATGTCGTTCGAAGCTCTCGTGATAGCTGCGCCACAGCATGAACAGCGCCAGCAGGCTCAGCGGCACGTTCACCCAGAAGATCCAGCGCCACGACAGGAACTGCGCGAAGATGCCGCCCAGCGTAGGACCGGCGACCGAGGAGATCGCCCAGACGCTCGCCAGATACGCCTGCGCCGTCGCCCGCTCGCGCACGGTGTAGATGTCACCGGCGATCGTCATGCTCACCGGAGTGATGGCGCCGGCGCCCAGCCCCTGCACGGCGCGGAACACGATGAGCGCCGGCATGCTCCACGCCAGCGCCGCGGCGATCGACCCGGCGAGGAAGAGCAGGATGCCCAGCACCATGATCGGCTTGCGGCCGAAGGTGTCGCAGAGCTTCGCGTACACGGGCACCGAGGCCGCCTGCGCGAGCAGGTAGACGGAGAACAGCCACGGGAACTGCGCGAACCCGCCGAGATCGGCGACGATCGTCGGCACCGCGGTCGCCAGGATCGTCGAGTCGATCGCGATGAGGAACGACGAGAGCATGAGCGACAGGAGGATCGGCCCGCGCTCCGATCGCAGTCCGACCTGGTTCGCCATGTGAACAGCCAACCACGCGCACGACGCCCCGCATTCCCGATGTCGGTGCCGGGTGCGAGAATCCGAGCATGCTGCTGGCCGAGTTGGTCGAGGTCGCCGCCATTGTCGCGGCGACCCGCTCGCGCGTGCAGAAGACCGATGCGCTCGCCGCCGTGCTGCGCACGCTCGGCGCCGAGGAGGTGCGTCCCGCAGTCGGGCTGCTGCTGGCCCGCCCGCGGCAGGGCCGGCTCGGCGTCGGGTGGCGCGGGCTCATGGCGCTGGAGGTGTCGCACGCGGATGCCGCGACGCTGACCATCGCCGACGTCGATGCCGCTTTCGATGCGCTGGCTGCGGCATCGGGTACCGGCTCCGCGCAGCGGCGTGAAGAGCTGCTGCGTGATCTCGCGGCGCACGCGACCGTGCCGGAGTGGGACTTCCTGGTGCGCGCGATGCTCGGCGAGCTGCGCACCGGCGCCCTGCAGGGCGTGCTGCTCGACGCGATAGCGCGGGCAGCCGATGCGGACCCGCCTGTCGTGCGACGTGCGGCGATGCTGTCGGGCGACCTCGGCGAGACCGCCGCCCTCGCGCTGGGCGGCGGCGACCTCGCCGCGGTCGGGTTGCAGGTGGGCCGCCCGGTCATGCCGATGCTCGCGGCGACGGCCGGGTCGGTGGCCGAGGCGATCGCCACCGCCGGCGAGGCGTCGGTGGAGTACAAGCTCGACGGCGCCCGCATCCAGGTGCATCGGCACGGCGACGACGTCCGCGTGTTCACCCGCAGCCTCGCCGACGTCACGCACCGGGTGCCCGAGATCGTCGTGGCCGTGCGCGGGCTGCCCGTGCACGACGTGATCCTCGACGGCGAGACGCTCTCGCTCGACGAGAGCGGCGCGCCGCGGCCGTTCCAGGACACGATGGCGCGCTTCGGCGCCGACCGGGCGCACGAGGTGGCACTGCGGCCGTGGTTCTTCGACATCCTGCATGTGGACGGCCGCAACCTCATCGACGAGCCGCTGCGGGTCCGGCTGGCCGAGCTCGACCGCGTGGTCGGTGATCTGCGCATGCCGGGGATCGTGACGGACGATGAGGATGCGGCGCAGCACCTGTCGTCGCAGGCGCTGGCCGCGGGGCATGAGGGCGTCGTGGTGAAGGCGATCGACGCGCCGTATGCGGCGGGGCACCGCGGTAAGGCGTGGATCAAGGTGAAACCGGTGCTGACCCACGACCTCGTCGTCCTGGCGTGCGAATGGGGATCGGGCCGCCGACGCGGTCTGCTCTCCAACCTGCACCTGGGCGCGCGCGACCCCGACGGGGAGTTTGGCGAGCCGGGTGGATTCGTGATGGTCGGCAAGACGTTCAAGGGGCTCACCGACGAGCTGCTGCGGTGGCAGACCGAGCGGTTCCCCGAGATCGAGACGCGGCGCACGGCATCGACCGTCTTCGTCGCACCGGTCACGGTCGTCGAGATCGCGATCGACGGGGTGCAGCGGTCGCCGCGGTATCCGGGCGGCATCGCGCTGCGCTTCGCCCGGGTGAAGGGCTATCGTCTCGACAAGCGAGCCGACGAGGCCGACACGATCCAGACGCTGCGGGCCCTGCTGCGCTCCTGATCCTCAGTCGGCGTCGCGCTCTGCGCGCTCAATCGGCGTCGCGCTCTGCACGCTCAGTCTGCATAGTGCAGGCGCGCGTCGCCCGGCGCGCACTCGTCGCCGATGCGGATGCCGTCGGCGATCCGCCCCTCGCCGCGCAGCCGGGTCAGCTCGTCGACGGCGCGCCGGCGCAGCGTCCACGGATCGATGGTGTTGACGTACACCTTGGTGTCGCCCTCGAAGCCGGCCGGGTTCGAGATGCGCCACTTCAGCACGATCCGCCACGGCATGGGCGCCGCGGCCGGTGCCGGACGGTAGTGCCACTCCTCGTTGGTCGGCACCAGCACGCCGGTGGCGGCATGCAGGGCGTGTACCAGGTCGGAGACGGCGCGCTGCTGTGCCGGTGTGTGATCGGCGGGATGGTGCGCCTGCGCGGTCGAGTACACCTCGAACGCAGGGTAGCGGTGCCCCACCCCGGCGACGGCGACGGCGCCGTCCGTCGCGGCCACGACGAGTCCCTCGCGCACCGAAAGGTCGGCGACCGCGTACTGGTACAGGCGGCGGTCGATCTCGAGCATGGCCAGCTCGCGCTCGGTCTGCGGGCCGTATTCGTCGATGGCGACGAGCTGCTTGTGCAGATGCTCGAACGAGGCGCCCGCCGGGCGCAGCCAGTTCTGGAACACCGACACGTAGGCCGCATAGGGCTGCGCGGCGGCGATCTCACTCATCGCGTCGATCGTGAACGCCAGGTAGGCGGCGTGCTCGTCGGGTGTCAGCTCTCCGCTGGAGACGAGCTCGTCGTCGCGTGCGGCGCCGTCGTGCACGTGCCGTCGCGCGACGACGACATCGTGCGACCCGCCGACGAGGTCGAGGGCGGCCGTGCGCAGGTCGACGGCGACGCCGGTGGATGCCGCGCGGATCGCCGCGAGCGTGGAGATGTGGTCGTGCCCGACCGGATCGGCGAGGTAGTCGTCGGCCCAGGCGACCACGTCGGCGGCGGGCTCGAAGCCGTGGTTGACGCGCCAGTACTCGGCCGACACGATCTCGAAGAGGTTGCCGAAGCGCCGGAACTCGGCCACCGAGTCGTTCAGTGCGGATGCCGGCACACGGTCGACGCGCTCGAACGACGGGCCCACGAGACGCGCCTTCTCGGGCGTGGTCTCCAGATAGCGGTCCTGACAGAACGCGCACAGGCGGGTCGCCTCGCCCGGTGCGAGGTCGCGTGGTGCGGGGCGCGTCGCGGCCAGCGGCCGGTTCGCCCGCCCCGGCACCGTCCACACCCGGGTGCCGGTGAGCGGGCCGGCCTGCTTGACGGTGCCGTCGGCGAGGCGGCGTAGGGGCGGCAGACTCATGACTCCTCTTCGGCCAGGGCCTTGTCGACGTCGGTGAGGTCATCGGGGATGTCGCCGGCCGCCACCGACTCGGGCACCTCGCCGGGCCGGTACTTCGGCAGCCGACTGGCCGGCACGATGGCGATCGCGCTGACGCCCGCGAGGATCAGCAGGCCCAGGCGGAGCGCGGACAGACGGGAGTCCTCGTTGACCTGCACCGCGGCATCCACCTGGGTCTCGGTCAGATCCGTGTTCGTCAGCACGTCGCGCAGACGGTCGTTGCTGACGAAGTTGACGCTGTCGAGCGGCACCTGGGCGACGGCCTCGTCGGGCAGCTCGGGGTGTGCGGCCAGGGCCGCCGTGATGTTGCCCGCGAGCAGTCCCACCAGCAGCGCGCCGGCGACGGCCGTGCCGACGGCCGATGCGAGGTTCTGCGTCGTGCCGCGCACCGAGCCGACGTCACCGGCGAGTTCCTTGGGCGACGCGGTGACGAGCACGTTGAACACCAGGGTCACCAGTGCGCCCTGGCCCACGCCGAACACGAACAGGCCGAGGATGGTCGGCAGCGTCTCCCAGTTGTTGGTGACGACGAACGAGAGCCAGACCAGCGCGATCGTGGTCAGCGAGAAGCTGAACATGCCGATCGTGCGCGGCGTGAACCGCTTGTAGAACCGCACCACGACCATCGCGGTGACGAACACGGTGAGGTTGAACGGCAGCATGGCCAGCGACGTGTCGAAGGGGGTGCGGCCCTGCACGATCTGGATGTACAGCGGCACGGTGAAGTTGAGCGCCGCCTCGAGGGCCACCACGATGAACATGGCGTAGACGGCGGCGCGCTCGCGCGACGACCCGAACACCGACAGGCTCACCAGCGGCACCTTGCCCTGGCGGGTGCGGCGGCGCGTCCAGAGGAAGAACAGCTGCACGAGCACGACGCCGACGACGATGAGCACGGGGGCCGGTGACATACCGAGGATGTCGAACGGGGCGCCGGGTCCTGCCTGCAGCAGGCCCCAGGCGTTGAGGTTGTTCACGCCGAGGGTCAGCGCCACGATGCCGAGGCCGATGATGACGGCGGCGACGAGGTCGATCTTGATGGCGGCGTTGCCGCCGACCGGCGCGAAGCGGAAGCTGAGGATGAACACGACCACCGCGATGACGATGACGACGATGAACACCGGCTGCCAGCCGACGAGGGTCGCCAGGGTTCCGCCCAGCAGGAACGCGGTGACACCGGCGAGAGCCCGCGCCGAGCCGAGGGAGCCGATCGCGGTGGCCTGCTGCGCGCCGTGGTAGTTCTCGGCGATGAGGGCGACCAGCGACGGGACGATGATGGCGGCGGATGCCCCGGCCAGCGCCTGCGCGAGGATGACCCAGCCCACACCCTGGGCGAAGACCATGATCACACCGGATGCCGCGAACAGCGCCACCACGACGCGGAAGATGAGCACCCAGCCGACGCGCTGGCCGATCTTCGCGCCGACCATGACGAGGGCCGCGACCACGAGACCGTAGGTGACGATCGCCGTGGACACGTCGGTGGGCGGCACGCCGAACGTCTCGACCATGCCACCGAGGGTCACCGGCAGCGCGGAGACGTTGTACGACATGAGGATCTGCGCGAGGAAGAGCGCGACCATGGGCGCCCAGGAGGCGCGGGCGGGGGAGGACGTGTCGGTCATCGGGGGTCCTGTCGGTCGGCGGGGGTCGAGGCGAAGATGTTGAGTCCGAGGGTGCGTGAGAGGTGCGCGGTGGCGACCTGGCCGCGGACGCTGTTGCCGGCGGCGTCGAGCGGCGGCGCCCACGCGCCGAGACCGCCCTTGCCCGGGGCGACGGTGACGAGGCCGCCGGCGACGCCCGACTTGCCGGGCAGCCCGATCTCGTAGAGCCATTCGCCGCTGCGCTCATAGAGACCGGCGGCGGCCAGCACGGCGAGCGTGTCGCGGCTGACTTCGGGCGAGACGACCTGGTCGCCGGTGAGCGGATTGACCCCGCCGTCGGCGAGGGTCGCGCCCATGACCGCGAGATCGCGGGCGTCCACGAGCAGCGAACACTGCCGGGTGTAGACGTCGACGGTCTCGTCCGGGTCGGAGCGCATCCGCCCGTAGCTGTGCAGCAGTCGCGCGATGGCGCGGTTGCGGTCGTTCGTCTCGCTCTCGGAGCGGTAGACCTCGTCGTCGATCTCGAGCTGCCGGCCGGCGAACCGCGAGAGTCCCTCGACGATGAGCTCCCAGGTGCGTTCGGCGGTCGCGCCCGGCATCAGCGCGGTGGTCGCGATGGCGCCGGCGTTGACCATGGGGTTGCGCGGGTGGCCGTCGGCGAGCTCGATGGCCATCACCGAGTTGAACGGCAGGCCGGTGTTGTCGACGCCCACGAGCTCGCGCACCTCGTGGTGCCCGATGCCCTCGCACACGAGGGCGTAGACGAACGCCTTGGAGATCGACTGGATCGAGAAGCGGGTGCGGGTGTCGCCGACCTCGTGCAGCCCGCCGCGGACGTCGGCGATGCACAGCCCGAAGGCCTCGCGGTCGGCCGCGCCCAGGATCGGAATGTAGTCGGCCACCGCGCCCTCGCGGTGACTCAGCGCGCGCCGGTACGCCTCGTCGAGGGCGAGATCGATCTGCCTGTCCTGGGGGAGCGCGCCCGTGTGGGCGCGCTGATCCACGCCGACCAGGTCCAATTCATCGTCACGCACGGGCCCACGCTATCGTGCGCGGTTTCCGTGCCACATGCGACGCGGCGATATATCGGTCAGGAGCGCGACGGCTGCAGCCGTACGGTGACGATGTTCGTCGACTCGTCGAGCTCGGCGACGTCGGGATGCGCATTCACGAAGTCGGAGAACGACTTGTGGCCCAGCACCTTCTCGCTGAACGAGGGGTCCATGCGCTTGAGCAGGTTCTTGACGGCCGAGAGGTGCATCCACTCCTCGTCGGTGCGCACATGCTCGAGCTTCAGCGCCCGCTCGAGGAGCTCGCCCGACGGGTCGGGTGCGGGCTCCTGCTTCTTCTTGCGGGTGCGGGCGGGCGCGGCATCCTTCGTCGCCTTCGCGGCCGGCTGCGGCTTGGTGATGCCCGGCAGCTCGTCGTAGTCGTCGAACTGGTCGCAGGCGGCCGCGAGCGATTTGGCGGTGGATCCCGCCACGCCGATGCCGACGACGAAGCGGCCCAGCCGCTTGCAGCGCTGCGCGAGTGGAACGTAGTCGCTGTCGCCGCCGACGATCACGACGTGCGTGAGGTCGGGGAGGCGGAACATGTCCTCGACCGCGTCGACCGCGAGCCGGATGTCGGCGCCGTTCTTCGCATACGCGGCCGCGGGGAACAGCTGCACGAGGTCCACGGCGCGTGCGACGAGCTGCTGCCGGTACTCGGCGTTCACGGGGTTCGACCAGTCCGCATACGCGCGGGTGAGCACGAGGGTGCCGAACGAGGCGGCGTAGTCGATGATCGCGCCGACGTCGATGCGGGCCTCGGCGAGGCGTGCGGCGATCTCCGGCTCGGTGGCGTCGGCGACGATGCGCTGACGGTCCTTCGAGTACGAGTTGCGCCCGTGGACCCGGTCGTACCACGACATCACGATGTTGTCGAAGTCGAGGTAGACGGCGACGCGGGCATCCTGTGCGTGAGGCATGCGTCCAGTGTGACAGGTGACCCTATGCTCGTGTCATGCCCTACGTGTTCTCGCTCCTGGTGCTGGCGGCGATGGTCTTCGCCGTCGTCGACATCATCACGCGTGACGACGCGCAGATCCGTCTGATGCCCAAGGCGCTGTGGCTGATCCTCGTGATCCTCGTGCCGCTCGTGGGCGTGATCCTCTGGTTCGTGCTGGGTCGCGAGCACGACGCCGGGTCGGAGCCGGTCGTGCGCATGCCGCGGCCGCAGCGGTCGCAGCGCCCGTCGGCGCCCGCCACCCCGCCCGCGCCGCCCCTGCCGCCCCGCGACACGCGCAGCACCGAGCAGCAGCTCGCCGACCTCGAGCGCGAGATCGAGGAGGAGCGGCTGCGCGCCGAGCTGCGTCGCCGGCAGCAGGGTGACGGCGGCCGGTCGGTGGAGTAGCGCCGGCGCCCGTCAGTCGGCGGAGTAGACCACGCCGATCTGGCGGCGCACCTCGTCGAGGGTCGCCATGATCGCGACGCTCTCGTCGAGGGGCAGGATGTCGCTGTCGCGGCGCCCTTCGGCGATGATCCGCTCCGCTTCGAGCGCCTGGTACTGCATGCCGCGGCCCTCGATCTCGCTGCGGTACTCCTCGAGCACGCTCCCGTCGGGAGCGGTGACGCGGAAGGTCGTGGGGGAGTACCAGACGCCGTCGATGTCGATGCGGGCGTGGGTGCCGAGCACGTGCGCGGTGTTGGGGCCGGCCGTGCGCGACGACGAGAACGTCGTCGAGACCGCACCGCCGGAGTGCGTGAAGATCGTGGCGACCTCGGTGTCGGCGCCGGTCTCGCCGAGCCGTCCGCGGGCGGTGACGGTCTCGGGCGTACCGAGCACATCCCAGGCGAAGGAGACCGGGTAGACGCCCAGGTCGAGCAGAGCGCCGCCACCGAGGGCGAGGTCGTTGAGACGGTGGGCCGGGTCGCTCGGCAGCTTCTGCGTGTGGTCGGCGAACAACGAGCGCACCTGCCCGAGCGTGCCTGCGGCGAGGATCTCGCGGATGCGGCGCATGTGGGGCAGGTACCGGGTCCACATGGCCTCCATCGCCAGCAGACCGGCCGCGGCCGCGGCATCCCGCACCTCCTGCGCCTGGCGTGCGGTGAGGGTGAACGACTTCTCGACCAGTACATGCTTGCCTCCGCGCAAGCACAGCAGGGCGTCTTCGGCGTGCATCGGGTGCGGGGTCGCGACGTAGACGATGTCCACGTCGGGGTCGGCGGCGAGCTCCTCGTACGATCCGTGCGCGCGCGGGATGTCGAACTCGGCGGCGAAGGCGGCGGCGGCCTCAGGGCGACGCGAGCCGACCGCGCGGATGTCGAGCCCCGCGGTGCGCAGGTCGGAGGTGAAGGCGTGGGCGATGCCGCCCGTGGCGAGGATGCCCCAGCGAAGTCCGGTCATCGCACCAGACTAGTCAGAGCAGCGCGAGGCCGCGGTCGAGGTCGGCGATGAGGTCGTCGGCGTCTTCGAGCCCGATCGACAGGCGCACGGTCGACCACGAGATGCCGCCGTCGGCGAGCTGCTGCGGCGAGAGATGGCTGTGGGTCATGGATGCCGGGTGGGTGACGATGCTGCGGGCGTCGCCGATGTTCGCGAGGAGGCGCAGGACGCGCAGGCCGCCGATGAAGGTCTCGGCATGGGCGAAGTCGGCCTCGTCGTCGCCCGTGGAATGCAGGTCGATGGAGAACACCGACGGCACGCCGCGGGTCAGATACGTCTGCGCCGCCTCGTGCCACGGGTTGCCGGCCAGGCCGGGGTGGTGCACGCGCGCGACTGCGGGGTGCGCGGCGAGATGCTCGGCGACCCGCTGCGCGGAGGCCGCGTGGCGCTGCATGCGCAGGTCGAGGGTCTCGATGCCCTGCAGCAGCGCGAAGGCCGTCGACGCCGACAGCGTCGGCCCGAGGTCGTGCATGTGCTTGGCTTTGATGAACCCGATGAAGGGCGAGGTGTCGCGGAAGTGCTCGACGTAGCTCTCGCCGCTGGGGATGCGGCGGGCGGGCTCGGTGAGCGCGGGCCACTTCTCGGGCGCGGCGGTGAAATCGAAGGTGCCGAGGTCGACGATCGCGCCGCCGATCACGGTGCCGTGCCCGCCGAGGAACTTCGTGGCGGAGTGCACGCTGATGTCCGCCCCGAACTCCTTGGGGCGCTGCAGATACGGCGTCGCGACGGTGTTGTCGACCACGAGCGGCACCCCGGCGTCGTGCGCCGCGTCGGCCACCGCGCGCACGTCGAGCACCTGCGCGATGGGGTTGGCGACCGTCTCGGCGAAGAAGAGGCGCGTCTCGGGGCGCACGGCCGCGCGCCAGGCGTCGATGTCGTCCTGATCGACGAAGGTGGTCTCGATGCCCCAGTCGGGCAGCGTCTCGACGAGCAGGTCGACGGTGCCGCCGTACAGCTGGTTCGCGGCGACGACATGGCCGCCCCGGCCGGTGAGGGCGAGGATCGCGAGGGCCACGGCCGCCTGGCCGGAGGCGACGCCCGCGGCCGCGACGCCGTCTTCGAGCGCGGCGACGCGCTGCTCGAAGATCGCGGCGGTGGGGTTGCCCGTCCGCGCGTACACGTCGCCCTCGGCGCGGTGCGCGAACAGATCGCGGGCATGGGTGAGCGAGCGCAGGGCGAACGCGTTCGACTGGTAGATCGGCGGCACCGCCGCCGTCACCGTCGTGGTCGGCGAATACCCCGACTGCACCTGTGCGGTGGCGAAGGACGACGGGGGACAGTCGGCGCTCTCGGACATGCGTCCATTCTCGCCGCGCGGGGCGCGGCACCCCGTGTCGTGTGTCGAACTGTTGCGCTACGGGACGAGCGTGATCTTCCCGTCGACGCCGGCCTCGAGCGCGCGGTGCGCCTCGGCTGCTTCGGCGAGCGGGAACGAGGGCCCGAGCTCGACGCTGAAGCGCCCCGCGGCCATGAGATTGAGCGTCACCGGCATCGCCTCGGCGCGCAGCTGCTGCGCACGCGCCGTCAGCGGCTCGGGCGAGCCGCCCAGGAACGCGCGGATACCCAGGTCTGCGGCATCCTTCCCCCGCACCAGCGTGACGATGCGGCGGCGATCGGCGACCAGACGGAGCGAGACGTCGATCGCCTCGTCGGTGCCCGCGATGTCGATGACCGTCGTGATGCCCTGGGGTGCGGCATCCCGCACCCGCTGCTCGAGGCCGTCGCCGTAGGCGACGGGGATGCCGCCGAGCGTCCGCACGCGCTCATGCCGGCGGGGCGATGCGGTGGCGACGACGGGAACGCCCCACAGGCTCGCGAACTGCACGACGGCCTGACCGACCGCTCCCGAGCCGCCGTGCACGAGGAGGGTGTCGCCGGGGCGCACGTCGAGCGAGCGCAGGGTCTGGTAGGCCGTTCCGGCCGGGATGCCGAGGGCCGCGCCCTCCGCCGCGGACACGTGCACGGGACGCGGCTGCACATGCGCGAACGGCAGCGTGATCTCGGTCGCGTAGGTGCCTGCCGCTCCGAACACGATGACGGGGTCGCCGACGCGGAAGCCCTCGACGTCGGGCCCGATCGCGCTGATGGTGCCCGCCGCGTCAGCGCCGAGCCCGCGCGGAGAGGTGATGGGACCGCTGGGGCGCCTGCCCGAGCGGATCTTCGCCTCGAGGGGATTGACCCCGACCGCGGCCAGACGCACCGTGACCTCCCCGGCCGCGGGGGCCGAGGAGGTCACGTCTTGCAGCGTCAGTACCTCGGGGTCGCCGAACTCGACGTACTCGATCGCCTGTGCCATGTGCTCCAGCTTGTCACGGAGCGAGCGGGTTGGCGCCCTGCTCCTTCGCGGCTGCGGCCTCGATCTCGACGACCTTGGGGTCGTTCTCGTCGGCGCCGTAGTCGCTGGGCTTGGTCGTGTCGCCGGTGTCGGTCACCTTGAACGCGCGCAGGATCAGCGTCACGACGACCGCGACGAGGGCGTTGACGACGAACGCCGACACGCCGATGTACACCGTGATGCTCGTGAACGGGAACGCCGCGATCGAACCGCCGAAGTGCTTGCCGGTGGCCGGGTTCACGACGTTGTACGCCGAGACGGTGCCGTACAGGATGCCGGCTGCCCACCCGGCGAACAGCGCCCACTTGTTGAACCAGCGCGTGTACAGACCCGCCACGATCGCCGGGAACGTCTGCAGGATCCAGATGCCGCCCAGCAGCTGCAGGTTGATGGCCGCCGAGGTGTCCATCCCGAGCACGAACACGAGGGCTCCGAGCTTGACGACCAGCGAGACGAGCTTGGAGACCTTGGCCTCCTGCTGCGGCGTCGCGTCCTTCTTGAAGTAGTCCTTGTAGATGTTGCGGGTGAACAGATTGGATGCCGCGATCGACATGATCGCGGCCGGCACCAGGGCGCCGATGGCGATCGCGGCGAGGGCGACGCCGGCGAACCACTTCGGGAACAGGTCGGTGAACAGCTGCGGGATCACCAGCTGCGCGTTGACCGCTCCGTTGAAGTCCACGGGGTTCGTGCCCGCCTTGATCGCGACGTAGCCGAGCAGTGCCAGGCCGCCGAGCATGAGCGAGTACAACGGCAGGATCATGGCGTTGCGGCGGATGGTGTTGCGCGACTTGGTCGCCAGCACGCCGGTGATCGAGTGCGGGTACATGAACAGCGCCATGGCCGAGCCGAGCGCGAGCGTCCAGTACGCGTTGAACGAGCCGGCACCGGGGATCACGGCGCCGAACGGCTTGCCGGTCGCGTCGTTGACGGCGCTGAGCTTGTCGTCCGCTGCCGAGAAGATGCTCTCCCATCCGCCCACCTTGCCCGGCAGGTAGATGATCGCCACGATGATGGCGGCGTAGATCAGGATGTCCTTGACCACCGCGATCAGCGCGGGCGCACGCAGGCCGGCCGTGTAGGTGTAGGCGGCCAGCACGACGAACGCGATGATCAGCGGCAGGTCGGCCATGAACGCGTTCGTGTTCGACCCGAGGCCCAGGACCGTGAGCACCGACTTGATGCCGACCAGCTGCAATGCGATGTACGGCATCGTCGCGACGATGCCGGTCAGCGCGATGGCGAGCGCCAGCGGGCGGCTCTTGTAGCGGCCGCCGATGAAGTCGGCCGGCGTGACGTAGCCGTGCCGGTGCGAGACCGACCACAGGCGGGACATGAGCAGGAACACGATCGGGTACAGCACGATCGTGTACGGCACGGCGAAGAAGCCGCTGACGGCGCCGGATGCCCACATGGCCGCGGGAACCGCGACGAACGTGTACGCCGTGTAGAGATCGCCGCCCAGCAGGAACCAGGTGACCCAGGTGCCGAAGCCGCGGCCGCCCAGGCCCCACTCGTCGAGGGAGTTGAGACCCCGCTCGCTCGGCTTGGTGCGCCAGCGCGACGCCATGAAGCCGATCACGGCGACGACGACGAAGAGGATGACGACGATGACCAGCGGGATCCAGTCGATGGACCGCTGTCCGGTGGCGTCTGCAGTGAGAACGTGCATCAGACGGCCTTCCCTTCACGGACCTCGGCGCGGCGACGGCGGTCTTCCTTGCGCATCAGCAGGTAGGCGAGGCCCAGCAGGCCGGAGGCGATGAACACCCACAGCATCTGATACCAGTAGAAGAACGGAATGCCCCACAGTGTGGGGTCCCAGCTCGCGTACATCGGCACGAGCAGGGGCATCACGATCGCGATCGCGATGAGGATGCCGGCGAGGATGTACGGCCCTGGTCGGGCCGGTCCTCGCGTAGGGGTGTCATGTGACGTCATCGTCAGTCCCTTCCGGATTCAGTTGTTCGTCGGGTTACCTGGGAGTAACCCGAGAGAACACTTTTCTCCGGGCGGTGCCTTCACGTCAAGCGGGCGCGCGAACAGAGCTGTGATCGTGTCGAAAGTCTCACGAACTCTTCGCGGCCAGTGCCTTCACGATGCGCGGCAACGACACCGGCTGCGCGGTGCCCAGCGTCTGCGCGAACAGGCTGACGCGATACTCCTCAAGCATCCAGCGGGCGGTCACGAGTGCCTCCGGGGCGTCGGGAGGGGTCGGGATGAGGCCGCCCGCGTCGTCGTACAGGGCCAGAGCGCGTTCGAGCTCGGTCTGCCGTTGCCGGTCGCGTCCGGGATTGTCGGGCAGCGCCTGCAGGCGCAGCAGGGCGCCCTGCAGGTAGCGCGGCAGGTGCGCGAGCTGGGCGAGCCCGGTGCGCGACACGAACCCCGGGAAGACGAGGCCGGCCAGCTGCGCCTTGACGTCGCCCAGCGCCGAAAGCAGGGTGAACGCGTTCGTGCGCTTGATCGTGCGCTCCACCTCGCGCGCCGATGTGAGGATGCGGGAGAGCAGCGAGACCGCCGCGAACAGCTCGTCCATGACCGCCGCCGCGAACGCCTCGCGCACGGCGTCGAACTCGGCCCGGGTGCGCACGACGCCGCTCGGGTGGGTGCGGTCGATGACAGCGTCGGCCACGGCGACGCGGCAGTCCTCGACGGCGGCGCGGGCGGACGGGTAGGGGGATGCCGCCAGCGCGAGCTTCTCGGCCGAGGTGAGGTGGTCGAGCACGTAGTCGGCCGGGCTCGGCGTCGACAACAGCACCAGGCGCCGCACGCCCGCGCGCAGCGAGGCCGCCGCCTGCTCGGGGGTGGCCTCGATGCGCGCCGAGACCGATGTGCGGTCGTCGACGAGCGCGGGGTAGCCGCGCACGACGCCGCCGGCGACCTTCGTGTCGACGACCTCGGGGATCGCGTCGATGTCCCACGTGGTCATGCCGGCGCGCTCGGGGAAGGGCGTGCCGGGTCCCTGCATGACCGGGCGCGGCCCGTGCGACGAAGGGCCGGTGGGTGTCGGGGATCCCGGGCCTCGGCCCTTGGCCTCGCTGCGTTCGCTCAGGGACCTGGAAACGGCGTTGCGCGACTTCTCGGCCAGCCGCGCCTGCAGCTCGGCCAGGTCGCGGTCCGACCCGATCGTGCGCCCGCGGGCGTCGACGGCGCGGAACGACACCAGCAGATGGCCGGGCACGCGCTCCATATCGAAGTCGGCGGCGCCCACCGGCTGGCTCGCGACACGGCGGATGCGGTCGGCCAGCGCCTCGCGTAGCGTGCTGCGCGGCATCCCGTCGCTCGACTCCGGTCCCTGTCCGTCCAGCTCCTCGGCGAAGCGCGCGGCCCAGTCGGCGGCGGGCACGACGTGCCGGCGGATGGTCTTGGGCAGTGAGCGGATGAGCGCGGTGATGAGCTCGTCGCGCATGCCGGGCACCTGCCAGTCGAACCCGTCCGGGCGCAGCTGCGCGAGCAGCGCGAGCGGCACGACGACCGTGACGCCGTCGTCGGCGGCGCCCGGCTCGAAGCGGTACGCGAGCGAGAGCACCTGGTCGCCCTGCGTCCATCGGGTGGGGAAGTCGCGGGCGTCGGCGCGTGACGCGTCGTCGACGAGGTCGGCCTCGGTCAGGTCGAGCAGGTGGGGGGTGCGACCCGATGCTTCGCGCCACCAGGTCTCGAACGAGCGCACATCGAACACGTCGCGCGGTACGCGCGCGTCGTAGAACGCGAACACGGCCTCGTCGCCGACGAGGATGTCGCGGCGGCGCTCGCGCTCCTCGACCTTCTCGAGACGGCGGCGCAGCTCGAGGTTGCGCCGCTCGAACGCGGTGAGGCGCTTGTCGAGGGCGGACGGATCCCACTCGCCGTCGACGAGCGCGTGCCGCACGAACAGCTCGCGGGCCAGCGGGCGGTCGAATCGCGCCAGCTGCACGCGGCGGCGCGGAATGATCTCGACGCCGAACAGCGTGACCTTCTGCGCGGCGACGGCGGCGCCGGCATCCTTCGACCAGTGCGGATCCGACAACTGGCGGCGGGCCAGGTCTCCGGCGAGCGGCTCGGCCCACTCCGGATCGATCACGGCGACCGTGCGGGCGAACAGCCGGCTGGTCTCGACGAGCTCGGCGGCCATGACCGCCTGCGGGCTCTTGCCGCGCAAGCCCGACCCGGGGAAGATCTGGAACCGCGTGCCGCGCGCCCCGAGGTACTCGGCTCGCGGCTTGCGACGCTTCTCGCCCTTCGCCTTGCGGTCGGAGGGCGATGCGAGCGACCGGGTGTCGAGCACGCCGATCTGCGAGAGCAGCCCCGAGAGGATCGCCTTGTGCACGGCGTCGGGGTCAGGTTCGGCGGTGCCCGCGCCGCCCTTCAGCAGCGAGCCGAGCTGGCGGTGCACGTCGAACCACTCGCGCACGCGCACGTAGTTCAGATGCTCGGCGCGGCACGTGCGCCGGAACGCGCTGGAGCCGAGCTCGTGCTGCAGCTGCTGCAGGTGGCTCCACAGGTTCAGGATGCTGAGGAAGTCGCTCGTGGGGTCCGTGAACCGCGCGTGCAGCCGGTCGGCCTCTTCGCGGCGCTCTTCGGGACGCTCGCGCACATCGGGGATCGACAGGCCCGCGACGATCGCACGCACCTCGGTGAGCACGCCGGTGCGGCGCGCCTCGAGCAGCATCCGCGCGAAGCGCGGGTCGATGGGCAGACGCGCGAGCTCGCGGCCGATGTCGGTGAGTTTGCGCTCGCGCACCGCGCCGAGCTCGACGAGCAGATCGAACGCCGCCTTCACGCCGCGCGAGTCGGGAGGCGTGAGGAACGGGAAGTCGGCGATGTCGCCGAACCCGAGCGAGAGCATCTGCAGGACGACCGCCGCGAGGCTCGTGCGCAGCACCTCGGGCTGCGTGAACTCGGGGCGGGTCTGGAAGTCGTCTTCGGCGTACAGCCGGACCGCGATGCCGGGGGCCGTGCGGCCGGCGCGGCCCGAGCGCTGCATCGCCGATGCCTGCGAGATGGGCTCGATCGGCAGTCGCTGGATCTTGCTGCGGTTGCTGTACCGCGAGATGCGGGCGGTCCCGGCATCCACCACGTAACGGATCCCGGGGACGGTCAGGCTCGTCTCGGCGACGTTGGTGGAGAGGATGACGCGGCGGCGCACGCCCGCGACGGTCGAGCGCTCGAAGACCCGGTGCTGCTCGGCGGCCGACAGGCGCCCGTACAGGGGGAGGACCTCGGTGGGGGCGGCGTCCTTCGCGTACATGCCGCGGACGGCATCCATCGCGTCGCGGATCTCGGCTTCGCCGGGCAGGAACACGAGCACGTCGCCGGCCGGCTCGCGGTCGAGTTCGCGCAGGGCCGCGGTGAGCGGCTCGATGTCGTCGTCGGTCTCGGTGCCGGGCCGGTAGCGGATCTCAACGGGGTAGGTGCGGCCCGACACCTCGATGATCGGCGCGGGCGTACCGTCGGGCTCGGCGAAGTGCTTCGCGAAGCTCTCGGGATCGATCGTCGCCGAGGTGATGATGACCTTCAGCTCGGGGCGGCGCGGCAGGATGCGGCGCAGATACCCGATGAGGAAGTCGACGTTCAGGGATCGTTCGTGGGCCTCGTCGACGACGATCGTGTCGTATTTGCGCAGCAGGCGGTCGCGATGGATCTCGTTGAGGAGGATCCCGTCGGTCATCAGGGCGATGCGCGTGTCTTCCGACACCTTGTCGGTGAAGCGCACTTTGTAGCCGACGGTCGTGCCCAGCGGCACCTGCAGCTCTTCGGCGACGCGCTCGGCGATGCTGCGGGCGGCGATACGGCGCGGCTGGGTGTGCGCGATGCGCGTGCGGCCGAGCTCGAGACAGATCTTGGGCAGCTGCGTGGTCTTGCCCGAGCCGGTCGCACCGGCCACGATCACGACCTGGTGATCGGCGATCGCGCGCGCGATCTCGTCCCGCGCCGCGCTGACGGGCAGCTCGGGCGGGTAGGCGATGACAGGTTCGGGCGCAGACACAGCCTTCGATCGTATCGCGTCGGGCGCGCCCCGGTGTCTTCGGGCGGGAGTAGAACGGAGACAGGCCGCGGCCGCGGCCCGTGACGGACGGAGATGAGGAACCATGTCGCAGCGCATGTCGATCCAGAGTGTCGACCCAGAGGCCTACCGGGCGGTGCTGGCCCTGGAGAAATACGTCAATGGCGGCACCGTCGATGAGACTCTCCTGCTGCTCGTGAAGATCCGGGCGTCGCAGCTCAACCGCTGCGCCTGGTGCCTCGACATGCACCTGACCGAGGCGCGCACCGCCGGTATCGACCAGCGCAAGCTCGACGTCATCGCCGGATGGAACGAGGCCGGCGACCTGTTCGATGAGACCGAGCGCGCCGTGCTGGCCTTCGCCGAAGAGGTCACCCTCGTCAGCGAGCACGGCGTGCGCGACGAGACGTGGGCGGCACTGCGCGCCCACCTCGACGAGAATCAGACGCTGACCGTGCTGATGGCCGCATGCGCGATCAACGTGTGGAACCGCATGAATGTGACGGCGCGCACCGACCTGCCGCAACGCGACTCCTAGGCTGGAGAGATGACCGTTCCCCAGATCACCCTCAACGACGGCAACGCCATTCCCCAGCTCGGCTACGGCACCTTCAAGGTGCCGCCGGCAGACACGCAGCGCGCGGTGGCCGAGGCCCTCGAGCTCGGCTACCGCCACATCGACACCGCTGCCATCTACGGCAACGAAGAGGGCGTCGGGCAGGCGATCGCCGCGAGCGCCATTCCGCGCGACGAGCTGTTCATCACCACCAAGCTGTGGAACGACCGGCACGACGGCGACGAGCCGCGCGCCGCGATCGGCGAGAGCCTCGCCAAGCTCGGCCTCGACCGGGTCGACCTGTACCTCGTGCACTGGCCCACGCCCGCCAAAGACAACTACCTGCACGCGTGGGAGCAGCTCATCACGCTGCGTGACGCGGGCCTCGCCACCAGCATCGGGGTCTCGAACTTCCTCGTGCCGCACCTCGAGAAGATCGTGACGGCGACGGGCGTCGTGCCCGCGGTGGACCAGATCGAGCTGCATCCGGCCCATCAGCAGCGTGACGTGACCGCGTGGGCGGCCGATCACGATGTGCGCATCGAGTCGTGGGGCCCGCTCGGCCAGGGCAAGTACGACCTGTTCGGCACCCGGCCCGTGGCCGCCGCCGCGCAGGCGCACGGCAAGACGCCTGCGCAGGTCGTCATCCGCTGGCACCTGCAGCACGGGTTCATCCTCTTCCCGAAGTCGGTGCACCGCGCGCGTCTCGCCCAGAACATCGATGTGTTCGACTTCGCGCTCACCGACGCCGAGGTCGCAGCCATCGATGCGCTCGACCCGGGCGACGGTTCGGGCCGCGTGTCCGCACATCCCGACGAGGTCAACTGACGTGACGTCCCGCCTCGCCGCCTCGGCCAGCCCGTATCTGCGGGCGCACGCCGACAACCCGGTCGCCTGGTACCCGTGGGGTCCGGAGGCCTTCGCCGAGGCCGTACGGCGGGACGTGCCCGTCTTCATCTCCATCGGATACTCGACCTGCCACTGGTGTCACGTCATGGCCCGCGAATCGTTCCAGGATGCCGCCACCGCCACCGAGCTCAACGAGGGGTTCGTGGCGATCAAGGTCGACCGCGAGGAGCACCCCGACGTCGACGACGCGTACATGGCCGCGGCATCCGCCTTCACTCGCAACCTGGGGTGGCCGCTGTCGGTGTTCGCGACGCCGACCGGCCGGGCGTTCTTCGCCGGCACGTACTTCCCGCCCATTCCGCGCGGTGGCAGCCCGGCATTCCGGCAGATCCTCGCCGCGGTGCGCGAGGCGTGGACCGAGCGTCGCACGGATGTGCAGCAGACGGCGGATGCCGTCGTGCAGGCGCTGCGGACGGCGCAGGATGCCGCATCCACCGCCTCCGATCTTCCGGACCTCGACGCGCTCGCCGCAGCGGCGACCCGCGCGCTGGCTCGGGAAGACCGCGAGTACGGCGGGTTCGCGCCGCCGGGCGCGACGATGGCGACCCCGAAGTTCCCGACCGTGCCGCTGCTGCGTTTTCTGCAGGCGCCCGCGCTGACCGACGCAGTCCCCGAGGCGAGCGCGGCCGTGCAGCGCGCCCTCGGCGCGATGGCCGGCGCGCCGCTGCGCGACGCGGTCGACGGCGGGTTCTTCCGCTATGCGACCCGCCGCGACTGGACGGTCCCGCACTACGAGCGCATGCTCACCGACAACGCCGGCCTGCTCGACGTCGCGCTCGACGCCGGCGATCACGACACGGCGCGGGGCATCGCCGGATTCCTGATCGACGTGCTGCAGCAGCCCGGCGGCGGCTTCGCGGCGGCACAGGACTCGGAATCGTGGATCGACGGGCAGCGCAGCGAGGGCGGCTATTACGCCCGCGACGCAGACGGCCGCGCGGCCCTCGAGCCGCCGGCGCTCGACGGCAAGATCGTGACCGGCTGGAACGGCATGGCGATCGGCGCCCTCGCACGCGCCGGCGCGGTGCTCGGCGATGACAGGGCGCGGGATGCCGCGCGCTGGGCCGCCGACGCGGTGCTCGAGTCGAACGTCTCGCCCGACGGGCGGCTCGCGCGGGCCTCGCTCGACGAGATCGTCTCGACCGCGGCCGCGACGCTCGAGGACTACGGACTGCTGGCCGGCGGTCTGCTGGCGCTGGCCGCGTCGACCGGTGAAGTCGCGTACGCGACGCGGGCGCGCGAGCTCGTCGATGCGTGCGTGGGCGACGGCGGCGACATCGCGGTGCCGGGTGACGGCGACCCCGTGCTCGCCGAGCACGCGGTGCCCGGCGGTGCGTCGGCCGGCGACGGCGACCACCCGTCCGGCCCGTCCGCGATGGCCGCGGCCGCGCTCGGACTGTGGCTGTTGGGCGCGGGCGACCGGTATCGGGACGCCGCGGCATCCCTCGTCGCCTCCCGTGCCGAGCAGGCGCTCGCCGAGCCGACCGCGCACGGCGCCCTGCTGCGTGTGGCCGCGCAGCTCGCCGTTCCACCGCACCAGCTCGTCGTGGTGGCCGGCGCCGAGACCCCGCTCGTGGCGGCGGCCCGCGGCATCCCGACCGATGTGACCGCCTTCGTGACGACGGCGCAGGCACGAGCGTTCGCCGCGGCGGGCTTCACGCTGTTCGAGGGCAAGACCGCCGAGGCCGTCTACGACTGCCGCGACTTCGCGTGCCGCCTGCCGGTGACCGACGTCACGGCGCTGTGACCTTCTTCTTCGGCTTCGTGACCCGGCGGAACCAGGCGGTGTCGCTCAGGCGGGCCAGCAGGGTCGCGCCGATCACGGTGATGAACACGTAGACCGCAGCCAGCGGGGCGAGCATCGGTGCGGTGCCGCCCGCGATTCCCGCGATGACGATCGAGAACTCGCCGCGGGGCGTCAGGCCGATGCCGGCGCGCCAGCGTCCGGGGCGCCCGATGCCGGCGCGCCGCGCGGCGATGTACCCGGTGACGATCTTGGTGCCCATCGTGATCGCGGCCAGGATCAGCCCGGGCACGATCATCTGCGGCAGCTGCGTGGCGTCGGTGGCCAGGCCGAAGAAGATGAAGAACACCGCCGCGAACAGGTCGCGCAGCGGCGTGAGCACCTCGCGCGCCGACTGCGCGACGCGCCCCGACAGGGCGATGCCGACGAGGAACGCGCCGACGGCGGCCGACACGCTGACCTCTTCGGCCAGACCCGCCACGAGCATCGTGAGCCCGAGCACGCCCAGCACGAGCGGCTCGGCGAGGTCGGGGGTGAACAGCCGCGAGATCGTCGGACCGAACCGCAGGGCGACGAACAGGATGACCAGCACCACGGCGACGGCGATCGCCACCCGCACCGCGCCCTGCGCGAGGCTCACGCCGATCACCAGCGCCGAGACGGTCGGCAGGAAGAACGCCATCGCGAGGTCTTCGATCACGAGGATCGACAGGATGACCGGGGTCTCTCGGTTGCTGATGCGGCCGAGGTCGCGCAGCAGCTTCGCCGCCACACCCGACGAGGTGACCCAGCAGATGCCGGCGACCGCGACCGCCGCCGCCGGCCCCCAGCCGAGGATCAGTGCGAACGCCGCCCCCGGCACGGCGTTCAGCGCCATGTCGAGCAGACCCGCCATCTTCGAACGGCGGAGGCCGTGGATCAGCTCGTCGGCGGAGTACTCCAGGCCGAGCAGCGCCAGCAGCAGGATGACGCCGATCTCCGAGCCGATCTCGAAGAACCCCTGGCTGGCGTCCATCGGCAGCACACCGCCGGTGCCGAACGCGAGCCCGGCCACGAGGTACAGCGGAATGGGGGAGAGCCCGAACCGATTCGCGAGGCGACCGAGCAGACTCATCCCCAGCAGCAGAGCGCCGACCTCGACGAGGACGATCGTGGTGTCGGTCACAGGCGGCGCCCGGGGATCATTCGGGTCCGTCTGCGAACAGGCGGGCTGCGGCATCCAATCCGGCACGCGTGCCGACGGTGACGATGACGTCCCCCTCGCGGAGCGTTTCGCCCGGCGTGGGGGAGGGGATCACGTGCCGGTCGCGGATGATCGCGACGATCGACACGTGTGTGCGGGTGCGGGTCTTCGTGTCGCCGAGGGTGCGGTCGACGAACGGCGAGTCCGGCGGCAGCGTGATCTTCTCGGTGTAGAGCCCGTCGGTCTCCTCGGTGAGCTTGGTCAGGCGGCTCACCGCCAGTGAGGCGCTGAACAGGTCGGCGAGGGCCTCGGCCTCTTCGTCGGAGATGTGCAGCGACTCGACGCAGCTGTCGGGGTCGTCGGCGTCGTACAGACCCAGCTCGCGGTCGCCGTCGCGGTAGCGCACCACGGCCAGGCGCCGGCCGCTCTCGGTGACGAGGTCGTGTCGCACCCCGATGCCCGGGAGGTCGACCTTCTCGATGTGAACAGTCACCCCACGAGACTAGCGCTCAGATCCAGCTGGGGATCCAGTTGTGCACGAGCCAGAAGGCATACGGCACCTTCATCGCGACCCAGACCGGATACCAGAACGCCGACAGCACCGTGACCGCGATGAGGAACACCCAGACGGTGCGCTGGCCGGCGAGTCTGCGCCGCGTGTCCCGGGAGCGGTACCCCGCGATCTCGCGCAGGGCGAAGGTCAGCGCCAGCACCGTGAACGGCAGGATGGCGATCGTGTAGAACTGGAAGATCGTGCGCTCGGGGAACAGCAGCCACGGCAGGTAGGTGGCGGCGATGCCGGTGAGCACGATGGCGTGCCGGGCGTCACGGCGCAACACGAACGCGATGAGCAGGAACACCGCCGCGACGATCCCGCCCCACCAGATCAGCGGGTTCGGGATGGACGAGATCGCCTGCACGCAGTTGCTCTGCCACAGGCATCCCTCCTTCCCGTACGCGTCCTGATGCCAGTACATCGAGGTCGGACGGATCAGGAACGGCCACTGCCACGCAGGGCTCGCATAGCTGTGCGGAGTGGTGAGCCCGACGTGGAACGCGTAGATCGCCTCGTGATACTTCCACAGGGCGACGAACGGGTTCGGCGACGACTGCCGGTCGTATCCGTTCGCGGTGACCAGCCACCCGGTCCACGAGGAGAGGTACACCACGAACGCGACGGGGACGAGGAGGACGAAGGATGCCGCGGCCTGCCGGATCGCATCCTGAGGCCAGAACCGCACCCCGGCGCGGCGGCGTGCGAGCGCATCGCTGACCACGGCGTAGATGCCGATCGCCGCCAGGACATACAGTCCCGACCACTTCACGGCGGTCGCAGCTCCCGCGGCGGCGCCCGCGGCGAACAGCCACGGCCGGCCCCACAGCAGGGGCCCCCAGTCGGGCGCGGAGTCGACCCCCGCCAGCCGCTCGGCGAGCCGGGCCAGGTGCTTCTCGCGGTCGATCACGAGGAAGAGGAAGGCCAGCACGCTGAAGAAGGTGAGGAAGATGTCGAGCAGCGACACGCGGCTCAGCACGATCGCGAGACCGTCGATCGCCATGAGGAAGCCGGCGACGGTCGCGAACGTCGTCGAGCGGGTCAGACGCTTGGCGAGCAGGTACACGACAAGCACGGTCGCCGTGCCGAACAGGGCGGCGCCGAACCGCCAGCCGAACGACGAGTCGGGCCCGAAGAGCCACATGAAGAAGCCGATGATCCACTTGCCCAGCGGCGGATGCACGACGAAGCTGCCCGCGGCTGAGAAGATGTCGGTCTGCCCGGTGATGAACTTCGCGTCGGCGTCGTCGGGCCAGCTCGCCGGGTAGCCGAGCACCCACTGACTCCAAGCGTCCTTCACGTAGTACGTCTCGTCGAACACGAGGGCGTGCGGGTGGCCGAGGTTGACGAAGCGCAGCACGGCGGCCAGCAGCGTCACCGCGACCGGTGCGAGCACGTCGATGCGGCGGCGCAGCACCGGTGAGGTGCGCACCCGGGCGCGCCAGCGGTCCAGGCGCGTCGGCCTCACCGCCGGGATCAGGGGGTCGACCGTCGCAGTCACCGTCCCAGCCTATGCTGGGGCGGTGATCATCCTCGCGGCCACGCCCATCGGAAATCTGGGGGATGCCTCTCGGCGCCTTGTGGAGGCTCTGGATGCCGCGACCGTCGTCGCCGCCGAAGACACCCGCACCGCGCAGCGACTGATCGCGGCGCTCGGCATCGAGAACCGGCCGCGGCTGCTCGCGCTGCACGATCACAACGAGAAGGACCGCGCCCCGGAGATCGTCGCGCTCGCCCGTGAGGGCGACGTGCTGCTGCTCAGCGACGCCGGCATGCCGACCGTCAGCGACCCCGGCTACGGCGTCGTCGCCGAGGCCGCCGCACAGGGCGTGGAAGTCACGGCGATCCCGGGGCCGAGCGCCGTCATCACGGCGCTGGCCGTGGCGGGGCTGCCCACAGACCGGTTCACCTTCGAGGGATTCGTCGCCCGCAAGCCCGCCGAGCGCGAGAACTCGCTGCGGGCCCTCGCGACCGAGCCGCGCACCATGGTCTTCTTCGAGGCGCCGTCACGCATCGCCCAGACCCTGCACGACATGGCCGGGGCCTTCGGCGCAGATCGGCCCGCGGCGGTGTGCCGTGAGCTCACCAAGCTGCATGAGGAGGTCAGGCGCGGCCCGCTCGGCGAGCTCGCGGACTGGGCCGATCCGGGCGTGCGCGGCGAGATCGTCGTCGTGGTCGGCGGGGCCGCCCCGCAGCGGATCGCGCTGTCGGACGCCGTCACCGAGGTCCTCGAGCTCACCCGCACCGGAGTGCGGATGAAGGATGCCGCGGCCGACGTCGCCGAGGCGACCGGCCACTCCCGGCGCGAGCTGTACCAGGCCGCGCTGGCCGTGAAGAACGGCTGAGGAAGCCGCCGGAGCGCTCCGCTGCGCGCGGATGCGCACGAACCTGAATCACGGTGTGCGCTGATGCACACGCGGGTGTGCGTCATTCGGCCTTAAACATGACGCCCAATTCAGGTACTGTCGGCGCGATGCACCGTCGCATCCGCGTCAGAAACAAGGAGGTATCTGCGCAATGGCATCATCAGCCCCCGCCCCGACATCACGTCTGGGAAAAGTCGTCGTCGCAGCCATGGCCGGCACCGTCGTCGAGTGGTACGAGTTCTTCCTCTACGCCACCGCCGCGACGCTGGTCTTCAACAAGATCATGTTCCCGCCGTCGGACGATCCCTACGCGGGTATCATCGCCGCGTTCGTGACCTATGCCGTCGGTTTCATCGCCCGCCCCCTCGGCGGCATCGTGTTCGGCCACTTCGGCGACAAGTACGGTCGCAAGAAGCTGCTGCAGTTCGCGATCATCCTCGTCGGCGTCACCACGTTCCTCATGGGATGCCTGCCGACCTACCAGGCGGTCGGCTACCTGGCGCCGACGCTGCTTGTGATCCTGCGCTTCGGCCAGGGCTTCGCCGTCGGCGGGGAGTGGGGCGGCGGCGTCCTGCTGGTCGCCGAGCACTCGCCCGACAAGAGCCGCGGCTTCTGGGCGTCATGGCCGCAGGCGGCCGTTCCGGTCGGCAACCTCATCGCGACGATCGTGCTGCTGGTCCTGTCGGGCACGCTCTCCGACGACGCGTTCCTCGGCTGGGGCTGGCGCATCGGATTCTGGCTCTCGGTGGTCATCGTGGCGATCGGGTACTACATCCGCAGCCGCATCACCGACGCCCCGATCTTCATCGAGGCGCGCGAGCAGGACGAGAAGTCCGCTCGCCAGCGCTACGGCGTGCTCGAGGTGATCAAGCGCTACCCGCGTGGCGTCATCACCGCGATGGGTCTGCGCTTCGCCGAGAACATCATGTACTACCTGGTCGTGACGTTCTCGATCACCTACCTCGCCGTCGCGTTGAAGATGGAGACCGCCGAGATCCTGGGGCTGGTGGCCATCGGCCATGTCGTGCACATGATCGTGATCCCGCTGGTCGGCGGACTCACCGATCGGATCGGACGCAAGCCGGTCTACGGCATCGGCGCCGTCGGCGCGGCGGTCTGGGGCTTCGTCGCGTTCCCGATGTTCAACACGCAGAACCCGATCGTGATCATCCTGGCCATCGTGCTCGGCCTGGTCATCCACTCCTTCATGTACGCGCCGCAGCCTGCGATCATGTCGGAGATGTTCCCGACCCGGATGCGCTACTCGGGCGTCTCGGTCGGCTACCAGGTCACGTCGATCGTCGCGGGATCGATCGCGCCGATCATCGCGACCTCGCTGCTGTCGCACTTCGGCTCGTACATCCCCATCGCGGTGTACCTGGCCATCGCGGCGGCGATCACGTTCATCGCGGTCCTGTCGCTGCGTGAGACGCGCGGTGCGTCGCTGCACGAGATCGACCGCGTCGACCGCGAGCGCCTGCGCGCCGAGAGCGGTGCGGTGCCGGTGGTCGAGGCTGAAGAAGCCTGACGATCAGCCCCGCGGGCGCAGCCGCAGCTCCTGCATGCCCCCGTCGACGGCCAGCCCGATGCCGGTCGTCGACCGGGCGTGCGGCCCGACGAGGTAGGCGACCGCGTCGGCGACCTCGTCGGGTGAGACCAGGCGGCCGTGCGGCTGCCGCGCTTCGAGCGCGGCCCGCTCGGCCGCCGGGTCGTCGGCAGCTCCCAGCAGGCGCCCGATCCACGGGGTGTCGGCGGTGCCCGGGTTGACCGCGTTGACGCGGATGCCCTCGGCGAGGTGATCGGCGGCCATCGCCTTCGTCATCGACAGCACGGCCCCCTTCGTGGCGCTGTACAGCACGCGCTGGGGCAGGCCCGCGGTCGCCGCGATCGAGGAGGTGTTGCACACCGCCGCCGCGCTCGAGCGCCGCAGGTGGGGGAGGGCGGCGCGCATGACCCGCGCCATGCCGACCACGTTGATGTCCCACACCCGGTGCCACTCGTCGTCGCTGTTGACGGTGACGTCGCCCTGGGCGCCGATCCCGGCGTTGTTCACGAGGATGTCGATGCCGCCGAGCTCGGCGACCACGCGCTCCACGCCGGCGATCACCGATGCGTCGTCGGTGACGTCCACAGCCACGGCGAGGTCGACATCGGTCGCGGCATCCGGGTTCACGTCGAACGCCACCACGCGCGCGCCATCGCTGCGCAGGCGCGACGCGATCGCCGCGCCCAGGCCCGACGCGCCGCCGGTGACGACGGCGACGAGGCCGTCCAGGGGTCCGGTCATGTCAGTCCTCCTCCGCGCGCACGGCGATGTACTGCTGGCGCTGGCGGCCGAGCCCCTCGATCTCCATCTCGACGACGTCGCCGACCGACAGGTACGGGAAGCGGCCTGACAGCGCGACGCCCTCGGGCGTACCCGTGAGGATCACATCGCCGGGTTCGAGGGTCAGGTACTGGCTGAGCTCCCAGACGATGTGATCGATCGGGAAGATGAGGTCGGAGGTGCGCGAGTCCTGACGCGGCTCGTCGTTGACCCACGAGCGCAGCCGCACATCCGCGGCATCCACCTCGTCCGGCGTCACCAGCCACGGCCCGAGCGGCAGGAAGCCGGGTGCCGACTTGCCCTTCGACCACTGCCCGCCCGACACGGCCATCTGCCAGTCGCGCTCCGACAGGTCGTTCCCCAGCGCGTACCCGGCGATGTGGGCGGCCGCGTCGGCGGTCGAGCGCAGGCGCTGCGCGCGTGCGCCGATCACGATGGCCAGCTCGACCTCCCAATCGGTCTTGGTGCTGCCCACCGGGATCTCGACGTCGTCATCGGGGCCGACCACGGTGTTGGGCGACTTCATGAACATGACCATGTGCTCGGGCGGCTCGCTGCCGCTCTCGGCCGCATGGGCGGCGTAGTTCATGCCGATGCAGTACACGGCCGAGGGTCGCGCGACCGGTGCGCCGATGCGCTGCGTCGCCGCATCGGGCAGGGCGGGGAGGGAGCCGGATGCCGCGGCCTCGCGTGCGCGCTCGACACCCCCGTTCTCGAAGAAGGCGCCGTCGATGTCGGCGGTGACCGAGGTCAGGTCGAGGAACCGGTCGCCGTCCACGACGACGGGGACCTCACGGCCGCGGGGGCCGAGGCGAGCGAAACGCATGAGCATCCTTCGTAAGGTCAGAACTCTGAAGTCGCATGGGCGGCTCCACAGTCACGATTGTTGCATATTCGGGGTATCTTGACGAGCAGACATCCGACCTTTATTCTCGGACTTCAGCAGTCCCGAAAGGAAGACATGGCCGTCATCACTGCCGTCGACACGTTCGACATCCGGTTCCCCACGTCGCTCAGCCTCGACGGCTCCGACGCGATGAACCCGGACCCCGACTATTCCGCGGCCTATCTCATCGTGCGCACGGATGCGGGCGACGGCCTGGAAGGACACGGCTTCGTCTTCACGATCGGTCGTGGCAACGACGTGCAGACGGCGGCGCTCGAGGCGCTGAAGCCCTACCTGATCGGGCAGGACGTCGACGCGCTCCTGGGCGACATGGGCGCGGCATCGCAGCGCCTGATCGGCGATTCGCAGCTGCGCTGGCTGGGCCCCGAGAAGGGCGTGATGCACATGGCGATCGGCGCCGTCGTCGATGCGCTGTGGGATCTGCGTGCCAAGCGCGCCGGTCAGCCGCTGTGGCTGCACCTGGCGAGCCTGTCGCCCGAAGAGATCGTCTCGCTCGTCGACTTCCGCTACCTGAGCGATGCGCTCACGCCCGACGAGGCGCTGCAGATCCTGCGCGCCGCCGAGCCCGGGCGCGCACAGCGCATCGCGCAGCTGCGTGAGAGCGGCTATCCGGCCTACACGACGTCGCCGGGTTGGCTGGGCTACTCCGACGAGAAGCTCGCGCGCCTGTGCCGCGAGGCCGTCGCCGAGGGCTTCGGGCAGATCAAGCTCAAGGTGGGCGCCGACTTGGACGACGACCTGCGCCGCATGCGCATCGCCCGTGAGTGCGTGGGGGAGCACTTCCCGATCGCGATCGACGCGAACCAGCGCTGGGATGTTCCGGATGCCGTGGCCTGGGTCAACGCGCTGGCGCCGTTCGATCCGGCCTGGATCGAGGAGCCCACGAGCCCCGACGACGTGCTCGGGCACGCGGCGATCGCCCGCGGGGTCGCGCCGGTGCGCGTCGCGACCGGCGAGCACGCGCAGAACCGGGTGATCTTCAAGCAGCTGCTGCAGGCAGAGGCGATCGACGTCATGCAGATCGATGCGACGCGGGTGGGCGGGGTCAACGAGAACATCGCGCACCTGTTGCTGGCCGCCCGCTTCGGCGTGCCGGTGTGCCCGCACGCGGGCGGCGTCGGGCTGTGCGAGCGGGTGCAGCACCTGTCGATGTTCGACTTCGTCGCGGTCTCGGGCACCATGGACGGCCGCATGATCGAGTACGTCGACCACCTGCACGAGCACTTCGTGACCCCGACCGTCATCGAGCGCGGCCGGTACCTCGTGCCCGAGGCGCCGGGCGCCGGCGGCGAGATGCTTCCGGCCTCGATCGCCGAGTTCACCTGGCGCGCGGAGGTCGCCGCATGACGCCGGGCGATGCGGGGCTGAACCCGCTCGGCTTCGGGGCGGCATCCATCGGCAATCTGTACCGCACCGTCTCCGATCAGCAGGCGTGGGAGGCGATGGATGCCGCCTGGCGCGGCGGCATCCGCTACTTCGACACCGCCCCGCACTACGGCCTCGGGCTCAGCGAGAAGCGATTGGGCGCCTACCTGCGCACGAGGCCGCGCGACGAGTTCGTGCTGTCGACGAAGGTCGGGCGGCTGCTCGAGCCCAACCCCGACTTCGCCGGAGGGCGCGACCTCGCCTTCGACTTCGACGTTCCCGACGACCTCGTCCGGCGGTTCGACCCGTCGCTCGCCGGGATCCGTCGCAGCCTGGAGGAGTCGCTGTCCAGGCTCGGGCTCGACCGCATCGACATCGCGTACCTGCACGACCCCGATGTCTACGACCTCGAGCGCGGCCTCGGTGAAGGGCTGCCGGCGCTTGAGCAGCTGCGCTCGGAGGGGCTGATCGGCGAGATCGGCGTGGGCGTGAACGACGCCGAGGTGGCGGCCCGGGCCGTGCGTGAGGCCGATCTCGACATCGTCATGGTCGCGGGGCGATGCAGTCTGCTGCGGCCGCACGGGTTCGATGCGCTGATCCCGGAATGCGTGCGCCGCGGCACCCGGATCGTGGCGGCATCCCCGTTCAACTCGGGCCTGCTGGCCACGCGCCGGCCCGCGCCCGGTGCACTGTACGACTACCTGCCCGCGGGGCCCGAGCTGGTCGACCGGGTCGAGCGGATGGCCGCGGTCTGCGAGCGGCACGGCATCGACCTGCCGACGGCGGCACTGCACTTTCCGCTCCGACTGCCGCAGGTCGTGGCGGTGGTGGTCGGCACGGCGCGCGCCTCGGCCGTCACGGAGAACCTGGCCCGCATCGCGGCGGAGGTGCCGGAGGCGCGGTGGGCCGAACTCGAGTCCATCGACGAGGAGGTCGGGGTGTGAGCGAGACACTGCTGCTGGAGGCCGAGGGCGTCTCCAAGGGCTTTCCGGGCGTGAAGGCGCTCGACGATGTGCACTTCACGCTGCGCCACGGCGAGGTGCTGGCGCTGGTGGGCGAGAACGGCGCGGGCAAGTCCACGCTCATGAAGCTGCTGGCGGGCATCTACACCCCCGACGCGGGCCGGTTCCGGCTCAACGGCGAAGAGCTGCACGTGGCCGGGCCCCGCGACGCGCAGGAACAGGGCATCGCGATCATCCATCAGGAGTTCAACCTGATGACCGACCTCACCGTCGCGCAGAACATCTTCATCGGGCGTGAGCGTGCCTCGGGCGGCGTGTTCCTCAACGATCGCGCGCTCAACCGTCGCGCGCAGAAGCTGTTCGACGACCTCGGGCTGGCCCTGGACCCGGCCGAGCGCGTCGAGAACCTCACCGTCGCACGCCAGCAGATGGTCGAGATCGCCAAGGCGCTGTCGTTCGACGCGAAGGTGCTCATCATGGACGAGCCGACCGCGGCGCTCAACGACGCCGAGGTCGACGTGCTCTTCCAGCTCATCGAGCGCTTCCGCTCGACCGAGCACGGCGTCATCTACATCTCGCACCGGATGCAGGAGCTCGAGCGCATCTCGGACCGCATCACGGTGCTGCGCGACGGCCGTTACGTCGGCACCGTCGACACCGCGGCGACGAGCCAGCGCGAGGTCATCTCGATGATGGTGGGCCGCACGATCCAGGGCGAGGCGCGGCCCGCGGCATCCGGCCACGACGGAGAGATCGCCCTCGCCGTCGAGGGGCTGTCGACCAAGCACCTGCTGCGGGACGTCAGCTTCGAGGTGCGCAAGGGCGAGATCTTCGGCTTCGCGGGGCTGATGGGCGCCGGGCGCACCGAGGTCGCCCGCGCCGTGGTCGGCGCCGACCGGAAGACCACCGGCGTCATCCGCGTGCACGGCGCCGAGGTGTCGATCTCCAGCCCGGCCGAGGCCGCGCGGCACGGCATCGGCTACCTCTCCGAAGACCGCAAGCAGCTCGGCGTGCTGCTCGAGCGCAGCGTGCGCGAGAACATCGCGCTGTCGGCGCTGAGCGACGACTTCAGCGCCGGCGGGTTCGTCCGCGAGCGGCATATCGAGCAGGTCGGACGCGAGTACGTCGACAAGCTGCGCATCAAGACGCCCTCGACCGCGCAGCTGGTGCAGAACCTCTCCGGCGGCAACCAGCAGAAGGTCGTCATCGCCAAGTGGCTCGTGAAGGATTGCGACATCCTCATCTTCGACGAGCCGACCCGGGGCATCGACGTCGGGGCCAAGGAGGAGATCTATGGCCTGCTGCGCGAGCTGGCGGCCTCCGGCAAGGCCATCGTCATGATCTCGTCCGAGCTGCCCGAGGTGCTGCGGCTCGCCGATCGCATCGCGGTCATGGCCGAGGGCCGGCTCACCGCCGTGCTCGAGAACGCCGATGCCACGCAGGAGAACCTCATGGAACATGCCACCCGCTTCAGTGCAGAAGGGACGGTCGCCCGATGACCACGCAGCCCGAGACCACGCCGTCGACGACGGCCTTCCGAGCGATCGAGAAGGGCGGCCCGCGCTTCGCCCGGCTGCGCGGTTCGATCCAGCAGCTGCTGGCCGGCGTCAGCCTGGTGCTGATCCTCATCTTCTTCTCGATCGCGAGCCCGGTCTTCTTCACCGCGAACAACCTGCTCTCGATCCTCGTGGCGGCCACGACCACGGGCATCCTGGCGCTCGGCACCACCTTCGTGATCATCACCGGTGGCATCGACCTGTCGATCGGCACCGGCATGATCCTGTGCGGTGTGATGGCGGGTGTCTTCCTGACCTACTGGGGCTGGCCGTTGTGGCTCGGCGTGATCGCGACGATCCTCTTCGGCGGGCTGATCGGGCTCATCAACGGAGTGAACGTCTCGATCCTCGGCATCCCGTCGTTCATCGCGACGCTGGCGATGATGCTCGTGGCATCCGGTCTGTCGCTCGTGATCTCGGGCACGAAGCCCATCTACTTCACCGAGCACCCCGGTTTCCAGAAGATCATGAATCTGTCGATCATCCCCGGCATGCGCTTCCCCATGGGCGTCGTGATCTTCATCGTCGCCATCGCGGTCGCCGCGGTCGTGCTGTCGAAGACGATCCTGGGGCGTTACACGTTCTCGATCGGCTCGAACCGCTCGGCCACCGCACTCTCCGGCGTGAACGTGAAGCGGTGGGAGATCACGATCTACACGCTCGCAGGCCTCTTCGTCGGCCTCGCCGGCGTGCTGTCGGCGTCGCGCCTCTCGTCGGCGCAGCCGACCGGCGGCATGGGCATCGAGCTGCTCGCCATCGCGGCCGTCGTCATCGGCGGCACCTCCCTGCAAGGGGGCAAGGGCTCGATCGTGGGTACCGTCATCGGCTCCCTCATCATGGCCGTTCTCACCAACGGCCTCCGCATCATCTCCGTTCCGCAGGAATGGCAGAGCGTCGTCGTCGGGATCGTGGTGCTCATCGCGGTCTACCTCGACATGCTGCGCCGCCGGCGGGCCTGAGACGCCCCGCGGGGCATCCGCCCTCCGGGGCAACCTGCAACATGCAATCCCGACACACCGACAAAGGAGTTCACATGTGGAAGAAGCGTATGCTCGGCGCCGTCGTCGGCCTGACGGCCGCGGCGATCGCGCTGGCCGGCTGCGCCGGTGACAGCGGCAACGGCGGCGGCGACGCCGCGAACGGCGACAAGCCGTACATCGCCCTGGTCTCGAAGGGCTTCCAGCACCAGTTCTGGCAGGCAGTGAAGAAGGGCGCCGAACAGGCCGCCGACGAGTTCGACGTCGAGATCTCGTTCGAGGGCCCGGACACCGAGTCGAACGTCGACCAGCAGATCCAGATGCTGCAGACCGCCCTCGACAAGCAGCCCGCAGCACTCGGCTTCGCGGCTCTCGACAGCCAGGCCGCAGCACCCCTGCTGCAGCAGGCCCAGGATCAGAACATCCCGGTCATCGCCTTCGACTCGGGTGTCGACAGCGACATCCCGTTGACCACTGCTGCGACCGACAACAAGGCCGCCGCCGCAGAGGCCGCCAAGCACATGGCCGATGCGATCGATCACGAAGGCGAGGTCGCGCTGGTCGTGCACGACCAGACATCGGTGACCGGCAAGGACCGCCGCGACGGCTTCGTCGAGTACATGGAGAAGAACGAGCCGAACATCAAGATCGTCGACATCCAGTACGGCGGCGGCGACCAGGCGAAGTCGGCCGACCTCACCAAGGCGCTCATCGCCGCGCACCCGAACCTCAAGGGCATCTACGGCTCGAACGAGGGCTCGGCGATCGGCGTCGTGCAGGGCGTGAAGGAGCTCGGGATCGACAAGGGCACGCTCGCCATCGTCGGCTTCGACTCGGGCAAGGCCCAGATCGACGCCATCAACGACGGTCTCATGCTCGGCGCCATCACCCAGAACCCGATCGGCATCGGCTACGAGACGGTGAAGGCGGCCGTCCAGGCGCTCGACGGCAAGGAGCTGCCGAAGACCATCGACACCGGGTTCTACTGGTACGACCAGAGCAACATCGACGACGAGAAGATCCAGGCCGTCCTCTACGAGTGACGTCCCGATCGGGGAGAGGGGGCGGCTTCGGCCGTCCCCTCTTTCTCGTGTGGGTGGGATGCCGCGGCTCACACGCCGTAGAACCGGGCCGCAGTCTCCTCGGCGATGTGCGCCCAGTCCTCGTCGTCAACCGCCGTCGCCCCGCGCACCCGATCGGCCCAGGCAGCCATGGTCGTCCCGACGCCTGTTCGCGCCGAGACCGGCCAGTCGCTCCCGATCATCGCGCGGTCGACGCCGAACTCCTCGACGCCGACCGCGATGTACGCGTCGGCGTGTCGGGCGTAGGCTGCGGCATCCTGCGTCTCCGCTGCCAGCCCCGACAGTTTGACGTGCGCGTTCGGCAGGGCTGCGAGGCGGTGCAGCGCGTCGTGCCAGGCCCGGCCGTCGTCACTGTCGAGGCCGGCGTCGAGCGGCGGCTTGCCCAGGTGGTCGAGCACGACGTGTGTCTCCGGCGACTGCTCGAGCAGCGCGGCCAGCGCGGGCAGCTGCGGGTGGCGCACGCACGCGTCGAAGGTCAGGCCGCGACGTGCCAGCTCGCGCAGCCCGTCGGCGAGGGCGGGCACGTTCCAGTGCTCGACAGGGATGTCTTGCAGCGAGTACCGCACCCCGACGACGCGGTCGACCGCGGCGAGGGCGTCGAGATCGGGGGATGCCGTCAGGTCGGCGAACGCGACGATTCCCGCCAATTCGGGCCAGTCCGCGGCATCCACCCACTCCGCTTCGGCGAGCCCCCGGTCGGGGGCACGGTCGGCCTCCACGAAGATCATGCGCGTCGTGCGACCGTCGGCGCGATCGACGTCGGCGGGCAGTGCGCGGCGTGGGAGCGCCGGCACGCCCGCGAGCCAGGGGTAGTCGAGCACCGACGTGTCCCACACGTGCACGTGCGCGTCGAGCAGGCTCACGCGCCGACCTGCCGCGCGAGCGACCAGACCTCGTCGAGCGGCGCGTACGCGTCTTCGCCGTCGGGGCCGCGGAACCCGGCCACGAAGCGGCCGATGTGCGCCTGCCAGCGGTCGTCGGCGGGGTCGCCCTTGACGACCTGCATCGCGTGCTCCCAGTCGTCGCAGTCGACGACGTGGAACAGGCGGTCGCCGCTGCGCCAGATCGTCCAGTCGCGGATGCCGGCCCGCTCGAAGAGTGCGGCGAGCTCGTCGGGCACGCGGGCGTGCTCGGCGCGGTAGTCGTCGACCGAGCCGTCGACGATGACCGAGTGCAGGGCAACCCTCATGAGCGGGATCCCTCCGATGCCTCGCGCAGCCATCGTTCGATACCGGCGATGTGTGAGAGCGCGAGCGCCGACGCCAGCTCGGCATCATGCTCGTGCAGCGCATCGAGGATCGCCCGGTGCTCGGCGATCGTGCGCCCGGCCGCGTCGTGCTGGGTGAGGCCCCGCCAGACGCGCGCGCGCTGCGTGCCCGACTGCATGGACTCGACGAGGCGGCTGAGGTACTCGTTGCCGGCACCCTCGACGATCGCCTGGTGAAAGGCCAGGTCGTGCTCGACGAGCGATTCGATGGATGCCGCGGCGTCGGTCTCGGCGAGCAGCGCCTCGAGGCGGGCGAGCTGCTCGTCGTCGAGCCGGGCGGCGGCCATGCCCGTGGCGGCGGGCTCGAGGATGCGGCGGACGGCGAAGATCTCCAGCACCGACTGGTCGGTGTGAAGGTCGACGACGAAGTTCATGGCCTCCATCAGCAGGCGCGGCTCGAGGCTGGTGACGTAGGTGCCGTCGCCGCGGCGCACGTCGAGCACCCGGATCACCTCCAGCGCTTTGACCGCCTCCCGCAGCGAACTGCGCGAGACGCCGAGGCGCTCGCCGAGCTCCTTCTCCGGGGGCAGGCGGTCGCCGGGGTGCAGCTCGCCCGAAACGATCATCTCTTTGATGCGCAGAATGGCATCGTCGGTCACGGCCATGACGACATCGTAGCGACAGAACCGGCCAAACATCGGATGTCTGAATGTGACATTTCGCCGAATTCCGCACGCGCGCGGGGCACCCCCGGTCACACGTCGGGCCGCGGCATCCGCTCAATCTAGACTTGTCGGGTGACTTCCGCGGGCTCCTTCTACATCACGACGCCGATCTACTACCCGAGCGACCTTCCGCACATCGGGCACGGCTACACGAGTGTCGCCGTCGACACTCTCGCACGGTGGCATCGGCAGGGCGGTGACGACACCTGGATGCTGACAGGCACCGACGAGCACGGCCAGAAGATGCTGCGGGCCGCAGCGGCCAACGGCGTGACGCCGCAGCAGTGGGTCGACAAGCTCGTCGCCGAGAGCTGGTTCCCGCTCCTGAAGACGCTCGACGTCGCGAACGACGACTTCATCCGCACGACCCAGCCGCGCCATGAGGAGGCCGTGCAGGCGTTCTTCCAGGCGCTGTACGACCGCGGCTACATCTACGCGGGGGAGTACGAGGCGCTGTACTGCGTGGGCTGCGAGGAGTTCAAGCCCGAGTCCGAGATCGTCGACGGCACGGGGCCCTTCGAGGGGCTCAAGGTCTGCGCGATCCACTCCAAGCCGCTCGAGCTGCTGCAGGAGAAGAACTACTTCTTCAAGCTCAGCGAGTTCCAGGACAAGCTGCTCGAGCTCTACAAGACCGAGCCCGACTTCGTGCGCCCCGATTCGGCGCGCAACGAGGTCGTGTCGTTCGTGAAGCAGGGCCTGAAGGACCTGTCGATCTCGCGTTCGACGTTCGACTGGGGCATCAAGGTGCCGTGGGACGACTCGCACGTCATCTACGTGTGGGTCGACGCGCTCCTGAACTACGTCACGGCGATCGGCTACGGCACCGACGAAGAGAACTTCCAGCGCCGCTGGCCGGCCTACCACGTGGTGGGCAAAGACATCCTGCGCTTCCACGCCGTCATCTGGCCGGCCCTGCTCATGGCTGCCGGTCTCGAGGTGCCGCGCGGCGTCTTCGCGCACGGCTGGCTGCTGGTCGGCGGCGAGAAGATGTCGAAGTCGAAGCTCACCGGCATCGCGCCCACCGAGATCACCGACGTGTTCGGCTCCGACGCGTACCGCTTCTACTTCCTCTCCGCGATTCCGTTCGGACATGACGGATCGTTCTCGTGGGAAGACCTGTCGGCCCGCTACCAGGCCGAGCTCGCGAACGGCTTCGGCAACCTCGCTTCGCGCACGACCGCGATGATCGAGCGCTACTTCGAGGGCATCGTGCCCGCACCCGGCGAGTACGCCGAGGGCGACCTGGCCGTGCAGAAGACGGTGCGGGATGCCGCGGCCGCCGCCGATGCGGCGATCGAGCGCTTCCGCATCGACGAGGCGATCACCGCGATCTGGACGATCGTCGATGAGCTCAACGGCTACATCACCGACAACGAGCCGTGGGCGCTGGCCAAGGACGACGCGCAGCGCGAGCGCCTGGGTACGGTGCTGTATACCGCCGCCGAGGGTCTGCGGGCGCTCGCGGTGCTGCTCTCGCCGGTGATGCCGATCGCGACCGAGAAGCTCTGGATCGCCCTCGGGGCCGCCGAGTCGCTGGGCCGACTGCAGGAGCAGGGTATCCGCGAAGCCGGAGACTGGGGCATCCTCAAGCCCGGCACCTCGGTGAACGGGCTCGCGCCGCTGTTCCCGCGCGTCGAGCAGGCCTGATGCTCTGATGCCCGACGACCCGTCGAACTACGTCCGTCAACGCGAGAAGGGCTCGCGCGACGTCTCGTACCCGCCGGCTCCCGAGCCGTTGGCCGTGCCCGTCTACGACAACCACTGCCACCTCGAGATCGCCGACGGCGACGAGGGCGGGTTCTCGCTCGACGAACAGCTCGACCGTGCGCTGGCGGTGGGCATCGCGGGCGTCGTGCAGGCCGGTGGCGACATCGATTCGAGCCGGTGGTCGGCGGATGCGGCATCCCGCCACCCGCGCGTGTTGGCGGCCGTCGCCATCCACCCGAACGAGGCGCCGGAGTACGACGCCGCGGGCCGCCTGGACGAGGCGATCGCGGTGATCGACGAGCTCGCCGCGCAGCCGCGCGTGCGGGCCATCGGTGAGACCGGGCTGGACTTCTTCCGCACCGGCGAAGAGGGCCGGGACGCACAGTTCCGGTCGTTCGAGGCGCACATCGCGCTGGCCAAGAAGCATGACATCGCGATGCAGATCCACGATCGCGATGCGCACCAGGCGGTGTTCGAGACGCTGGAGCGGGTCGGAGCTCCCGAGAAGACCGTCTTCCACTGCTTCTCAGGCGATGCCGACATGGCGCGGTACGCGACCGAGCGCGGCTACTACCTCTCGTTCGCCGGAAACATCACGTTCAAGAACGCCCAGAATCTGCGCGATGCGCTGGCCGTGGCATCCCTCGATCGCATCATGGTCGAGACCGACGCGCCGTTCCTGACGCCGTCGCCGCTGCGCGGCCGCCCGAACGCCCCGTATCTCGTGCCGGTGACCGTGCGCTTCATGGCCGCCGAGCGCGGGATGGACGTCGACGACCTCTGCGCGCAGCTCGCCGCCACCACCGAGCGCGTCTACGGCACGTTCACGTCCTGACCCCGCTCTCCCTCTTCTCGCGAGGTCGCACGGTTTCTCGCGAGGTCGCACGCGTCTTCGCGAGGTCGCGCGTCGCGCTTGTGCGCCGAGATCACCGTCCCGTCGCCGAGGCGCGTCGAGCACTCACAGGCTTCGGAACATCTCACCAACTTCGGAGCGAATCGGCGAAAGCATCCGCACTTGCCGCGACCCTCCGAACTCTGTGAGAGACAGCCGCTGAGCGAAGGCGCCCCGAGGATGCCACACAGCGCCGTGCAACGGTGTCCTCAGATCCGCCCGCCGAACCCGTCGTTCCACGAGATGACCCGTGCGTGAGTGAGCGGCACCGGCCCCGCGGTCAGCACGTGCGGGATCAGGTTGAACCAGGCACCGGAGTGCCCGGCGGCGGCGAGGTTCTCGAGCCACTCACGGTTTGCCGGCGGCACTTCCATTCCCGTCTCATAAGTCGCTGGATCGAGGGATGCCACGTCCCGCACGTCGATCGGATCGCCGACGAGACTGCGCCGCCGGTCGAAGACGACGGCGTCGGACGGCACGTCATCTACCGGAATCGCCCAGAACTCGACCGGGGGCAGTGCGCGCCCGCTGATCTCGCGCCAGGCGCGCCACGTCGCATGCGGATGCACGGGGGAGAGGAAAACGACCTCGGTCCATCGCTTCGCGATGAGCGGCACGACGGTGTCGCGCAGCCGCCGCCGCTCGGGCGTGTCATCGTATTTCGCGATCGCGCGCGCATAGGCAGGCGGGTCGAGCGTGCGCAGTGCGTCGAGCGGCAGCAGTGCATCCGTGCCCGGCGCCAGCGGCGTGCGCACATGAAAGACCTCGCGCATCGGCTACAGCTCCCGCCCCCGCAGCCGATCGATTTCGCGCCGTTCGCGCTTTGTCGGCCGGCCCGCGCCGCGATCGCGCTGCGCGAATTTCGGCGCCGGCTCGCGCGGGGGAGTCCGGTCCTCCATCGCGGTCGCCGCGATCGCCGCGCCCACGCGCTTGGCGATGGGCTGCCGCACGATGAGCGTCCGGTCGAACCCTGCGATCCGCACCCGCAGCTCGTCGCCCGGGCGCACGGCCTGCGCGGCCTTGACTCGCTCGCCGTTGACGCGCACATGCCCCGCGCGGCATGCCGTCGTGGCCGCGGACCGCGTCTTGTACACGCGGACGGCCCAGAGCCAGGCATCCACCCTCACCGACTCAGCCACGGCGCGCCTTCTTCCTGCTCACGACGCCGGCGGCGATCAGGCCCTGCCCGAGGCAGTAGGTCAGCATCACGAGCGGGCTCGTCCACCACGGCATTGCGTCGGGGATGAATAGCCGGAAGGCCAGCACGGTGTCGGAGCACAGGAAGAACGCGCCGCCGAGCGTCACCATCGGGACGCCGCGGGCGGTGGATGCCGCGGTTCCACCGAGCACGAGACCATAGGCGGCGACGGCCCAGCGCAGATCGCCGAGATGCGGCCACAGCACCAGCAGCATCCCGACCCACCAGGCCACGTAGACGAGGGCCCACGCCGGCACACGTCGCACGGCGAGGTGGCGTTGGAACAGCCAGATGTAGGCGAGGTGCGCGATCCCGAAGAACAGGAGCATCATCGGCAGGTTCGGCAGCCACGGGAAGAACTGCGCCGTGCCGTCACCGAGCCACGAGAAACCGATGGCCACGAGCAGCAGCACGAGGGGCGCGCCTCGCAGCCGTCGTGCCCAGAGGACGCCTACGGCCAGCAGCGGCATGAGCAGCAGCTTGGTGACCAGGGCGACACCGCCGTCGCCGATCCAGAGGGCGATGACCTGCAGCGAGGCGACGACCGCGTACGGGAGGAAGCCCGCCACGCTCGGGGTGGTGGACGTCCGCGTCGGCATGTCGTCCATCGTATGCTCACACCGTGAGCGAATCGCACGCGGGCCTGCGCCGCATGGTGGCGCGTGACCGCACGCAGGCATTCCGGGTCGCGTCGCCGCTCGAGCTGCTGTTCGACCTCGTGTTCGTCGTGGCGGTCTCGCAGGCTTCCGACAGCCTGCACGAGCTCGTCAGCGAGGGGCATGTCGCTCAGGGCGCCCTGTCGTACCTCATGGTGTTCTTCGCGATCTGGTGGGCGTGGATGAACTTCACCTGGTTCGCCTCCGCGTTCGACACCGACGACTGGGCGTACCGCGTCATGACGATCGCGCAGATGGGCGGCGTGCTCGTTCTGGCGGCGGGCGTGCACGATGCGATGGCGACGTATGACTTGACGCTCGTCACCTGGGGTTACGTCATCATGCGGCTGGCCATGGTGGGGCAGTGGCTGAGGGCGGCGGCATCCGATCCCGCATCGCGCCGTACCGCCCTGTTCTTCGCCGTCGGCATCGCGATCGTGCAGGTGCTCTGGGTCGCCCGGCTCTACCTGCTCGACACGACCTGGCAGTTCGTGACGTTCTTCGTGCTCGTGGTCGCCGAGGTGATGGTGCCGGTGGTCGCCGAGCGTCAGGGGCGGACCGCGTGGCATCCCCATCACATCGCCGACAGGTACGGGTGCTTCACCCTCATCGTCCTCGGTGAGAGTGTGCTGGCCTCGGCGACGGCGATCTTCCAGGCGCGCGGCCAGGGCGCTCATGTCCTCGCGCTCGTGGGGCTGGCCGCCGCCGGGCTGGCGATCGCGGCGGGCATGTGGTGGCTCTACTTCGAGCGTGAGCAGGGGCCGCGCCTGGCCGACATCGATCGCGGCTTCGGGTTCGGCTATGCGCACTACGTCGTCTTCGCGGCGGCGGGCGCCGTGTCGGCCGGCATCGGAGCGGGAGTGGATGTCGCGACCGGCCACACCGCACTGTCGGCGTCGACCGCATCGTTCGTGCTCACGGTTCCCGTGGCGGCGTTCATGCTCGCGATGTGGCTCGTCATGCTGCGCCCAGTCGTCTCTCGCGCGACGTCGGCCGTGGTGATCGGGCTGGCGGTGCTCGTCATCGTGTCGGCGCTCGTGCCCCCGGCATCCCTCGCCGCCACCGCCGTGCTGCTCGCGCTGGCCGTGGTCGCCGTCGAGGCGGATACGCGACATCAGGCCTGAGTCAGCTCCAGCTGCACGATGGTGCGGTGCGGGGCGGGGCGTTCGACGACCTCGTGGAAGCCGGCCGCCAGGAACGTCGACAGCACCCCGATGAAGAGGTCGTTCGTGGGGATCTTCTTCGCGTTCGGGTCGCTCGGATACGCCTCGAGCACACGCGCCCCGTTCGCGCGCGCGTGGGAGATCGCGGCATCCAGCAGCTTCCTGTTCAATCCCTGGTTGCGGAACTCGCGGCGCACGACGAAGCACGTCACCGCCCAGACGTCGGGGTCGTCCCACGGACTCGGCGACGGCTTGAATGAGCGCGTGCGTGCGAGCTTGGGCTGCTTCGTGCGGGGCCCGACGCGCACGAAGCCGGCCGGCACGCCGTCGACGTACGCGATGAGGGCGGGCGCGGGAGTGGTGCCGAGTTCGATGCGCAGCCGCTCTTCCTTCTCTTTGCGGGTGGTGTGGTCGAACTCGCTGTTCGTCATGAGCCACCATTGGCACTGGCACGAGGCGCCGTCGCCTCCGCCGGTGAGGGCGTGTTCGGTGTCCGCGAACCGCTGCTGCGTCGCGGGCTCGATCGTGATCGTGGACATGCGGTCCACCGTACGAGCGGGGTCGGACATCGACAAGGGATGCCGCGGTTCGCGGCACCCGCTCGGACCGGCTAAGATGGACGAGTTGCCTGCTCCGGTGGGCATCGGGATGTGGCGCAGCTTGGTAGCGCACCTGACTGGGGGTCAGGGGGTCGCAGGTTCAAATCCTGTCATCCCGACGGAATGAGGAGAGGGTCCGCCGAAAGGCGGGCCCTCTCCTCATTACTCGCGCTGATCAAGGTCGGGCGCATCCCGACGAAGATCCCTGGTAAGACGAGGAATCGGATCATCAGGCCTTTGTCATATGCCCCCTGCGTGCCCCTCAGGGCCAGAAAGCGCGCGTTCCGACGCCGCCCGCTCTACGCCCGCAGAAGCTCCGTGACGGTGTACAGCATCACGACACCGCACACCGGGCACTTCTTCGCGGCATCACAGGCGGGGCACGCGGTCGCCGAAGCATCTGCCGAGTCGCCCGCATAGCCGGAATCTTCGACGGCGATGCCGCACCAGGTCGTCTTGAACGGGGCATACCGCTGGCACTCCACGTGCACGCCGTGGATGCCGTCGGTGGGGAAGTCCGCGTACTCGACGACGGTCGTTTCGGCGTCACGACGGCGGTCGATACGGGTGCCCTGGTCGGGGAGGATCTCGGTGCTCATCGGGGGTCTCCCTCCAGCCTCTATTTTACCGATCCGGCCTGGACAGAACCTGGCGCCGCCGACCCGAGCGCTGGGAAGATCGAATCGAGACGATGATCGTTCAGGGCGCCTCCGTCACGCGCCGCCGAACTCTGCCGTGAAAGGCCGCTCCGCCCGCCGTGTACTCGCTCCTCCTCGCGATCATCTACCTCGCGTTCATCAGCCTGGGCCTGCCCGACTCGCTGTTGGGCGCCGGATGGCCGGTCATGCAGCGCGACCTCGGCGTGCCCGTCGGCTTCGCCGGCATCCTGACGATGATCATCGCCGCAGGCACCGTGCTCTCCAGCCTCGCCTCCGAGCGCCTCACCCGCCGGTTCGGCGCGGGTCTGGTCACCGCGGTCAGCGTCGGCATGACCGCGGCGGCTCTGGTGGGGTTCTCGGTCTCGGGACAGTTCTGGATGCTGTGCCTCTGGGCCATCCCGTACGGGTTGGGCGCGGGAGCGGTGGATGCCGCACTCAACAACTACGTCGCGCTGCACTACGCCGCGCGGCACATGAACTGGTTGCACAGCTTCTGGGGCGTCGGCGCCTCGATCAGCCCGTTCATCATGAGCCACGCGATCAGCGCCGGCCTGGGGTGGTCGGGCGCGTACCTCACGGTGGGCGTGATCCAGGCCGCGCTCACCTTCGCGCTGCTGGTCAGCCTGCCGCTGTGGGGCAGGGTGCACGCTGCCCGCAGTGTGAAGAACGAGCCGGATCAGGATGCCGCGGCCGACCACTCCGGCGAGACTCGGTCGCACGTCTCCTTGGCCCAGGCGCTGCGGATACCGGGTGTCACCCTCATCCTCGCGGCGTTCTTCGCATACTGCGCACTGGAGAGCACGGCGATCCTGTGGGCGTCGACGTACCTGGTCGACGCGCGCGGCGTCGCCCCGGCGACGGCCGCCGCGTTCGCCTCGCTCTTCCTCCTGGGCATCACGGCGGGCCGCTTCCTCGCCGGCTTCGTGGCCGATCGCATCGGCGACCGACTGCTCATCCGCGGAGGGTTCGTGGCCATCGGGGCAGGTGTGGTCATGCTCGCCCTCCCGCTGCCGACGAACGTCGTCGCGCTCGCCGGACTTGTGGTGGCGGGCCTCGGCGCGGCTCCGATCTACCCGGCGATCATCCATTCCACCCCGGTCAACTTCGGTCGTCGCAACTCGCAGGCCATCATCGGCATCCAGATGGCCGCGGCCTACGCGGGTTCGACGCTCGCGCCGCCTGCGTTCGGTGCGATCTCGGGATGGACGGGTCTCTGGATCCTCCCGCTCACGCTGCTTCTCCTGGTCGCGCTGGGCCTGGTGATGTCCGAGCGGCTCAACCGGCTCGTCGAGCGCTCGCGATAAGCGGCGCCCCTCGCGACGTCGGAGGTGCACGGTAGCGTGGCTGGTCCGCGCCCCGGCACAGGAGAGGACCGCCGACCATGACCTGGCCCATCGGCTACATCATCACCGTGGTGATCGTGGGGTGGTGCACGTTCTTCGCGGTCGTGGCGCCCCGCCGCCCGAATCTGCTCGCGAAGATGAGCTGGTTCTTCGGCATGGTGGTGAACGAGCTGCCGTTCCTCGCGATCCTCTTCCTCCTCGCGGCCACGGCGCTCGCCGCCGCCGAAGGCGACCTTGCCTCGCCCGCGGGCCGGATCACCGGCGCCGTTGCGCTTCTGGTCATCGTGGGGCTCGTCGTCGCGGCCTGGCGCGGAGTGCTCAGCGATCGTGCCGTGCGGGCGGCGCTCGAGCGGCACTGGGGCCCGCAATGGCGGCAACAGGTGCACGCGCCGCTGCGCAGGCATCGTCCATGGTTGCGCATCATTCTGCTGCCGTTCGTGCGGTCACGGGCCGATGTCGAGCGGATCTCGAACATCAGCTACGGCGATGCCGGGCGCCAGAACCTGCTCGACGTCTATCGCCGACGCGATGCGCCGCAGAACGCGCCGGTGCTGATCTACTTCCATGGCGGCGGATTCACGTCGGGCAAGAAGAGCCGCGAGGCCCGCCCGCTCCTGACCTGGCTCGCCCACCGGGGATGGGTGTGCATCAGCGCCAACTACCGGCTGCGCCCCGAAGCGAGCTTTCCCGACCACCAGATCGACGGCAAGAAGGTCATCGCGTGGGTCCGTGAGCACGGCGCGACCTATGGTGCCGATCTGTCGCGGCTGTTCGTCGCCGGCAGCTCGGCGGGTGCGAACATCGCGGGCGTGTGCGCGTTCACTCCCAACGATCCGATGTTCCAGCCCGGCTTCGAGTCCGTCGACACGACCGTGACCGGGGCCGTCCTCCTCTACGGCTATTACGGGCACTACTTCGGCGCGCCGCCGGCGCAGACGTCACCGCTTCAGCCGCAGGGGTATCTGCGCACGGGCGCCCCGCCGGTCTTCATCGCACACGGCACGAGCGACGGCTGGGGCACGGTCGAAGGCGCGCGCGACTTCGCCGCCCGACTCGAAGAAGCGGGTGGCACCGTCGTCTACGCCGAGCTTCCGGGCGGTCAGCACTCCTTCGACGTCTTCCACTCGGCCCGTTTCGAGGCGGTCGTCGACGGGGTCGATGCGTTCACCGCGCGGGTGCTCGCCGATCGTTGACCAGAAGGTCGCGCGCGGTCAGCGCGGTAGCTCCACCACCTGCCCGGCATACGCGAAGCCGCCGCCGAACCCGAACAGCATCGCCTTCGCGCCGCGGGGCAGCTCGCCGCGGTGCCACGCCTTCGAGAGACCGAGCGGCACCGAGGCGGCCGACGTGTTGCCCGACACCTCGACGTCGTGGATCACGATCTGGCGGTCGGTGACGCCGAGGGACCGGGCGAGCGGCTCGATGATCCGCAGGTTCGCCTGATGGAATGCGAACACGTCGATCTCCTCCCGCGTGACCCCCGCGACCTCGAGCACGCGCTCGGCGATGCCCGTGGCATCCTTCAATGCCCACCGCAGGATCTGCCGCCCGTCCTGGGAGAACCGCTGCGGATCGCCGCTCACCTTCACCGCCTCGGTCAGCCCGGGCACCGTGCCCCACACCACGGGGGAGATGCCCGACTCATCCGCGGCCCCGATGACCACAGCCCCGGCGCCGTCGGCCGTCAGCACGCACGTCGACCGGTCGGTCCAGTCGGTGATGGCGCTGAGCGTCTCTGAGCCGATGACGAGCGCCGTGTCGGCGGAACCCGCGCGAACGGCCTGATCTGCCACGCCCAGCGCGTACTCGAAGCCCGAGCACGCCGTGTTCACGTCGATCGCGGCGGCCCCGTCCAGTCCCAGCTCGGCGACCACGCGGCCGGCGGTGTTCGGGCTGCGATCGGTGGCGGTGGTGGATGCCACGATCACGAGGTCCACGGATGACACAGCCGCGTCATCCAGCGCCGCGCGTCCGGCCGCCGCCGCCATCGAGGCCACGCTGTCGTCGGGTCCGGCGATGTGCCGCTCGCGGATGCCGGTGCGCTCCCTGATCCACTCGTCACTGGTCTCGACCATGGTCGCCAACTCGTCGTTGGTCAGCACACGCTCGGGCTGGAAGTGGCCGAAACCGAGAAGACGCGATCCGCGACGCTGAAGATCCTTCATGGGCCACACGCTACTGCGCCGTTCATGCCCGCGGGGGCATCTGCGAAACGCGCGCCGCATAGGCTCGTCCCATGCCCCCTGCACCGCCCGCTCTCCGCCGTGCCCGCGTCGGGGTGGCGATGCTGTTCCTGACCAACGGCGCACTGTACGCGAACATCCTGCCGCGGTACCCCGAGATCAAGTCGGCCTTGGGGATGGATGCCACCTCCTACGGCCTCGCCGTCGCCGCTTTCCCTGCGGGCGCGATCACCGCGGGCCTCGCCGCCGCAGCGCTGATCCGCCGGTTCGGTTCGGCGCACGTCGCCGTCATCGGCACAGTGATCACCAGTGTGTGTCTGCTGAGCGCGGGCATCGCGCCGAGCGCCGTCCTGTTCGCCCTCGCCCTCTTCGTCGGCGGTGCGGCCGACGCGATCACCGACGTCGGTCAGAACGCGCACAGCCTGCGCGTGCAGCGCGGATATGGCCGCTCGATCATCAACTCGTTCCACGCCATCTGGTCGGTGGGCGCCGTCATCGGCGGTTCGATGGCGGCCGGCGCCATCGCGCTGCACGTGCCGCTCGGCATCCACCTCTCGATCTCGGCGCTGGTCTTCTGCGTCGTCGCCCTCGTCGCGCACCGGCTGTGCCTTCCGGGTCGTGATGAGGCGGGGGATGCCGCGGCCCCGGTCACGAGCGACCAGACACAGGCCCGCCGCATCCCGATCACCACGATCGCCGTCATCGCCGCCCTCACGCTGATCGCGATCGCCGGCGCCGTGGTCGAAGACGCAGGAATGTCGTGGGCGACGCTGTATCTCTCGACCTCGCTCGCGGCTCCTGCCGCGCTCGCCGCCACCGGCTACATCGCCCTCGTCGGCGCGCAGTTCGTCGGGCGTATGATCGGCGATCGCTTCGTCGACCGGTTCGGCCAGCGCGCGGTCGCACGCGTGGGCGGCCTGCTCATCGCGGTCGGCATGGGGCAGGCGCTGGCGTTCCCGACGGTTCCCGGCACGATCATCGGCTTCGCGATCGCGGGGTTCGGCACGGCCACCCTGATCCCCGCGGCGCTGCAGGCGGCCGACACGCTGCCTGGACTGCGGCACGGCGCAGGCCTCACGATGCTGTCGTGGCTGCTGCGACTGGGGTTCCTGCTCTCGCCGCCCTTCGTCGGCCTCATCGCCGACCACGCGGGTCTGCGCGTGGGCCTGCTCGTCGTGCCGATCGCCGGCGTCGTCGCGATCGCGTTCGCGGGCGTGCTGACGGGGCGCCCGCAGCGTCGGTGACCGGCGGGCTCAGAATCCGCTCACTCCGAGCGCTTCCAGCCGCTCACGGCCGCGCTCGGTGACCACCAGTGCCCGGTCGTCGCGGCGGCGGCGCAGCCAGTCGTCGTCGAGCATCCCGTCCAGCAGGCTCTTGCCGAGCCTCCCGGCAAGGTGCGGTACTCGTTCGGTCCAGTCCGAGCAGGGGCGCACGGCGGGGCGGGGTGACCGCGTCCATGAGAGCCGCAGTCCCAGCGCGTCGGAGATCTCGTCGACGTCTTCGTCGTGCGGCAGCGCCCACCCGCCGTCGCGCTCGACGAACCAGCCTCGCTCTCGCGCGATGTCGGTGACGGCGACGCCGACGCGGCCGGCGAGGTGGTCGTAGCACGAGCGTGCCTCGCGCATCAGCGCGCGGCGGTGAAAGCCCGACAGCGAGCTGACCCGTGCCTCGTCCGACAGCTGCAGCAGCGCCTCGATCGCGGCGGCCACCGCGGGATCGGCGATGCGCACGAGCCGGCGCCGACCGTCGGGCTCGATGTCGACGAGGCCGGCATCGTGCAGTCGCGTCAGATGCGCGCTGACGGTTGACGGCGCGAGGTCGAGCCGCGCCGCGAGTGCACCCGCGGGCAGGGCGGGCCCGCCCAGAAGCTCCTGCAGAATGCGCAGCCGCGCCGGCTCGCCGACGACGCGACCGAGCTCGTCGAGCGGCAGACGCGGCGTTCCGCTCATGCCAGCGCCTCCCTCGCCGCGGGCGGGTCGTCGACGACGAGCACCTTGCGGTTGTCGTGGTCGGTGTACTGCGCGATCAGTGTCACCCCGGCGGCGGCGAGGCGGTCCATCATCCGGCCCAGCGCGCCCGGCACGTCCGCGTCCAGCGGTACGACGACCGCCTCGCGCACGTCGACGTCGGTGATCCCAGCGCCCCTCAGCGCGCGCCGGGCAGCCTCACCGTCGGCGACGAGATAGTGGGCGACACCCGCCCACAGCCCACCGCCCTCGAGCGAGACACCCGCTTCTCCCAGCACACGTCCAAGACGGGAGAGGGATGCCGCATCCGCCACAGCGACCGTGATGTCGTTCACGCCGCCACCTCGATGCTCGCGTCGAGCTGCACATCGGCGGTGAGCGTGTTGGCGATGTAGCACTGCTCGTGTGCGCGCTCGAGCAATGCGCGTGCGGTCCCTTCGTCGGTTCCGCGCACGGTGATCGTGGGCCGCAGGGTGATCTCGGTGATCCGCGTGGGGCCATCGCCCTGAGGCATGACGGCGTGTGCGGAATCCTCGTAGCGGATCACGTCCACTCTCTCGAGCGCCGCCAGCGCGAGGAACGACAGCAGCTGGCATGAGCTCGCGGCGGCCAGCAGCAGCTGCTCGGGGTTCGGCAGCGACGGGTCGCCGCGGAACGGGGCGTCGGCACTGAGAGTCATCGGCGTGGCTCCTACCGTCACCGCGTGGGCACGGTCATAAGCGCGATAGCCCGCTGCGGTGCTGCCGGTCCATTCGAGGGACGTCTCGTAGTCATGCGTTGCCATGCCCCCATCCTGACCCCGGAACGCTTCGGTGGCCGTCGAAACGTGGACGAGCGGCATCCCGTCCGTTCTCACCGTGTCGATTTCGCGCGGTTCCGCCGGCACCGCCCTATCCTGTTCCCAGGAGGGGGACGCGATGGTCTCTGAGGTGCAGGCGAGCGGCGAAACGCTCATCGCATCGGTGCAGCGCGCGCTGCGGCTGGTCGACATCGTCGCGAACGCGCCCCGCCCGGTGACGCCGAAGGCCCTCGCTCACGCCTCTGGTCTGACACTGGGCACGACCTACAACCTCGTGCGCACGCTGCTGCGCGAGGAGTATCTGTCCGCCGAGCCCGATGGACTGGTGCTGGGATCCCGGTTTCCCGCGATCAGCAACGTCAGCGCGTCGGGTGTGTTCCTCGCGCGCGTGCGTGAATCGCTGCACGACGTCGCCGACGGGGTGGGCGCCACCGCGTACCTGTCGCGGTACGCGGACGGCGAAGTCAACCTCGTCGACATCCTCGACGCCGAGTCGAGCCCCCGTGTGGAGCTGTGGGTGGGGCTGCACTCGAGTGCTCACGCGACGGCGCTCGGCAAGCAGATCCTCGCCGAGCTCTCGCCCGAGGAACGCCGCGACTATCTGTCGCGTCACGCCCTCGAAGAGCTCACCCCGTACACGATCCGCGACCGGCGCCTGCTGCTCCAGCAGCTCGAGCGTCCGGCTCCGGCGGTGCGCGATGAGCAGGAGTACGCGATCGGCTACACCTGCCTGGCGGTGCCCGTGCGTGCGCCGGGGGTGACGGCATCCCTCGCCGTCTCCCTCCCGACCGACGGGCCAACGCCCGACACGGCCGCGATCGCCGGCCAGCTGCGGGCGATCGCGAATCGACTGTCGCTGCGTCTGGGCGCCGAGAGCCTCGGCGGGCAGCTCTAGCGATTCACCATCTGAAATCCTGCGGGTGTCACCGCGGCGAGCAGCGTCATAGCGTGGTGGTACACCGTCGGTGAACTGTCCGTCGGGCGACAGGATGCGACCGGCATCCCCAGTGCACAGCATTCCGTCGCCCATCGGTTCGGGCAGACGGCGCCCGGGGGGTCGCCGTCACCGAGGTCTGTCCGCACGAGGCGCCGGATCGGAGTCCCCAGCTCCGCCGGCGCCTCGAGCACATCTGCGCGTGCTCGGCCAGGATGGGAGCATGACCCTTCCCGACCTTCCCGACACGACCGCCCTCATCGTCATCGACATGCAGCAGGGGTTCACCGACCCGTCGTGGGGCGATCCCGCCGACCTCGACGGATGCCGCGCCCACGTGCGTGAACTGGTCGATGCCTTCGAGAGCGCCGGGCGGCCCGTCGTCGTCGTGCGGCACGACAGCGACAAGCCGACATCGCCGTTGCGGCGGAATGCCGCGGGCAACGCGTTCTTCGACGAGATCGCCGCGATCGACCCGGCCGTGCTCGTCACGAAGTCGGTCAACTCGGCATTCCTCGGCAGCCCCGACCTGGGCGCCTGGCTGCGCGAGCGCGGGCTCGACACCATCGTGCTGTGCGGCATCCAGACCAATATGTGCGTGGAGACCACCGCGCGCATGGGCGGCAACCTCGGCTATCGGGTGGTGGTCGCGCTCGACGCCACGACGACGTTCCCGCTGGCCGGTGCCGGCGAGGCGGCCGATGCCGAGACACTCATCCGCATCACGGCGGTGAACCTGGCCGGGGGCGGCTTCGCCGAGGTCACGACGACCGCCGAGACCATCGCGGCTTGCACTCGTGGGCAGCATTCATGACGGCGCGCCCCTGGACCGATGCGCCCGCCGACGCCGATGTGCGTCTGGTCGTCTGCGACATGGACGGGACGCTGCTGGATGCCGCGGGCGACGTGCCTGCGGAGTTCTGGCCGCTCCTGCAACAGCTGCACGAGCGCGGCATTGACTTCGCCCCGGCAAGCGGGCGTCAGTACGCGACGCTCGCGAGGATGTTCCCGGGCGCCGACACGTACATCGCCGAGAACGGGACGATCGTCGTGCACGAGGGCCGGGTCGTGTCGACGATCGACATCGACCGGCCGACGGTCGATCGGGTCATCGACGCCGCGCGCACGACCGATCACGACCTGGGCCTGGTGGTCTGCGGCCGTGACAGCGCGTACATCGAGCGCACCGACGAGGCGTTCGTCGAGCAGGTCGAGAAGTACTACGTCGCCCTGCAGGTATTCGACGACCTGCACACGGTCGACGACGAGGTGCTCAAGCTGGCGATCTACACGTTCGATGACGCCGCCGTCGTCGCGCCCGAGGTGTTCGCGCCGTTCGAGGCCGACCATCAGGTCGTGGTCTCGAACACGAACTGGGTCGATGTCATGAGCACGGAGGCCAACAAGGGCCGCGCGGTGCGTGCGATGCAGGAGGCGTTCGGCATCTCATCGGCGCAGACCGCGGTGTTCGGTGACTACCTCAACGATCTCGAGATGCTCGGCGAGGGCGACCTGTCGTTCGCGATGGCCAACGCCCACCCCGACATCCGCGCGGCGGCGCGGTACCTCGCCCCCTCCAATGAGGACGGGGGAGTGCTCACGGTGCTGCGGCGCCTGCTGGCGCTGTGATCAGTCGTCGCCCTCGTCGTCGACGAAGGCGAGGGTGATCGTCAGGGCGCTGCCGACGGTGGCGCGCAGTAGCTCGGGCACCTCGAGCCTGCCGTTCTCGGTGCGCCGCAGCATCCCGACCTGTTCCATGCCCTCGAGAGTCTGTCGGGTGCGCGGCGTGGGGTCTGTGGGGGAATCGGACACATCGGAGCCGATCGCGCGCGCCAGCGCCGCGAACGCGTCGCCGGCTCGCGCCGCATCGGGGATGGGCTGCCCGCTGGCCAGGTCGGCGAGGATGAGGTGCGAGATGAACGAGACGGCGATCGTCTCGAGGAGTTTGAGCGAGGCCGCCTGGGCCGACCAATCGGCGCCAGTGTCTCCGGGGACGACGCGCTCGCCGCCGACGTCGATCACCGCGCCGTCTTCCAGCGACGCCCACCAGGCGCCCAGAGCCGGCAGATTCGACACCGAGTGCACGCGTGGTGCCGAGGGGATGCCGAGGATCACCGCGACGTCGGGAACATCGGCGCGTCGCAGGCTCCCGCGGACCGTCGTCGCCCGCCCGTCACCGAGCCATTCGAGGAACGCGGGGATCGCCGCGATCACGCGCGTCGCTGCCAGCGCCGCGATCCGCTCGGCGTCCGGCAGCGCCCGCGACGCCTCGAACGCCTCGGCGATCGACTCCACGACGGGGTGCTCGTCGCCGAGCTGCTGGAGGATCTGCTGCGCTTCTTCCCACGGCGCGGTGTCGTCGAGGGTGTCGAGCCGGAAGGCGACGTAGTCGTCGAGCGCCAGCAGCGCGCTGTCGGTCAGCTCGGTGCCGGCATGCTCTTCGGCGTTCAGGATGAGGTCGATGATCGGGTCGATCCCGCTCGCCGCGAGCGGGTCGATGTCGTGCGAGCGCGCGAGCATCAGAAGCTGCTGGAACATGCCGGCCTCGAGCTCGGGTGTCGGCGCCGCGATCTCGTCCTGTACCTGCAGCCACGCCGCGAACTCCGCCAGCACCGCACGGTCGGCGGCGCGCAGACCCGTGCCGCGGAACGACGCCGGCGTCGCCGGGCGCCGCGTGCGCGGCGGAAGGGAGGCGCGTGCCGCATCATCGATGAGAAGGTCGGCAGCGGCATCCACCACCGCCGTTCCGCTCTGCGCGGCAATGGCCTGCACCGCACCGGCGACCGCGAGTGCGGTCCCCTCGAGCACCGTGAAGCCGCGGTGCCGGCGGATGAGCCCGTCGGTCGCGGCGAACGCGCGGCCCTTGCGGGCGACGGCGAGAATGTCGGTGGCGGCGCTCCGCCCGGGCGTGGTCCACCGCGGCGCACGGACGGCGGGCATCGCCGGCTGCCGCTCGGTGAACCACGTGTCGAGCAGGCCGAGTCCGACGCCGATGACGTGTGCGACGGCGGCCTGGTCGTCGCGCTCAGGATCGGGCTCGATCGCGGCGATGAGGTCGTGCGCGACGTCGTCGCGACCGTCGGCGACGGCTTCGGCGATCTCGCGCAACACCGCCAGCGCCTGGTCGCGGACGACGCCCACGCCCGTCATCAGCTCGAGGTCCACGCCCGCGGCGGCCATCGCGGCGGCGAGTTCGGGGTCGTCGAAGGGAGAGCCGGGCATGTCACCAGCGTAGGCGTGCGGGTTCGTCTCTCGCCCGCGGGCCCTCGGTTTGCGACACTTGCCCTATGCGACTCCTCGTCCTCGGCGGCACGGGATGGCTCGGCGGCACCGTCGCGGCACAGGCCGTGGCGTCCGGTCATGACGTCACCTGCGTCGCCCGCGGCGAGCACGCCCCGGTCGGCGCGACGCTCGTCCGCACCGACCGCGAGCTCGACGACGCGCTCGCGGGGCCGGCGACCGAGCACTGGGACGCCGTGGTGGATGTCGCGACCCAGCCCGTGTACGTGCGCCGAGCGGTGCGCGACCTCGCACCCGTGGCGACGAAGTACATCCACGTCTCGTCGGTGAGCGCCTACGCCGACCAGGCCGAGAGCGGGGCGGACGAGACGGCGCCCCTGTTCACCCCGCTGACCGCGGATGCCATGCGCACCATGGTGGACTACGGTCCGGCCAAGGCCGCGTGCGAGCAGGCGGTGCGCGCGGCGTTCCCCGGCGACCGCCACGCCATCGTGCGCCCCGGACTCATCGGCGGGCCCGGCGATCGCACCGGGCGCACGACGTACTGGCCGCGACGGTTCGCGCATCCGTCGAATCCGCGCGGTCGGGTGCTGGTCCCGGATGCCGCGGAGCAGCCGACGGCGGTCATCGACGTCCGCGACCTCGCCGGGTTCATCCTCGCTCTCGCCGCGGGCGACGGATCCGGGGCCTTCAACGTGCTCGGCGCGCCGCTGAACTTCGGCGAGCACGTCGCCGTCGCCCGGCGCGTCGCGGCGCACGCCGGCACGCTGGCGCCGGCCGCGGCGGAGTGGCTGCATCGCCATGACGTCGCGGAGTGGATGGGGCCGCGCTCGCTGCCGCTCTGGCTCACGGGGCCCGAGGCGCACGGGATGAACACCCGCTCATGCGCCCGGGCGCTCGCGGCCGGACTCGATCGTCGCCCGCTGGCCGAGACCCTCGCCGATGTGCTCGCTGCAGACGGCCGCACCGTCGAGGGCGCCGGACTCACCGACGACGAGGAACGCGAGCTGCTGGTCGCGCTCGACACCGAAGCCGGCCCACCCCGGCGCTAGTGTTGATCGGTGACGACCGAGCAGGAGAAGACCGAGGAGTACATCCCCGACCCGCGCCGCTGGCAGGTGCTCTCGGTCCTGGTCGTCGTGCTGTTCATGTCGCTCATGAGCGTGAGCAGCATCAACGTCGCACTGCCGACGATCCAGCAGAGCCTGCACGCCACCCAGTCCGAGCTGCAGTGGGTGCTCTCCGGCTACGCGCTGACGTTCGGCATCGGGCTGGTCGCCGCCGGCCGCGCGGGCGACATCTACGGCCGCGGCCCGCTGTTCATCGCCGGCACGGCGATCTTCACGGCGTGCTCGATCTGGGCGGGCCTGGCCACCGACCCGCTGCACCTGAACATCGCGCGCGCGGTCATGGGCATCGGCTCGGGGCTGATCAGCCCGCAGGCGGTCGGCATGATCCAGCAGTACTTCCGCGGCGCCGAGCGCGGCCGCGCGTTCGGGATCTTCGGCAGCGTCGTGGGCGTCTCGGTGTCGATCGGGCCGCTGCTGGGCGGGCTGCTCATCCAGGCGGGTGGGGCGGATGCCGGGTGGCGCTGGACCTTCTTCGTGAACGTGCCGATCGGCATCCTGGCCATCATCGCCGCGTTCATCTGGATTCCCAAGCCGCTCCTGAACCGCAACCGCGAGAAGACGCTCGGCGAGGTGGAACCGGTGCGCGACCTCGACCCGATCGGCTCGGTGCTGCTGGGGCTGGCGGTGCTCGCCGTGATGTTCCCGTTCCTGGAGACCGGCGCGACGCCCCTGGTGTGGATAGCGCTGCCGCTGGGCGTGGTCATCCTTCTGGGGTGGATCTGGTGGGAGAACCGCTACAAGGACGGCGGTCGCGCCCCCATGGTCGACCTGCACATCTTCCGTGTCACGAGCTTCGCGAACGGCACGCTGCTGGTGAGCCTGTACTTCCTGGGGGTGACCAGTGTCTGGGTCATCGTGACCCTGTACATGCAGGAGGGACTGGGGCACAGTGCGCTCGAGGCCGGCTTCGTGAGCCTGCCGAGCTCAGTGCTGTCGGCGTTCGCCGCATTGTGGGCCGGTCGCAGCGTCGCCCGGCTGGGCCGCAAGGTCGTCATCGGCGGCCTGTTCAGTGCGGTGCTGGGCCTGGTGCTGAGCATCCTCGTGGTGTGGCTGCATGCCCAGGGCGTCGCGAGCGAGTGGTGGCTGCTGCTGAGCCTGTCGTTCGTCGGCATCGCGCAGGGCGCCGTCATCAGTCCCAACCAAGCGCTGACGCTCGCCGAGGTGCCGCTGCAGTATGCCGGCAGCTCGGGCGGCATCATGCAGACGGGCCAGCGCGTCGGCACGTCGATGGGCATCGCCATCATCACCGCCGTGGTGTACGCGGTGCTGGCCGTCACCTCCTGGGCGGGGGCGTTCATGGTGGGCTTCCTCGTCATCGTGGTCGTCGTCCTCCTCTCGCTGGGCGTCGCATTCCGCGATCTGCGCCAGCGGCACGGGAACGCCTGGCTGTGACATCCACCCTCGTCCTCCGCGATGAGCCGGCGCGGGATGCCGCGGCCGACCTCGAGTTGTCCGTCGAACTGCTGCGGGCCGTGGCGGCGGGCACGATGCGCGACGAGCGCGTCGTGCGGGTGTACGCGCCGCTGCCGACGGTGGCGATGAGCAGGCGCGAGAGCAGGATGCCGGGCTTCGCGGTCGCCGCCCGGGCCGCGGTCGATCGCGGGTTCGCGCCGGTCATCCGGCCCACCGGCGGACGTGCGGTCGCCTACGACACGTCGTGCATCGTGTTCGACGTCATCGAACGCGAGGCGGGGCTCGGCGATCAGAGCGCGTTCTTCCTGCGCGTCGGCGAGGCGCTGGTCGCGGGCATGCGCCGGCTGGGCGCCGACGCGCGCGTCGGCGAGGTGCCGGGAGAGTACTGCCCGGGCGAGTTCAGCGTCAACGCGCGGGGGACGGTCAAGCTCATCGGCACCTCGCAGCGCGCGGTGCGCGGGGCGCGCTTGCTCTCGGGCATGGTGGCACTCGGCGATGTCGCACACCTGGTCGACGTGCTCGTGGCGGTGAACGCGGCGTTGGGGCTGGAGTGGGATGCCGCGACCTTCGGCACTCTGCGCGACGAGGTGCCGGGCGGCGTGGCCGTCGCGCGTGCCGCCGTCGAAGACGCTCTGATCGGCGCGCTCAGCGAGATGTGATCACGTCGGTGATGAGGTCGAACGTCGCCGTGTCGAAGGCGATGATCCGCACCGCCTGAACGGCGGTCTCGACCGCTCGGATCGTGTCGACGGCCGCGGCTGCGGCATCCCGTTTCGGCCATCCGTACACGCCCGCGCTGATGAGCGGGAAGGCGATGGACTCAGCGCCCAGCTCGTCGGCCACCTCGAGGCTGCGGCGATAGCACGAGACGAGCAGCGCGCGATCGCGCTCGCCGGCGCTGAAGTTCGGCCCGACGGTGTGGACGACCCAGCGAGAGGGCAGATCGCCGGCCGTGGTCCACCCGGCGTCGCCGGTGGCGAGCCCGTTCGGGAAGCGCGCGATGCAGTCCCGTAGAACCGCGGGGCCGCCGGCGCGGTGGATGGCGCCGTCGACGCCTCCGCCGCCGCGCATGGCGTTGTTGGCGGCATTGACGACGGCGTCCACGTGCTGCGCGGTGATGTCGCCCTGCACGGCGATGGGTTCAGGCATCGTTCTCCTCGTCTCCCGGATAGGTGACGGTCGGTCCGTCGACGTGCGCGAATGAGGTCAGGGTCTCCTCGCGTGCCTCGCCTGCGCCGACGATGTCGAGCACGCGCACGCCGCGCACGATCAGCGCGTCGCCGATGAGCGAGCGGTGACAGCGCCAGGGCACGGCTTCGGCGCACATGATCGCGGTGGGGGTCTCGCTCGCGATCTCGAGCAGCTCGTCGACCCCCGCGGCGAAAGCGGGCGTCTGCATGTAGTCCGCGTAGCCGCGGAAGCTCGCGTTGCGCCAGCCGGTGTTGATCGAGTCCTTGCGTGTGTGGCGCAGACCGCCGAGCGCGCTCAGATGTCGGTACGGGATGCCGCGGCCGGCCAGTTCCGGGCCGAAGACGTCCTCGTTGAACTGGGGAGTGTGCCGTGAGCGCGGCACGGTGCGCACGTCGACGACGCCCCGTGCGCCGTGGGCGGTCAGCAGCGTGACGAACTCGTCGACCGTGCGCGTCGAGTGGCCGATCGTCCAGACGGTGAGCTCACCCATGGCCTCGACTCTACGACCGGAAACGGAGCCCGTGCCCGCTGCGCTCGGTAGGATGGCGGTCATGGCAACCGGCATCCGGGCCAGCCGACGAGAAGACGTGCTGCGCCTTCTCGACGAGGCAGACGAGCCGCTCACCGTGGCAGCGCTCGCCGCTCGCCTGGGCACGCACCCCAACACCGTGCGACTGCACCTGGAGAGGCTGGTCGCCGAGGGCCACGTCGAGCGCACCTCCGACGGCCGCGGCATCCCGGGCCGTCCCGCGCAACTGTACCGTCGCGCGTGCAAAGAGCCGGGGGCCGACCCCGGTCGGTATCGGATGCTCGCCGAGATCCTCGTGGACGAGCTCGCCGAGTCGCCGCAGCCGCAGCGCGCGGCGATCGAGGCCGGCCGCCGCTGGGGGCGTCGCGAGGCCGAGCGCGATCCCGCGCGCGAGCCCATCGAGGGGCTTGTGAACCTGCTCGAGCGCGTGGGCTTCCAACCGCGGGCGTGCACCGCCGACGGGCGCGTCGACGTGTGCCGCTGCCCGTTCCTCGAACTCGCGCGCGAGCACCCCGATGTCGTGTGCTCCGTGCACCTCGGACTGATGCAGGGGGCCTTGCAGGCGTGGGGGAGCGACTCGTCGGTCGACACCCTCGAACGCCGCGAGGACCCCGACGTGTGCACCGCGCATCTGGCGGCGCGCACGGCATGAGCGCATCCGACGCCCCGGCGCCGGGCCTGCTGCGACAGGTCGGTCTGCCCTATTTCGTGATCGCCTTCATCGCGCGCATGCCGTTTGCGATGATGGTGGTCGGCGTTCTGACACTCGTCGTGTCGGTGCGCGGATCGCTGTCGCTCGGCGGCCTGAACTCGGCGGCGGTGGGGCTGGGCACGGCGTGCTTCGGGCCGCTGCTGGGTGCGGCATCCGACCGATTCGGCCAGCGCCCCGTGCTGCTGACGGTCGGCATCGCGAATGGGATCGTGCTCGCGGGCTTCGCCTGGCTCGTCTACAGTCCGGCGCCCGACGCCGTGATGCTCATCGGGGCGTTCCTCATCGGCGCGACCGCCCCGCAGGTGGCTCCGCTGTCACGGGCGCGGCTCGTGACGATCATCGGCCTGCGCATCGATCGCGGCCGGTACGAGCGGGTCTTCAACTCGACGATGGCATACGAGTCGGCGGCCGACGAGACCGTGTTCGTCTTCGGGCCGTTCATCGTCGGCATCCTCGCCTCGTTCCTCGCACCCTGGGCGCCGCTGGTGGGTGCCGCACTGCTGACGGTCGTGTTCGTCACGGCGTTCGCCGTGCACCCGACGGCTCCGCCGCCGCAGACGCGGTCGCACGGGATGACGGCGGGTCCGGTGTCCGAGCTGTTCCGCCCGGCGCTGGTGGTCGTGGTCGTCGGCATCCTCGGGGTCGGCTTCTTCTTCGGCGCGATGCTCACCTCGCTCACCGCGTTCATGGACGATCGCGGCGCGGCCGAGCAGGCGGGCCTCCTCTACGGCGTGATGGGGATCGGCTCGGCGTCCCTCGCGCTGGGCGTGGCGTTGTTCCCCGAGCGGTTCACCCGCGGGTGGCGGTGGCTGGTGTTCGGTGCAGTGATCCTCGCGGGATCACTCGCCCTGCCGTTCGTATCGGGCCTCGGCGGCATGGCCGTCGTGCTGGCGATCATGGGCCTCGGCATCGGCCCGACGCTCGTCACCCAGTACAGCATCGGGGCCGAGCGCAGCCCGGTCGGCCGCTCGTCGACCGTCATGGCGATCCTGGGATCGGCGGTCATCGTGGGGCAGTCGCTCAGCTCGGCGGTCACCGGTGAGCTCGCGCAGAGGCTCGGGACCCCGGCGGCACTGATCGCGCCGATCGTCTCGGCGGCGATCGTCGTGGCCGCCGGGGCTGCGAACCTCGTGCTCTCCCGCGATGCTCACGCCTTGGCGCACACCCAGCCGTCGGGGAACGTGCCCGACTCGAGGAACGCCGCGAGCTGATCACGTTGCTGGCCGGTGAGGTCGGCGTCGGCGCGTGGGTAGACCACCGGCTCCTCCTTGCTGTTGTGGTCGTCGAGCAGCGCGAGCAGGCTGCGACAGGCGTCGCGCAGCTCCTCCGGGTCGCGCGGGGCCACCAGCGTGTGCTCGAGTGCGTCCATGCCACGCCACAGCTCGCCGTGCTCGCGTTCCATCACCATGATCGCCATCATGAGCCCGCCGGCCTTCAGCGGGGGGAACAGGAACGTCTCCTCCAGATAGATGTGCCGACGCAGCGCGTGCATGGCGGCTTGGAGCGGAGCGGCGTCGCCGCCGCCGGCATCGAGCCCCGCGAGGTACGTCTCGATGCCGGTGTCGATCTCGTGGTGCTCCGTGGTGAGCGCGTCGGCGAGGACGGTGGCGGCGCTCATCGCCCGATCACTGCTCGAGCTGCGCGTCGACCGAGATCGTCGCGCCGGCGAACAGCCGCGACACGGGGCAGAGCTTCGCGGCTTCGTCCACGAGGTCTGCGAAGGCCGCGGCATCCACTCCCGGCACCGTTCCGCGCACCGTGATGTTCGAGGTCGTGATGGTGGGGACGCCGTCGACCGGGTCGAGGTGGACCTCGGCGCTGACGACCAGGCGCGTCGGCGTGATCTTGTGCTCGCCGAGCGTCAGGGCGAGGGCCATCGAGAAGCACGACGAGTGAGCGGCGGCGAGCAGCTCTTCGGGGCTCGTCTTGCCACCGGGCGCCTCGGTGCGCGAGACCCAGGTGACCTCCTGGCCGTCGAGCGCGCCGCTGCTGGTCGAGCCGAACGTTCCCTTGCCCGAGGCGAGTGCCCCGTCCCACGTCGTCGTCGCATTGCGAACCGCGATGCTCATATCGCTCCCATCGTCGATGTTTTCCACAGTGAACACTGTGGAAAACACTCTATCGCGCGCCGGCACCGTAGGGGAGTGGGCCATTCATCAGATGCGATCGCTACGCTCGCCCCGTGACCTCGCACCCGCGGAACGCCACCCGCCGACGCCTCACCGCGCTCATCCTTCTGCTCTGCGCGATCGCGGCGGGCATCGGCATCCATTACGGGGCGCCGCAAGGCACGGTCTCCGATATCTCCGGCGACGTGCTCTACGCGGCCGCCGCGTACCTCGCAGTGGTCATCGTGGCGCCGCGACTTCGACCTCTCGCGACGGGCGCCATCGCGGCCGCGTGGTGCGTCGCCGTTGAGCTGTTCCAGCTCACCGGCGTTCCGCTCGCACTCGGCGCCGCCTTTCCGCCGGCCATGCTCGTGCTGGGCACCGTCTTCGACGCCCGCGACATCGTGCTCTACCTCGTGACCTCCGCGCTGCTCGCCGTCGTCGACACCGCACTGCTCGGCGTGAGGAGACGAGCCGCGTCCCACTCGCGGTAGAGCAGCCCCAGGGTCGCGGCATCCACCTCTCCTCCCGTCGCGTCGGCGTGGGCCTGCACGTGCCGGGCGAAGGCGATCTGGTCGTCGCGATCGAGGAATACACCGAACTCCGTCTCGAGCACGTGGGCGATCCCGCCCTTGCCCGACTGCGAGTTCACGCGGATCACCGCCTCATAGGTGCGGCCCAGATCGGCCGGGTCGATCGGCAGATACGGCACGCGCCACTCGAGCTCGGCTTCGTCGACCCCCGCTGCCACGGCCCGCCGGCGGTGCTCGGCGAATCCCTTGCGGATGGCGTCCTGATGCGTGCCGCTGAACGCCGTGTGCACGAGATCGCCGACGTACGGATGCCGCGGCCCTACCGGCATGCGCGTGCAGCTCTCGACGACCTCGCGGATCACGTCGATGTCCGAGAAGTCGATCATCGGATCCACGCCCTGTGCATGCAGGTTCAGTGCGAGGGTGGCCAGGTCCACGTTGCCGGTGCGCTCGCCGTTGCCGAACACGCATCCCTCGACGCGTTGCGCCCCGGCGAGCATCGCGAGTTCGGCGCAGGCCACGCCCGTGCCGCGGTCGTTGTGCGGATGCACGGAGAGGATCACCCCGTCGCGCCGAGCGAGGTTGCGGTGCATGTACTCGATCTGATCGGCGTAGACGTTGGGTGTGGCCACCTCCACGGTGGCCGGCAGGTTGACGATCACGGGCCGGTCGGGGCATGCCTCCCACAGCGCGGTCATCGCGTCGCATACCTCGAGCGCGTAGTCGGGCTCGGTCAGCATGAAGACCTCGGGTGAGAACTCGAACCGCACCCGCGGCAGGTCGCCGGTGTGTCGCAGGATCTCGCGTCCGCCGGCGACGATCAGCTCGCGCAGCCCGTCGCGGTCGACTCCCAGCACGGTCTCCCGCCACGTCGGCGCGGTCGCCGCGTACATGTGGATCACCACCGGATTGCGGATGCCGCGCACCGACGCCACCGTGCGCTCGATGAGGTCCGCCCGCGCCGGAGTGAAGACGACGATCGTCACGTCGTCGGGCGCGAGGTCGGTCTGGGCGATCAGCCGCACGAAGTCGAAGTCGGTCTGTGACGCCGACGGATAGCCGACTTCGATCTCCTTGTAGCCCATCGCCACCAGCAGCTCGAAGAAGCGGCGCTTGCGCGCCGGATCCATCGGCTCGGCCAGCGCCTGGTTGCCGTCGCGCAGGTCGACCGGCACCCACAACGGCGCGTGCTCGAGCGTGCGCGAGGGCCAGGCGCGCGCGGTCAACGGCACGTCGACACGCGCGAAGACGTCGCGATACCGGTCCGACGGCATGTGTGAGCGTTGCTGTCGGTTCCATTCGGGGGAGTTCGACGGGATGCCGCGGTCCGGTGTGGTCAGGGTGGGAAAGGTCGTGCTCATGGTGGTGCTCCTCGAAAGCGGGTCGAAAGGTCGACCGGCGCGATCGACGCCACGACGGGGAGCCGGTCGATCAGGCCCCGTCGTGGCGACGAAGGAGGAGGTGTATGCGCTGCGGCATGTCGTAGACTGTAGCAACTCCTCAGACAAGCTGACAAGAAGGAGATGAAGGATGCCGCAGCTGCAACGATCCGCACCGCTCGCCGAACAGGCGGCCGACGCGCTGCTCGCGCGCCTCGCCGCCGGGGAGTGGGCGCTGGGCGCCAAGCTGCCGGGAGAGACGACCCTGGCCGGGCAACTCGGCGTCGGTCGCTCGACCGTGCGCGAGGGCATCCGGCAGCTGGCCGGGCGGGGGGTCCTCGAGTCGCGGCAGGGGGCCGGCGTCTTCGTCCTGGCGCTGCAGGCGCCCGAGGACTGGGATCAGCTGCTGCGCCGGGCCGACATCGTCGCGGTGCTCGAGGCCCGGACGGCCATCGAGGCCGAGGCCGCGGCCCTGGCCGCGACGCGCCGCACCCCGGTCGAGCTACGCGCACTGCACCGCCTTCTCGACGCCCGCGACGCGCACGACGGCGATGTCCCCGCGTACGTCGACGCCGACATCGCCTTCCATCGTGCGATCGTCGCCGCAGCACACAACGAGGTGTTGGCGCAGCTGTTCGACGGATTCGTCCCGCGGGTGCGGCGTGCGATGATCGACATGCTGCGCATCCGCCCCGCGCATCGCGACGCGGGCGCCGATCGCGATGTGCACCGCGGGATCGTCGACGCGATCGCCGAGAAGGATGCCGCAGCCGCGGCATCCCGCACCCGCTCCCACCTCGCCGACCTCGCGGAGAACCTGGCATGACCGTTCTGTCCCTGCACGATGTGACCTTCCGGCGCAACGGGCGGCTCATCCTCGACGACATCACGTTCGAGGTCGCGGCAGGGGAGCACTGGGCGCTGCTGGGCCCGAACGGCGCGGGCAAGAGCACGATCCTGAGCATGTGCGGCGCGAGCGCGCACCCGACCAGCGGCACCGTCGATGTGCTCGGTCACCGGCTCGGACGCGTCGACCTCCAGGAGCTGCGGCGGCACATCGGGCATGTGAACCCGCGGCATCCCATCCGCTCGCCGATGACGGTCGAAGAGGTCGTGCTCACCGGCTTCACCGGCACGATCGACACGCCGCTGCGCTGGGAGCCCACCGCCGCCCAGATCGCCGCGGCGCGCGAGCGCATCGCCCAGGTCGGGCTGACCGAGCGTCGTGACGCCGTCTGGCCGACGATGTCGCAGGGCGAGCGCGGACGCGCCCTCATCGCCCGTGCGCTCGCTCCCGAACCGCAGCTGCTGCTGCTCGACGAGCCGACGACGGGGCTGGATGTCGCGGCCCGCGAGCAGCTGCTCGAAACCGTCGACCACCTCTCGGTCGAGATGCCCGAGCTCGCCTCGGTACTCGTGACCCACCACCTCGAGGAGCTGCCGGAGAGCACCTCGCATGCGCTGCTGATCGGACGCGGCCGGATCGTGGCATCCGGACCCATCCACGAGACCGTCACGACCGAGACGGTCACGCGCGCGTTCGAGCACCCCATCGGCGTCGCGCACCACGACGGACGGTGGAGCGCCCGCGCGCTGCGCGCCGCGCGCAGCATGCTCTGAGGGGTGGATGCCGCGGGCCCCGCGTGTGCATGCCAGGCTGGAACCATGCGACACAATCCCCTCTCCCGCACCGGCCGCGACGTCTCGTCCATCGGACTCGGCACCTGGCAGCTCGGAGCCGACTGGGGCGCCGTGCGCGAGGAGGACGCGCTCGCGGTGCTCGCGGCATCCGCGGATCACGGCGTGACCCTGTTCGACACGGCCGACGTCTACGGTGACGGGCGCTCGGAGTCGCTCATCGGCCGCTTCCTCGCCTCCCGCCCGGGCCACGGCATCACGGTCGCCACGAAGATGGGCCGCCGCGTCGACCAGGTGCCCGAGAACTACACGCCGGAGAACTTCCGCGCCTGGACCGATCGCAGTCGCCGCAACCTCGGTGTCGACACGCTCGACCTCGTGCAGCTGCACTGCCCGCCGACGGCGGTCGTCGAAGCCGATGCGACCTACGAGGCCCTCGACGCGCTCGTGGCCGACGGCGCGATCGCCGCGTACGGCGTCTCCGTCGAGACCTGCGCGCAGGCGCTCGCCGTCATCGCACATCCGGGCGTCACGAACGTACAGATCATCGTCAACCCGTTCCGCCTCAAGCCCCTCGATGAGGTGCTGCCGGCGGCGCGGGCGGCAGGCGTCGCGATCTTCGCCCGCGTGCCGCTGGCCTCGGGACTGCTCAGCGGCAGGTACACCGCGCAGACGACGTTCGCTCCCGACGACCACCGCACGTTCAACCGCCACGGCGAGGCATTCGATCGCGGCGAGACGTTCTCGGGCGTCGACTTCGAGACCGGGGTGGATGCCGCGCGCGAACTCGCCGCGGCCCTGCCCGACGGGGTGAGCCTGCCCGCGGCATCCCTCGCCTGGATCGCCTCGCGACCCGGTGTCACCGCCGTCATCCCGGGCGCCCGCAGCGTCGCCCAGGCCACCGCGAACGCCGAGGCCGGCGCGCTGCTCGACGACGGGTTCGACACCGACGCGTTCGACGCCGCGGTCCGCGACGTTTACGATCGTCGCCTGCGCGCCGACATCCACCCGCTCTGGTGATTCACCCGGCGTAGACGCCGCGCTCGAAGGCCGCGACACCCTCCTCGGCGATCGGGTCGAAGAACGGCAGCAGCTGCGTCGCCCACACCGCGGCCACTCCGGACGCGCGGTCGATCCAGTAGAAGACGTTGGCCAGCCCGGCCCAGGTGAGTGACCCTGCTCGCCGGCCGCCGGGCACATCGTCCTCATTGCGCAGGAACGAGTACGCCCAGCTCTTGCGCGCACCCGGAAAGAAGTCGGCCTCGCGGGTGAGCGCCGGGATCGCCGACGGCAGAGGGGTGACGACGACTCCCGGCGCAGCCTGAGTCGCCCAGGCGAGCGTCTCGGGCCGCAGCACGCGCCCGCCGGGTGCGGAACCGTCGCCGAGCCACACGCGCATCAGCGCGAGCATGTCGGGGACAGTGGAGAAGAGCCCCTGCCCGCCCATGTCGAGTTCGGGGGTGTCGGGCGGTGACACCTTGGTGGCGACGATCGACCCGTCGCGCTGATGGCGGTAGACAGGTGACAGTCGGGTGCGCATCGCGGGGGTGACGTCGAACGAGGTCGAGTGCATGCCGCACGGGGCATAGATCCTTTGGGCGAACACGTCCTCGAGGCGCTGTCCGCGCACGGCGGCGATGATCAGACCCATCCAGTCCATCGAGGTGCCGTAGGTCCACCGCTCGCCCGGGTCGTGTAGCAGCGGCGTCTGGATCGAATCCCACAGGGGAGTGGCGGAGGGATGCCGCATCCGCTCGCGCGCGAGGAGGGCGTAGCGCTTGTCGAACATGTCGTAGGCGAGCCCGGAGGTGTGCAGCAGCAGCATGCGCGGCGTGATGTCGCGGATCGGCGGCCGGGTGCGCACGGTGCCGTCGTCACCCAGCTCCTCCAGCACCTGAAGGGCGGCGATCTCGGGCACGTACCGGCGTGCGGGCGCATCGAGGTCGATGAGCCCGTCCTCCACGCACTGCAGCGCGGCGGTCGCGGTGAACGCCTTGGTCGCCGAGTAGAAGGCGAGCACGGTGTCGGTGTCGGCGCGCCCCGCATGCAGGTAGGAAGTGGAGTCGGGGCCGGTGACGCCGGCGATGACCAGCGGGGCGCCTGCGTCGACGGCGGCGTCGACGGCGGTGTCGAGTTCGGATGCGCGCACATGTCCACTCTGCCATGTGCTTGACGCCGAAGATGAGATCCCTCTAATCTTCTTATGTGGGGACTGTGTCCGCGTGGGGCCCGACGACATGTCCGGGTCCCGCGCGAGACGCACACGGTGCGGCCTCTCGCGCGGGGTAATCTGGCGTTTCTGCAACTCGTACCGGAGGACTCGTGATTCCCGCACCCGCGCTCGTCATCGCGCTGGTGATCGTCGGACTCGTGGGTGTCGCCGTCGGTTCGCTCGTCAACGTCGTCGTGACACGCGTGCCCGCGCAGGTGCCGGTGGCGGGTGGTGTGCGCCCCCGGCTGGTCCCGTTGGCGACCGGAATCGCCTTCGTCGGCGTCGTCGCGTGGCTGCTGGGCAGCGACCTGCCGGGCCTCGGCGCGGCCGACGTGGGCGCCGCGAGCGGCTGGGTGGCGGCATCCCTCGTGCTCATCGCCTTCCTGTATCTCGCCGCCGTCAGCGTCGCGCTCGTGCTGATCGACCTCGACGTGCACCGCCTGCCGGATGTCATCGTGCTGCCGTCTTACGTGGTCGGCGTCGTGCTGCTCGGCGCCGCGTCACTGATCGAAGGGGATGTCGCGGCCGTCGTCCGCATGCTGATCGGCGGCGCGGTGCTCTATCTCTTCTACGCCCTGCTCCGCCTGATCCAGCCCGGGGGCATGGGCGGCGGCGACGTCAAGCTCGCGGGGGTTCTCGGCATCCACCTGGGGTGGGTGGGCTGGCCCGCGCTCGTCATCGGCGGGTGTGCGGCGTTCCTCTTCGGCGGCGTCTTCGGCGTCGTGCTGCTCGTCTTCCGACGCGCCACCGGGAAGACCCGCATCCCGTTCGGGCCATGGATGATCGCGGGAGCATGGATCGGCGTGATCGCCGGACCTGCGCTGACGGCGTGGTACTCGGGGCTCACCGCACTGACGGCCTGAGCGGACGGCGCGGCCCCCGGCTAGGGTGAAAAGCGTGCGTGAACGGGTACGGAGGATCACCGCGTGGGCATTGTCGCTCAGGCTGGTGCGGACGTACCTGCACTACAGCGAACGTCATGGGCCGATGCTGGCCGATGCGATCACGTACCGCGCCCTCTTCAGCGTGTTCGCGGCGGTGCTGCTCGGATTCAGCCTCGCGGGGGCATGGCTGGCGGGCAACCCCGACGCGATGGACCGGCTCACCGCGACCGTCGGCGACGTCATCCCCGGGTTGCTCGGCGACGACGGGCTGATCACGCCCAGTGCGATCACGGCGCCCGGCGCGTTGACCGTCGCCGGCGTCGTCGCCGTGGTCGGCCTGGTGGGCGCGGCGCTGGGCGCCATCACGTCCACCCGCACGGCGCTGCGCACGATCGCGGGTCGCAGTCACGACGACGTCTTCTTCGTGTGGGTCCTGCTGCGCAACATCGGCGTCGCGCTGGCGATCGCGGTCGGCATCATCCTCTCGGCGGTCGCCACCTTCGCGGTGGGTGTGCTCGCCGACGCGGTGCAGGATGCCGTGGGTCCATCGATCGCGTCGTTCGCCGCCATCGGCACGCAGGCTGCGGCGATCCTCGTCATCTTCGTGTTCGATGCGGTGATCGTGGCGGTGGTGTTCGTGGCGCTGTCGGGTGTGAGACCGCGCCCCCGTGCGCTCATCGGCGGTGCCGTGCTCGGAGGAGTCGGGCTCACGGTGCTGCAGCAGCTGTCGACGCTGTTCGTCCGCGGCGCGGCATCCAACCCGCTCCTCGCCTCGTTCGCATCGCTCATCGCCCTGCTGCTCTGGATGAATCTCTCGGCGCAGGTGCTGCTTCTGGCGGGGTCGTACATCGTCGTCGCCGTCGACGAGCAGCACGACCGCGTGCGCGCACGCTACGGGGCGCCCACGATGGCGCACCGGCGCGTGCAGCAGGCGGAGGACGCGGTGGCGCTCGCCGTCGATGAGCTCGAGCGGGCGCGCACGGCCGAGCGCGAGGCGGATCAGAAGGAGTCAGGCGGCTCCCACTGACCGCACATGCGCGTGCAGGGCCTCCAGCGTCGCCGCGACCGCCGTCGTACGCGGGCCGTCGCGCACCACGGCCCAGTACGACAGCGGATGAGCGTACGCGTCCCGCAGCACCGGAACGAGTCGTTCGTCGGCGTCGGCGAGGAAGTCGGGAAGCACGCCGACGCCCGCGCCCGCGGCCGTCGCCTCGACGTGCGCGAACACGCTCGTCGAGCGGATGGACGGGGGAGAAGCCGGCAGTCGCTGCACGGCGCGGTCGAGATCGTCGACCTGCAGCGACGATTCGACGTAGTAGATGACGGGATGCCGCGACAGCTCGTCGATCGATGCGGGAGCCCCGTGCCGCTCCAGATAATCGGCGCTCGCATACAGCCGCAGCGAGTAGTCGCACACCGGCGTCGCATACGCGCGGTGCACCTGAGGCCGTCCCACCACGACCTCGAGGTCGACGCCCGAGCGATTCTGCCGCACCCGCTGCGTGGCCGCGAGCAGCTCGACGGCGAGTGTGGGATGGTCCCGGTGCAACCGCGCCACCGCGGGCACCAGGAACGCCGAGGTGAACGCCTCGGGAGCGGCGATGCGGACCATGCCCTGCACGGGGTCGCCGCCGGTGTCGGTGCCCAGCGCGCGCAGCGACTCCTCGATGCTCTCGGCGGCGGCCATCGCCCGTCGGCCGAGCGGGGTGACCTCCCATCCGCCCGACGTGCGCACGAGCGTGCGGCCGCCCATCGCCGCCTCGAGAGCCGCGATCCTCCGTGACACCGTCGAGTGGTTCAGGCCGAGCACCTCGGCGGCGGCCGTGTAGCGGCCCAGCCGCGCCACCGCCAGGAATGTCATGAGGGCTTCGGGCTGCAGTTCGCGGGTCATGCTGACAGTGTGCATTCACGCACAGGGAGCGTGCAACATTCTCTCGTCTTTGTGCATTGAACTGCAGTGCCGGGCGCGCCTATCCTGGCGGGGACACGACGTCGACGGAGACGCCGTGCGACACCTTCGAGGAGGCAGGATGTCGACGATCGCCTGGATCGGACTGGGGCACATGGGGGCCCCGATGAGCGGAAACCTCGTGGCCGCCGGTCACACCGTGCGCGGCTATGACATCTCGCCGGCCTGCATCGAGGCGGCCGCCGCCCGGGGCGTGACCACCGTGGCCTCGGTCGCGGACGCGCTCGAGGGTGCCGACGCCTGCTTCACCTCGCTGCCGATGCCCGCGCACGTACGCAGCGTCTACGACGGCCCCGACGGCATCTGGGCGCACGCATCGGCCGGCACACTGCTGCTGGACACCTCCACCGTCGACGTCGAGACGTCGCGCTGGTGCCACGACGAGTCGACCGCACGTGGTTTCACCTTCGTCGACAGTCCGGTCTCCGGCGGGACCGCCGGCGCCGAGAAGCATTCGCTCGCGTTCATGCTGGGCGGGGCGCCGGCCGACCTCGAACGGGCGAAGGCCTTCGTCGAGCCGATGGCCGGCACCGTCATCCTGTGCGGCACGGCGACGGCGGGCATCGCGTCGAAGCTCGTGAACAACATGATGCTGTTCGTCTCGGCCGTGGGCGTCGCCGAGGGATCGCAGCTGGCGGAGCAGCTCGGGCTCGACCCGAACGTCTTCTGGCAGGTAGCCGATGCGGCGTCGGGGCAGTCCTGGCCGCAGCGCACCTGGTATCCCGTGCCGGGTGTGGTGACCACGGGAGCGGCCGACAAGAACTTCGACGCCACGTTCTCGCTCGACCTCGCCCGGAAGGACTGCTCGCTGGCACTGCAGGCCGGCGCCGGCGCGGGCCTGCACCTGCCGGCAGCCGAGCTCGCCCTCTCGCAGTTCGAACAGCTCATCGGCGAGGGACTGGGCGCCAAAGACACCATGCTCATCACCAAGCTCGTCACCGCCGACGGCTCCCTGCGCGGCTACGACCCGTCGCTCGACGGTCGTTGAGCGAGCGATACGCGTCGAAACGAAGAAGAAGGAACCCCACCATGACCACCGTCACCGAGACCACCCTCACCCAGATCCCGCACGTGATCGGCGCGCAGCGCGTCGATCCCGGCGAGCGGCGCGGCACCGTCTACAACCCGTCGCTGGGCGTTGCGGCCGGCGAGATCGGCCTGGCCGACGCGGCCCTGGTCGCCGAGGCCGCGCGCGTGGCCGCCGAGGCGCAGAAGGCCTGGCGCGACGTCGGCCTCGTCAAGCGCGCGCAGATCATGTTCCGGGTGCGCGAGATCATCACCGCGCGTGCCGACGAGCTCGCCCGCATCATCACCGCGGAGCACGGCAAGACCGTCGCCGACGCGCGCGGCGAAGTGGCGCGCGGGCTCGAGAACGTCGAGTTCTGCACCGGCCTCATGCACCACATGAAGGGCGAGTACTCCGAGCAGATCGCCACCGGCCTCGACGTGCACCAGGTGCGCCAGCCCCTGGGCGTGGTCGCATGCATCACGCCGTTCAACTTCCCCGCGATGCTGCCCCTGTGGATGGCGCCGACGGCGATCGCGGCGGGCAACGCCGTGATCCTCAAGCCCAGTGAGCGCGACCCCTCGGCTTCCGTGTGGCTGGCCGACGTGTTCCGCGAAGCGGGCCTGCCCGACGGCGTGCTCAACGTCGTGCACGGCGACAAGGGCGCCGTCGACGCGATCCTGGCCGACCCCACGATCAAGGCCGTCTCGTTCGTCGGCTCGACGCCCATCGCGAAGTACATCTACACCGAGGCCGCGGCCCACGGCAAGCGGGTGCAGGCCCTCGGCGGGGCGAAGAACCACATGGTGGTCATGCCCGACGCGGATCTGGATGCCGCGGCCGACGCCGCGGTCTCGGCCGGGTTCGGATCGGCCGGGGAGCGCTGCATGGCCATCTCGGCCGTGGTCGCCGTCGGCGGGGTGGGCGACGAGCTGGTCGCGAAGGTCGCCGAGCGTATGAAGGGCCTGAAGATCGGCGACGGCTTCGACCCCGACAACGAGATCGGCCCCCTCATCACCGAGGCCGCGCGCGAACGCGTCCGCGGCTTCGTCGCCGGTGCCGAGCCCGAGGGCGCTCGCCTCGTCGTCGACGGACGCGAGCAGCGCTTCGACTCCGACGGCTACTTCCTCGGGGCGTCCCTCGTCGACGAGGTGAAGCCCGGCATGGCCGTGTACGACGAAGAGGTCTTCGGGCCGGTGCTCTCGGTGGTGCGCGTGGACAGCTACGACGAGGCCGTGCAGCTGATCAACGACAATCCGTACGGCAACGGCACGGCGATCTTCACGCGCGACGGCAAGACCGCCCGGCAGTTCGAGTACGACATCCAGGTCGGCATGGTCGGCATCAACGTGCCCATCCCGGTGCCGGTCGGATCGTTCTCGTTCGGCGGGTGGAAGAACTCGCTGTTCGGCGACACGCACATGTACGGGTCGGAGGCCTTCAACTTCTACACGCGCCGCAAGGTCGTCACCTCTCGCTGGCCCGAGCCCAGCGAGAGCCAGATCAGTCTGGGGTTCCCGACCCACTGACGGCGCGGGCCAGTTTCGAGTCGGATGCCGCCACCCGGCCGCCCGCGGCGGTCACGAGTGCGTCCACCGCGGCGAAGAACGCCGCGTGGTCGGTCGGGGCGGCGGGTCCCAGCTCGACCTCCCACTCGCGCCAGCTCGACGCGGTGCCGCCGCGCTCGGCGGTGGCGTGCACGTGGTCGTCGACCACCTCGGCCACGAGCCGCCCGGCCTCGTCGCGCAGCGCGTAGGCGACGCGGTCGTTGCGGATGCGGGCAAGCGGCAGGAACGGCCCCGTCGCCCAGCGCGCGAGCGCCTCGACGACCGCGGCGGGCATGTCCTCGGCGGGGTCGTCGCCCAGCGGCCAGTGCCACTCGTGCTTGCCTTCGGGGGCCGACGCCTTGATGTGCCAGCCCGCGTCGGGCCCGCCTTCGCGCCGCCGGACGGCGACGCCCGCGCGGCCGAGGCTCAGATCGGCGGTGTCGAGGTAGCGGGCGTCGAGGGCACGGTGCTCCGCGGCATCCACTCTCGCCACATCGGGCAGCGTGGTCCACTCGGGCAGCACCGCCGCCTCGTCGACGTCGTACTTGCGCTCGACCTCGAGGGAATGGTTCGCCTCGGCGCTCACTCGTCCCGGCCGTCGGGGTCGGGGTTGATGTCCTCGGTGGCCTCGTCGTACACGAACCGCGCCTCGGTGGGGCCGTCGTGCGGTCCGGTGTTCTCATCCGCGCCGGCACGGCGGTAGATGAGCTGCCCCTCCCCGTAGGGGACGATGAGCGAGTCGGTCACTCCCGGTTCGAGCGGGATGATCTGCCCGTCGAGCGGGCCTCCTGCGAGACGTGCGATGGCCATGCACACAGATTACTGTCTCCGGTCCCGAAAAGAACGACGCCGCCCTCGGCTTCGAGCAGGGCGGCGTCGTCGTACGGCGGACAGTCTAGAGGTTGATCATGTGCCCCACCAGGCCGTGGAAGCCCTCCTGCAGCGCCTCGGACAGCGTCGGGTGCGTGTGCACGTTGCGCGCCGCCTCGAGAGCGGTGAGGTCCCACTTCTGCGCGAGGGTCAGCTCGGGCAGAAGCTCGGAGACGTCGGGGCCGACCATGTGACCGCCCAGCAGCTCGAGGTGCTCGCCGTCGGCGATGAGCTTGACGAAGCCGACCGGCTCGCCCAGGCCGTTCGCCTTGCCGTTGGCGGAGAACGGGAACTTCGCGACCTTCACGTCGTAGCCGGCGTCGCGCGCCTGCTGCTCGGTGAGGCCGAACGAGGCGACCTGCGGCGAGCAGAACGTCGCGCGGGGCATCATCCGGTAGTCGCCGAGCGTCATGGTCTCGGCGCCCGCGATGGTCTCGGCCGCCACGACCGCCTGCGCCTCGGCCACGTGGGCCAGCTGCAGCTTGGCGGTCACGTCGCCGATCGCGTAGATGTGCGGCACGTTCGTGCGCATGTGGTCGTCGATGTCGATCGCGCCGCGCTCGGTGAGCTTCACACCGGTCTTGTCGAGGTCGAAGCCCTCGACGTTCGGGGCGAACCCGACCGACATGAGCACCTTGTCGGCCTCGAGCGAGCCGGACTGGCCGTCCTTGCCGGTGTACGTGACGGTGACCTTGTCGCCCGAGTCCTCGACCTTCTCGACCTTCGTCGAGGTGAGGATGTCGATGCCGTAGCCCTTGTACTGCTTGGTGATCTCCTTGGAGACCTCCACGTCCTCGTTGGGCAGCGCCCGGTCGAGGAACTCGACGATCGTCACGTCCACGCCGTAGTTGCGCAGCACGAAGGCGAACTCCATGCCGATGGCGCCGGCGCCCACGATGACGATGGACTTCGGCAGCTCGCGGGAGAGGATCTGCTCCTCGTACGTCACGATGTTGCCGCCGATGGTCACGCCGGGCAGGCTGCGCACGGTCGAACCGGTCGAGATGATCGCGTTGTCGAACGTGACCTCTTCGGTCGAGCCGTCGGCCTTGGCCACCGTGATGGCGTTCGGGCCGGTGAAGGCGCCGCGGCCCTCGTACTCGGTGACCTTGTTCTTCTTCATCAGGAAGTGGATGCCCTTGACGTGGGTGTCCGCGACCTTGCGGCTGCGGTCCCAGGCCACTCCGAAGTCGAAGTGCACGTCGCCGGAGATCCCGAACAGGTCGGCCTTGTGGAGCACCTGGTGGGCGAGGTCGGCGTTCTTCAGGAGCGCCTTCGAGGGGATGCAGCCGACGTTGAGGCACACACCGCCCCAGTACTTCTCTTCGATGATGGCCGTGTTAAGGCCGAGCTGGGCGCTGCGAACGGCCGCGACGTATCCGCCGGGACCGGCGCCGAGGATGACGACGTCAAAATGTGGCATGCCTCCAGCCTACTGGTCGTCGGGGCGTCGTGAACGGGTCACCAGGAGCACGATGACGCCCGCGACGAGCACCAGCAGGACGATGCCGCCGATGATCCACGGCACCGGCGAGCTCTGCGTCGTCGCGGAGGAGGACGCGGTGGCGTCCCCGGTCGCGCAGGGGGTGGGGGATGCCGCGGCCGCGGCGTCGCCGACGGTGAAGGTGAACTCGCCCGAGACGGGGTGTCCGTCGCGCGAGACGACCCGCCAGAGCACCGTGACGGGCCCCGTGGAGTCGCCCGAGATCTTCTGGGTCACCACGTTGTCGGCGATCTCGGCGTCGCCGTCGTCGATGACGGTGCACGCGGCATCCATCACCTTCACCTGATTCGCCTCGGGGCCGGCGTCCTGCACGATGTCGCTGAAGGTGAGCGTCACCTTCTCCGGCATCGTGGCCACCGTGGCGCCGTCCTGCGGATCGGTGGACAGCAGCTGGTCGTGGGCGGAGGCGGGGGCCGCGACGCCGAGGACGGCGATCGCGGCCAGGACCGCGGAGGCGATGGCGGTGGAGACTCTCACGGCCCGGAGCCTACCCGCCGTGGTGTGGAGCAGGCTGGAGAAGTGGACATCGGTCGCCCCTCTTCAATAGGGTCGAATCGGTTAGTCTTGGGGGAAGGGAGGACGCCGTGGAAGAGAACCGCCGTCGTGACATCGGTGACATCCACCGCGGTCAGAGCACGTCCGCACGGGCGTCGTCGGATACGACGCAGACGTTCGGCCATGACTCCGACCTGTCGTTCGTCCCGTTCGGCAGCGACCTCTCCGATGCGGAGCTGAGCGCCATCGACGCGCTTCCCGCCGGTGCGGCGCTCCTGATCGTGAGGTCGGGACCGACCGCGGGCGCGCGCTATCTTCTGGACAGCGATGTGATGACCGTGGGGCGTCACCCCGAGGCCGACATCTTCTTCGATGACGTCACCGTCTCCCGTCGTCACGCCGAGATCACCCGCGATCACAGCCGGTTCGAGATCGTCGATCAGCGGTCGCTGAACGGCACATACGTGAACGGCGAACGCGTCGATCGGGCGAGTCTGGCGAACGGCGCCGAGGTGCGCATCGGCAAGTTCCGTCTGAACTTCTTCGGTTCGCCTGCAGACCTCGCCGCCGACGCGGAGAAGTGATGGCAGCGGCCTCCGCCCCCCGCCGCGCGGCGAACGGGGGAGCACTGAGCATCGGCCAGGTCCTGGCCCGGCTCAGCGGAGACTTCCCCGGGCTCACGGCGAGCAAGCTGCGCTTCCTCGAGGTGCAGGGCATCGTGACGCCGATGCGCACCGAGTCGGGCTATCGCAAATTCACCCCCGACGACGTGGAGCGCCTCCGGGTCGCGCTCACCCTGCAGCGCGACCACTACCTGCCCTTGGCGCGGATCCGCGAGTACATGGACGACGTGGACGCCGGCCGGGCCCCGTCGGCGCCGGCCGTCGTGCCGCCGTCGATCACCCCGGCGCCGCGCCGCTATCGCCGCGACGAGCTGCTGCGCGCGGCGGGCGCCAGCCCCCAGCTGCTGAACGACGCGATCAGCACCGGCGTCATCGGCGCTGCCGACAGCTACACCGATCAGTCGCTGGACGTGTTGCGGTCGCTGGTGGCGCTCGAGCGCCACGGCATCGAGCCGCGACACATCCGCACGCTGCGGCAGTCCGTGGACCGTGAGGTGGCCCTGATCGAGTCGGCGCTCGCGCCGCTGCTGCGGCGGACGGATGCCGCATCTCGCGGCCGGGCCGGCGAACTGGCGCCGGAGCTGGCGGCGCGTCTGGCCGAGGTGCGCTCGCACTTCGTGCGCAGCGCGCTCGAGCGGCTCGTGCGGTGAGTCGCGCGCGACACGCCCCGGTCGGAACGCCGATGTCGTTGCCCGCGGGGCAAAGCTCATCTACCGTGGATTCATTCCATGCGAATTCGGAAGAGGGGGATCTCCATGACCGCTGAGGATGCCACAGGCGAACAGCGGTTCGCGGTCGACCTCCTGTTCACCGACGGACTGCCGGCGATGGACGACGAGGTCGGATACCGCGGGGCCGTGGCCGCGCGTGCCGCCGGGATCACCTACCGTCAGCTCGACTACTGGGCTCGCACGGAACTCGTCGAGCCCACCGTGCGCGGCGCGAACGGATCGGGCACGCAGCGTCTCTACGGCTTCCGGGACATCCTGGTGCTCAAGCTCGTCAAGCGGCTCCTCGACACGGGGATCTCCCTGCAGCAGATCCGCACGGCCGTCGAGCAGCTGCGCGCTGCGGGCATCCGCGACCTCGCCGGCACCACGCTGATGAGCGACGGCGCGTCCGTCTACCTGTGCACGTCGAACGACGAGGTCATCGACCTCGTCAGCCGCGGCCAGGGCGTGTTCGGCATCGCGGTGGGCAAGGTGCTGACCGAGGTCGAGTCGACCCTCCTCGACTTCGACCCGCAGAAGCCCGACCCGGTCGACGAGCTGGCCGCGCGGCGCGCGAAGCGCACGGCGTAAGCCTCACGCCGCTCTCTCTTCGAGGGGGCGGCGTTTCCGCGTCCGCCGTCAGACGACGGCGGTGCCGTCCGGCGAGGGGATGCGGCCGGTGCGCATGACGCGATCCAGCAGCGCGTCGAAGTCGGCCGCGAGCTCCTGAGCGGAGTCGCCGGGCCAGATGTGCAGCGGCTTGGCCGCGCCCTGCGCCTGCTGCAGCGAGGTGCGCTCGGGCAGCTGCGGCGTGAGCACGAGCGGACCGAACATGTCACGCAGCTCCTTGATGCGGAACTGGTGCTCGATCGACTGCGGGCGCACGCGGTTGACGACGATGCCCAGCGGCTGCAGGCGCGGCGACAGGCCGCGGCGGATCTCCTCGATCGCACGCAGCGCGCGGTCGGCGGCCGCGACTGAGAACAGTCCCGGTTCGGTCACGACGATCACGCGGTCGCTGGCGGCCCACGCCGTGCGGGTGAGCGCGTTCAGCGACGGGGCGCAGTCGACCAGGACGAGGTCGTAGTCGGCCTCGACGGCGGCCAGGGCCTCTTCGAGCTTCCAGACGTCACGGACGCTCGGGTGCGGGCCGTCGAAGTTGATGGCCGACGGGCTGCCGATCATGACGTCGATCGTGCCCGGATGCACCTTCGCCCACCCGCTGGAGGTGATCGCCTGGCGGACGACCTTCTCCTTCGGGTTCGCGAGGACATCGGCGACATTGAGCCGGCCGGCGACCTGGATGTCCATGCCCGTGGACACGTCTGACTGCGGGTCGAGGTCGACGACGAGAGTCCGCACACCCCGGGCGAACGCCGCAGAGGCGAGCCCGAGGGTCACGGTCGTCTTGCCGACGCCACCCTTGAGAGAGCTGACGGAGAGGACGTGCACAAAGACCTACGTTACCGTCCCGTAGTCTGTGAAGACACTCAGCCGCTTCCGGTGTCCGCCATGTCGGACGGATGCCGCACGTATCGGAGGTCGCATGTTCTCGAAGATCCTGGTCGCCAACCGAGGCGAGATCGCCATCCGAGCGTTCCGGGCCGCGTATGAGCTGGGGGCCCGCACGGTCGCCGTCTTCCCCTACGAAGACCGGCACTCCCTGCACCGGCTGAAGGCCGACGAGGCGTACCAGATCGGCGAACAGGGTCACCCCGTCCGCGCGTACCTCGATGTCGACGAGATCGTCCGCGTCGCCAAGGAGGCGGGCGCCGACGCGATCTACCCCGGGTACGGTTTCCTCTCCGAGAACCCCGAGCTCGCAGCCAAGTCCGCCGAAGCCGGCATCACTTTCATCGGACCTCCCGCATCCGTTCTTGAAATGGCCGGTAACAAAGTCGAGGCCAAGCACCACGCGATCTCTGCCGGCGTTCCGGTGCTGCGGTCGACCGAGGCGTCCGACGACGTGGACGCGCTGGTCGCGCAGTCCGACGACATCGGCTTCCCGCTGTTCGCCAAGGCCGTCGCCGGCGGCGGCGGGCGCGGGATGCGGCGGGTCGAGACCAAGGACGAGCTCGCTCCGGCACTGGCCGAGGCGATGCGCGAGGCCGCCAGCGCCTTCGGTGACGCTCGCATGTTCCTCGAGCAGGCCGTGCTGCGCCCGCGCCACATCGAGGTGCAGGTGCTCGCCGACGGCACGGGCGAGACCGTGCACCTGTTCGAGCGCGACTGCTCGGTGCAGCGTCGTCACCAGAAGGTCGTGGAGATCGCCCCCGCGCCGAACCTCGACGACGAGATCCGCGGCCGGCTTCACCAGCACGCCATCGCGTTCGCCAAGTCGATCGGCTACCAGAACGCGGGCACCGTGGAGTTCCTCCTCGAGACCGCGGGGGAGCGCGCCGGCGAGGTCGTCTTCATCGAGATGAACCCGCGCATCCAGGTCGAGCACACCGTGACCGAGGAGGTCACCGACGTCGACCTCGTGCAGTCGCAGATGCGCATCGCGGCCGGCGAGACGCTCGCCGAGCTGGGACTGGAGCAGGACGATATCCGCCTGCGCGGCTCGGCGCTGCAGTGCCGCATCACCACGGAGGACCCCGCGCAGGGCTTCCGCCCCGACACCGGCAAGATCACGACCTACCGGTCGCCGGGTGGTGCCGGCATCCGCATCGACGGCGGCACGACCGCCGCGGGCTCGCAGATCAGCCCGCACTTCGACTCGATGCTCGCCAAGCTCATCTGCCGTGGTCGCGACTTCCCGTCCGCGGTGAAGCGTGCGCGTCGGGCGCTGGCTGAGTTCCGCATCCGCGGCGTGGCCACCAACATCCCGTTCCTGCAGGCCGTGTTCGACGACCCCGAGTTCCTCGCCGGCGACGTGTCGACGCTGTTCATCGAGGAGCGCCCCGAACTGCTGCGCGGCCGCGTGTCGAAGGACCGCGGCACGAAGATCCTGAACTGGCTCGTCGACACCACCGTCAACAGGCCGAACGGCGTGAACCCGATCAGCATCGACCCGGCTTCGAAGCTGCCGTCGATCGACCTCGGCGCGCCCGCACCCGACGGGTCGCGGCAGCGCCTGCAGAAGCTCGGGCCCGCCGGCTTCGCCGCCGACCTCCGGCAGCGCACGGCGCTGGCCGTCACCGACACGACGTTCCGCGACGCGCACCAGTCGCTGCTGGCGACGCGCGTGCGCACGAAGGACCTCGTGGCCGCCGCCCCCTACGTCGCGCGGCTGACGCCCCAGCTGCTCAGTGTCGAGGCCTGGGGCGGCGCGACCTACGACGTCGCGCTGCGCTTCCTCGGCGAAGACCCGTGGGAGCGCCTGGACAAGCTGCGTCAGGCGATGCCGAACATCGCGATCCAGATGCTGCTGCGCGGCCGCAACACGGTGGGTTACACGCCGTACCCGACCGAGGTCACCGACGCGTTCGTGCGTGAGGCCGCGGCATCCGGCATCGACATCTTCCGCATCTTCGACGCGCTCAACGACATCAGCCAGATGCGCCCCGCGATCGACGCCGTGCTGGGCACCGGCACCGCGGTCGCCGAGGTCGCGCTCTGCTACACGGGCGACCTGCTGAACCCCGCCGAGGACCTCTACACGCTCGACTACTACCTGGGCCTGGCCGAGCAGATCGTCGACGCCGGAGCGCACATCCTCGCCATCAAGGACATGGCGGGCCTCCTCAAGCCCGCCGCCGCCGCGAAGCTCGTGGGCGCGCTGCGCGACCGGTTCGATCTCCCGGTGCACGTGCACACCCACGACACCGCGGGGGGCCAGCTGGCGACGCTCCTGTCGGCCAGCGCCGCGGGTGCCGATGCGGTGGACGCCGCCGCCGCCCCGATGTCGGGCACCACGAGCCAGCCGTCGCTGTCGGCGCTGGTCGCCGCCATGGCGCACACCGAGCGCGACACCGGGCTCGACCTCGCCGCGGTCAGCGATCTCGAGCCGTACTGGGAGGCCGTGCGCCACCTGTACGGCCCGTTCGAGTCGGGTCTGCCCGGCCCGACAGGGCGCGTCTACCGCCACGAGATCCCGGGCGGGCAGCTCTCGAACCTGCGCCAGCAGGCCATCGCGCTGGGCCTGGCCGACGACTTCGAGCTCATCGAGGACATGTACGCGGCCGCGAACGACATCCTCGGGCGCGTGCCGAAGGTGACGCCGTCGTCGAAGGTCGTCGGCGACCTGGCGCTGCACCTGGCGGCTGTCAAGGCCGACCCGGCCGACTTCGCGGAGCACCCGGAGAAGTACGACGTGCCCGACTCGGTGGTCTCGTTCATGGCCGGCGAACTGGGCGACCTGCCCGGGGGATGGCCCGAGCCTTTCCGCACCAAGGTGCTCGCCGGGCGCGAGCCGAAGGTCTCGCTCACGCCGATCACCGCGGCGCAGGAGGAGGCGCTGGCCGCCGACTCGGCGACCCGGCGCGGCATGCTCAACGAGCTGCTGTTCCCGGCGCCCACCAAGGTGTTCCGTCAGCAGCGCGAGCAGTTCGGCGACCTCAGCGTGCTCGACACCGCCGACTACCTGTACGGCCTGGTCCCCGGCAGTGAGCACGTCGTCGACCTCGAGCGCGGCGTGCAGCTGTACGTCGGTCTCGAAGCCATCGGCGAGGCGGACGAGAAGGGCATGCGCTCGGTCATGACGACGCTCAACGGCCAGCTGCGGCCGGTGTTCGTCCGCGATCGCAGCATCACCGTCGAAGCGCGCCAGGCCGAGAAGGCCGACACGTCCAAGCCCGGCCAGGTCGCCGCCCCGTTCTCGGGCGCGGTGACGGTCAAGGTCGCCGAGGGCGACACGATCGAGGCGGGCCAGCCGGTCGCGTCGATCGAGGCGATGAAGATGGAGGCGGCCATCACCGCCCCCGTCGGCGGCGTCGTCGAACGGGTCGTGCTCAGCGGCACGGCGCAGGTCGAGGCGGGCGATCTTTTGGTCGTGATCAGGCCCGGGCAGTAATCTCGAGGGCGGGTTCACCCGAGCCCCGCTTCTTTGGAGACTCTCGTTTTGACGCCCGATCACACTGAACCGACGTCCGCCGACACCGATGAACGCGGTGTCCTCGACGATTCGACACGCACCGACACGTCTGCACTCGGCTTCCTCGGTGCCGCGACCGCTCAGGTGAGCGTGTCGCTGCCCGTGGCCGACGAGGACGACCTCGCCGACGATGACGTCATCGGCGACGAGGTCGTGCTGGAAGACCCCGAGGATGAGCTCGAGGCGCCTGCCGCCGTTCCGGAGCCGGCCGACGAGGCCGAGATCGAGGTCGTCGAGGCCGAGATCGAGCCCGCCGACGACGAGGCGGACGTGGATGCCGCGACCGCCGCCGATGCGGAGCCCGAGGATGCCGCACCCGCCGAGTCGGTCGCCGATGAGCCGATCGTCGCCGAGCCCGTCGCTGCAGAGCCCGCAGTCGCGGCGCCGGTCGTCACGGAGCAGGCCGTCGCGGAGCCCGCCGTCGAGGCGGTGCCCGTGGCATCCGTCGCCGACGGGGACGCGGAGGAGATCGCACCTGTTCCCGAGCCGGTCGCTGTTGGTACCGTGGCAGTCGAAGCGGCGCCGGCCCCCGTGCGGATCGCCGCGCCGGTCGATGAGGAGGCGGACGTGGACGAGACCCGTACGGAGCGCGCGCACGCGGTGGAGCGGGTCCGCACCCGTCGCCCCGAGCTGAGCCTCGCGTCCAAGCGGCTCAACCAGTTCGAGGCCGACACCGAGAGCTCCGACCTGCTCACGCCCGATCGCCTGCTCGAGCCCGGGCGCCTGTCGCGCGCCGAGCCCGAGGGGGCATGGCAGCACTTCGTGTACTCGCTTTCGGGCGGCCGGATCAACCTCGGCGACGGCAAGCGCGCGCGTGCCCGCAAGGAGCTGACGAGCCGCATCGCGGCGCCGCTGACCGGTGGTGCGCGATTCGTGCCCGTCCTCTCACGCAAGGGCGGCGTCGGCAAGACCACGATCACCACGCTCCTGGGCATGGCCCTCGCCGACGCCCGCGACGACCGGATCATCGCGATCGACGCCAACCCCGACCGCGGCACGCTGGCAGAGCGCATCACCCGTCACAACGGCAAGACGGTGCGCGACCTGGTCCGCATGAAAGACAGCGTCTCGGGCTACAACGACGTGTCGACGATCGTCGCCCGCGATGAGACGCGTCTCGACGTGCTGGCCTCCGACGCCGACCCGCAGGTGTCGGTCGCGTTCAGCGACGACGACTACGAGGACGTCGCCAAGCTCGCCGCGCACTACTACTCGGTCGTTCTCACCGACACCGGCACCGGCATCGTGCACTCGGTCATGGGGGCGACGCTGGGGCTGTCCGACCAGCTGGTGGTCGTCGCCGGCCTGAGCGTCGACGAGGCGCGACTGGCGTCCGAGACGCTCACCTGGCTGGAGACCAACGGCTACGCCGGCAAGGCGCGCAACGCGGTCGTCGTGCTGAACAATGCACGTCCCGGCGCGCCTCTGGTGCGCGAGGACGAGCTCGAGGCCCACTTCCGCACCCGTGTGCGTCAGGTCGTGCGCATGCCGTACGACGCCGCGATCGGAACCGGCAGCGCGATCGTGTTCCACGACCTCCAGCCCGAGACCCGGCAGGCCGCGCGCACGCTTGCGGCCGCGGTCGTCGAGGGCCTGCGGACGCCCGCCGCGGCGGCCTGACGCATGACCGTCCGGCAGATCCGTCTCTTCGGCGACCCCGTGCTACGGGGGGAGTGCGCGCCTGTGGACGAGCTCGACGACGGCGTGCGTGCGCTGGTCGACGACCTCGTCGAGACCGTGCAGCTGCCCGGTCGTGCGGGCGTCGCCGCACCGCAGATCGGCGTGGGGCTGCGCGCCTTCAGCTACAACGTCGACGGTGAGATCGGGTACGTGCTCAACCCCGTGCTGGTCGAGACGTCGGGCGAGCCCGAGCACATCGGCGAGGGATGCCTCTCGGTGCCCGGTCTCTGGCATGACGTGCTGCGCTACCCGCACGCGAAGGTCACCGGCGTCGACGTCGACGGCAACCCGATCGAGGTCGAAGGCGACGGGGTGCTGGCCCAGGCGCTGCAGCATGAGACCGACCATCTCGACGGCATGCTCTACATCGATCGGCTCGACAAGGCCGAGCGCCGCGTCGCCATGCGCGAGATCCGCGAGTCCGACTGGTTCTGACCCGCCGCTGCTTCCCGGGCCGCCGCATCCACGCCTCCTTCGGGCAAATTCACATGAGTTTGTCCCATGCACATCAGACCGGCGGCGGTTTGACGTGCATGAGACGGTTCGATGTGCAGGGCGGGCTGAGCAGCGGTTCCTCCCCAAGCGGTGAGTCGGCGTGGGTTCTCCACCGATCTGCCTGGATGCTCCGACGCGCTGCTGCCGGTCGCGAACAACGCCCTTCGCGCGTGCACGTGCTGTGCATCGGCGAAGGGCGGTCGTCGAGCAGCCCCGATGTCTTTCGCCACCTGACCTTCAGGTCCGCATCGATGGTCCTGATGACGCGTTCTACGTCGTCGACATCGACGCGGAACAGTGGCGGGCGGAGTTCGACGGCAATGGCAAGTACCTCGACAGCGACCTGCGAAACGGCGCGTTGATCGAACAGGTCATCCTGGCGGAGAAGAAGCGTGAGGACTGGATCCGTGCGCGCACCGATCGGGTGACGGTGCACCTCGCGGATGAGCACGTCCGCACGGTCGACGCGTGCGTCCGCCGTCTGGCCGAGTACGGCATCCCACCGCCTCGACGGCGTCCTTCGCCCGATCCGGGGCCGCCCGCGCCCGACTGTTGAGCGTCGACGTCGTGCGAGTGCACGTGAGTCTGTCCCCTGAACACGAAACCGGAGGGCGGTGTGATGTCCATGGGACAGACTCATGTGAATTTGCTGGACCAGCGAGGGATGGGGTGGATGCTGCGGGCCCGAACCCGCCGCGCGCGACCGGGCTACTTCAGCGAGACGTTCGTGGTCTCCACCGGCACGTTGTAGATCTCATCGATCGCCCCGGCGAAGTCCTTGAGGATCGCGTGGCGCTTGATGCTGAACTTCGGCGTGAGGTGGCCGCTCTCCTCGGTCCACTCCGTCGGCAGGATCGTGAACTTGCGGATCGACTCGGCGCGCGAGACGAACTTGTTCGCCTCGTCGATCGCACGCTGCACCTCGGCGCGCACGTCGGGGTCGACCGCGGCCTCTTCGAGCGTCATGTCGGCGCGCAGTCCGTTGTTGCCCAGCCAGGTCGGCAGCATCTCGGAGTCGAGCGTGATCAGCGCGGCGATGAAGGGGCGCTTCTCTCCGACGACGACGACTTGCCCGACGATGGGGTTGGCGCGGATCGGGTCCTCGAGGATCGCGGGGGCCACGTTCTTGCCGCCCGCCGTCACGATGATCTCCTTCTTGCGGCCGGTGATCGTGAGGAACCCGTCGGCGTCGAACGAGCCGATGTCGCCGGTGCGGAACCAGCCGTCGTCGAAGGCGGCCGCGGTGGCCTCGGGGTTCTTCCAGTACTCGCGGAAGACGTTGATGCCCTTCACCTCGACCTCGCCGTCGTCGGCGAGGCGCACCGAGACGCCCGGCAGGGCGGGGCCGACGGTGCCGATCTTCGTCTTGGTGGGCAGGTTCACGGTCGCGGGCGCCGTGGTCTCGGTCAGGCCGTAGCCTTCGAGCACCTTCACGCCCAGGCTCGCGAAGAAGTGTCCGAGTCGCTCGCCGAGCGGCGCAGAGCCGGAGATCGCGTAGACGACCCGACCGCCCATGGCCTCGCGCAGGGTGCTGTAGACGAGCTTGTCGAAGATCTTGAACTTCACCCCGGTCCAGAACGGCACCTTGGCGCCCGACTCGACGAGCCGCGAGTGCTCGATGGCGACCTTGGCGGCGGAGCGGAAGATCTTGCCCTTGCCGCCCGACTCGGCCTTCTGCTCGGCGGAGTTGTACACCTTCTCGAACACGCGCGGCACGGCCAGTAGGAAGGTCGGCTTGAACGACCCGAGTGCGGGCAGCAGCTGCTTGGTGTCGGGCTGGTGCCCGGTCTTCACGCCGGCGTGCACGTCGAGGATGGAGATGAAGCGCGCGAACACGTGCGCGGTCGTGATGAACAGGAGCGTGGATGCGCCCGGGGTCTCGACGACCTCGCGCAGCGAACGCGCGGAGTTGCGGGCGAGCTCGACGAAGTTCGAGTGCGTGAGCACGCAGCCCTTGGGGCGTCCGGTCGTGCCGGCCGTGTAGATGAGGGTCGCGATGTCGTCCGCATCGGCGATCTGGCGACGGCGCTCGATCTCCTCGTCGGCGACCGATGCACCCTTCGCCCGCAGTGCGTCGAGCGCACCCTCGTGCATACGCCAGGCGACGCGGATGAGCGGCAGGTCGGCACGGGCCTCTTCGAAGCGCTCGGTGTGCTCGGGCAGCTCGGTCAGGCATGCGATCGCGCCGGAGTCGGAGAGGTCCCAGTGGATCTGCGCGGCCGAGCTCGTCTCGTACACGGGCACCATCACTGCGCCGGCGTAGAAGAGCGCGAAGTCCACGAGCGTCCACTCATAGGTGGTGCGGGCGACGAACCCGACCTTGTCGCCGGGCTCGATGCCGTCGGCGACGAAGCCCTTGGCGAGCTCGATGACCTGCCGGCGGAACTCGGCGGCGGTGACATCCCGCCATCCATCGCCGTCGGGAACGGCGAAGAGGGCCAGATCCGGCGTCGCCGCCACGCGCTCCTCGAGCAGATCGGTGATGTTCTCGTTCGGATCGGCGGGGACGATCAGAGGGGCGTTGAACTCGGCGGCGGGGGTCATGCCGGCATCTCCTTCGGTACCGTTCGGGTAGTGCTGTGCCCTGAGTCTAGCCGGTGCCGCTGGGCGAGCCGCCTGAGATTCAGTCTCACGATTCACGATACGCGATGTCGTGGCCGGCGCAGACCGGCGAAGCCGGGGGGAGGGATGCCGCCGGGCGGCGCTCTCCCGCTGGGTAGACTCGTCCACCGGAGGGAGGGCCATGTTCTACTGGCTCATGAAGTACGTGGTGATCGGCCCGATCGTGAAGGCGATCTTCCGCCCCTGGGTCGTCGGGCGCCGCAACGTGCCGGCCACCGGCGCGGCCATCCTGGCCAGCAATCACCTCTCCTTCGTCGACTCGGTCTTCCTGCCGCTGATGATCGACCGCCCGGTCGCCTTTCTGGCGAAGAGCGACTACTTCACCGGCCGGGGCATCAGCGGCTGGGCCACGCGTCTGTTCATGAAGGCGACGGGGCAGATCCCCATCGACCGCTCGGGCGGCAAGGCCTCGGAGGCCTCGCTGAACACGGGCCTGCAGGTGCTCGGCCGCGGTGAGCTGCTCGGCATCTACCCGGAGGGCACGCGGAGCCCCGACGGGCGTCTGTACCGCGGCCGCACGGGCATCGCGCGCATGGCGCTGGAGGCCAAGGTCCCCGTGATCCCGGTGATCATGGTCGACACCGACACGATGATGCCGATCGGCACGACCCTTCCGCGCATCGTGCGGGTGGGCGTCGTCATCGGCGAGCCGCTCGACTTCTCGCGCTACGCGGGCATGGAGAACGACCGCTACATCCTCCGCTCCGTGGTGGACGAGATCATGGTGGCCCTCCAGCGCCTCGGCCAGCAGCGCTATGACGACGTCTACGCGTCGACCGTGAAGGACCGCCTCCCGTCATCTGCGAAGGGCTGAGCACGCCCGGCGGATAGACTGGAGGGATGCTGCAGCACCTCGACGCGCTCGATCACTGGCGGACTCTGCCCATCAAGCAGCAGCCGCTCTGGGATGATCCCGACGCGGTTGCCGCGGCATCCACCGAGATCTCCGCCATGCCGCCGCTCGTGTTCGCCGGCGAGGTCGACAACCTGCGCGAGAAGCTCGCACGGGCCGCCGCCGGTCAGGCGTTCCTGCTGCAGGGCGGCGACTGCGCCGAGACGTTCGCGGGCGCCACGGCCGACAAGATCCGCAACCGTATCAAGACGGTGCTGCAGATGGCCGTCGTGCTGACCTACGGCGCCTCGATGCCGGTCATCAAGATGGGCCGCATGGCGGGGCAGTTCGCGAAGCCCCGCTCGAGCGACACCGAGACGCGGGGGGATGTCACGCTGCCCGCCTACCGCGGCGACATCGTCAACGGCTACGACTTCACCGAGGGGTCGCGCCGGGCGGACCCTCAGCGGCTGCTGCGCGGCTATCACACGGCCGCGTCGACGCTGAACATCATCCGGGCGTTCACGCAGGGCGGTTTCGCCGACCTGCGCGAGGTGCACAGCTGGAACCAGGGGTTCGCGCAGAACCCGGCCAACCAGCGCTACGAGCGCCTGGCTGCCGAGATCGACCGCGCCATCAAGTTCATGGGGGCCGCCGGCGCCGACTTCGACGAGCTCAAGCGCGTCGAGTTCTACACGGGCCACGAGGGCCTGCTCATGGACTACGAGCGCCCCATGACCCGCATCGACTCGCGCACCGACCTGCCGTACAACACCTCGGCGCACTTCCTGTGGATCGGCGAGCGCACCCGCGACCTCGACGGCGCGCACGTCGACTACTTCTCGCGCATCCGCAACCCCATCGGCGTGAAGCTCGGTCCCGCCACGACCCCCGAGACGGCTCTCGCCCTCATCGACAAGCTCGACCCCGAGCGCGAGCCGGGCCGGCTCACGTTCATCACGCGCATGGGCGCCGGCAAGATCCGCGACGCGCTGCCGCCGCTGCTGGAGGCGGTGAAGGATGCCGGAGCCACCCCGCTCTGGGTCACCGACCCCATGCACGGCAACGGGATCACGACGCCGACCGGCTACAAGACGCGCCGGTTCGACGACGTCGTCGACGAGGTGCGCGGGTTCTTCGACGCCCACCGCGAAGCGGGGACGTTCCCCGGCGGCATCCATGTCGAACTCACCGGCGACGACGTCACCGAGTGCCTGGGTGGTTCCGAGCACATTGATGAGGACACGCTGGCGACCCGCTACGAGTCGCTGTGCGACCCGCGCCTGAACCACATGCAGAGCCTCGAGCTGGCGTTCCTGGTGGCCGAGGAGCTCGAGAAGCGCTGAGGCGCGGGCCGGCTCCCGGCCGGACGCCTCAGAACGAACCGCTGATCTTAAGCTCGATGGTCGTGCCGGCCGCGCACAGCGTACCGTCCTCGTTGCAGGTCGATCCGTCGACGGGGGATTGGGCCGTCACCTTGGTGACGCCATTGATGACGGCATCCCAGAATCCGTTGTAGGTGACCTGGAATCCGGCCCGGGACAGCGTCTGCTTCGCCTCGTCGCGCGTCACGCCTGTGACGTCGGGCACCTCGAATAGCTGCGGCCCCTTCGACACGACGAGCGTCGTCTTGTCGCCGGGGCGCCAGGCGCCGCCGCCGTCGCGGTCGGCCATGCTGATGACCGTGCCCTTCGCCGCGGAGTTGCTGTACTCCTCGGAGTGCGAGGTGACGGTGATGCCCTTCTCCTTGAGAGAGGCGACCGCGTCGTCCAGCGACATGCCGATCACGCTCGGCAGCTGCCCGAGCGAGACCGACAGCGTCGCCGAGTCGCCCTGGTGCACGGTGCAGCCCTTCGCGCAGTCGACGTTCTTGCCGCCGTCGGCCGGGTGCACGACGGCGCCGATCACGGTGCCTTCGTCGTCATCGGTGTAGAAGGTCTTGTTCTCCTCGACGACCGTGATGTGCTGCGCCTCGAGCGCGTCACGCGCGGCTTGCTCAGTGGTGCCCTTGAGCGTGTCGATGGTCGCCTCGGCCGGCCCCAACGACACGGTGACGGTCACCGTGGAGTCCTTGTCGAGGCGCGTGTTCGGACCGGGATCCGTCGAGATCACGCGGCCCTCTGCGACGTCGAGACTGTTCTCACCCGTCTTCTTCGCGACCAGCTGCTGTTCGGCCAGCAGCGCCTTCGCCTGGTCGAACGTCTTGCCGGCCACGGTCGGGACGGTCACCTGCGACCCGGGCCCCGAACCGAACCAGAGCCCGACACCGGCTGCGGCGGCCGCCAGCAGGATGACGATCGCGAACAGCCACCACCCCTTCGTGCGGCGCCGTGAGGCCTGCCGCCGCAGCCTCGTGCTGTTGTCGTCGCCCTCCACCGGGGTGTCGACCTCCACGCTGGGCGGCAGCACCTTCGTCAGCTCGCCGGTGTCGAGATGGTCGGATGCCGCGGCCCCCGCCACGGCGAGGGTGCGCTGCACCTGCGGCGCGATGCCGAGCTGCTGCTCGATCTCACGCAGCCGCGCCAACATGACCCCCGCGTCGGCGGGACGCTCGTCGGGCGACTTCTCGGTCGACCACAGGACGAGCTCGTCGAGCTGCTCGGGAACGCCCGGATTGCGCACGCTCGGACGCGGGACGGACTCCGTCGCGTGCTGGAAGGCGATCTGCATGGGCTGCTCGCCCTTGTACGGTTGCTCGCCGGTGAGCATCTCGTACAGCATGATGCCCAGGGCGTAGATGTCGCTGCGGGCGTCCGCCGTGCCCCGGGTGACCAGCTCGGGGGCGAGGTAGGCGATCGTGCCCAGCAGCATCTGCCCGCTGCCGGTGTTGGCCGTCGTCGCGCGGGCGAGACCGAAGTCGCCGATCTTGATGCGGCCGTCCTCGGCCAGCAGCACGTTCTCGGGCTTGACGTCGCGGTGCACGATGTTCGCGCGGTGCGCCGCCGACAGGCCGGAGAGCACCGCGTCCATGATCGTCACCGCCTGCGCGATGGTCAGCCGCCTCTGTTCGCGCAGCAGCTCGCGCAGCGTGATGCCGGGCAGGTACTCCATGACCAGGTAGGCCATCTCGCCTTCCTGGCCCTGGTCGAAGACGTTGACCACGTGCGGGTCCGCCAGGCGCGCGGCCGCACGGGCCTCCTGGATGAACCGGCTCTGGAAGACGGCGTCGTCGCTGAGGTGGCTGTGCATGACCTTCAGCGCGACGCGACGTTCGAGTCGCAGGTCGGTGGCGACGTACACCGTGGCCATGCCGCCACGGGCGATGCGCGCGCGAACCCGGTATCGGCCGTCGACGAGACGCCCGATGAGGGGATCGGCTTGCGCGCTGGTGGTCACCCTGGAAGTCTACGGAGAACCGGACGGCACCCCGCGCAGCGGCTCACTTGATCGCCGCGAGCCAGGCGAATGCGGGCTTCTCCCATTGCGCGTATCGCGTGGGGTAGGCGGAGATCTGCACGGCCTGCGCGGCCTCGGTGAAGCTCATCTTCTGCCACCCGGCGATGTCGAGCAGGCCGTTGGTGCGCGATCCGTTCGGATCGGAGGGCCCGCCGAAGAACGCGCGCGTCGCTCGCTCCGCGTCGCGCACCTGCGCGGCGGTGCCCCAGCCGGTGCTCGGCCGCTGTTGGAACAGCCCCAGGGAATCGCGGTCCCCGTAGTCGAGGTTGCGCAGCCCCGACTCCTGCATGGCGGTGCCCAGAGCGATGGCGATGCCCCGGTCGGACACCCCGAGCTGCCGGCCGACCCGCACGATCAGTCGGGCGTTCGCGGCCTGTTCGGTCGACAGGCCCGGGATCCCGCTGGTCGGGATCTTGATCGACTGCCCGGGATAGATGATCGAGCTGAAATCCATGCCGTTCGCCTTGAGCAGCGCGGCCACGCCGACGCCGTGCCGCGAGGCGATCGCCGACATCGTGTCGCCGGCGCGCACGGTGTAGCGCTGGCCCGGCTGGACGGTGCCGCCCGATGTGCTCTTCGTGCTCTGCGCGGCCTTCTTCTTCGTCGATGAGGAGGAAGAGGTGGATGCCGCGGCCGCCGCCGTGCCGGGCACGGAGAGCTTCTGGCCCGGGTAGATGATCGATGACCACCGCAGCCCGTTCGCGTTCAGCAGAGTCTGGGTGGACAGGCCGTGGGCGCGGGCGATGCCGCTGATCGTGTCGCCGGCGCGGACCGTGTATGCGCGCGATGCGGTGGCCTTCTTCGTGGCCTTCTTCGCCACCGAGGCCTTGGCCGAGCCCGACGGCGGCGTCAGGCGGATCTTCTGACCGGGGTGGATGACGGTGGAGTGGCTCAGTCCGTTCCATGACAGCACGTCGGCGGTCGAGAGTCCGTAGTGCCGGGCGATGCCGAAGATCGTGTCGCCGCGCACGACGGTGTGGGTCGTCGGCGTACGCCGGGCGGCTTCGCTCAGACCGGCGGCGGCCACCGCGGCGGCGAGAGCGCCGTCCAGTCCCGACACGCGAGCGACTCCGTCGATCTGCTCCGCACGTTCGGGGGTGGTCGGCGCCTGCCGAGTGCGCACCTGCTCGGCACGGTTCTCGGCGTGTGCCGCCGGCGCCGCGGCCAGAGACAGTGCGAGCGATCCCGCGATCGCGGCGGGCAGGGCTGCGGTGGTGGTACGACGAATGACGCTGTGCGGATGTGGCACGAGTTTCCCCCCTCGGTGACCATCACACCGTGTCACGGATGTGCATTGGTGTCAACGAGTGATATTGGTGCGAATGGTGTGATTGGTGTGAAAGATGTGATCACACGACAGAGTGCGGACAGCATGAGATAGTGGCCTGGTGACCGGTGAGAACGCAGCATCCACTCCCATCGAATGGCTGACCCTGCCCGACCTCGCCGAGGCTCTCGACGAGAGCCTCGGGCGCGTGCGCAGCCTCATCGACGACCGGCAGCTCGTCGCGTCGCGCCGCGAGGGGCCCGCGAAGGTTCCCGCGGCGTTCATCGTCGACGGTGCGCCGCTCGGCTCCCTGCGCGGGACGCTGTTCGTCCTGCATGACGTCGGGTTCAGCGATGACGAGGCGATCGACTGGCTGTTCGCCCCGGAGGACACGATCGGCATGCCCCCGATCGAGGCGCTGCTGCAGGGGCGCAAGAGCGAAGTGCGCCGCGTCGCGCGTGCCCTGGCCTGACCGTCAGGACGAGCGCACGGCCGCCGCACGGGCGAGATCGCGCAGTTCGCTGACGGCGGCGTGGCCCAGCCGTGCGCCGGCGAGGGAGCGATCGGCGTCGAGCGTGTAGGCGGCGATGAGCTGCTCCACGCGGGCGAGCGCCCCGGTGTCCTGGATCGTGCGCTGCAGCGACGCCACCTGCGCGTCGTCGAGCGCCGGGTCGCCGAGCAGTTCGTCGACGACCGCGCGGGTGCTCGCCGGCAGCGTCTCGCGCGCGTACGCGATGAGCACGGTCCTCTTGCCCTCGCGGAGATCATCGCCCGCCGGTTTTCCCGTCTCGGACGCGTCGCCGAACACGCCCAGGACGTCGTCGCGCAGCTGGAAGGCCATGCCCACGGGATGCCCGAACCGCGACAGCGCATCGAGCTGGGCCTCATCGGCTCCGGCGAGTCGCGCCCCGATCAGCAGCGGCTGCTCGACGCTGTAGCGCGCGGACTTCAGCGATGCCACGCGCAGAGCGCGCTCGGCGTGCTCGGTGTCGGGCGCGGTCGCGTGCGCGGATTCCTCGGCGATGTCGAGGAACTGGCCGATCGTGACGTCGCGGCGCATGACCCCGTATTGAGAACGGGTGGATGCCGCGATCTCGGGGGAGGCGCCCGACAGCGCGCGCTCGAGCAGGTCATCGCTCAGGGCGACCAGCAGATCGCCCAGCAGCAGGGCGCCGGCACGGCCGAAGGCCACGGCGTCGCCGCTCCACCCGGCGGCCTCGTGCGCGCTCTCGATGCGACGGTGGGCGGACGGGCGACCGCGGCGGGTGTCGGAGTTGTCGATGATGTCGTCGTGCACGAGCGCGGCGGCGTGGAAGACCTCAAGGGCACCGGCGGCGCCGAGCACGGCGTCGGGGATCGGCGCGGGACTCGGCCCCGACGCCTCCGCCACGGCGCGGTATCCGGTGATGCAGAACCGGGCGCGCAGGCGCTTGCCGCCGGTGACGGCCGCTGCCGCGGCATCCATCATCCGGCCCGCTTCGGCACCGTAAGAGCCCGTCTGCGCGCGTTGCGCCGTGAAGAAGGCTTCCATCTGCTGGGAAACGGCCGCAACCGGGTCGGAGGGGGATGCCACAGGCCTAGCCTAGTGATGACAGCCACGAGTAGACTCGTGGGAAAGAGTTCACCCGAGGGGGATGCATGCCACTCTCCGAACAAGAGCAGCGCCTGCTCGACGAGATGGAACGCCATCTCATGCAAAACGACGCCGACGTCGTGCACGCGTCGCGCGATGGCCGCACCCTCAGCTACCGCAACATCGTGTACGGCACGGTACTCGTGCTCATCGGCCTCGGCGGCCTCATCGCCGGCGTCGCCGTGCCGCTCGCTGTGGTCGGGGTCATCGGCTTCGTGCTGATGCTCGGCGGGGTCGTCCTCGCCGTGACGCCGGCCAGGGGGAGCAAGGGGCCGCGCGATCGCACGACACCGCCGAAGAACGACAAACCCGCGTCGTCGTTCATGGACCGCATGAACGACCGGTGGGACCGCCGGCAAGAGGAGCGCTGAGAGCAGCCGCCGCAGAGAAGAAGACACAGACACCGACCTTCGGGTCGGTGTCTTTTTTTGTGCCCGGGCGAGGGCGGAGAACGCGTCGGGGGAGCGCCGGGGGAGGAAACACGCTCGAAGTGGTAGTGAAGTGGAGGATAGTGGAGTAAAGTGGCGTGAAACCTCACGGGGGGCCGGACGAAGGGGGGTGATCGGCGATGTTGCTCGGGACGTACACTCCGAAGCTCGACGACAAGGGCCGCGTCATCCTGCCGGCGAAGTTCCGCGATGACCTCGGAGCCGGTGTGGTCGTCACCCGCGGGCAGGAGCGCTGCCTGTACGTGTTCGCCACCGACGAGTTCGAGCGCATCCACGAGCGCATCCGCGAGGCGCCCCTGACCAACAAGCAGGCCCGCGACTTCCTGCGCATGTTCCTCTCCGGAGCCAGCGCCGAGAAGCCCGACGGCCAGAACCGCATCACCCTCCCCGTGCCGCTCCGGTCGTACGCCGGCCTGCAGAAGGAGCTCGTCGTCACCGGCGTCGGCGCCCACGCCGAGATCTGGGATGCCGACGCCTGGAACGCGTACGCCGAGAGCAACGAGGAGACCTACGCCGAGATGGAGCAGGAGGTGATTCCGGGACTGTTCTGATCCCTGTTCGTGATGCCCAGCCGCTCACGCCCTGACGCACTTCCCCGGCGCCAGGTCAGAGCGGATGGGGATCAGGATCCGGGAACGGAGCCCACCCGCCGATCATGGACATCCGCGACATCCACACTCCGGTGATGCTCGAGCGCTGCGTCGAGCTGCTGGCCCCCGCCCTCGAACGCCCCGGCGCCGTGCTCGTCGACGCGACACTCGGCATGGGCGGGCACACCGAGGCGTTCCTCGATCGCTTCCCAGACCTCCACGTGATCGGCCTGGACCGCGACACCGATGCGCTGCGCATCGCGCAGGAGCGCCTGGCCCGCTTCGCCGGCCGCGTCACCTTCGTGCACACGGTCTACGACGGCATCGCCGACGCGGTGGCCGGCACCGGACGCGACGGCGTCGACGGCATCCTCTTCGACCTGGGCGTCTCCTCCCTGCAGCTCGACGAAGCCGAGCGGGGCTTCGCCTACGCGCAGGACGCGCCGTTGGACATGCGCATGGACCAGTCGGCCGGCACCACGGCCGCCGACGTGCTGGCCGCCTACAGCGAGGGCGAGCTGCGGCGCATCTTCGAGCGCTACGGCGAGGAAAAGCTCGCCGGCCGCTACGCCCGCGCCATCATCGCCGCGCGCAGGACGGCGCCCATCGAGCGCTCCGGGCGCCTCGTGGAGATCCTCACCGAGGCCACACCCGCCGCTGTCGCCCGTGCCGGGCACCCCGCCAAGCGGGTGTTCCAGGCGCTGCGCATCGAGGTCAACGCCGAACTGTCGGCGCTCGAGCACGCGATCCCCGCCGCCCTGGGCACCCTGCACGTGGGCGGCCGCATCGTGGTGCTGTCGTACCAGTCGCTCGAAGACCGTCTCGTCAAGCGGGCGCTGGCCGCGGCATCCACCTCCACCGCCCCCGCGGGTCTGCCCGTCGAACTCCCCGAACACGCCCCCCGATTCCGTCTGCTGGTCAAGGGAGCCGAGCAGGCATCCGACGACGAGCGCGCACGCAACCGCCGTGCCGCGCCCGTCCGGCTGCGCGCCGCCGAGCGCGTACGCCCCGATGATGCCGAGGAGAGCGCATGAGCAGCCAGGCAGCCACCGCCCGCCCGCTGTCCGCACCGAGCGGACGGCCCCAGTCCCGGCCCGAACGGCGGCTGCGGGCACTCGAACTGCCCGCCTTCCGTCGTCGGCCGCGGATGCTGTACGGCCTCGTCGCCGTCGCCGCCGCGCTCGCGATCGTCGGCGCGCAGATGGTGCTCTCGGTCATGTCGACGCAGAGCTCGTATGAACTGGCGCGGCTGAACTCCCAGCACCGCGAGCTGACCCTGCAGAAGCAGGTGCTCGACGACGAGCTCACCGGGCTCAACTCGCCGCAGTACCTCGCCGCGAACGCGTCGGCGCTGGGCATGGTCGTCGACAAGACACCCAGCTACCTGCGGCTGAGCGACGGCAAGATCCTCGGAACGCAGAAGGCGGCGTCGTCGACGTCCGCGATCACCCTCGGCAAGGGTTCGGTCGCCAACGAGCTGATCGCCGACACGCCGCTGGTGACGGATCCGGGTGCCACGATCGCCGGCGATGAGAAGAACACGAAGACCTCGACCACGGAAAACGTGACACCCGTGCCCGTGACCGACGGTCTGCCCACGGTGCGCACACACTGAGATCATGACGACCCGCAGCACCCGCAGTCCCCGTCGCCGCACCGTCGTCGCTCTCGGCGTCGTCCTCATCATCCTGTGCGCGTTCGTCATCCGGCTCGTCGACATCCAGGTGGTCAACGCCCAGGAGAACATCGACAACGCCATGGCGCACGGCCTGAGCACCACGAAGGTGCTGGCGGGCACTCGCGGCGAGATCGTCGACGACGACGGAACGCCGTTGGCCGTCGGCACGCTCAGCTACACCTGCCAGTTCAGCCCGAACATCGTGCGCACCCTGACCCTGCACGACACCCAGGGTGACGAGGTAGAGGTCACCTGGGAGCAGATGTCGGAGAAGATCGCCGAGATCACCGGTCAGAATGTCGACGACCTGCGACAGGTCGTCTCCGACGCGCTCGTGGACAACCCGAAGTCGCAGTACGCACCCCTGGCCAAGGACCTCACGACCGAGCAGTACCGCAAGATCACCGCGCTGGGCGCCGACTACGTCGCGTGCTCGCCGAATGCGGCGCGCACCTATCCGAACGGCGCGGTGGCCGGCAACCTCATCGGCTTCATGAACGCCGAGGGCAAGCCGGGTGCGGGTCTGGAAGACCAGTACAACCAGTGCCTGACGCCGACGAACGGAAAGCTCACCTTCCAGAACGGCAAGGACGGCGTCATCATCCCCGGCACGGAGACCGAGACGCCGGCGGAGGACGGCGGCACGCTGAAGCTGACGATCGACTCCGACCTGCAGTGGTACATGCAGCAGCTGGCCGAGCAGGCGACGAAGGAGACCGGCGCACAGTATGCGACCATCTCGGTGCTCGATGTGAAGACACACAAGCTCAAGGCCGCCGCCGAGTACCCGACCGTCGACCCGAACAACTACGACGCGAAGGGCTCGTTCCTGAACAGTCACATCTTCAACTCGCAGTTCGAGCCGGGATCGACGTTCAAGGGCATCACGGCGGCCACGCTCATCGACACCGGCGCCGCGACCCCCACCTCGACGGCGGAGGTGCCGTGGGTCAAGCACTTCTCCAACGGCGCGGTCGTCAACGACGCCTTCCGGCACGGCGTCTCGAAGTACACGCTCGCCGGCGCCCTCATGGACTCGTCGAACGTCGGCGCGTCGATCTTCAGTGAGCGCACGACGTTGAAGACCCGGTACGAGTACCTGAAGAAGTTCGGCATTGGAGACGGCTCGGCGATCCACTTCCTCGGTGAGACGAACGGCATCGTGCACTCGTATCAGGACTGGGACAACCAGATGCGCTACGACACCTCGTACGGTCAGGGCCTGACCACGACCGTGCCCGAGCTGCTGACCGCCTACGAGGCCCTCATCGACGGGGGAGTGAAGTACCCCATCCAGCTCGTGGACTCGTGCACCAAGGCCGACGGCACGGTGGTGACGCCGACGCTGCCGAAGGCCGAGCGCGTGATCAGCGAGAAGACGTCGGCGCAGATGCGCGAGATCTTCGAGAACGTCGCCCTGCAGTCGAACTCGTACGCCGACATGGTGAAGATCCCCGGGTACCGGCTCGGGGTGAAGACGGGTACCGGCCAGATCGCCGAGAACGGCCGCTACAAGAGCGGCGTCTACTACACGACGATGATCGGATTCGCCCCCGCCGACGACCCGCAGTACCTGATCGCGGTCACGCTGGACGAGCCCACTAAGGTAAGGTCGTCTACGGCCAACGCACCCACCTTCGTGAAGGCGATGACCCAGGTTCTGAAGACCTATCGGGTCATGCCCTCGACGACCAAGCCGACCATGCTGCCGAAGTTCGGCTGACGCGCGGCACCCCAGACTCATGATCGCCCTCACTCTCGCCCAGATCGCCCACGCCGTGTCGGGCAGCCTGCACCTGGCAGGCGCCGATACGGAAGACACCGTCGTCACCGGCGGTGTCGACACCGACTCGCGCCTCATCGACTCCGGCGGCGTGTTCGTCGCCAAGCCCGGCGAGGTCACCGACGGCCATCTCTTCGTCGGCGCCGCCGTCTCGAACGGCGCCGCGGTCGCCATCGTCGAGCGCACCGTCGACGAGCAGGTCTCGCAGGTCGTCGTGGCCGACGCCGTGCAGGCGCTGGCGGACCTCGCACGCGAGGTGGTGGCACGCGTGCGTGCACAGGGCCGGCTGAAGGTCGTGGGCATCACCGGCTCGAACGGCAAGACCACCACCAAGAATCTGCTGGCGCGCATCCTGCAGGACGAGGGTGAGACCGTCGCTCCGCGCGCATCGTTCAACAACGAGGTGGGTGCCCCGCTCACGATGCTGCGGGTGACGGATGCCACGCGTTACCTGGTCTGCGAGTTCGGGGCCTCCGGGCCCGGCGCGATCGCCCACCTGGCGGGGCTCGTCACGCCCGACGTCGGCGTCGTGCTGATGGTCGGCATGGCCCACGCCGGCGGCTTCGGCGGCATCGAGGGGACCGCTGCGGCCAAGGCCGAGCTCGTGCAGGCCGTGCGCCCGGGCGGTGTCGCCGTGCTCAATGCCGACGACGCGCGCGTCGCGGCGATGGCGACGATCGCCGACGACCGGGGGCTGAGCGTGCGCCGATTCGGCAGTGTTCCGGCGGCCGATGTGCGTGCCGAGGAGATCGAGACGGATGCCGCGGGCACCCGCTGCACGCTCGTCGTCGACGGCGCGCGCCTGCCGCTGCACCTGCGCGTGCTCGGCGCGCACCACGTGTGGAACGCGATGGCCGCACTGACCGCCGCCGTGGCGCTGGGCGTCGACCCGCGTGACGCCGTCGCGCGGCTCGAGACGGTCGAGCTGGCGGAGCGGTGGCGCATGCAGCCGCTGGGCGGCGACCGGGTGCGCATCATCAACGACGCGTACAACGCGAGCCCCGACTCGATGGCCGCCGCGTTGCGCACGCTCGCGCAGATCACCGGCCCGAACGAGCGCACGGTGGCCGTCCTCGGCGCGATGAGCGAGCTCGGCGAGTACGCCGGCGAGGAGCACGACCGCATCGGCGAGCTGGCCGTGCGGCTGCGCATCCAGCGCATCGTCGTGATCGGCGCCGAGGCGCGCCGGCTCTACCTCGCCGCGGTCGGGGAAGGCTCGTGGGATGACGAGGCCGTGTTCTTCGCCACGGCCGATGAGGCCTACGACTACCTGCTCACCGAGCTGCGCGACGGCGACCGGGTGCTGGTGAAGTCGTCCAACTCCGCGGGGCTCCGGTTCCTCGGCGATCGTCTGGGAGAATCGTTCTCGTGAGGTCCCTCCTGACAGCGGCAGCGGTCTCGCTCGCGTTCACGCTCTTCCTGACACCGGTCTTCATGCGCCTGTTCCGCAAGTGGGGCTGGGGGCAGGTCATCCGCACGCCCGAAGACCCGCACAACCCGAGCCACGCCGCCAAACGCGGCACCGTCACGATGGGCGGCACGATCTTCATCGCCGGCAGCATCGTCGGCTACCTCGTGGGCTGCTACACCGGCAACACACCGCCGACCGTGTCGGGGTGGCTCGTCATCTGGATGATGGTGGGCTTCGGCGTCGTCGGCTTCATCGACGACTTCATGAAGGTGCGCAAACAGCGCAGCCTGGGTCTCAGCGGCTGGCCGAAGGTGCTCGGCCAGGTCATCGTCACCGTGCCGTTCGGCATCATGGCGATGAACTTCCCCGACGCCTACAACCAGACGCCCGGGTCCGGCTTCATCTCGCTGTTCCGCGACATCCCGGTCCTGAATCTGTTCGCCCTCGGTGCGATCGTCGGATGGATCCTCTACCTGATCTGGATCAGCTTCCTCGGCGTCGCGTGGTCGAACAGCACGAACGTGACCGACGGGCTCGACGGGCTGGCCACCGGCATCGGCATCTTCACGATCGCCGCGATGAGCCTGGCCACCTTCTGGCAGTTCCAGCAGTCGTGCGCCGACGCGGCGCTCCTGACCGCCTATCAGCCGGCCTGCTACACGACCCGCGATCCGCTCGACCTCACGATCGTCGCGGCATCCTTCGTCAGCGCCCTGGTCGGGTTCCTGTGGTGGAACGCCCCGAAGGCCAAGGTGTTCATGGGCGATGTGGGCTCGATGGCGATCGGCGGCGTCATCGCCGCGATGTCGATCCTGTCGCACACCGAGATCCTCGCCGCCCTCATCGCCGGCGCCTTCATCATCGGTCCGGGATCGGTGATCCTGCAGCGGATCTACTTCAAGGCCACGCGCGGCAAGCGGCTCTTCCTGATGAGCCCCTTCCACCATCACCTCGAGATGCGCGGCTGGCCGGAGATCACCATCGTGGTGCGGATGTGGATCATCGCGGGGATCCTCGCGGTGACGGGCATCGGCCTCTTCTACGTGGAATGGCTGTCGCTGACATGACCGGGCGCCTCGCCGCACTCACCAGCTGGCATGCCGATTGGAAGGGCTTGCGCGTCGCGGTGCTCGGCCTGTCGGTCACGGGATTCTCCGTCGCCGACACCCTCGCCGAGCTCGGCGCCGACGTGCTCGTGGTCACCGAGAGCGCGTCCGACGAGTACGCCCGGCTGCTGCCGGTGATCGGCGCCCGACTGCACGAGGGGCCGCTCGACGCGGTGCCCGACGAACTGCGCGCCTTCGGGCCGGAGGTGGTCGTTGCCTCGCCGGGCTTCGCGCCGCACCATCCCGTCATCCGCTGGGCGCTCGAGAGCGGCATCCCGCTCTGGGGCGACCTGGAGGTCGCCTGGCGCGTGCGCGACAAGGTCACCCGCGCCGACGGGCGCCCTGCCGACTGGGTGCTCATCACGGGCACCAACGGCAAGACCACGACCACGCAGATGACCGCGGCGATGCTCGTCGCGGGCGGACTGCGCGCGGCGCCCTGCGGCAACATCGGCATCCCGGTGCTCGATGCGGTGCGCGACCCCGCGGGCTTCGACGTGCTCGTGGTCGAGGTCTCGAGCCATCAGCTCTGGTATCTGTCCCATCAGATCGCCGGACCCGACCCGGTCTCGCCGCACGCGAGCGTGTGCCTGAACCTCGCGCCCGACCATCTGCAGTGGCACGGCTCGTTCGAGGCCTACCGTGAGGCGAAGTCGTTCGTGTACGCGAACACGCGCGTCGCGTGCGTGTACAACCGGGCCGATGTCGCCACCCGGCGGATGGTCGAAGAGGCCGACGTCGTCGAGGGAGCCCGCGCCATCGGCTTCGGGCTGGATGTGCCCGGTCCCAGCGATCTCGGCGTCGTCGACGGCATCCTGGTCGATCGTGCGTTCCTCGACGAGCGCCGCACCACTGCGCTCGAGCTGTGCACCCTCGAGGACCTCGCCGCCCAGGGACTCGCCGCGCCGCACATCGTCGCCAACGCGCTGGCCGCCGCGGCGCTGGCGCGTTCGCTCGACGTCGCACCGGCCGCCATCCGCGAGGCGCTGAGCGGCTTTCGGCTGGACGCGCACCGCATCGAGATCGTCGCGACCGCGAATGGCGTCACGTGGGTCGACGACTCCAAGGCCACGAACCCGCATGCGGCGGCCTCATCGCTCGCCGCGTATCCGGGCGCGGTGTGGGTCGTCGGCGGCCTGCTGAAGGGTGTCGACATCAGTGACCTCGTCGCGAGCCGAGGACCGGCCGCGAAAGCCGCCATCGTCATCGGGGTCGACCGCGCCCCGGTCGTGGCGGCGTTCGCGCGACACGCGCCGGCGGTGCCGGTGGTGGAGGTCGCGGGCGGCGAGACTGAGGATGTCATGGCGCGGGTCGTCGAGATCGCGACCGGAATCGCCGCTGACGGTGACGTGGTTCTCCTCGCTCCGGCCGCGGCGTCTTTCGACCAGTTCTCGTCCTACGCCGACCGGGGGTCGCGTTTCGCCGCCGCCGTGCACGAGCTGCTCGCGAAGGGGGACGATGACCAGCACGACGATCCGTCCTCCGCACGGGGCCGCTGACGAGCCCGAGGGGCGTCGGCCGCTGTCGGCCCGCGTCGTCCTGGGGCGCGTGTTCGCCCCGGTGCCCAGCGAGTTCCTGCTGATCCTGTCGACGGCGCTGATGCTGACCGGTTTCGGTCTGGTGATGGTGCTCTCGGCGACGTCGGCGGTGGGCTCGGCCAACGGCGATCAACCGTATGAGGCGCTCGCCAAGCAGGCGGTGTTCGCCGCGATCGGCGTTCCGATGATGCTCGTGGCCAGCCGCTTCTCGGTGTCGTTCTGGAAGAAGATCGCGTGGCCCGCGCTCATCGCCGCCACGGCGTTCCAGATGCTGGTGTTCACCCCGCTGGGCATCAACAACGACGGGAACACGAACTGGATCCGCATCGCCGGACTCCAGGCGCAGCCGTCCGAGCTGCTCAAGCTCGCTCTCGCGCTGTGGCTGGGCTACGTGCTGTTCCGCAAGCAGACCCTGCTGGGGCTGTGGCGGCATGTGTTCATCCCGCTGGTGCCCGTCTCGATCGCGGTGATCGCGACGGTCATGGCCGGGCACGACCTCGGCACCGCGATGATCCTCGTGCTCATCGTGCTGTCGGCGCTGTTCTTCTCGGGCGTCAAGCTGCGCATCTTCATCCTCCCGGCGCTCCTCTCGGTGGTCGGCGTCGCGGTGCTCGCGGTCACCAGCCCCAACCGCATGTCGCGCATCATGACGTTCCTCGATGCGCAGTGCACCGACTACTTCGACAAGTGCTATCAGCCCCTGCACGGCATCTGGGGGCTGGCCAGCGGCGGCGTGTTCGGGCTGGGCCTGGGTAACTCGAAGCAGAAGTACGACTGGCTGCCCGCGGCGGCCAACGACTACATCTTCGCGATCGTCGGCGAAGAGCTGGGCCTCATCGGCTGCTGCGTGGTGCTCGTCCTGTTCGCGCTGTTCGCCGTCGGCGCGTTCCACGTCATCCGGCGCACGAACGATCCGTTCGTGCGCATCGTGTCGGGTGCGATCACCGTCTGGATCGTCGGCGAGGCGCTCCTGAACATCGGCGTCGTGCTGCGTCTGTTCCCGGTGCTCGGCGTGCCGTTGCCGTTCATGTCGCAGGGCGGTACCTCGCTGCTGTCCACGCTGCTCGCCTGCGGCGTGCTGCTGTCGTTCGCGCGCACGCTGCCGGCGAAGCGACCGGCCGTGACCGGTTAGTCTCTCTGGGTGACGACGTATCTTCTGGCCGGCGGAGGCACCGCCGGGCACGTGAACCCGCTGCTGGCGGTCGCCGACGGCCTGCGCCGCCGTGAGAGTGACGCCGAGGTGCTGGTGCTCGGCACCCGCGAGGGGCTGGAGGCCCGGCTCGTACCCGAGCGCGGGTACGAGCTGCTGTTCGTCGACAAGGTCCCGTTCCCGCGCAGGCCGAATCGGGATGCCGCGGCCTTCCCCGCCCGCTTCCGCCGGGCGATCCTGCAGGTCCGTGCGCACATCCGCGAGCGCGGCGTCGACGTGGTGGTCGGCTTCGGCGGCTATGCGGCCGCCCCCGCGTACGTCGCCGCGCGCCGCGAGGGCGTGCCGGTCGTCGTGCACGAGGCCAACGCGAAGCCCGGGCTGGCCAACGTGCTGGGCGCGCGCCGCGCGGCCGCGGTGGGCGTCGCCTTCGACGGCACGCGCCTGCGTGACGGAGAGGTGGTGGGGATGCCGCTGCGCCGCGAGATCGTCGATCTCGATCGTGCGGCGGTCCGGAGCGAGGCCGCCGAGTTCTTCGGGCTCGACGCCGCGCGGCCGACGGTGCTCGTGTTCGGCGGCTCGTTGGGTGCCCGGCGGCTCAACGAGGCGTTCGGCGGTGCCTGGCGCGACATCCTCGGCGCCGGGTGGCAGCTGCTGCATGTGACGGGGGAGCGCAGTGAGCTGCCCGACCCCGAGGTGGAGGGCTATGCGCTGCACCGCTACATCGACCGCATGGACCTCGCGTTCGCCCTGGCCGACCTCATCGTGTCACGATCGGGGGCGGCCACAGTCAGCGAGATCAGCGCGCTGGGGATCCCGGCCGTGTACGTGCCGTATGCGGTGGGCAACGGCGAGCAGAGCCTGAACGCGGCCTCGGCGGTGCGCGCAGGGGCGGCACGGCTCGTCCCCGATGCGGAGTTCACTCTCGACCTCGTGCGCGACGAGATCGTCTCGCTTCTGGACGACGAGGCGGCGCTGGCGGCGATGCGGGCTGCTGCGGCATCCACGGGCATCCGCACCGGAACCGAGAACGTCATCGCTCTGATCGACCGCGCGCTCGGGCGCTGAGACCCCTCAGGCCTGCGCGCGCAGCGCGGCCGCGGCGATCTGCAGCGCCTCGTCGGCATCAAGCCCGAGAGAGCGGATCTGCTCGACGAACGCCGCCGCCGCGCGCTGCGCCTGCTGCCGGATCGGGTCACGGTCCAGGCTCACGAAGCTGCCGGCGCGGCCGCGGGTCTCGATGACGCCGGCCGTCTCGAGCTCGCGATAGGCGCGCGCGACGGTGCCGGGCGCCACGCCCAGGTCGTCGGCGAGGCGCCGCACGGTGGGTAGCCGCTCGCCGGGGGCGAGCTCGCCCGACGTGACGGCGTCGACGAACTGTGCACGCAGCTGCTCGAACGGCGGCGTGGGGCTGGAGGGATCGACGGTGAACATGCCTCCAGCATCCTCCCAGCGCGCCACGACCGGGCGTATCGACGGGCCAACCTAGGATGGAGGCGACATGATCAGACCCGATTTGACCCTCCCCATCCCCGACGAGATCCGGGCCGCGCACTTCATCGGCATCGGCGGTTCGGGGATGTCGGGCCTCGCGCGCATGTTCCTGGCCCGCGGCATCCGGGTCTCCGGCTCTGATCGTGCCGACAGTGCGAATCTCCGCGCTCTCGCCGAGCTCGGCGCCGAGGTGCACATCGGGCACGACGCGGCGCACCTGGGCGACGCCGACACCGTCATCCACACCGGCGCGATCTGGCCCGAGAACCCCGAGTACGTCACCGCGAAAGAACGGGGGCTGGCCGTCATCCACCGCTCACAGGCGCTGCACTGGATCATCGGCGGCCGCCGCCTGGTCTCGGTCGCCGGTGCGCACGGCAAGACCACCTCGACCGGCATGATCGTCACGGCCCTGCGGTCGCTCGATGCCGATCCGACGTTCGTCAACGGCGGCGTGATCGCCCAGCTCGGCGTCTCGAGCGGCACGGGATCCGACGACCTCTTCGTGATCGAGGCCGACGAGTCCGACGGCACGTTCCTGCTCTACGACACCTCGGTCGCCCTCATCACCAACGTCGACCCCGACCACCTCGACCACTACGGCACGGCCGACGCGTTCTACGCGGCCTTCGCCGCGTTCGCCGACAGGGCGCGCGAGGCCGTGGTGATCTCGTCCGACGATCCCGGCGCACAGCGCGTCTCCCGCGCCCTCACCCATGCGAACGTCGTCACCTTCGGCACGGCGCCCGACGCCGACGTGCGCGTGACGGATGTGACCACCGACGGGCCGGTCGCCTTCACCCTGACGCACGCGGGCGCCTCGGTGCACGTGCGACTGGCGATCCCCGGCGCGCACAATGCGCTGAACGCGGCCGGAGTCGTCGCCGTACTCCTCACGCTGGGCTTCGACCTCGCGGCGGCCGCGGCGGCGGTCACCGGCTTCACGGGCACGGTGCGCCGGTTCGAGCTGCACGGCATCGAGCGCGGCGTCAGCGTGTACGACGACTACGCCCACCACCCGACAGAGGTGGCCGCGGCGCTCGACGCGGCGCGCACCGTGATCGGCGAAGGGCGCATCATCGCCCTGCACCAGCCGCACACCTACTCGCGCACCCAGCAGATGCACCGCGAGTTCGCCGAGGTGCTCGAGTCGCGCGCCGACCACACCGTCGTGCTCGACGTGTACGGTGCGCGGGAAGACCCGGTCCCCGGCGTGACCGGCCGGCTCGTCAGCGACGACTTCGCCGACGCGTCGCGCGTGCACTTCGTCGCCGACTGGCAGGAGGCCGCCGACTACACCGCCTCCGTGGCGCGCGCCGGCGACTACATCATCACGCTCGGCTGCGGCAACGTGTACCTCATCATTCCGCAGGTGCTGCAGGCGCTGGCCGCGGGCGAGGGCGTCGAGCCCGCGACCGGCACGATCACGGCGGCGACGGGGGAGTAGCCCGGATGCGCCGGCCGACGCCCCTGCCCGCTCCGCCCCGGGTGGAGCGCCCGAAGCAGCCCGAGCCACCGGCGATCGAGCCCGAGCAGGTCGAGGTCGAGGCGGAGGCCACGGCGCCCATCATCCCGCTGACGACGGGAGGGGATGCCGCACCCGCCGCCCGCGACGCCGCCGCGGCGCCGGCGGAGCCGGGCGAGCACGTGCGGTGGCGCGACGTGTGGCGGGCATCCCGTGCGCGCCGCCGGGCGCTGCGCGCGGAGGTGCGCCGCTTCACGGCGCGTCAGCGCCGCCGTCGCATCGTGTGGCTGAGCGCACTGGGTGCCGTCGTGCTGTTCGTCGCGGGCTCGTTCGGCGCGGCGTACAGTCCGCTGTTCGCCGTGCGCGAGATCCGCGTCGTCGGCACCTCCGCCCTCGACGAGGCGCAGGTGGTCGCGGCGCTGAAGGGACAGCTGGGCACGCCGCTCCCGCTCGTCGACGAAGCGGCGGTGAAGGCCGCGCTGGTGCGGTTCCCGCTCGTGGAGACCTACACGCTCCAGGCGCAGCCGCCGCATGAACTCGTGGTCCGGATCGTCGAGCGGACCCCGGTGGGAGCGGTGAAGTCCTCCGCGGGGTACACCGTCGTCGACGCCGCCGGGGTGGCGCTGTCGACGGCATCCGCGAAGCCGAAGTCCCTTCCTGTGCTGTCGATCGACGGCGGCACCTCGTCGGAGGCCTTCCGCTCGGCCGGTCAGGTGATTCGGTCGCTGCCGGAGGCGATCCGTGCGAAGGTCACGGCCGTGTCGGCCACCACACCCGACGACGTGACGCTGACGCTCGGCGCGACCGGCACGAAGGTGGTGTGGGGCAGCGCCGACGAGTCGGCGCGCAAGGGCGTGGTGCTGCAGACGCTGATGAAGGCCAAGCCGCCGTCGAAGGTCAGCTCGTACGACGTGTCCAGCCCCGACGCCGTGCTCGTGCGCTGAAGTCTCATCCTGAGCTTTCGAGTTCGGCCCGCAAATCGCGACACGCCCAGCATGTGCCGTCCGGCAGGCGCGGTGCCGCTTACCTTCAACGAGAAGGAATTGCATACCGGGCAATTCTTTAAGCCTCTAGGTGAGGTTGAAGGTTTAAGAGCTTGGTTCGGGACGAGACGGAGGCCGGCATGAGCCAGAACCAGAACTACCTCGCAGTGATCAAGGTGGTCGGCGTCGGCGGCGGCGGAGTCAACGCCGTCAACCGCATGATCGAGCTTGGGCTGCGGGGCGTGGAGTTCATCGCGATCAACACCGACGCGCAGGCGCTGCTGATGAGCGACGCCGACGTCAAGCTGGACGTCGGTCGCGAGCTGACCCGAGGCCTCGGCGCGGGTGCCGACCCCGAGGTGGGCCGTCGCGCCGCCGAGGATCACGCGGAGGAGATCGAAGAGGCCCTCGCGGGGGCCGACATGGTCTTCGTCACCGCGGGTGAGGGCGGCGGCACGGGCACCGGCGGCGCACCCGTCGTCGCCAAGATCGCGAAGTCGATCGGCGCACTGACGATCGGTGTCGTCACCAAGCCGTTCTCGTTCGAGGGGCGTCGTCGGCAGAGTCAGGCCGAGGGCGGTGTGGCCCGCCTGAAGGAAGAGGTCGACACCCTCATCGTCGTGCCCAACGACCGGCTGCTCGAGATCAGCGACCGCGGCATCTCCATGATCGAGGCGTTCGCGACGGCCGACCAGGTGCTCCTCGCCGGTGTCCAGGGCATCACCGACCTCATCACGACGCCCGGCCTCATCAACCTCGACTTCGCCGACGTCAAGTCGGTCATGCAGGGAGCCGGATCCGCCCTCATGGGCATCGGGTCGGCCCGCGGTGCCGACCGGGCGATCAAGGCGGCCGAGCTGGCCGTCGAATCGCCGCTGCTCGAAGCATCGATCGAGGGCGCGCACGGTGTGCTGCTGTCGATCCAGGGCGGATCGAACCTGGGCATCTTCGAGATCAACGACGCCGCGCAGCTGGTCAAGGAGGCCGCGCACCCCGAGGCGAACATCATCTTCGGCACCGTCATCGACGACACGCTCGGCGACGAGGTGCGGGTGACGGTGATCGCCGCAGGGTTCGACGGCGGCGAGCCGCAGGCGCGCATCGAGCCGATGAGCCTGCAGCGTCCGGAGGCCCCCGCCCTGCCCGACGTGCCCGCCGCCGAGGCGGCGCGCGCGAGCGAGGACGAGAGCGCGACCGCGACCGCGAAGAAGCCGGAGTCGGTGCCCGTGGCGGTCGTCGCCGACACGGCGTACGACTCGGCCTTCGGCGACGACGATCTCGACATCCCCGACTTCCTGAAGTAAGTGGACGATCTCGCCACCCGGCTCGCCGCGGTCGACGCGCGCATCGCGGATGCGGCGCGCGCGTCCGGGCGCGATCCCGGTGAGATCACCCGCATCGTCGTCACGAAGTTCCATCCGGCCTCCCTCGTCGCAGACCTCTACCGTCTCGGGGTCCGCGACGTGGGGGAGAACCGGCAGCAGGAGCTGACGGCGAAGACGGAGGAGCTCGCCGGGCTCGCCGATCTGCGCTGGCACTTCATCGGGCAGGCGCAGACCAAGAAGGCCCGGGCGATCCGGGCCGCGGCATCCCTCGTCCACTCGGTCGACCGCCCGCGTCTCGCCGACGCCCTCGACCGCGTCGGTGAGGACGGCGACGTGCTCGAGGTGCTGCTGCAGGTCAACCTGACCGACGATCCCGGCCGCGGCGGCGTCGAACCCGCCGAGCTCGAGGCCCTCGCCGAGCACGTGGCGGCGGGATGCCCCACCCTGCGCGTCCGCGGGGTGATGGCGGTCGCGCCGCTCGACGCGCCGGCCGCGCCGGCCTTCGCGCGCCTGGCCGAATGCTCCCGCCGACTGCGGAGCGTCGTCCCGGACGCGGAGTGGATCTCCGCGGGGATGACCGCCGACTTCCCTGAGGCGATCGCCGCGGGCGCGACACACCTACGGATCGGCTCGGCAATCACGGGCGAGCGACCCCTGCACATTTAGCCTCGAAACAGACGAGCAAACGGAGGATGCGATGTCGAACCCGCTCAAGAAGACCATGGTGTACCTGGGCCTGGCCGACGAAGAAGAGGTCTACGAAGAGGAGCAGGCGCCGCAGCCGGCGCCTCGCAGCACCGCGAAGAGCGTCGAGAAGGCCGCTCCCGTGACCCCGATCCATCGCCCGGCCGTGGTGCGCCAGCCCGCGCCGAGCGCCGTGACCGAGATCCTCACGGTCCACCCCAAGCAGTATCGCGACGCGCAGCTGATCGCCGAGAACTTCCGCGAGGGCATCCCGGTCATCATCAACCTGTCGCAGATGAGCGACGCGGACGCACGTCGTCTCGTCGACTTCGCGAGCGGACTCTCGCTCGGCCTGCACGGGCGCATCGAGCGCGTGACCAGCAAGGTGTTCCTGCTGTCGCCGGAGAACGTGGCGCTCTCGGGCGACGGCACGGTGGCCCAGGCCGATCCGGACGTCGCGCCCTTCTCGCAGTCGTAGCAGCCGTGGGAGCAGTCCGGCTGATCGCGGGGATCGTCAACGTCCTCCTCCTGCTCTACGTCCTGGTGCTGTTCGCACGGATGATCCTCGACATCATCCCGATGGTCAACCGCGGCTGGCGGCCGCGGGGCGCCGGTCTGATCTTCGCCGAGGTCGTGTACACGATCACCGACCCTCCGCTGCGGTTCCTCCGCCGTTTCATCCGTCCGCTGCGCGTGGGTCCGGTCGCCATCGACCTCTCCTTCACCATCGTGATCGTGGTGTGCTTCGTGCTGATGTCGATCACCGGCGCGCTTTCCGTCATATGACCGCACCTTCGCGTCGGCCGGGACCGACGACTATGCTTGCGTGAAGCGACCGACCCCGGCCGGTCGCCCTGGCATCGGCCAAGCAGATTCATTGCCCAAACGAGCCCGAAAGAGGAAGAAATGCCACTGTCTCCGGATGACGTCGTCACCAAGCAGTTCCAACACGTCCGGTTCAAGGAGGGCTTCGACCCGGACGAGGTCGATGACTTCCTCGACGAGATCGTGGTCGAGTGGCGCAAGGCACTGGCCGAGAACGAGGAGCTGAAGGCGAAGCTCGCCGCCTACGAGTCCGGTGAGGCCGCGGCCCCGGTCCAGGCGGCTCCCGCACCCGCGCCCGCTCCCGTCGTCGCCGCCCCTGCGGTGAGCACGGCCGACGGCGCGACGCAGAGCGCGAGCATCATCGAACTCGCCCAGCGTCTGCACGACGAGCACGTGGCCGAGGGCAAGTCCCAGCGCGACAAGCTCATCGCCGACGCGCGATCGCAGGCCGCGGCCATCGTCTCCGACGCGGAGGCCCGCGGTCGTGACGAGATCGCCCGGCTCGAGAAGGAGCGCGGCGCGCTCGAAGGCCGCATCGCCGAGCTGCAGAAGTTCGAGAGCGACTACCGCTCGCAGCTGCGCAGCTACATCGAGGGCAAGCTCCGCGACCTCGAGACCACGGGCACCAGCTCGGGTGCGACGCCGGTCTCGGCGGGCCTCTAGCCCCGTCGCGGGCTCAGTCCCTTGACCGGTCGCGCACCACTGCGTACGGCGGCGGCCGGCACCATCGTTGTGATCCTCGCAGCGCTGGTGCTGGCCGCCGACCAGTTCACCAAGTACCTCGCACTGCAGCACCTTCCCCTCGAGCAGCCGGTGCACGTCATCGGCGACTTCCTGATCTTCTTCCGCATCACCAACGCCGGGGCCGCCTTCTCCTTCGGCGAGAACGTGACCTGGGTGTTCACGATCGCACTCGCGGTCGTCGCCCTCGTGATCATCTGGCTCGTCGGGACGCGGGTGCGCTCCCGGGCCTGGACGGTCATCCTGGGTCTCCTTCTGGGCGGCGTCCTCGGCAACCTCACCGATCGGCTCATCCGTGAGCCCGGATTCGGCGTGGGCCACGTCGTCGACTTCATCAACACGCCGTGGATGATGCCGGCCACCTACAACGTCGCCGACATGTTCATCACCACGATGATGGTCGGCGTCGCGATCCTCGTGCTGATCGGCGTGCGCCTCGACGGCCGCCCGCGCGTCAAGACCGCGCCCGCCGACGAGGACTGACATGGAGTCGCGCACGATCCCGGTGCCTGACGGGCTCGAGGGCACGCGGGTGGATGCCGCGCTGGCGAAGATGCTCGGATTCTCGCGCACCTTCGCGGCCGAGGTGGCCGACGCCGGCGGCGTCCTGGCCGACGGCAGGGCGCTGGGCAAGTCCGACCGCCTGCACGCGGGCAGTTGGCTCGAGGTGAGCTGGACGCCCAAGAGCGAGCCCCAGGTCGTGCCGATGGCGGTGCCCGAGCTGGGGATCGTGTACAGCGACGACGACATCATCGTCGTGGACAAGCCGGCGGGCGTGGCCGCACACCCCTCGCTCGGCTGGGAAGGGCCGACGGTCCTGGGCGCCCTCGCCGCCGCCGGCTTCCGCACGGCGACGAGCGGCCCCGCCGAGCGTCAGGGGATCGTCCACCGGCTCGACGCCGGTACCAGCGGCCTGATGGTCGTGGCCTCCAGCGAGCGCGCGTACGTCGCGCTCAAGCGCGCGTTCAAGGAGCGCACGGTCGAGAAGATCTACCACGCCGTCGTCCAGGGGCACCCCGACCCCCTCGCCGGCACCATCGACGCCCCCATCGGGCGGCATCGCAGCCACCCGTGGAAGTTCGCGGTCACTCCCGACGGCAAGGACTCGGTCACGCACTACGAGACCATCGAGGCGTTCCGCGGGGCATCCCTGCTCGAGATCCACCTCGAGACCGGCCGCACCCACCAGATCCGCGTGCACATGGCGGCCCACCGGCATCCGTGCGTGGGCGACCCGCTGTACGGCGCCGACCCCACGCTCTCCGCCCGGCTCGGCCTGAACCGGCAGTGGCTGCACGCTCATCGCCTGGGCTTCGAACACCCCGGAACGGGGGAGTGGATGTCGTTCACATCGCCGTACCCGGACGACTTCCAGCACGCGCTGGACGTGCTGCGCGCCGAGTGAGCCGCGTGGCAGGCGCGAGCGTCGGAGCCGGTACGTAGACTCGAAGCCGTGGCATCCGACTCTTTCGTTCACCTGCACGTGCACAGCGAGTACTCGATGCTCGACGGTGCGGCCCGCATCACCGAGATGGTCGCGGAGGCCGCGCGACTCGAGATGCCGGCGATCGCGGTGACCGACCACGGCAACACCTTCGCCGCGTTCGAGTTCTACCGGGCCGCGAACGCGGCGGGCATCAAGCCGATCATCGGCATCGAGGCGTACGTCACGCCGGGCACGCACCGCTCCGACAAGTCGCGCGTGCGCTGGGGCACACCCGAGCAGAACGACGACGACGTGTCGGGCTCGGGCGCCTACACGCACATGACGCTGCTCAGCGAGACGACCGAGGGCATGCACAACCTGTTCCGGCTGTCGAGCCTGGCGAGCCTGGAGGGCTACTACTTCAAGTCGCGCATGGACCGCGAGATCCTGCAGGACTACCACAAGGGCCTGATCGCGACGACGGGCTGCCCGTCGGGTGAGATCCAGACCCGGCTGCGACTGGGCCAGTACGAGGCGGCGCGCGCTGCCGCTGCCGAGTTCCAGGACATCTTCGGGCGCGACAACTACTTCTGCGAGCTCATGGATCATGGGCTCTCCATCGAGCGGCGCATCGTCGACGACCTGCTGAAGATCGCGAAGGACCTGCGCATCCCGCTGCTGGCGACCAACGACTCGCACTACACGCACCAGCACGACGCGACCAGCCACTCCGCGCTGCTGTGCGTGCAGTCGGGCTCCACGCTCGACGACCCCAAACGCTTCAAGTTCGACGGCGACGGCTACTACATCAAGTCGCCGGCCGAGATGCGCCAGATGTTCCGTGAGCGCCCCGGCGCGTGCGACAACACGCTCCTGATCGCCGAGCGCTGCAACGTCGAGTTCAACACCGGCGCCAACTACATGCCGCGCTACCCCGTGCCCGACGGCGAGACCGAGGAGAGCTGGTTCCTCAAGGAGGTCGAGAAGGGCCTCCACTTCCGGTACCCGAGCGGCATCCCCGACGCGGTGCGCAAGCAAGCCGACTACGAGTGCGGCGTCATCGCGCAGATGGGCTTCCCGGGCTATTTCCTCGTGGTCGCCGACTTCATCAACTGGGCGAAGGACAACGGCATCCGCGTGGGTCCGGGCCGCGGCTCGGGCGCCGGCTCGATGGCCGCGTACGCGATGCGCATCACCGACCTCGATCCGCTCAACCACGGCCTCATCTTCGAGCGGTTCCTGAACCCCGACCGCGTGTCGATGCCCGACTTCGACGTCGACTTCGACGACCGCCGCCGCGGCGAGGTCATCCAGTACGTCACCGAGAAGTACGGCGACGACCGGGTCGCGCAGATCGTCACCTACGGCACCATCAAGGCCAAGCAGGCGCTGAAAGACGCGGGCCGCGTCCTCGGCTTCCCGTTCAGCATGGGCGAGAAGCTTACGAAGGCGATGCCGCCCGCGGTGATGGGCAAGGACATGCCGCTGAACGGGATGTTCGACCCCCAGCATCCCCGCTACAAGGAGGCCTCCGAGTTCCGCACGGTCATCGAGACCGACCCCGAGGCCAAGACCGTGTTCGACACGGCCGTGGGCCTGGAGAACCTGAAGCGCCAGTGGGGCGTGCACGCCGCGGGCGTGATCATGTCGAGCCACCCGCTGACCGACATCATCCCGATCATGAAGCGGGAGCAGGACGGCCAGATCGTCACCCAGTTCGACTATCCGTCGTGCGAGACGCTGGGTCTGATCAAGATGGACTTCCTGGGGCTGCGCAACCTCACCATCATCAATGACGCCCTCGACAACATCGAGGCCAACCGCGGCCACCCGCTGGTGCTCGAAGAGCTGCCGCTCGATGACGCGGAGTCGTACGCGCTGCTGACCCGTGGCGACACGCTCGGCGTCTTCCAGCTCGACGGCGGGCCGATGCGCTCGCTGCTGCGGCTCATGAAGCCCGACAACTTCGAAGACATCTCGGCCGTCATCGCCCTGTACCGGCCGGGTCCGATGGGCGCCAACTCGCACATCAACTACGCGCTGCGCAAGAACGGCCAGCAGGAGATCTCGCCGATCCACCCCGAGCTCGAAGAGCCGCTGAAAGACATCCTGGAGACCAGCTACGGTCTGATCATCTACCAGGAGCAGGTCATGGCCATCGCGCAGCGGGTCGCCGGCTTCTCGCTCGGCCAGGCAGACATCCTGCGCCGCGCGATGGGCAAGAAGAAGAAGTCCGAGCTCGACAAGCAGTACGCGGGCTTCCACCAGGGCATGATCGACCGCGGCTACGGCGAGGGAGCCATCAAGGCGCTGTGGGACATCCTGCTGCCCTTCTCCGACTACGCGTTCAACAAAGCGCACTCGGCCGCCTACGGTCTCGTCTCGTACTGGACCGCGTACCTGAAGGCGCACTACCCGGCCGAGTACATGGCAGCACTCCTGACCAGCGTCGGCGACTCCCGTGACAAGCTCGCGCTGTACCTCAACGAGTGCCGTCGGATGGGCATCCACGTCCTCCCGCCGGACGTGTCCGAGTCCATCAAGTACTTCGCGGCCGTCGGCGAAGACATCCGCTTCGGCCTCGGGGCCGTGCGCAACGTCGGCTCGAACGTCGTCGACGGCATCGTGCAGGCACGCGCCGAGGGGCCGTACGCGTCGTTCCACGACTTCCTCCGCCGGGTGCCGACGCACGTCGCGAACAAGCGCACGGTCGAGTCGCTCGTCAAGGCGGGGGCGTTCGACTCCATGGGGGCGACGCGGCGGGCGCTCGTCGAGATCCACGAGGACGCGGTCGAGGCGGCGGTCCTTGACAAGCGGCGCGAGGCCAACGGCGAGGTGGGGTTCGACTTCGACTCCCTCTGGGGCGACGACGAGCCGCAGCACGACGCGAAGGTGCCCGACCGCCCGGAGTGGACCAAGAAGGACAAGCTCGCCTTCGAGCGCGAGATGCTGGGGCTGTACGTGAGCGACCATCCGCTCGCGGGCCTCGAGATCCCGCTCGCCAAGCACGCCTCGACCAACATCCACGACCTGCTCTCGAACGAGGACGTGCGCGACGGCGACCAGGTCACCGTCGCGGGACTCGTGACGAGCGTGCAGCATCGCGTCGCGAAATCGAGTGGTAACCCGTACGGCATGATCACCGTCGAGGACTTCGACGGCGAGGTCACGGTCATGTTCATGGGCAAGACCTACCTCGAGTTCTCGACGCTCCTGCAGGCGGACTCGATCCTCGTCGTGCGCGGCCGGGTGTCGCGGCGCGACGACGGGCTCAATCTGCACGCGCAGTCGGCGTTCGTGCCCGATCTGGGGGTGGTGGATGTCTCGGGCCCGCTGACGCTGCTGATGCCCGAGCACCGCGCGACCCAGCGCCTGGTGACCGAACTCGCCGAGATGCTCGACCGGCATCGCGGCGACACCGAGGTGACTCTCAAGCTTCACCGCGGCTCCGTGGCGAAGGTGTTCGAGGTCCCGCACCCTGTGAGGGTCACCGCGGATCTCTATGGAGAACTCAAGGGACTGCTGGGGCCCCAGTGCCTAGGGTGACGTTTGGGTAGTATCGGACGACACGCGCCCGGTGGCGCGGATCGGAAGGGAGCACAGGTGACCGAGGAAAAGCAGGACGAGCCGACGGCCGAGGCCGCGGGGGTGCCGGAAGACACCGCGCCCGCCGACGAGGTGCAGGTCGAGGCGGCGATTCCCGCTGCGGAGGCGTCTGCCGATGAGGGCGCCGAGACGACCGAGCCCGCACCCGCCGACGAGGCCGTGGCCGAGACGGACGAGGCCGCGCCGGACGGGGCCGCGCCGGACGTCGTCGCGTCGGCTCCCGCCGCGGCCGTCCAGTACGGCATCGGGCCCTTCTCGCTGCGCGAGGTGATTCTGGCGGGCGTGTGGCTCGTGGCGTTCGTGGTGTCGTTCTTCTCCACGTCGTCGTTCGGATTCAGTTCGGTGTGGACCAGCGGGATCGACTGGATCCTCACGATCGGCGTCCCGACCGTCGCGGTCTTCCTGATCGTGTTGCGCCGCCTGTCGCCGTCCGGCATCCGGCGCGTCGGCTCTCTGGGCATCGACCAGTTCGCCTCGGTCGCCTTCTCGGTCGCCGCCCTGCTGTGGCTCGGCCGGATCTGGGCGCAGATCGCGGTGACGATCGCCGGCGGCCCGTGGGTCACGAGCTGGGTCATCTGGGTCGAGTTCGTGCTCATGCTGGCCGGTGTCGTCCTCACCGTGTTCGCGCCGGTCATCCCGGGCCTGTCCGAGGACTTCGCGCACCGCGCAGAGATCGTCGCCCACCGCAGCGCTCGTGCCGCGCGTCCGGTGACGGTGCGCCCGCGGCCGGTCGCTCCGGCCTACCAGCCCGCGCCCGCGGAGGCGTACGCTGCCCCCGAGGCGTACGCGGCGCCCGAGGCGTACGCGGCGCCCGAGCAGTACGCGCCCGCCGACGCCGAGCAACCCGTGGCCGGGCCTCAGGAGACGGCACCCGAGCCTGTCGCCGAACCCCAGTCCGCCGAGGCCGCACCCCAGCCCGCGCAGCAGGCGTTCTGGGCGCTCGCTCCCGAAGAGCGCGACGTCGTTGACGACTACGACACGCCGCTGTTCCGCATCGGTCCGACCGCGTGGGCGCTCGTGATCGAAGACCGGGGATCGGCGTTCGTGATCCGTCACGAGGACGGCCGTATCGGCTACCTGCACGATGTGTCGGGGGTCACCCGCGGCTGAGGCCGTAAGAACGACGAGTGCGCAGCATCCCACCGGATAGCCTGGAGGGATGCTGCGCACCATCGATCTGAGGGGCCGGACGTTCACTCCGGCCGAGCTTCTCGCCACCGTTCCGCGCGCGCAGGCGGCCCGCGCCGACGCGCTCGAGACCGCCGCGCGCATCGTGCACGACGTGGCCGTGCGCGGCGAAGACGCGCTCCGCGCGCAGGCCGAGGAGTTCGACCACGTGTCCGGGCACGCGATCCGCGTCCCGGCCGCGCACCTCGACGAGGCGCTGGCCGGTCTCGACCCGCGTGTGCGCGCGGCGCTCGAGGAGGCGATCCGCCGCGTGCGGGAGGCCTCGGCCGCGCAGGTCCCCGAACCGCGTACGACGCTGCTGAGTGACGGCGGTCGGGTCGAGCAGCGCTGGCAGCCGGTGCGCCGCGCCGGTGTCTACGTGCCCGGCGGCAAGGCCGTGTACCCGTCGAGCGTCGTGATGAACGTCGTCCCCGCCCAGGTCGCGGGCGTCGGCGATGTGGCGCTGGCGTCGCCGCCGCAGGCGGAGTTCGGCGGCCGCGTGCACCCCGACATCCTCGCTGCGGCGCGGCTGCTGGGCGTGACGGAGGTGTACGCGATGGGTGGCGCCGGCGCGATCGGCGCCCTCGCGCACGGCGTCGCGAGCCTCGATCTCGATCCGGTCGACGTGGTGAGCGGTCCGGGCAACAACTTCGTCGCCGCCGCCAAGCGGGCGGTGGCGGGGCTCGTCGGCACCGATGCCGAAGCGGGTGCCACCGAGATCCTCATCGTGGCCGACGACAGCGCCGATGCGGCACTGGTCGCGGTCGACCTCATCAGCCAGGCCGAGCACGACGAGCAGGCCTCGGCGGTGCTCGTCACCGACAGCGCAGACCTCGCCCAGCGCGTGCGCACCGAGGTGGGCGCCCGTGTCGACGCCACGCGCAACGGCGCCCGCGCCCGCGTGGCGCTGACGGGGGAGCAGTCGGCGATCGTGCTGGTCGACGACCTGGCCGCCGCCACGGCCTTCAGCAACGCCTATGCGCCCGAGCACCTCGAGCTGCACCTGGCAGACCCGCACCCCGATCGGTTCGTGAACGCGGGTGCGCTGTTCGTCGGCGCATACTCGCCGGTGAGCCTGGGAGACTACCTCGCCGGCAGCAACCACGTGCTGCCCACCGGAGGCCAGGCGCGCTATGCGGCGGGCCTGTCGGCCGCGACCTTCCTGCGACCGCAGCAGGTCATCGCCTACGACCGCGAGGCGCTGCGCGAGGTCGCCGACCACATCGTGGCCCTCGCCGACGCCGAGGCGCTGCCCGCGCACGGCGAGGCGGTCACGGCCAGGTTCGCGGGGTAGTCTGTCGGCTGATGCATTGCCCCTTCTGCCGCCACCCCGATTCCCGCGTCATCGATTCCCGCACGAGCGACGACGGTCTCAGCATCCGTCGCCGTCGGCAGTGTCCGGAGTGCGGGCGCCGTTTCTCGACGGTCGAGACCGCGAGTCTCACGGTCATCAAGCGCTCCGGCGTCGCCGAGCCGTTCAGTCGCGAGAAGGTCGCGGCGGGTGTGCGCAAGGCGTGCCAGGGGCGCCCGGTCACCGAGGACGATCTGGCGATGCTCGCCCAGCAGGTCGAAGAGGCGCTGCGCGGCACGGGGGCCTCGCAGCTGGAGACGAACGACATCGGTCTGGCGATCCTGGGCCCGCTGCGTGAGCTCGACGAGGTCGCCTACCTCCGCTTCGCGAGCGTCTATCAGGCCTTCGACTCCCTCGAGGACTTCGAGGCGTCCATCGCCCAGCTGCGCGCCGACCACGGCCGCGCCTGAGAACACCGGAGCCCGATGTACCCGTTCCTGTTCCGCACGGTCCTGTCGCGCATGGACCCGGAGTTCGCCCATCACAGTGCCATGCTCGTCATCCGTGTGCTCGGCGTGCGTCCGTTCTCCTGGGTGACGCGCGCGATCGCGAAGCCCGACCCGTCGCTGCGCACGCGTGCCCTCGGGCTGGAGTTCGACTCGCCCTTCGGCGTCGCCGCCGGATTCGACAAGAATGTGCTCGGCGTGCGGGGACTGACCGCGCTCGGCTTCGGCCATGTCGAGGTCGGCACAGTCACCGCCATCCCGCAGGACGGCAACCCGAAGCCGCGACTGTTCCGGCTCATCCCCGACCGGGCCGTCGTCAACCGCATGGGCTTCAACAACCGCGGCGCCGAGGCGGCGGCGGCACGCCTGCGGCGTCTGCGCCGCGGCGGGCGGCACGGCGTCATCGGTGTGAACATCGGCAAGAGCCGGGTCGTCGACGTGGCCGATGCGACCGCCGACTACGTGCGCAGCGCGACCCTGCTGTCGCCGTTGGCCGACTACCTCGCGGTGAACGTGTCGTCGCCGAACACCCCCGGCCTGCGCGGTCTGCAGGCGGTCGAGACGCTGCGCCCGCTGCTGCGGGCGGTGCAGGATGCCGCGGGCTCGACCCCGCTGCTGGTGAAGATCGCCCCCGACCTGCCCGACGACGAGATCGCCGCGATCGCGACGATGGCGGTCGAGCTGGGCCTGTCGGGCATCATCGTCACCAACACGACGATCTCGCGGGACGGGCTGACCACCGATCCCGCGATCGTCGCCGCGGCGGGGGAGGGCGGCCTGTCGGGCGCCCCGCTGAAGCAGCGCGCGCTCGACGTCCTGCGTCAGGTGCGACAGGTCGTGCCCGGCACGTTCACCGTGATCGCCGTCGGCGGCATCGAGACGGCGGCCGACGTGCAGGAGCGACGGGATGCCGGAGCCGACCTCGTCCAGGGGTATACGGCGTTCCTCTACCGCGGTCCGCTGTGGGCGCGGCAGATCAACCGCGGGCTCACTTCGTCGGGTACTGCCCGCGCTTGACCTGGGGCTTGGGCAGCCGCATCCACCGCATCTGGATGGTGCGCATCGCGCCGTACCAGCCGAGGCCCTTCTCGCGCCGGCCGCCGAACCTCTTGTCCGCCGCCTTCTTCACCCGGATCGACGTCATGACCATGTCGATGATCACGAGGACGACGTAGGCCCACAGCACGATCATCGCGTAGACCTGCAGCATCACGAGGTTGACCATCATGATGACGATCACGAGGATCATCAGCGGCATCACGAGCTCGCCGACGTGCCAGCCGGCGTCGATGTAGTCGCGCACGAAGCGTCGCTGCGGCCCCTTGTCGCGGGCGGGCAGATACTTGTCGTCGCCGGCGGCCATGCCGACGCGCGCCTTCTCACGCTGCGCGGCCAGATCGGCCTTCTGGCGCTGACGGGCCTCCTTGGTGTCCGGGACGAGGGGCCGCTTGCGGGCGGCCTCCTGCTCGGCGCGCGACGGAGTGGGACGTCCCTTGCCGCTCGCAGGCGTGGAATCGGTGACGTCGTTCTCGTCGGCGGCTGTCTTCTTGGACACGGATGAACCTCGGGATCGGGGATGGGGTGCCCTTAAGATTACCCGCATGACCTCACAGACGCCTCGACACGAAGCCGTCCACGCCGCCGCCGCCGATGCGGTGCCCGCGGCACTCGCCGATCTGGGGGCGCTCGTGCGCATCCCGTCGGTGGCTTTCCCCGGCTTCGACCGCGCTCAGGTGCAGCGCAGCGCCGAGGCGGTCAAGGCTCTGGCGGAGGGCACCGGGCTGTTCGACCGCGTCGAGATCCGTGACGCCGCGATCGACGGCGGACCCGAGCGCGGCATGCCGGCCGTGCTGGCCACGCGCGCGGCCCGCAGGGGCAGGCCGACGATCCTGCTGTACGCGCACCACGACGTGCAGCCGGTCGGCGACGAGTCCCTGTGGGAGTCGACGCCGTTCGAGCCGACCGTGCGCGACGGGCGGCTGTACGGGCGCGGCGCCGCCGACGACAAGGCCGGCGTCATGGTGCACATCGGGGCCCTGCGGGCGCTGCGGGCGGCGCTGGGCGACGACCTCGACCTCGGGGTGGCGCTGTTCATCGAGGGCGAGGAGGAGGCCGGCTCGCGCTCCTTCGCGCAGTTCCTCTCCGACAATGCCGACGCGCTGCGGGCCGACGTCATCGTCGTGGCCGATTCGGGCAACTGGGACGCCCGCACGCCGGCCCTCACGGTCTCGCTGCGCGGCAACGCGCGGTTCACGCTCACCGTGCGCACGCTCGAGCACGCCTCGCACTCCGGCATGTTCGGGGGAGCCGTGCCCGACGCGATGATGGCGACGGTGAAGCTGCTCGCGACGCTGTGGGACGATGACGGCGCCGTCGCGGTCGAGGGGATGACGGTGCGGGATGCCCCGACCCCCGCGTACACCGAGGAGACGCTGCGCGACGAGGCCGGCCTTCCCGACGGGGTCGCCCCGATCGGGCGCGACAGCATCCTCAGCCGGATCTGGAACAAGCCGTCGATCACGGTGACCGGCATCGACGCCCCGAGCGTCGTGAACGCGTCGAACACGCTCAGCCCTGAGGTGAAGGTGGTCGTGAGCGCCCGCGTGGCGCCCGGACAGCGCGCGCAGGACGCCTACGAGGCCATCGCCGCGCATCTGCGCGCGCACGCGCCGTTCGGGGCCGAGCTGACGTTCTCCGACGTCGACTTCGGCGACGGCTTCCTCGTCGACGGCTCCGGCTGGGCCGTGGAGGAGGCGCGGGCGGCGCTGGAGGGCGGCTATGACGTCACGCCGGTCGATCTGGGGGTGGGCGGATCGATCCCGTTCATCGCTGATCTCGTGCGCGAGTTCCCGGAGGCGCAGATTCTCGTGACCGGGGTCGAGGACCCGCACGCGCGGGCGCACAGCCCGAATGAGTCGCTTCACCTGGGCACTTTCCACAACGCCCTGACGGCGGAGGCGCTGCTGCTCGAACGACTCGACGCGCGCACCGTCTGAACACGCCTGAACGGGCGGCCCCGGCGTTCGCCTCGGGCGTAGACTCGTGGCATCCACCCGCCACTCACGGAGGAATGCCATGACCGACACCGCACTGACGACCGATCAGCCCGTCCGCGAGCACGGAGTGCTGCTGACCGACGCCGCCGCGCAGAAGGTCCAGAGCCTGCTCGCTCAGGAAGGTCGCGATGACCTGCGTCTCCGCGTGGCCGTGCAGCCCGGGGGATGCTCGGGTCTCATCTACCAGCTCTACTTCGACGAGCGGTTCCTCGACGGCGACCACACCGTGGACTTCGACGGCGTGGAGGTCATCGTCGACGAGATGAGCATCCCGTACCTGGACGGCGCCACGATCGACTACCAGGACACCATCGCGCAGCAGGGTTTCACCATCGACAACCCCAACGCGTCGGGCAGCTGCGCCTGCGGCGACAGCTTCCACTGAGCTCTGATCGCGCCGTCGGCGCGGAGCCTCCACCTGGACGAATGGCCAGAATCAGGTGGGAGGTTGCTCTAGACTGGCCTCTGTCAGTTCGTTGATCCGGAAAGGTGCACTGTGCCCTCGAAACGTCGCCTCCGCTGGCTCGCCCTCCCGCTCGGGACCGCTGCGGCCGTTCTGCTGGCGGGTTGCACTTCGACCCAGCTCCACGGGTTCCTACCCGGTTTCGAGGATGCCGACGCACCGCCGGCGACCAACCACACCGAGATGGTGGCGGCGCTGTGGACCAACTCCTGGGTCGTTCTCCTGATCGTCGGCCTCATCACCTGGGGCCTCATGCTGTGGGCGATGATCGCCTACCGTCGTCGCAAGGGTCAGACGGGGCTGCCGGTCCAGCTGCGCTACAACATGCCGATCGAGATCTTCTACACGGTCGTGCCGCTGATCCTCGTGGCGGGCATGTTCTCGTTCACCGCGCGTGACCAGACGATCCTCGAGACGCAGGACCAGAACCCCGACGTGTCGGTGACGGCCATCGGCAAGCAGTGGTCGTGGGACTTCCAGTACAACGGCGAGGCCTCCGACAACTCCGACGCCGTCTGGTCGATGGGCACGCAGGCCCAGCCCGACAAGAGCGGCAACGTCGACCAGGACGCCCTGCCCACCCTGTACCTGCCCGTGAACGAGAGCGTGCGCATCGACCTCGAGTCGCGCGACGTCGCGCACTCGTTCTGGATCATCGACTTCCTGTACAAGAAGGACCTCTACATCGGCCGGGACAACTCGTGGTCCTTCACGCCGACCCGTGAGGGCACCTATCAGGGCAAGTGCGCGGAGCTGTGCGGCGAGTACCACTCGGCCATGCTCTTCCGCGTGAAGGTGGTCAGCGCCGACGAGTACCAGCAGCACCTCGACGAGCTGCGTGCCGAGGGCAACACCGGAGACATCACGGACGCGTACGACCGTCTCGGCAATGAGCCGGGCACGGGCGCGCAGAACGAGGGAGAGAACTGAGATGGCGACAACGCTCCCGTTGCAGGAAAGCGGCCGCACCACGCTGCCGCCCCGCCAGGCGGCGCTGATGTCCTCGACGCGCGTCGAGTCCAAGGGCAACATCGTCGTCCGGTGGATCACCTCCACCGACCACAAGATCATCGGGTACATGTACCTGATCTCGTCGGTGATGTTCTTCATGCTCGGCGGCGTGATGGCCCTGATCATCCGCGCCGAGCTGTTCGAGCCCGGCATCCAGATCGTCGCCACCAAGGATCAGTTCAACCAGCTGTTCACGATGCACGGCACGATCATGCTGCTGATGTTCGCGACGCCGCTGTTCGCGGGTTTCGCGAACGCGATCCTGCCGCTGCAGCTGGGTGCGCCCGATGTCGCGTTCCCGCGGTTGAACGCGTTCGCGTTCTGGCTGTTCCTGTTCGGTTCGCTCATCGCGGTGGCCGGGTTCCTGACCCCGCAGGGTGCGGCGGCGTTCGGCTGGTTCGCCTACCAGCCGCTGGCGAATGCGACGTTCTCACCCGGCGCGGGTGGCAACCTGTGGTTCCTGGGCCTGGGCATGAGCGGTTTCGGCACCATCCTCGGCGCCGTCAACTTCGTCACGACGGTCATCACGATGCGCGCACCGGGCATGACGATGTGGCGCATGCCGATCTTCTCGTGGAACACGCTGATCACCAGCATCCTGATCCTGATGGTCTTCCCGGTGCTGGCCGCGGCGATCCTCGCGGGTGCGGCCGACCGCATCCTCGGTGCGCACATCTACGACGCCGCGAACGGTGGCGTGCTGCTGTGGCAGCACCTGTTCTGGTTCTTCGGCCACCCCGAGGTCTACATCATCGCGCTGCCGTTCTTCGGCATCGTGAGCGAGGTCTTCCCGGTCTTCAGCCGCAAGCCGATCTTCGGCTACAAGACGCTCGTGTACGCCACCATCTCGATCGCCGCGCTGTCGGCATCGGTCTGGGCGCACCACATGTACGTGACGGGTGCGGTCCTGCTGCCGTTCTTCTCGCTGATGACGATGCTCATCGCGGTCCCCACGGGTGTGAAGATCTTCAACTGGATCGGCACCATGTGGCGCGGCTCGATCACGTTCGAGACGCCGATGGTCTTCGCGATCGGCTTCCTCGCCTCGTTCATCTTCGGCGGTCTCACCGGCGTCATCCTCGCCTCTCCGCCGCTGGACTTCTTCCTGTCCGACTCGTACTTCGTCGTGGCGCACTTCCACTACGTGGTGTTCGGCACGGTCGTGTTCGCGATGTTCTCGGGCTTCTACTTCTGGTGGCCGAAGTGGACCGGAAAGATGCTGAACGAGCGTCTGGGCATGGTGCACTTCTGGATGCTGTTCATCGGATTCCACATGACGTTCCTCGTGCAGCACTGGGCCGGCGTCGACGGTATGCCGCGACGCTACGCCGACTATGCGCCGTCCGACGGCTGGACCTGGATGAACCAGGTGTCCACGATCGGTGCGATGCTGCTGGGCTCGTCGATGATCCCGTTCATCCTGAACGTGTGGATCACCGCCCGGAACGCTCCGAAGGTGACCGTGAACGACCCGTGGGGCTACGGTGCGTCGCTCGAGTGGGCCACCAGCTGCCCGCCGCCGCGGCACAACTTCACGTCGATCCCGCGCATCCGCAGCGAGCGCCCCGCGTTCGACCTGAACCACCCCGAGGCGGCGCCCGAAGGCGTCCATTCTGTGGCTGTCGTGAGCGGAGAGGCGAAGTAGATGCGTACCAATGTCGTCGTCTGGTGGGTGATCTGCGCGTTCTTCGTGCTGATGTCCGCCGTCTACACGGTGTGGTCGGCGCTTCCGCACCCCGACCTGCCGTGGAACCACGGTGTGGAGTGGGTGGGCACGATCGCTCTGCTCTTCGTCGGGCTCATGTCCGCGCTGATCGCGTTCTACATCGGCCGCGTGCACCGCGCACAGGGCGGCGAGCTGCCCGCTGACGTCCTCACGGCCGACATCGACGACGGCGACCCCGAGATGGGCGAGTTCTCGCCCTGGTCGTGGTGGCCGCTCGTGCTGGCGCTGTCTGCGGCGTTCGCCATGATCGGACTCGCCGTCGGAACGTGGATGCTGCCGATCGGGCTGGGCATCTTCGCGGTCGCGATCGTCGGCTGGGTCTTCGAGTACTACCGCGGGCACTTCGCTCGCTGAGCACCCCTTCACAGGGCCCTGGCACCGGGTTTCCCGGGCCGGGGCCCTTTTCGTTCGTGGAGTGCGAGCGTGCGTCCGGGCTTCGCTCGCCCCGAGCCCCGCGTACCGCCCCCCATCGCTGAGAGTGCATCTGGTGGACGAGGAAGCGGTTGTTTCCCTACCTCTCGTCCACCAGGTGCACTCTCACCGCGCGCGGGCTGGCCTCGACGACGCACCGCCGATCAGCCGTGCGCGGTCGCGTCGCCGCGCGCGGGACCGCCCACATCGGCCAAGCGAGAGAACAGCTGCAGGCCGAAGGTGCGGGGATTCCCCGTTCTCTCGGGCTGCAGCTGTCCTCTCCGCGGCCGTCGTGGCGGGCCGGGCGGGCCAAGTCAGGCGGACGGTACGACGGTACGCTGGACGCCATGTCGCTCTCCGTACGCATCGCCCGCCCATCCGATATCGATGCGATCCTCGAGGTGCAGGCACACGGCGACGGCGCCACGCACGAGCGCTTCCGCACCTGGGCGACCGGGGCGGTGGATGCCGCGCACGAGCGTCTCTGCATCGCGGAGAGCGACGGCGAGCCGGTCGGCTGGGCGGCGACGCGTCGCTACGACGACGTGGCCGACGCCGCCCCGGCGGGCGAGTACCTGATGGGCGTGCGCGTGCGCACGGCGCAGCGGGGCAGGGGAGTGGGCGCGGCCCTGGTCGCCGCCCGCCTCGAACTGATTCGGCGGTCGGGCGCGGATCACGCCTACTACTTCACGAACGTGCGGAATGCGGCATCCATCGCCGCCCACCGCCGGTGGGGCTTCCGGGAGATCGCGCGGGCGCCCGGGTTCCGCGGCGTGCCCTTCGACGGGGGAGAGGGCGTCCTGTTCGCTGCGGCTCTGTGACCGACGAGAAGGGCCCCGCCGCACAGTGTGCGGGCGGGGCCCAGGGATTGAGGCGGTGCAGCCTACTGGTCGCGGTCCTTCTCCCTGTGGTGCTTGTTCTCTTCGTCGTCGCTGAGGACCGACGTCGGAGTGGTCGGGATCTCACCCGTCTTCGCGTCGGGCTCCTGCGGCCGCAGCGGCGACTCGGGGTGGCCGGCACGGGCGTGCGCGCCCTGGATCTCGGCGGACGTGGTCGCGTTGACCTCTTCCAGCGTGTGGTGCTGGTGCGCCACGGCCGCGTCGAGCTCCGTCTGCGTGACGGGGGTGAGACGGTCCTCGAAGAACCAGCGCGACAGTGCCGAGCGGGTGTTCTGCCAGAAGCCGATCTTGCCCTTCGCGTTCGGACGCACCACGAGCGGCTCGTACGTCTCGTAGTCGACCAGCTTGAAGCGGTCGTACTGGTCGACGGTGCGGTGCACCTCGGTGAACTCGCCACCGGGGAGACGCACGATCCGGCCGGACTCGTAGCCGTGCAGGACGATCTCGCGGTCCTTCTTCTGCAGCGCGATCGCGATCCGCTTGGTGACGAAGTACCCGATGATCGGCCCGAGGATCAGAAGCGCCTGGAGCGTGTGGATCACGCCTTCCATCGTCAGCGAGAAGTGCGTGGCGATGAGGTCGGACGACGCCGCGGCCCACAGCACCGCGTAGAAGATCACGCCGGCGACGCCGATGGCCGTCCGGGTGGCCGCGTGGCGGGGACGCTGCGCGATGTGGTGTTCACGCTTGTCGCCCGTGACCCACGCCTCGATGAACGGGTAGATGAGCACCAGGACGATGAACAGACCCAGCACCAGCAGCGGCAGGATGATGTTGAACGACCAGGTGCGATCGAGCCACACGAACTCCAGGTGCGGCGGCACGAGACGCAGTGCGCCGTCCGCGAAGCCGATGTACCAGTCGGGCTGGGTGCCGGCCGAGACGGGGGACGGGTCGTACGGGCCGTAGTTCCAGATCGGGTTGATCGTGAACAGTGAGGCGATCAGGACGATCACACCGAAGACGATGAAGAAGAAGCCGCCCATCTTCGACATGTAGACCGGCATCATCGGGTAGCCCACGACGTTGCTGTTCTTGCGGCCCGGGCCGGCGAACTGCGTGTGCTTGTTGATGACCATCAGCATCAGGTGGAGCACCAGCAGCGCGACGAGGATCGCCGGCAGCAGCAGGATGTGCAGGGTGTACAGACGCCCCACGATCTGGTTGCCGGGGAACTCGCCCCCGAAGAGCAGGAACGAGATCCAGGTGCCCACGAGCGGGATGCCCTTGACCATGCCGTCGATGATGCGCAGACCGTTGCCGGAGAGCAGGTCGTCAGGCAGGGAGTATCCGGTGAAGCCCTCGGCCATCGCCAGGATGAAGAGGATGAAGCCGATCACCCAGTTCAGCTCGCGCGGCTTGCGGAAGGCGCCCGTGAAGAAGATGCGCAGCATGTGCACGCCGATGCCGGCGACGAACACGAGCGCGGCCCAGTGGTGGATCTGCCGGACGAGCAGGCCGCCGCGGATGTCGAACGACAGCCGGAGCGTCGAGTCGAGCGCGGCGGACATCTCGACGCCGCGCATCGGGATGAACGAGCCCGCGTAGTGGGTCTCGACCATGGAGGCCTGGAAGAAGAATGTCAGGAACGTGCCCGAGAGCAGGATGACGACGAAGCTCCACAGTGCGATCTCGCCCAGCATGAACGACCAGTGGTCGGGGAAGATCTTGCGGCCGAGCTCTTTGACGAAGCCGGAGAGGCTCGTCCGCTCATCGATGTAGTTCGAGGCCCAGCCGACGAATCGCCCGCCGAGCGGCTTTTCCTTCGTCTCCTCTTGGAAACGTGAGGTGGCGGTTGCAGTACTCAATGACGCTCCCAGAAGCTCGGGCCGACGGGTTCGTGGAAGTCGCTCTTGGCGACGATGTAGCCTTCGTCGTCGACTTCGATGGGCAGCTGCGGCAGTGCACGCGCAGCCGGGCCGAAGATGACGCGTGCGCCATGCGACACATCGAACTGCGACTGGTGGCACGGGCACAGCAGGTGATGCGTCTGCTGCTCGTACAGAGCAACCGGGCAGCCGACGTGCGTGCAGACCTTGGAGTAGGCGACGATGCCGTCGAAGCCCCAGTCCTCATGGCCGGGCTCGGGGTGCAGCTGGTCGACCGGCAGGCGCATGAGCAGCACGATGGCCTTGGCCTTCTCGTCGAGGTAGCCCTCCGCGTGGCTGACATCGGCCAGCGCTTCGGGGATGACGTGGAACGCCGAGCCGAGGGTGACGTCGGATGCCTTGATGGGCACGCCGCTGGGGTCGTGCGCCAGGCGCATGCCCTTCTTCCACATCGTCTGGCTGAGCAGGTGCACGGGGTCGCCGGCGTACGGGTTCGAGGGGCTGCTCTGCGGAGCGAGGCCGCGGAAGAGCACCACGCCGGGGGCGATGGATGCCACGACCGCCGCGATCAGCGAGTTGCGGACCATCGCGCGGCGGCCGAAGCCGGACTCCTCGTTGGCATCGGCGAACGCCTTGATGGCGGCCTCACGGGTCGTGTCACGACCACGCGTGGCGTGACGCGGCTCGACGAACTCCTTGTCGGACATGATCGCCTTGGACCAGTGGATCGCGCCGATGCCGATCGCAAGCAGCGCCAGGGCGATGCCGATCCCGATGAACAGGTTGTTGTGCCGGATGCTCGTGATCTGGCCGTCTTCGATCGGGAAGATCATGTAGGCGGCGACCGCCCAGATGCTCGCGGCGACCGACAGGTAGAACAGCGTGTAGACCGTGCGGACCGCGCGCTTCATGGCGGCGGGATCCTTGTCGGTGACCCGCTCGCGGTGCGGCGGCAGCTCGCTGTTCTGCACCGGATCGGGGACCGCGACGGCGAGCCCGGGGGAGGGCTTCCACGAAGCCCTCTCGTGCTCGAGCGGGTCTTCCTCGTGTGCCATGGTGCTCCTCGTGCGTGGAATTGCGTGAACGATCAGTTGGACTTCGCGGTGATCCACACCGTCACACCGATGAGGGTGCCGATGCCGAAGATCCAGATGAAGAGGCCCTCCGCGACGGGGCCGAGCGAACCGAGGCCGAAGCCGCCGACCGACTCGTGGTCCTGCAGGTAGAGCAGGTACGAGATGATGTCGCGCTTCTCGTCGAGGTTCAGGTTCAGGTTGCTGAACACGGGCATGTTCTGCGGTCCCGTCACCATCGCGGCGTACATGTGGAGTGCGCTCGTCGACTCCAGCGACGGAGCGAACTTGCCCTGGGTGAGGGCGCCGCCCGCGCCGGCGACGTTGTGGCACATCGCGCAGTTGGTGCGGAAGATCTCCGCGCCGTTGGCGACGTCGCCCTTTCCGTCGAGCGTCTCCGCGGAGGGGTAGGTCGGGCCGGGGGCCACCGACTGGACATAGGCGGCGAGCGCCTTGATCTGGTCCTCGGTGAACTGGGCCGGCTTCTCCGGCGCCTGCGGGCCCTGCATGGCCAGCGGCATGCGTCCGGTCGACACCTGGAACTCGACGGCGAGCTCGCCGACGCCCACCAGCGACGGTCCGTCGTCGGAGCCCTGCAGGTCCATGCCGTGACAGGTGGCGCAGTTGGCCTGGAACAGCTTCTTGCCGTCGTCGACGGTCAGCGCCGTCGAGGCGGACGTCGACGTGTCGTTGGTGGCGGCGACGGCCGCCGAGGCGCCGGCGTAGATGCCGCCGGTCGCCAGCAGACCGATCCCGATGAGGGCGACTGCTGCCAGGGGACTGCGGCGCCCGGAGGCGCGACGCTTCTTCTCACGTGCCATTTCGATGCGGCCTTCGCTTCTTATTTCAGGAAGTAGATGACGAGGAACAGGGCGATCCAGACGACGTCGACGAAGTGCCAGTAGTACGACACGACGATGGAGGTCGTCATCTCCTTGCGCCCGAAGTTCTTCACGGCGTAGGCGCGTCCGATCACCAGGAGGAAGGCGATGAGGCCGCCGGTCACGTGCAGGGCGTGGAAGCCGGTCGTGAGGTAGAACGCGGAGGCATAGGCGTTCGCGTGGATCGGCATGCCCTCGGCGACGAGCTGGGCGTACTCCCACACCTGTCCGGACACGAAGATCGCGCCCATCGCGAAGGTCAGGAAGAACCACTCCACCATGCCCCAGCCCAGGGGCCCGCGCTTCTTCACGGAATAGGGCTGGAACCGCTCCGCCGCGAACACGCCCATCTGACATGTCACCGACGAGAGCACGAGGATGATCGTGTTCACGGCGGCATACGGCACGTTCAGGTGCTGCGTCATCTCCGCCCACAGGTCGGGGGAAGTACTGCGCAGCGTGAAGTAGATCGCGAAGAGACCCGCGAAGAACATCACCTCGCTGCCGAGCCAGACGATCGTGCCGACGGCGACCGGGTCAGGTCGCTTCACTGTGCGCAAAGCCTGATTGAAAGTCGCTGGGGTCGTCACGCAGACCATTATGGCCGATTCTGCGGCGGGATTCTCGCATCGGCATGCCCGAAAGCACCCGGATCGCGGGTTAGGGCAACCTAAGAAGTGACCGCCGGATCGATGCGAATCCGCCGCGGAACGGCTGGATCCGCGCTGAGAATCCCCGGTGAATGCGTCAGTCCGTCTGAAGGGCGGTCGTCGTCATGCGAAGGGGTCGGAGCGGTCTCGCCCAGTAGGATCTTCAGTCATGGCAGATCTCACGTCGTGGCCCGATGTCCTCACCGCACTTCTGGAAGGGCGCGATCTGAGCGTCTCGGAGGCGACGTGGGCGATGCGCGAGGTCATGGCGGGCGAGGCGACGCCGTCGCAGCTGGCGGGCTTCCTCGTCGCTCTGCGGCGGAAGGGGGAGACCGTCGACGAGGTCGTCGGCTTCCGCGACGCCATCCTCGAAGCGGCGCTGCCGCTGCCGGTCAGCGCCGACGTGCTCGACATCGTGGGCACGGGCGGCGACCGCGTGGGCACCGTGAACATCTCCACCATGTCTGCCGTGGTGGCCGCGGCATCCGGCGTGCCCGTCGTCAAGCACGGCAACAAGGCGGCGAGCTCTTCGTCGGGGTCGAGCGACGTGCTCGCTGCGCTCGGTCTGGACCTCACCCTCTCGCCCGAGACCGTGGCCGAGGTGCTCGCGCGCACCGGCATCACCTTCGCCTTCGCGTCGGCGTTCCACCCGGGCTTCCGTCACGCGGGTCCGACGCGTGCCGAGCTCGGCATCCCCACGGTGTTCAACTTCCTCGGTCCGCTGTGCAACCCGGCCCGCGCCGAGGCCAATGCCGTCGGCGTCGCCCAGCTCGACCGTGTGCCGCTGATCACGGGCGTGTTCCGCACCCGTGGCGCGACGGCGCTCGTCTTCCGCGGCGACGACGGCCTCGACGAGATGACGACGACCGGCCACACCCGCGTGTGGGAGGTCAGCCTCGGCGACATCCACGAGCACGACATCTACCCGCCCGACCTCGGCCTGCCGCTCGCGCGACTCGAGGACCTCATCGGCGGCGATCCGGCGCACAATGCCGAGGTCGTCCGTCGCACGCTCGGCGGCGAGGAAGGTCCGGTGCGCGACGTCGTCCTGCTGAACGCGGCGGCGGGCCTGGTCTCGTACCGCCTGTTCCGCGACCCGACGCAGGTGCAGCGGCCGATCCTGGAGCGTCTCACCGAGGCGCTGCACGACGGCGCTGCGGTCGTCGACAGCGGCGCCGCGGCGGCCAAGCTCGACGAGTGGATCCGCACGACGCACGAGCTCGCCGGCTGATCGGCTAGCCGGCCAGGGCGGCCAGGACGCGATCCATCGACGAGCCCAGGCCCCACCGCGCAGCGAGCGCTGCGGCGGCGTCGGCATCCGGCGTCGGCGGCTCTGTCGGCGCCGGCGGCACATCGGCGTCGTCGGCCACGCGCACCACGGCGGGCGCCACATCGAGGTAGTCGGCCGCGGCGACCACGCTCGCGCGGGCTCGCGGTGTGAGCCCCTGCCCGGCGTCGGCCGCCGCGCGGATGCCGGCGAGGTCGCCGTGGGCGGACAGCAGCCCCGCCGCCGTCTTCTCGCCGATCCCCGCCACGCCGGGCAGGCCGTCCGAAGGGTCGCCCCGCAGCACCGCGAAGTCCACGTACTGCGCGGCGTGCACACCGTACTTCGACTGCACGACCTCGTCGGTGACGACCTCGAGCCTGCTCATCCCGCGCGCGGTGTAGACGACGCGCACGCCACGGGCGTCGTCGACGACCTGGAAGAGATCGCGGTCGCCGGTGACCACGTCGACGGGTCCGGTCGCCCGTGCGGCCAGCGTGCCGATCACGTCGTCGGCTTCGCTGTCGACGGCGCCGACCGGCGGCATCCCGATCGCCTCCAGCACCTCGCGGATGATCGGCACCTGCACGGTGAGTTCGGGCGGGACGTCTTCGGCCCATGTGCCGTCCGCCAGCGTGCGAGCGACCCGGTGCGCCTTGTACGACTCGATGAGGTCGACGCGCCACCGAGGGCGCCATGCGTCGTCCCAGCAGGCGACCACCGGGCCGGGCCGGTAGGTCGTGACGAGCTTGGCGATGATGTCGAGGAATCCGCGGACGGCGTTGACGGGCGTGCCGTCGGGAGCGGTGATGGATGCCGGGGCTCCGTAGAATCCGCGGAAGTAGAGCGAGGCGGAGTCGAGCAGCATCAGGGGAGCGGCCATCGTGTCAGTGTGACACGGGCGGGGCGTCCTCCGTCAACGTGTCATGGATGCGGTGCAGGTCCACGAGCAGCGACCCGACGAGCACCCAGTGCCCGGAGCGGGGCGCCGCCACCGACAGCGGTCGCGTGAGCGCGGGCTCGTCCTCTTCGGCGGGCGCGAGGCCGGTCTCGTCCTCGAGCCGCTGCACGAGCAGACGCACATCGTGTGCGGCGCGGTGGAGCTGGTCGGCGATCGCGCTGACGGTCGGCTCGCGCTCGAGGTCGGCGTCGTAGCGGTCGCAGAACGTGCGGGTCATGCCGATCGTCTGGGTGACGACCGTCGAGAAGCGGTCGACGAGCCCCTGCAGCTCGGCCAGCTCCACCCGGTGCCGCGCGGCGCGCGGATTGAGGGTGAGCGACTCCGTGGCCGTGCGGATCGCACCGTCCGCGCTGTCGCGCATGGGCCGCAGCAGCCGCGCGGTCACCAGCAGCTCGGTCAGGGAGGCGGACGTCTGCGGGCGCTGCAGGGCGTCGGCCAGGCGGTCGAGCGTGTCGGCGAGTTCCGTGCCGAGCAGATCCACGCTGCGGTGGGCGGGCGCGACGGCGAGTGGCGGGACGATGACGACGTTCACGATGAAGCCGATGACGGCGCCGATCATGGTCTCGACGATGCGGTCGACCGCGTAGCCGCGGGTGCCGGTGCCCAGGGCCAGCACGAGCATCGCGCTGATGGCGACCTGGTTCGCCGTGCCCGCGGTCATCCGCAGTGCCCAGGCGAGGACGAGCGCGATCAGGATCGCGGCGATGACGATCCAGGTGCCGTTGCCCAGCACGAGTCCGAGCACGCCCGCCACGGCGACGCCGATGATGACGCCCACGGTGCGCTCCACGGCCTTCGAAAACGACTGGTTCAGGCTCGGCTGCACGACCAGCAGCGCGGCGATCGCGGCGAAGACCGGGAGCGGTCCGGGGATCAGCCAGGCGCACAGCAGCCAGGCGATGATCGTCGCGACCGCCGACTTGAGCACCTGCAGCAGCGGCGCACGACGGGTCGCTCGGAACGGCTGGGTGATGCGCATGTCACCACGCTATTGCCCCCGATCGGCGCACGTGGGTCCTAAGCTCGGGGAATCATGGACGAGGCCCACCGCGAAGAGTTCCGCGCCCGGCTCGCAGCGCGTGCCGACGAGATCGCGCAGACGATCGCGGCGCTCGATGCGGATCTGGACGCCCTGGCGGCCGCGCGCGGGCAGGACACCGCCGACGACGAGCATGACCCGGAGGGGGTGACCCTGTCGGCGGAGTGGTCGCGCATCGTGGGGCTGCGCGCCGAGCAGGAGCGGGAGCGCGACGCGGTCACGGCCGCGCAGGGGAGGTGGGATGCCGGGACCTACGGCGTCTGCCAGGGCTGCGGCAAGCCCATCCCGGTCGGCCGGCTGCGCGTGCGCCCGATGGCGATGCTGTGCGTGGCGTGCGCCGAGCGCGCCGGGGTCTGATCACACGCCCCAGGAGACCAGCAGCGTCCGCAGCAGGTCGGCCAGCTCGCCCTGCCGCTCCGGCGCGAGCGCCGTCAGCAGCCCGGCCTCTTCGGCCAGTTGCGTCGGCAGCACGCGGTCGATGAGTGCGCGTCCCTCGTCGGTCAGCGACACGCGCACCGCGCGCCCGTCGTCCGGATCGGCGGAGCGCACGACGAAGCCGGCCTCGCCCAGGCGGTGGAGGCGTTTCGTGGTCGCCGCAGGCGACCCCACGACACCGCGGGTCAGATCGCCCGGACGCAGCGGCTCGGGGCTGCGGCGCAGCTGACTGAGCAGATCGAACTCCGCGCGGCTCACACCGGCGTCGGCCAGGTTCCGATCGGCTCTCTCCTGCAGCGTCTTGGCCGCCAGCAGGATGCGCCCGATGACCGCGACCGGCGCGGTGTCGAGTTCGGGGCGCATCTCGGCCCACTCGGCCCGGATGCGGTCGACGGCATCGTCCATGGCGTCAATCCTTTCACGCGTGAACTATAATAGTTCACTGGTGAAAGAAAAGACAGGAGATCGATGAGGGCGTTCGGTGCGCAGCTGTTCCATTTCGGACCCGACGGGGGAGCGTGGCGCGTCGCCGTCCGCTGCATGGTCAGCATCGGCGTCCCGATGCTCGTGCTGCTCGCCATCGATCGGCTCGATCTGCTGGGTGCCGCGGCGTTCGGCGCCTTCGCGGCCGTGTTCGGCCGCGAGCTGGGGCCGGGCGCCCGCGCACGACTGCAGGCGCTGATGGGAGCCGGGCTCACGGCTTCCGTCCTCATCGGACTCGCCGCCGCGCACCTGCCCTGGCGGCCGTGGTCCGGCACCGTCGTGGTCGTCGCCGTGGGCATCGTGGCGTGCGTGCTGGGCAATGTCGTGCGGTGGAAGCCGGCGGGACCCCTCTTCTTCATCTTCGCGTCCGGGGCATTCGCCGGAGCGCCGGCGCTCGGAGCGGCCCAGGCTGCACTGGCCGTCGGAGTGACGGTCGCGACGGCGGCGTTCGCGGTGCTCGTGGGCGCGGCCGGGGCCGTGGCGACGGGGCGCGTGCGGCGCTCCGCCGGGTCCGGCGACCGTGCCGTCCGCGGTCGCCTGCGGGATGCCGCGGGCGACGGCATGCTCGTCGACGTCGTCGCGGCATCCACCCTCGCCGCAGCCGTCGCGCTCGCGCTCGGGCTCGAGCACGTGTACTGGGCGGTGCTGTCGGCGGTCGTGCCGGCGTCGGTGTCGCTGCGCGGCCCGTGGATCGCCAAGGGCACGCACCGTGTCGTCGGGACCGCCGCCGGCGTCCTGCTGGCCGCGCCGCTGCTCATGGTGGCGATGCCGGGATGGGCGGTCGTCGTCGTCGCGCTCGTGCTGCAGCTCGGCACCGAGCTTTTCGTGCCCCGCAACTACGGGTTCGCGATGCTGTTCATCACGCCGCTGGCGCTGCTGATCAGCAACGCGGCGCATCCGGGCGACCCGGCGAGGCTTCTGCTCGACCGGTTCGCGGCGACGGTCGTGGGCATCGGGATCGGGATGCTGGTGCTCGGTGCGCGGGCGCTCGTCGCACGCGGGCGCGACCCCCGCGCCGTGCTCGGCTGAGTGCGCCTCAGGCGGCCGGCCGGCGGCGCTGCAGATCGCGTGCGGCCTCGCCGGCGGGCCGGCCGAGCAGCCGTGCGGCGAACACGAGGTCATAGCCGGAGTTGCGCGTACGGGCTGCGCGCAGGGACGTCGCGGTGTGCTCGGTTCCCGCGGGGCAGGTGGACAGGAAGGTGTCGTAGCGGCGCAGGCGGATGCCCAGGCCATCGCTCGTGACGCCGATCCGATCGACGTCGGCCCAGGGGATCCGGCCCGCGTCGGTGATGCGGATGCCCTCGTCGTCGGCGACCAGCACGGTGGAGCGCCGCCACTGCCGGACCAGTGAGTATCCGCCGCCGGCGCCGAAGAACCCGATGGCCGCGACGCCGACGATGAGGTTCAGGGTCTTGGTCGGCGCGAGCACCAGGACGACCACGCCCATGGCAGTGAACAGCACGCAGATCACCAGCAGGAAGATCAGGTTGCGCCGCGGGGAGACGAACGTCAGGACATCGGGGGAATCGGCCACGACTCAACGGTAGACGGCCCGCGGGAACATCGCGGGCACCAGGGGTGTTCTGATAACCTGGAGTGTCAATCGTGTGGCCGTTCGGCATGCGCGAGCGACAACCGCAACACAATCCGCTTCGCTCCGGCATCCATTCTGTTCCTCAGAACGGGGAACACGTGCGCCGGGGCCCGATCTCTGAAACCAACAAGGACAACCCACTACATGACTACCGCAACGACCGCCCCGGCCACCACGCAGGTCGCCATCAACGACATCGGCTCTGCTGAGGACTTCATGGCCGCGGTCGAGAAGACCCTGAAGTTCTTCAACGACGGAGACCTCATCGAAGGCACCGTCGTGAAGATCGACCGCGACGAGGTGCTCCTCGACGTCGGGTACAAGACCGAGGGCGTCATCCCCTCGCGCGAACTTTCCATCAAGCACGACGTCGACCCCAACGAGGTCGTCAAGGTCGGCGATGAAGTCGAGGCGCTGGTCCTCCAGAAGGAGGACAAGGAAGGCCGCCTCATCCTGTCCAAGAAGCGCGCACAGTACGAGCGCGCCTGGGGCGACGTCGAGAAGATCAAGGAGAACGACGGTGTCGTGACCGGTCAGGTCATCGAGGTCGTCAAGGGTGGTCTCATCGTCGACATCGGGCTGCGCGGCTTCCTGCCGGCGTCGCTCATCGAGCTGCGTCGCGTCCGCGACCTGACCCCGTACCTGGGCCAGGAGCTCGAGGCGAAGATCCTCGAGCTCGACAAGAACCGCAACAACGTGGTGCTCTCGCGCCGCGCCCTGCTCGAGCAGACGCAGTCCGAGTCGCGCACGAACTTCCTCAACAACCTGCACAAGGGTCAGATCCGCAAGGGCACGGTCTCGTCGATCGTCAACTTCGGTGCGTTCGTCGACCTGGGCGGCGTGGACGGCCTCGTGCACGTCTCCGAGCTCAGCTGGAAGCACATCGAGCACGCCAGCGAGGTCGTCGAGGTCGGCCAGGAGGTCACCGTCGAGGTTCTCGAGGTGGACCTGGACCGCGAGCGCGTCTCGCTGTCGCTGAAGGCGACGCAGGAGGACCCGTGGCAGGTCTTCGCCCGTACGCACGCGATCGGCCAGATCGCACCGGGCAAGGTCACCAAGCTCGTTCCGTTCGGCGCATTCGTGCGCGTGGCGGACGGCATCGAGGGCCTCGTGCACATCTCGGAGCTGTCGGGCAAGCACGTCGAGCTGGCTGAGCAGGTCGTCTCGGTGGGCGAAGAGGTCTTCGTCAAGGTCATCGACATCGACCTGGAGCGCCGCCGCATCTCGCTGTCGCTCAAGCAGGCCAACGACGCCGTCGACCCGTTCGGCACCGAGTTCGACCCGGCCCTCTACGGCATGGCCACCGAGTACGACGAGAACGGGGAGTACAAGTTCCCCGAGGGCTTCGACTCGGAGACCAACCAGTGGAAGGAAGGCTTCGACGAGCAGCGCGAGAAGTGGGAGCAGGAATACGCTGCCGCCCAGGCGCGCTGGGAGGCCCACAAGGCCCAGGTCGCGAAGGCGGCCGAGGCCGAGGCCGCCGGCTTCGGCGGCAACGAGCCGTCGTCGTCGTTCTCCAGCGAGTCCAGCCCGGTCGGCACCCTCGCCGACGATGAGGCGCTCGCCGCTCTGCGGGAGAAGCTGTCGGGCCGCTGATTCGGTCTGCATCGCACGGAAGGGTCGGAGCCTCGGGCTCCGGCCCTTCCGCCGTCTTGTGGGGAAACGGCCCCGGCACGCGCTACCGTCGCAGTATGCACGAGCCGGCGCCCGGGCCGCCCATGGCCGACCGCACGCGCGATCGCGCCGCGCTGCTGAACCAGCTGATGCTGGCGGGTGTCGTCGCGGTGGCGACGTTCCTGGCGTTCGCACCGGGGTTCGCCGGCGATCTGGCCCTGCTGTTCGCCGGGGCCGCGCTGGTGTTCCTGCTGACCGGGGCGGTGCTTCTGGTGCCGTGGCATCGCCTGCACCGGGAGTGGCTGCTGGTCATCCCCGCGGGCGACATCCTCGCGGTCGGCATGATGCGCTTCGCGGAGGGATCGACCGGCATCGGACTGCTGTGGGTCTTCCCGGCGATGTGGCTCGCCGCAGACTTCGGACTCGTCGGCATCGTCGGCGGCATGGCGGCCAGCATGGCGCTTTTCGGCGTCGCGCTCGCGCACGATCCCGACCACGTGATCGGCATGCCGACCCTGCTGCTGCCGATGACGATCCTCGCGGTGAGCGTCGTGACGTTCGTGAACGCCCGTCGTGCCGCAGCACAGCGGACGCTGCTCGATGCACAGGCGCGGGCACTGGGTCGTGCGCTCGAGCGCACTCAGCGCCAGGAGCGTGAGCTCCTCGCGACCCTGGAGGCGCGTGACGAGCTCGTCGCCTCGGTGTCGCACGAGCTGCGCACCCCGCTGACCTCGATCATGGGCTATCTCGACCTGGTCCTGGAGGATCCGAGCGTTCCGGCGCGGGCGCGACGCAATGTCGAGGTCGCCGGACGCAACGCGGAGCGCCTGCTGGGGATCACCCGCGACATCCTCGCGGCATCGCAGCGCACGCATGACGCGCACACGCGGGTCGAGTTGCAGCGGGCCGACGCGGACGTGGCGGACATCATCCTCCGCTCGTCCGAGTCGCTGACTCCGCGGGCCGCGGAGCGCCGTATCTCCATCGACACCCACGCCGTGCGCCCGCTGAGCGCCCACATCGATGCGCCCCGCCTGCGCCAGGTGCTCGACAACCTCATCGCGAATGCGATCATCTACAACAGCGACGGGGGCACGCTGGCCCTGACCACCCGCACGGCCGACGCGGACGTCGAGATCGTCGTGCGTGACGACGGTCCCGGCATCCCGGCAGAAGACCTGCCCCAGCTGTTCCAGCGCTTCTACCGCGGCCGTGCCGCGCGCGAGAGCATGGTGGCCGGCACCGGGCTGGGGCTCGCCATCAGCCGCGACATCGTCCGCGCGCACGGCGGCGACATCCTCGTCGACAGTGCTCCCGGACGGGGGACGACCTTCACGGTGCGGCTGCCCGGTGCCGCCTCGACGCCGAAGGAGGACGCCGATGGAGCTTGATCTGACCTCGGTCCTGGCGATGACAGCGCTGACCGTCTCGATCAGCGGAGCCGTGTTCATCACCGACACCGTCGTGCGCCGCGACGACGCCGTGGGCCGGATCTGGGCCGGAGCGTTCCTGGCGGGTCCGCTCGCGCTGCTGGCCTTCCTCGTCTGGGCGCAGGATCGCTCGGCCTGGTGGGCGGTGGCGATCGGCAATGCCGCGTTCGTCTCGACGATCTCGATGATGTGGCTGGGATGCCGCCGCTACAACGAACGGCGGATGGGCGTTGCGAGCGCGGCGGTCACGGCGGGCGCCGCGCTGGTCGCGGTCGTGGTGCTCGTGGCGGGGCCGCACGGCGGCGACTGGGCCGGCGCGGGTGAGACCTACGCGCTTCTCGCCGTCTTCGGTGTGCTCGGCTGCGTCGAGTGCCTGCGCGGCGCTCTGCGTGCGACCCGGGTCGCCTGGACGCTCGCGGTCGTGCTCGCCCTGCACAGCGCCTTCTGCCTGGTGCGTCTGGTCGTCTTCGTCGCCGCCGGCCCCGACAGTGCCTTCTTCGTGACGTGGCTGTCGACGATCCCGGCGAGCTTCGTGACGGTGACCCTCACGATCGTCGCGCTGGTGACGGCATCCGTCCTCCGTGCCGGCCGGGTGCCGATCCGCGGCCTGCGCATGCTCACCGGTCCGCGGGCGCGGACGGCGGCGGAGATGGCGCGGGCGACCGGCGCCGACAGCGGGGTGCTCGTCGCCGAGCAGTTCTGGATCGCCCTGCAGGGGCTGCTCACACGCGCGAGCTGGCACAACGAGCTCGTGGCGGTGTTCGCGGTCCGTGTGGACGATCTGCAGCGGATCGCCACCGCGTTCGGCACGGAGGCGGCCTCGGACATCGCGCGGGCATGGCGGGAGAGCGTCCGGCACCATGTGCCGGCGGCGGCACGGGTCGGCGAGGACGGCCCGTCGGCACTGCTCGTGTCGACGGTGGTGGTGTCGGCGGCCGATGCGAGGCGTGCCGCCGAGCGGATCTCACAGGGCGCGTTCGAGGATCTGCGGACGGTCCCCGGTGCGGTGCTGCCGACGGTGGGCGTGGGCGTGGCGCTCACCGACGAGCAGGGGTGGGATGCCACGGCCCTCGTCGCCCGCGCGCGGGCGACGTCACTCGGCGGTGAGGCGGTAGCCGGCCCCGCGGACGGTCTCGATCCAGCGCGGCCGTGAGGGCGACTCACCGAGCTTGCGGCGCAGATTCGCCATGTGCACCTCGATCGCCCGGGTGTCGGCGTCGCTGACATACCCTTGGTCCACTCCGCGCAGCGCCAGCGCGAGCTCGGTCTTGCTGCGCACGAGCCGGCGCGAAGCCAGCAGCTCGGCCAGGATGTCGAACTCGCTCCGGGTGAGCTCGAGCTGCGTGCCGTCGGCCTCGACGAGGTGCATCTGCCGGTGCAGCCGCAGCCCACGATGCTCGAGCCACGACGGCTCGGCGGCCGCGGGCGGCGCGAGCACGTGCGCGCGCGGCCGGCGGAGCATCGCATCGATGCGGGCCCGCAGCTCGCGGGGGCGGAACGGCTTGGCGATGTAATCGTCGGCGCCGGCCTCGAGTCCCTGCAGGGCGTCGGCCTCTTCGGTGCGCGCCGTGAGGATGACGAGGTACGTGGAGCTAGCGGCGCGGATGCGCCGTGCCGCCTCGAAGCCGTCCATGCCCGGCATGTTCAGGTCGAGCGTCGTCACGAGGGGGTCGTGGTCGCGCACGAGGGCGAGGCCGGTCGCCCCGTCGGCGGCGGTGCGCACCTGGAATCCCGCCTGGGCGAGCACGGTCTCCAGCAGGTGCCGGATGTCGTGCTCGTCCTCGATCACGACGGCGCAGCGCAGCTGAGACACGGTGTCCTCCCCGGCAGTCAGGATATCGCCGAGGCGGGCGCGGGGCGGTGCGCGTGGCATCCTTGTGGGCATGCCTCTCATCGCGTTGACCGGGGGGATCGCCTCGGGCAAGTCCACCGTCGCCGGTCGCCTCGCCGAGCACGGCGCGGTCATCGTCGACGCCGACGCCATCGTGCGCGAGGTGCAGCAGCCCGGATCGCCCGTGCTCGTCGCCCTCGCGGAGGCCTTCGGTGAAGGGATGCTGCGACCCGACGGCTCGCTCGACCGTGCCGCCCTCGGCGGGCACGTCTTCGGCCACCCGGATCGGGTCGCCCGGCTGAACGCGATCGTCCACCCGGCGGTGGGCGAGCAGTCGAAGCGGCGCTTCGCGGAGGCGTTCGCCGCCGACCCCGACGCCGTCGTCGTGTACGACGTGCCGCTGCTGGCCGAGGCGCGCGCCGACGATCCCTGGGATCTCGTCGTCGTCGCCCACGCGCCGGCGGACGTGCGCGAGGCGCGCATGATCGAGCTGCGGGGGATGACGGCGACCGACGCGCGGGCCCGCATCGCGTCGCAGGCCGGCGACGACGAGCGGCTGGCGCTGGCCGACGTCGTCATCGACACCGCGGGCACGCTCGAGCACACCCTCGCACAGACCGACGCGCTCTGGGACCGACTGTCGGAACCCCGACGTAGCCTGGAGTGATGCAGACCACTCGTTCCGTGCGGCCGTTCGAGGTCGTCAGCGAATACGCGCCCAGTGGCGATCAGCCTCAGGCGATCGAACAGCTCGCCGCGCGCATCAACGCGGGCGAGACCGACGTCGTGCTGCTGGGCGCCACCGGCACGGGCAAGTCGGCCACGACGGCCTGGCTCATCGAGAAGGTGCAGCGGCCGACCCTCGTGCTCGCGCACAACAAGACCCTCGCCGCCCAGCTGGCCAACGAGTTCCGCGACCTGATGCCGCACAACGCCGTGGAGTACTTCGTCAGCTACTACGACTACTACCAGCCCGAGGCGTACGTCCCGCAGACCGACACCTTCATCGAGAAGGACTCGTCGGTCAACGCCGAGGTCGAGCGGCTGCGCCACTCGACGACGAACTCCCTGCTGAGCCGACGTGACGTCGTGGTGGTCTCGACGGTGTCGTGCATCTACGGACTGGGTGCCCCGGAGGAGTACCTGCGCGCGATGGTGGCGCTGCAGGTCGGCGAGCGGTATGACCGCGACGCGCTGATCCGCCAGTTCATCGCGATGCAGTACAACCGCAATGACATCGACTTCTCGCGCGGCAACTTCCGCGTGCGCGGCGACACGATCGAGATCATCCCGGTGTACGAGGAGTATGCGATCCGCATCGAACTGTTCGGCGATGAGATCGAGGCGCTCTACCTGCTGCATCCGCTGACCGGCGAGGTCATCCGCACACTCGACTCGGTGCCGATCTTCCCCGCCTCGCACTATGTCGCCGGCACCGACGTGATCCACCGCGCGATCGGCACGATCGAGGAGGAGCTGGCCGGGCGGCTCGCCGAGTTCGAGCGGCAGGGAAAGCTGCTCGAGGCCCAGCGTCTGCGCATGCGCACCACGTTCGACCTCGAGATGCTGCAGCAGCTCGGCTTCTGCTCGGGCATCGAGAACTACTCGCGTCATCTCGACGGGCGCGAGCCGGGCGAGCCGCCGCACACGCTGCTCGACTTCTTCCCCGACGACTTCCTGCTCGTCATCGACGAGTCGCACGTGACCGTCCCGCAGATCGGGGCGATGTACGAGGGGGATGCCTCGCGCAAGCGCACCCTCGTCGAGCACGGCTTCCGGCTGCCGTCGGCCATGGACAACAGGCCGCTGCGCTGGGACGAGTTCAAGGAGCGCATCGGGCAGACGGTGTACCTGTCGGCGACGCCGGGCCGGTACGAGATGGGCATCGCCGACGGCATCGTCGAGCAGATCATCCGCCCGACGGGACTGGTCGACCCCGAGATCGTCGTGAAGCCCTCGAAGGGGCAGATCGACGACCTGCTCGAAGAGATCCGGCAGCGCGCGCAGCGCGACGAGCGTGTGCTCGTGACGACGCTGACGAAGAAGATGGCCGAAGAGCTGACGGACTTCCTCGGCGAGCACGGCGTGCGGGTCCGCTATCTGCACTCGGACGTCGACACGCTGCGGCGCGTCGAGCTGCTGACCGAGCTGCGCGCCGGCGTGTACGACGTGCTCGTGGGCATCAACCTCCTGCGCGAGGGACTCGACCTTCCCGAGGTCTCCCTCGTGGCGATCCTGGATGCCGACAAGGAGGGCTTCCTGCGCTCCGGGACCTCGCTCATCCAGACCATCGGGCGCGCCGCGCGCAACGTGTCGGGGCAGGTGCACATGTACGCCGACAACATGACCGATTCGATGCGCACCGCGATCGAAGAGACCGAGCGCCGCCGCGAGAAGCAGATCGCCTACAACACCGAGCACGGCATCGACCCTCAGCCGCTGCGCAAGCGCATCGCCGACATCACCGAGGTGCTCGCCCGCGAGGGCGCCGACACCGCGGCCATGATGTCGAAGCGGGATGCCGCGAAGTCCAAGAGCGGCAAGGGCAAGAGCCCGACGCCCCAGCTGCGGCGCGAGGGCCTGGCGGCCGAGGGCGCGCAGCAGCTCGAGGACACGATCGGCGACCTCACCACGCAGATGCTGGCCGCCGCCGGCGAGCTGAAGTTCGAGCTGGCGGCGCGGCTGCGCGACGAGGTGCAGGACCTCAAGAAGCAGCTGCGGGCGATGGAGCGGGCCGGCCACGCCTGAGCGGGTGTGCGGCATCCGGTAGCGTGATCGTGTGAGCACCCCGAACGGCCGCGGTCTTCTGATCGGATCGGTCGTCGGCGTGGGCGTGCTGATCGTCCTGGGGGTTCTGACCGCGGGCCCGGTGCAGGTCGAGGGGCCGCGCTGGAGTCCTCCCGCGGTGACCCCGACGCCGATCCAGCTGCCGGGCGCCTCGCCCGGCAGCAGGCTGCCGCAGACGGCGGAGGCCGACCCGCTCTTCCTGCGCATCGTCGGGGTCGTCCTGGCGGTGCTCGCCGTCGTCGCCGTCGCGGCGCTGGTCGCCGCGATCGTCGTCTTCATCGTGCGCCGCATCCGCCAACGGCGGCGCCTGCTGCGCCGACGCGCCGTGAGCGGCGACGTCGGTGGGGGAGTCGTGTCGGCCTCCGGCGGCGCGGTGCCGGCGCCGGCCATGCGACGCGGCATCGCGCGTGCCCTGCAGATCCTCGACGAGCAGCGTGAGCCGTCGGACGCCGTCGTTCAGGCATGGCTGGGCCTGGAGGAGACCGCGGCCGACGCGGGAGCCGGCCGCGAGCCGGCGGAGACCCCGGCCGAGTACACCGCACGGATCGTGCAGCGCTTCGACACCGACAACGCGGCCGCGCAGGCGCTCCTGCGCCTGTATCAGGACGTGCGCTTCGGCGGACGCACGGCGGACGCGGCATCCGTCGCCGCGGCACGTGATTGCCTCCTGCGCCTCCAGGCGTCCTGGCACGAGACCCGGGAAGCTGTCCGATGACGTCCGCGCGCGAGGTGATCCGCCCGACTGCCGGCGCGCTCGTCGCCGCCGCGGCGGTCGCCTTCGCGCTCTGGTTCTTCGGACTGACCCTGCCGTTCGCGATCGCGGCGGGCGTACTGGTCATCGCGGCGGTCGTCGCATGGTCCGTGCACACGGGCTCGGCACCGCCCCTCTACCCGGTGGTGCGCACCGAGCCGCGACCCGGGACCCGGTCGGACGTCGTCCAGACGGCCTGGGCGCTGCGGCCGAGGCACGGCGAGGTCGGCGACGCCGGCATCAAGCGGGTGCGGGCGTTCGCGCGCCGCCGTCTGGCGCGGCACGGCTGGAACCTGGACGACCCCGCAGCAGCCCCCGCCATCCGCAGCGCGATGGGCGAGCGTGCGTGGGCGGTGCTCTCGGGCGCCGCGTCGACGCGGCTCAGCGACGTCGAGCACTGTCTGGATGTGCTCGAATCCTTCGACAAGACAGGAGACCAACTCTCGTGACATCCCCCATCGACGAAGAGATCGAGCCCTACACGCCGGAGCATGCCGGAGAGATCGCGCGCCGCATCCTCGATGCCGTCGGCACCGTCGTCATCGGACAGGCGGAGCCCCTGCGACTGGCCCTGGCCGCGATCCTGGCGGGCGGCCACGTGCTCTTCGAGGATGTGCCGGGACTCGGCAAGACCCTGGCCGCGCGTTCGCTCGCCCAGGCGTCCGGACTCGGCTTCCGTCGCCTGCAGTGCACACCCGACCTCCTGCCCAGCGACATCACCGGCTCGTACGTGTACGCGCCCGACGCGGGGACGTTCGAGTTCCGCCCCGGGCCCGTCTTCACCGGGCTGCTGCTGGCCGACGAGCTGAACCGCACCGCGCCGAAGACGCAGTCGGCGCTGCTCGAGGCGATGGCCGAGGGCCAGGTCACGGTCGAGGGGAACAGCTTCCCGCTGCCGCGTCCGTTCCACCTCATCGCGACGGCGAATCCCATCGAGTACGAGGGCACCTACGCGCTCCCCGAGGCGCAGCTCGACCGCTTCCTCGTGCGACTGAGCGTCGGCTACCCCGACCACGCGGGGGAGGCGCAGATCCTGCAGAACCGCGTGACGCGACGCACCGAGGTGGCCACCGTGGCGCAGGTCGTCGACGCCGACGAGCTGCGCGCGATGCAGGCCGGCGTCGAGGCCGTGCACGTCGACCCCGATGTGATCCGCTACTGCGTCGACCTCGCCGCGGCCACGCGCAGCGACCTCTCCGTCGAAGTGGGCGCCTCGCCGCGCGGCTCGCAGGCCCTCATGCTCGTCGCGCGGGCCGTCGCGGTGATCGACGGCCGCGACTACATCACGCCCGACGACGTGAAGCGCGTGGCCGTCCCGGTGCTTGCGCACCGGCTCACCCTGACGCCCGCGGCATGGGCGAACGGCACCGATCCCGCGCGCGTCGTCGAGGCCGTCGTCGCCGCCGTGCCCGGCCCGCCTGCGGTGGCCCGGGCGGGCCGCGCATCCTGATGCGCGGCATCCCGTCACCGGCGACGGCGGTCGGCATCGGCACCGGGGTCATCCTGCTGGCGGCGGCGCTCGGTTTCGGCCGCGTCGACCTGGCGGTGGCCGGTGCGCTCCTCGTCGTCGTGGCGGCGTCGGCCATGTCCGCGCGCCGCGGTGTGGGCGCCCGGCTGCGCGTCGAGCGCGATCCGGTGCGGCGCGACGGCGATGGGAGGACGGTCGAGGTTCCCTCGCGCATCGACATGACCGTGCCCGAGGCGGAGGCGCTCGTGCTCACGACGACGGCTCCGGGGCGGCGCACCCGGCGCACCGTGGTGGCGGGGCCGATCGCCGAGGTGCCGGTGCGAGTGCGCACCGTGCACTCGGGCGACCAGGACCTGCTGACGGTCGACGCGCTCGCCGTCGGCCGCGACGGTGCGTGGACGCTCGGCCTCGGACCCGGCCAGACCGTGCGGGCACGCATCGATCCGCACGCCCGCGCGCTGCGCGACCTGCCGCTGCCACGCGTGCCCTCGGGGCTGACCGGCGCGCACGATGCGCCCCGGCCCGGCGACGGCGGTGAGTTCCGCGACATCCATCCGTTCGCGCCCGGCGACCGACTGCAGCGCATCGACTGGAAGGCGACGGCGCGCCTCGGACGACGGCCCGGCGACCTCTACGTGCGGCGCACCCTGGCCACCAGTGACATCGACGTCGCGCTGGTGCTCGACGACGGCGACGACCTTACCGGCGTGCTGGGCGACTGGGTGCGCGGAGACCCGGGTGCCGGTCTGCCGACCTCCATGGACGTCGCGCGAGAGGCGGCGTGGAGCCTGGCGACCGCCTACCTCGACCGTGCCGACCAGGTGTCGTTCCAGGTGCTCTCGCGGCTCTCGAGCGCCGTCCCGCGCGGTTCCGGCGCGCGGCACAGGGAGCGGCTCCGCTCGGCGATCGCCGTCGTGACGGCGCAGCAGCGGATGGTGCGCAGCCGGACCCCGCTCGTGCCGGCGAACTCCCTCGTCGTCCTGCTGTCGACGTTCCTCGACGACGAGCCGGTGCGGCTGGCGGGGCTGTGGCGTGCGGGCGGACACCGCGTGATCGCCGTCGACGTGCTGCCCCAGCTGCGCACCGAGCGGTTGCGGCGCGAGGAGACGGCCGCGTCCCGGATCGTGCTCGGAGCACGCGCCGACCGCCTCGCGGACGTGCGGGCGATGGGCGCGGACGTGCTGGTGTGGGATGCCGAGCCCGGCGCCCGCGCGGCGGCGCTGCGCGCGATGACCCGGCAGCGGAGGCGCGGATGACCCGCGACCGGGACGTGCGGATCGCCGTCGGGCGCACCGTGCCGCTGTGGACGCTGCGCGCGGCCGGCGTGGTCGTGTCCGCGGCATCCTTCTTCCTCATCCCTGTGCCGTACGCGATCCTCGTCGTCGTCCTCGCGGCGATCGGCGCGGTGGTGCCGGCCACCTTCACGACCTGGGCGGCGATCGCGGTGCTCGCGCTCGCCCAGCTCGGGCAGCCGCTCGATGCCCGGGCAAGCCTCTTCGTCGTGGTCGTGCATCTTCTGCATGTGATCGGCGGGCTGCAGCTCGCCCTGCCGTGGACCGGCCGTCTGCAGGTGCGCGCTCTGGTCTCGCCTGCGCGGCGCTGGCTGACGCTGCAGGTGCCGGCCCAGGTGCTGCTCGTGCTCGCGCTGCTGGCCCGCGGCCTGCCGCTGCACGGACTGCTGCCGGCGGGGGCCGTCGCGGTCGCGACCGCGGTGGGCATCGTGGCGATGGTGGTGCTCGTGCGGGCGCTGGCCGCGCGCCGCTGAGGGCGAACGCGGTTCCCGGCTCAGTGTCGGAGGCCACACCTAGACTTGAGCGGTGCCCATCGTCCCCGTCTCCAGCTCCGGCCATCCTTCCGGAAAGCTCAGTGTCCGCGGCGCGCGCGTCCACAATCTGCGCAACGTCGATCTGGACATTCCCCGCGACTCGCTCGTCGTGTTCACCGGCCTCTCCGGGTCGGGCAAGTCGAGCCTCGCATTCGACACGATCTTCGCCGAGGGGCAGCGCCGCTATGTCGAGTCGCTGAGTGCCTACGCGCGGCAGTTCCTCGGTCAGGTCGACCGCCCCGACGTCGATTTCATCGAGGGGCTGAGCCCGGCCGTCTCGATCGACCAGAAGTCCACGAACCGCAACCCGCGGTCCACGGTCGGCACGATCACCGAGATCCACGACTACATGCGCCTGCTGTGGGCGCGCATCGGGGTGCCGCACTGCCCGGAGTGCGGTGAGGTCATCCAGCGGCAGACCGTGCAGCAGATCGCCGACCGGCTCGTCGAGCTGCCCGAGCGCACCCGCTACCAGATCGTCGCACCGGTCGTCACGCAGAAGAAGGGGGAGTTCGTCGACCTCTTCAAAGAGCTCTCGGCGAAGGGCTATGCCCGCGCCGTCGTCGACGGCGACCTCGTGCAGCTGGCCGAGCCGCCCGCGCTGAAGAAGAGCTACAAGCACGACATCGCCGTGGTCGTCGACCGGCTCGTGGCCGGGGGCGAGATCCTCGATCGCATCACCGACTCGGTCGAGACCGCGCTGGGGCTGGCCGACGGCATCATGCAGGTCAACTTCGTCGACGAGGAGGGGGATGCCGCCTGGCAGAGCTTCTCCGAGAAGCTCGCGTGCCCCAACGGCCACCCGCTGCAGCTCACCGAGATCGAGCCGCGGACGTTCTCGTTCAACGCGCCGTTCGGCGCCTGCCCGACGTGCTCGGGCCTGGGCACCCGCATGTCGGTCGACGTCGACCTCATGCTCGGCGACGAGGACCTCTCCATCGCCGAGGGCGTCATCATCCCGTGGACCACGCAGGGCAAGGGGCTGTTCCAGTACTACGAGCGGCTGCTGGCGGGCCTGGCCGATGACCTCGGCTTCTCGCTCGACACGCCGTGGCGCATGCTGCCGCAGGACGTGAAGGACGCGGTGCTGCACGGCGACAACTTCAAGGTCACCGTCAAATGGAAGAACCGCTACGGCCGCGAGATGCGGTACACCTCGGGCTTCGAGGGCGTCGTCCCCTACATCGAGCGGCAGTACATGCAGGCCGAGTCCGACTCGGCACGGCAGCGTTGGGCCGAGTACCTGCGCGAAGTGCCCTGCGCAGCGTGCGACGGCGATCGGCTCAAGCCCGAGGTGCTGGCGGTCACCGTGCACGGTCGTTCGATCGCCGATGCGTCCCGGCTGAGCCTGGCCGAGGCGCAGGACTACTTCTCGACGCTGAAGCTCACCGACCGCGAGGCGAAGATCGCCGCCCAGGTGTTGCGCGAGATCCGGCTGCGGCTCGACTTCCTCGTCCAGGTGGGGCTGAACTACCTGAACCTCGGCCGCTCGGCGGGTTCGCTGTCGGGTGGTGAGGCCCAGCGCATCCGTCTCGCGACCCAGATCGGGTCGGGACTGACCGGGGTGCTCTACGTGCTCGACGAGCCGTCGATCGGCCTGCACCAGCGCGACAACCGGCGCCTCATCGAGACGCTCGAGACCCTGCGCGACCTCGGCAACACGCTGATCGTGGTCGAGCACGACGAGGAGACCATCCACGCCGCCGACTGGATCGTCGACATCGGTCCGCGCGCCGGCGTCGACGGCGGCGCGGTCGTGCACTCCGGCCCGCTGGCGTCGCTCCTGGAGGAGCGCGCGTCGCTGACCGGTGACTACCTCGCCGGGCGTCGCGAGATCCCGCTGCCGCGCAAGCGGCGGCGCATCGACAAGAAGCGGCAGCTCTCCGTCGTGGGCGCGCGCGAGAACAACCTGCAGAACGTGAGCGTCGACTTCCCGCTCGGCGTGTTCACCGCCGTCACGGGCGTCAGCGGGTCGGGCAAGTCGTCGCTGGTCAACGACATCCTCTACCAGGTGCTCGCCTCGCGCCTGAACGGTGCGCGCACCGTCCCGGGCAAGCACACCCGGGTGACCGGCATCGACCACCTCGACAAGGTCGTGCACGTCGACCAGGCGCCGATCGGCCGGACGCCGCGCTCGAACCCCGCCACCTACACCGGCGTGTTCGACCGCATCCGCACCCTGTTCAGCGAGACGCCCGAGGCCAAGGTCCGCGGCTACCGCCCGGGGCGCTTCAGCTTCAACGTCAAGGGAGGCCGCTGCGAGGCGTGCTCGGGCGACGGCACGATCAAGATCGAGATGAACTTCCTGCCCGACGTGTACGTCGACTGCGAGGTCTGTCACGGCAAGCGGTACAACCGCGACACGCTCGCGGTGCACTACAAGGGCAAGAACATCGCCGAGGTGCTCGAGATGCCGATCAGCGAGGCAGCGGTGTTCTTCGAGCCGATCCAGGCCATCCACCGCTACCTGCAGACGCTCGTCGACGTGGGGCTGGGCTATGTGCGGCTCGGCCAGTCGGCCACGACGCTCTCGGGCGGCGAGGCGCAGCGCGTGAAGCTCGCGACCGAGCTGCAGCGGCGGTCGAACGGCCGCTCGGTGTACGTGCTCGACGAGCCCACGACGGGCCTGCACTTCGAGGACGTGCGCCGGCTGCTCGAGGTGCTGAACGGACTGGTCGACAAGGGCAACACCGTCATCGTCATCGAGCACAACCTCGACGTCGTGAAGTCGGCCGACTGGATCATCGACCTCGGTCCCGAGGGCGGATCCGGGGGCGGCACGGTGGTGGCCACGGGGACGCCGGAGCAGGTCGCGCGCGTCGACGGCTCGCACACCGGCGCGTTCCTGGCCGAGATCCTGGACGGGGCGGACGCACAGCAGCGCAAGGCGGGCTGACCCGATGGCCGACCAGCTTCCGTACAAGCCGAAGCAGGGGGAGATCCCCACAGAGCCGGGCGTGTACCGCTTCCGCGACCGCGATGGGCGCATCCTCTACGTCGGCAAGGCAAAGAACCTGCGCTCCCGGCTGTCGAACTACTTCGCTCCGCTGCGCACGCTCCACGAGCGCACGCGCCGCATGGTGACCACGGCCGCGTCGGTGGAGTGGACCGTCGTCGGCAGCGACGTCGAGGCGCTGCAGCTCGAGTACATGTGGATCCAGGAGTTCAAGCCTCCCTTCAACGTGCGTTACAAGGACGATAAGTCCTACCCCTACCTCGCCGTGACCCTGGCCGATGAGGCGCCCCGCGTGATCGTCACGCGCAACCACAACATCAAGGGCGCGAAGTACTTCGGGCCCTACCCGAAGGTGTGGGCCGTGCACGACACGATCGACGAGATGATCAAGGTCTTCCCGATCCGCACGTGCAGCGACTCGTCCTACAAGAAGGCGATGGCGACCGGCCGCCCGTGCTTCCCCGGCCAGATCGGCCGCTGCGGCGGGCCCTGTTCGATGAAGGTCACGGTCGAAGAGCATCGTGCCGTCGTCGACGACTTCGTGGCGTTCCTCTCCGGCGGCGACGAGCGCTTCCGCCGTGATCTGACCCGTCGCATGCAGGAGGCCGCGGCCGCCATGGACTACGAGGCGGCCGCCGAGTACCGCGACAAGCTGCAGTCGATCGATGCGGTGCTCTCCAAGAGCGCGCTCGTGCTCGCCGCCGACATGGACGCCGACCTGTTCGGCATCGCCGAAGACGAGCTGGCCGCCGTCGTGCAGCACTTCGTCGTGCGCGGCGGGCGGGTGCGCGGCGTGCGGGCGTCGACGATCGAGAAGGAGCTCGACATCTCCGGCCCCGAGCTGATCGACCAGGTGCTGCAGCGGGTGTACGGGGCCGCGGCATCCACCGACATCCCCCGTCAGATCCTCGTGTCGCAGCTCCCCGACAGCACCGCCGAGCTGGAGTCGTGGCTGCGCGAGCGGCGCGGCAAGAGGGTGACGATCTCGGTCGCGCAGCGCGGACGCAAGGCCGAGCTCATGAAGACGGCGACCCGCAATGCGCAGCAGGCGCTCCTGCTGCACCGCACGCGGCGCACGAGCGACTACGTCGCGCGCACCCAGGCGCTCACCGACCTGCAGGAGGCCCTGGGGCTCGCCGAGGCGCCGCTGCGCATCGAGTGCTACGACATCTCCCACCTGTCGGGCACCAACGTCGTCGGGTCGATGGTGGTGTTCGAGGACGGCCTGCCGCGCAAGGACCAGTACCGCTCCTTCTCGATCGCCGAGACCACCGACGACACCGATTCGATGCACCAGGTGCTGATGCGCCGGCTGGCGCGGCTCGACGACCCCGACGAGCAGGAGCCCGAGACCGACGGCAAGAAGAGGCGGTTCTCCTACCCGCCGCAGCTGCTCATGGTCGACGGCGGTCCGCCGCAGGTCGCCGCGGCGGCGCGCGCGCTCGAGGAGGCGGGCCATCCCGAGATCGCGCTGTGCGGCATCGCGAAGCGCCTCGAAGAGGTGTGGGTGCCCGATCAGGAGTACCCCGTGATCCTCCCGCGCACCTCGGAGGCGCTGTATCTGCTGCAGCGCCTGCGCGATGAGGCGCACCGCTTCGCCATCACGCATCAGCGCCGGCGCCGCAAGCGCGACATCACCACCGTGCTCGCCGAGGTGCCCGGGCTCGGCCCCGCGCGCATCAAGACGCTGCTGCGCACCTTCGGGTCGGTGACGGCCCTGCGGGGCGCGACGCCGGAGGAGATCGCCGAGGTGCCCGGGGTCGGCCCCGCCACGGCCGCGGCGGTGCACCGGCGCCTGTCCGAGAAGTGACGGCGCTCGCTAGGCTGGGAGCGCAGGGGAACGGGGGAACGATGGCCGACACGGCTGCGGAGCAGGGGGCGGGCGAGATCCTCATCGTGACGGGGATGTCGGGGGCCGGGCGGTCGACGGTCGCCAACGCGCTGGAAGACATGGGGTGGTACGTCGTCGACAATCTGCCCCCGCAGATGCTCAAGCCGCTTCTGGACGTCTCGGGACTCGCGGCCGGCGCCCTGCCGCGGGTGGCCGCCGTCGTCGACGTGCGCGGCGGGATGCTGTTCACCGAGCTGCCGGAGGTGACCCGGGCTCTGCGCGATGCCCGCGAGCAGCTGCGGGTCGTCTACCTAGACGCCTCGGACGACGTGCTCGTGCGCCGCTACGAGGCCGTGCGTCGCCCGCACCCGCTGCAGGGCGACGGGACGATCGTCGACGGCATCCGTCGCGAGCGCGAGCGCCTGGCGACCATGCGCGAGAGCGCCGACGTCGTCATCGACACGAGCGACTTCAACGTCCATCAGCTGGCCACCCACGTGGTCGATCTGTTCAGCGAGCAGGGGAGCGCCCGTCACACGCTGACGGTGCTCAGCTTCGGGTTCAAGTACGGCCTGCCCGCCGACGCCGACATGGTGGCCGACATGCGCTTCCTGCCGAACCCGTACTGGCAGGACGAGCTGCGCGCGCTGACCGGCGAGGACGACGCGGTGCGCGACTATGTGCTGGGCCAGCCCGGGGCCGAGGACTTCCTGACCACCTACACGCGCGCGGTCACCGACGTGCTCGAGGGGTATCAGCGCGAGAACAAGCGCCACAGCGTGCTGGCCGTGGGCTGCACCGGCGGCAAGCACCGCTCGGTGGCGATGGCCGCCGAGCTCGCACGGAGACTGCAGGACGTGCCCGGCGTGGCGGTGCGCGCCTCGCACCGGGATCTCGGTCGCGAGTAGCGGGTAGGCTGGAACGTCGTTCCGATCCGCTCACACCCGAGGAGTCCCGTGCCGCTGACCGCAGACGTGAAAGCCGAGCTCGTCACCGTGCGGGACCCGCGCCCGACAGCCCGGGTCGCGGAGCTCACGGCGCTCCTGCGCCTGTCGGGCGGACTGCACTCGATCGCCGGCCGGGTGGCCGTCGAGGCCGAGGTCGACTCCGACCTCCTCGCGCGCCGCACCGCCCGCGAGATCGTCGAGCTGTACGGCGTCCGCCCCGAGCTCGCGCAGATGCAGGGGTCCGCGGGCCCTCGCTTCGTCGTGCGCGTCGTGGAGGCGGGGGAGACCCTGGCCCGCCAGACCGGCCTGCTCGATCAACGCCGTCGCCCCGTGCGCGGTCTGCCCAACAAGCTCACCACCGGCTCGCGCGGCGACCTGGCCGCCGTGTGGCGCGGTGCGTTCCTGGCCGCCGGATCGCTCAGCGACCCCGGCCGGTCGGCCGCGCTGGAGATCACCTGCCCGTCGTCCGAGACGGCGATGGCGCTCGTGGGGGCGGCCCACCGCTTCGGCGTGGCGGCGAAGGCCCGCGAGGTGCGCGGGGTTCCCCGCGTGGTCGTGCGCGACGGGGAGGCGATCCGCGGCGCCCTCGGCGCGATGGGCGCGGTGCAGGCGGCGGCGGCGTGGGAGCAGATGCGGCAGCGCCGGGAGGTGCGCGCGGGGGTGAACCGTCTCGTCAACTTCGACGACGCGAACCTGCGGCGCTCCGCACAGGCCGCGGTGGCGGCGTGCGCGCGCGTCGAGCGCGCGCTGGAGATCCTCGGCGATGAGGTGCCCGAGCACCTGCGTGAGGCCGGCCGGCTGCGTCTGGACCACCGCGACGCGAGTCTGGACGAGCTGGGCCACCACGCCGATCCTCCGCTGACGAAGGATGCCGTGGCGGGGCGCATCCGCCGTCTGCTGGCGATGGCCGACAAGAAGGCGCAGACCGACGGCATCCCCGGAACGGAGTCCGCCGTTCCCGCCGGCGCCGTCGACTGACCGCGTCACTAGGATGAGGAAGGTCATCCCCGCCGCGTCCGCGCGAGGCGACCTGGTCTCCGTCATGGGCGCGGCTCCGACAGGAAGAAGAGAACATGGCGAAGTACACCTTGCCCGACCTCCCCTACGACTACGCCGCACTCGAGCCGCACATCAGCGGCAAGATCATGCAGCTGCACCACGACAAGCACCACGCCGCCTACGTCGCGGGCGCGAACACCGCGCTCGAGAAGCTCGCCGAGGCGCGCGAGTCGGGTGACCTGGGCGCCGTCAACAAGCTGGAGAAGGACCTCGCGTTCAACCTCGGCGGTCACGTCAACCACTCGATCTTCTGGACGAACCTCTCGCCGAACGGCGGCGGGCAGCCCGAGGGCGAGCTGTCGGCGGCCATCGACGAGTTCTTCGGCGGATTCGACAAGTTCCAGGCGCACTTCGCGGCCGCGGCCGCGGGCATCCAGGGCTCCGGCTGGGCGGTCCTGAGCTGGGACCCGATCGGCGAGCAGCTGATCATCCAGCAGCTGTTCGACCAGCAGGGCAACACCGCCCAGGGCACGATTCCGCTGTTCCAGCTGGACATGTGGGAGCACGCCTTCTACCTCGACTACCTGAACGTGAAGGCCGACTACATCAAGGCGGTCTGGAACATCGCGAACTGGCAGAACGTGCAGTCACGTTTCGACGCAGCACGTGAGAAGACGGCAGGCCTGCTGGTACTGTCATAGCGAGCGCAGGCGTCCCGGTGGGAAGCCCGCCGGGACGCCGTTGTCCCAACCCCGTGAAAGAAAATCGCGCATTTGCGCATGACACACCTGGGAGACATTCCGTGACCGTCAAGATCGGAATCAACGGCTTCGGCCGCATCGGACGCAATTTCCTCCGCGCGGCACTCGCGCAGGGCGCCGACATCGAGATCGTCGCCGTCAACGACCTCACCGACAACAAGACCCTCGCGCACCTGCTGAAGTACGACTCGGTCGGTGGCCGTCTCGGCCAGGAGGTCAGCTACGACGCCGACGCGATCACGGTCGGCGGCAAGGCCATCAAGGTCTTCGAAGAGCGCGACCCCGCGAACCTCCCCTGGGGCGAGCTCGGCGTCGACATCGTCATCGAGTCCACCGGCCGCTTCACGAACGCGGCGGACGCCGGCAAGCACATCGCGGGCGGCGCGAAGAAGGTCATCATCTCGGCGCCGGGCACCGACGTCGACGGCACGTTCGTCATGGGCGTGAACGAAGACACCTACGACGCCGCGAGCATGAACATCATCTCGAACGCGTCGTGCACGACCAACTGCCTCGCCCCGCTGGCCAAGGTCTTCGAGGATGCGTTCGGCATCGAGCGCGGCTTCATGATGACCGCGCACGCCTACACGGCCGACCAGAACCTGCAGGACGGCCCGCACAAGGACCTGCGCCGCGCCCGCGCCGCCGCGATCAACATCGTGCCGGCCTCGACGGGTGCGGCCAAGGCCATCGGCCTGGTCCTGCCGGAGCTGAAGGGCAAGCTCAGCGGCTCGTCGTACCGGGTCCCGGTCCCCACCGGGTCGATCGTCGACCTGACCATCGTCACCACGCGTGAGGGCCTCACCGTCGACGAGGTCAACGCCGCGTACAAGGCAGCGGCCTCCGAGGGACGCCTCAACGGCATCCTGAAGTACACCGAGGACCCGATCGTCTCCAGCGACATCCAGCTCGACCCGCACTCGTCGATCTTCGACGCGGAGCTGACGAACGTCAGCGGCAACCTGGTCAAGGTCTCGAGCTGGTACGACAACGAGTGGGGCTACTCGAACCGCCTGGTCGACCTCACCGAGTACGTCGGCGAGCGTCTCTGATCCACATGGCTCTGCGCACCCTCGACACCCTGCCGGACCGCGTAGGGGGTTCGCTCGCAGGCACGCGCGTCATCGTCCGTTGTGATCTCAACGTCCCGCTCAAGGACGGCGTCATCACGGACGATGGCCGCGTGCGCGCGTCGCTGCCCACGCTGAAGTCCCTCATCGACCAGGGCGCACGCCTCGTCGTGTGCTCCCACCTCGGCCGCCCGGCCGGGGCGCCCGACCCGAAGTACAGCCTCAAGCCCGTGGCCGAGCGGCTGTCCGAGCTGCTCGGCACGCCGGTCGCCTTCGCGGCCGACACCGTGGGGGCATCGGCGCACGAGGTCGTCGACGGCCTCGGCGACGGCGACGTCGCGGTCATCGAGAACCTCCGCTTCAACCCGGGCGAGACCTCGAAGGACGAGGTCGAGCGCGACGCGTTCGCCCGCGAGCTCGCCACGCTCGGTGACGCCCTCGTCTCCGACGGGTTCGGCGTCGTGCACCGCAAGCAGGCGAGCGTCTACGACCTCGCGCAGATCCTGCCGAGCGTCGCAGGGCTGCTCATCGCGACCGAGGTCGACGTGCTCGACCGCCTGACCGAGAACCCCGAGCGTCCGTACACGGTCGTCCTCGGCGGCTCGAAGGTCAGCGACAAGCTCGGCGTGATCGCCCACCTGCTGCCGCGCGTGGACAAGCTCCTCGTCGGTGGCGGCATGATGTTCACCTTCCTGGCCGCACAGGGGCACAAGGTCGGCGCGAGCCTGCTCGAGCAGGACCAGCTCGACACCGTCCGCGGCTACATGGAGACCGCGCGCGAGCGCGGCATCGAGCTCGTCCTCCCCGTGGACGCGGTGGTCGCGGCATCCTTCGCCGCCGACGCCGACCACGTGGTCGCCGATGCCGACGCGCTCGAAGACACCGCGTTCGGCGCCTCCGGCCTCGGACTCGACATCGGCCCGCGCACGGCCGAAGTCTTCGCCGAGGCGATCCGCAGCAGCACGACGGTGTTCTGGAACGGCCCGATGGGCGTGTTCGAGATGCCGGCGTTCGCCGCGGGCACGAAGACGGTGGCGCAGGCGCTCACCGAGGTGACGGGTCTCAGCGTCGTGGGCGGCGGCGACTCCGCCGCGGCGGTGCGCCAGCTCGGCTTCTCGGACGACAGCTTCGGCCACATCTCGACGGGTGGAGGCGCCAGCCTCGAGTTCCTCGAGGGCAAGAAGCTTCCCGGACTGGAGGTGCTCGGATGGGAGCAGTGACCCGCACGCCGCTCATCGCCGGCAACTGGAAGATGAACCTCGACCACCTGCAGGCGGTCGCGCTCGTCCAGAAGCTGCACTGGACGCTGAAGGATGCCAAGCACGACGCCGATTCGGTGGAGGTGGCGGTCTTCCCGCCGTTCACCGATGTGCGCACCGTGCAGACGCTGCTGGACGCCGACAAGATCCCCTTCGCGCTCGGCGCGCAGGATCTGTCGGCGCACGACTCCGGCGCCTACACCGGTGAGGTGTCGGGCGCGTTCCTCGCGAAGCTCGACTGCCGGTACGTCATCATCGGTCACTCCGAGCGGCGCGAGTACCACGCGGAGAGCGACGAGGTCGTGGCATCCAAGGTCCAGGCGGCCCTGCGGCACGGCCTCGTGCCGGTGATCTGCGTGGGTGAGACCGCGGAGGACCTCGAGACCCACGGCGCCAGCGCGGTCCCGGTCGCGCAGCTGACCGCGGCGCTCGCGGGTGTGCCCGCCGGTACCGAGATCGTCGTCGCGTACGAGCCGGTCTGGGCGATCGGCTCGGGTCAGGCGGCCACGCCGGAGCAGGCACAGGACGTGTGCGCGAAGCTCCGCGACGTGGTCGTGCAGGCCATCGGCGGCGACGCCGCCGACCGGACGCGCATCCTCTACGGCGGATCGGTGAAGTCGGGCAACATCGCCGGCTTCATGCGTCAGCCCGATGTGGACGGTGCCCTGGTCGGGGGAGCGAGCCTCGTCGTCGACGAGTTCGCCGCGATCATCCGCTACCAGAAGCACGTCGGCGTGTGAGCGTGTGCGGCGGGGCCCGTACCCCGCCGCACACCTCCCGTATACTTGACCGGGTGCGGCCGCCGGGCCGCCGCGAAAGGCAGTGAAGCGTTGGAGATCCTCGAGTTCGTCCTGCAGGTGGTGCTCGGCATCACGAGCCTGCTGCTGACCCTCCTGATCCTGTTGCACAAGGGGCGCGGTGGCGGCCTGTCCGACATGTTCGGCGGCGGCATGAGTTCGGCGGTGGGCTCCTCTGGGCTGGCCGAGCGGAACCTGAACCGCTTCACCGTGGTGCTGGCCCTCGTCTGGTTCATCGCGATCGTCGCGCTGGGCCTCATCACCAAGCTGCAGGGGATCTGACATGGCGACCGGCGGAAACGCGATCCGGGGCACGCGCGTGGGCGCGGGCCCGATGGGCGAGCAGGACCACGGCTACCACGCGGAGCGTGTGGCGGTGTCGTACTGGGACGCCCTGGGCAACGAGACGGTGCGCTACTTCGCGGCCGACATCCCGGCGGAGGAGATCCCCGACACCATCGACTCCCCGCACTCCGGGCTGCCGGCGGGGCGTGACAAGGCGAACCCGCCCGAGATGGCGAAGGCCGAGCCCTACAAGACGCACCTCGCGTACGTGAAGGAGCGCCGGACCGACGACGAGGCCGAGCAGCTCCTCGACGACGCCCTGCGCCAGCTGCGGGAGCGCCGCGGCCAGTAGGCGGACGACGCGGGTCAGTACGACCCGTCGATGAGATCAGGCGGCACATTCTGTGCCGCCTTTTCGTCGACGAAGAAGATCGTGCGCCGGCGGCCCTTCGCGCCCGCGGCGGGCACGCTGTGGTAGCTGGCGCCGGCGAGGGCCAGGCCGAGGGCCGATGCCTTGTCGGGGCCGGCGAGCACGAGCCACACCCGCTTGGACGAGTTGATCACCGGGCGCGTGAGCGTGATGCGCGCGGGCGGCGGCTTGGGGGAGTCGAGCACCGGGACCGCGGTGCGGTCGATGATGCCGATCTCGGGGCGGTCCGGGAACAGTGATGCGATGTGCCCGTCGGGACCCACGCCGAGGAAGCAGATGTCGAACGACGGCCAGTCACCGGTGAGGATGCCGGTGGCGGCCGTCGGAGCGGGGCCGAAAGCCGCCAGCTCCGCGGCGTAGGCGGTCGCGGCCGCCTCGATGTCGAGACCTTCGTCACTCGCCGCCATGCGGTGGATGTTGGCGGCCGGCACCTCGACCTTCGCGAAGAACGCCTCGGTCGCGCCGACCTCGTTGCGATCGGCGGACCCGGTCTCGACGAACCGCTCGTCGCTCCACCAGAAATGGACGTGCGACCAGTCGGTCGTGGCGGCGGCGGGATGGGCGGCGGCCGCGCGCAGCACGGCCGTCCCCATCCCGCCGCCGGTCAGCGACACGTGCACCGTCTTGCCGGCACGGGCGCGCTTGCCGACCCTCGCGTAGAAGCGATCGGCGACGGCGGCGGCCAATGCCTCGGGATCGGCGGCGATGACGACCCTCTTGACGGTGCTGTCAGGCATCCTTGCGCTCGTCCTCCTCGTCGGCACCCCGCAGGAGCGCCCAGCCTTCGGTGATGACCCGACCATACAGCAGATCGGGATCGAGGCTGCGCAGCTCCTCCGCCAGGCATTCGCGCAGCGTCCGCCGGGGGAAGGCCAGCTCGTGCGACGGCTGACCGGGCTGGGTCAGCACGGCCTGCGCCGGCTCCGGGCGCTCGAGGAGCGTGTCACCGGATGCGCGCACAAGGCGCACCGATTTGATGCCGTGCGCCCACTCGTCGGCGGGGAGGTACTCCCAGCCCACGGGCACGTCCAGGGTGAGCCGGAGCCACGCCGCCAACAGGGCGGTCGAGGGAGAGTCCCCTGCACCGCGCACCTCCACCGCGGTGACGGGCTCGTACGGCGGCTGATCGAGCACGGCGGCGAGCTGCTCGCGCCAGCGCGTCAGGCGCGTCCAGGCGAGGTCGGTGTCGCCCGGAGCGTAGTGCGAACCGAGACCGGCCACCCATGCCGCCGGGTCGGGCTGGGTCGCCGCATCCGTGATCCTGCGCTGGGCGATCTTGCCGACGGAGGAGCGCGAGGGCCGCTTGGCCGGCGGCTCGCCCGGCCACCACGCGACGACCGGGGCGTCGGGCAGGAGCAGACCCGTGACGAGGCTCTCGGAGTTGTTGCCGGCGGCGCCGTAGGCGCGCAGCACCACGACCTCGCTGGCGCCGGCGTCGCCGCCGACGCGGATCTCCGCGTCGAGCCGCGGCTCGGCGTCCGTCGCCTGGGGATCGCTGATCAGGGCGATCACCCGCATCGGGTGCTCGCGGGAGGCGTCGTTCGCGGCCTCGATGACCTCTTCCTCCGCACCGTGGCGCAGCAGGATGATGAGGGTCAGCACGCGCCCCAGGGCGACGGCCCCGCCCTCCTCGCGCACGCTGACCAGGGCTTTGGCGATCTTGCTGACGTTGGTGTCGGGCAGGTCGATGATCATGGGCGCCTCCAGGTGCGTCCGTCACGGGCGAGGAGCTCGTCGGCGGAGGAGGGGCCCCATCCGCCAGGGGTGTACTGCTCGAGCGGTCCGCCCTGCGCGGCCCAGTACTGCTCGATGGGGTCGAGGATCTTCCAGCTGAGCTCGACCTCCTCGTGCCGGGGGAACAGCGGCGGGTCGCCGAGCAGCACATCGAGGATGAGCCGCTCGTACGCCTCGGGGCTGGCCTCGGTGAAGGCGTGGCCGTAGCCGAAGTCCATCGTCACGTCGCGCACCTGTGTGCCCGCGCCGGGGACCTTCGAACCGAAGCGGATGGTCACACCCTCATCGGGCTGGACGCGGATGACGAGGGCGTTCTGGCCGAGCCCCGATGTCTGCGACCGGTTGAACAGATGCTCGGGCGCGCGCTTGAACACCACCGCGATCTCGGTCACGCGACGGCCGAGACGCTTGCCCGTGCGCAGGTAGAAGGGAACGTCGGCCCAACGGCGGGTGTTGATGCCGAGCTTGATGGCCGCGTAGGTCTCGGTGGTGGACTGCGGGTCCATCCCGTCCTCGTCGAGGAAGCTGAGCACCTGCTCGCCGCCCTGCCAGCCGCCGCCGTACTGTCCACGGGCCGTGGCCAGCGACAGGTCCTCGGGCAGCGAGACGGCCGCGAGGACCTTCTCCTTCTCGGTGCGCAGGTCCTTCGCGTTGAACGAGATGGGCTCTTCCATGGCGGTCAGCGCCAGCAGCTGCAGCAGGTGGTTCTGGATGACGTCACGAGCCGCGCCGATGCCGTCGTAGTATCCGGCACGGCCGCCGACGCCGATGTCCTCGGCCATCGTGATCTGCACGTGGTCGACGTAGTTGCGGTTCCAGATCGGCTCATAGAGCTCGTTGGCGAACCGCAGCGCCAGGATGTTCTGGACCGTCTCCTTGCCGAGGTAGTGGTCGATCCGGAAGATCGAGTCGGCGGGGAAGGCGCTGCGCAGCGCGCTGTTGAGCTCACGGGCCGACGCGAGGTCGTGGCCGAACGGCTTCTCGATGACCACGCGGCGCCACCGGTCGGGCTGGTCGGCGGTGTCATCCACCAGGCCCGAGCTCTTGAGCTGCTCGGCGACCACGGCGAACGCGCGCGGGGGGATCGAAAGGTAGTACGCGTGGTTGCCCATCGTGCCCCGCTCGACGTCGAGGCGCTCGACCGTCTCGCGCAGCCGGCGGAAGGCCTCGGGGTCGTCGAACTCACCCGAGACGAAGCGGATTCCCTGCAGCAGCTGCTGCCATGTCTCCTCGCGGAACTCGGTGCGTGCGCCCGCCTGTACGGCCTCGCGGACGACCTGGGCGAAGTCCTGGTCCTCCCAATCGCGTCGGGCGAAGCCGACGAGAGCGAAGCCGGGAGGAAGCAGACCCCGGTTGGCGAGGTCGTACACGGCCGGCATGAGCTTCTTGCGGGACAGGTCTCCGGTCACACCGAAGATGACGAGCGCACTGGGTCCCGCGATGCGGTTCAGGCGGCGGTCGTCGGGGTCGCGGAGGGGATTGTGCCCTCGGGCGATCTGGACGGTCATGGGACTCCTACTGAGCGGCCTCGAAGAGCGAGAGGACTTCGGGCTGAGGGTCGGTCAAGGTCAGGGTGACGACGGGGCGTCCGTGGTCCGCGAGCACCGCGGCGTCGCCGGCGGCCTGTGCGGACACCAGCTCGGCGAAGGTGAACGGCCGGCCGGGAATGGCCACGTCGGCGTCGGTGCGCTCGGTGATCTGGAGGAACACCCCGGTGGCGGGTCCGCCCTTGTGGAACTGGCCCGTCGAATGCAGGAAGCGCGGGCCCCAGCCGAACGTGGTGGGGCGACCGGAATCGGCGGCGACCATCTCGCGCAGTCCCGCCAGCTCGGGCAGATCCACCCGGTCGACGTATGCCTGGATCGCGACGTAGCCGTCGGTGCCGAGCCGCGACCACAGGGCATCGAGGACGCCCGCGATCGTGCCGGACGCGGCCAGAGCCGGGTCGGAGACGCGCACCTCGACGCCGTCGACCGCGAACGCCGGTGCCGTCGGCTCCGGCCGATGCTCGAGCAGGCCGCGTGCCGCGGCCTTGGCGGCCTCGACATCGGGCTGGTCGAACGGGTCGATGCCGAGGATGCGGCCGGCGATCGCGGTCGCATACTCCCAGACGACGAACTGCGCCGCCAGCGATCCGCTCACGAGGATCTCGCCCTCGTGGCGGCCGAAGAGGTGGAACTCGTCGGCCTCGTCGACGATCCGCAGGATCTGCAGATCGTCCGGACGGCTGTCGAGCTCGGGGGAGACCGGCAGGAGGACGACGGGCAGGATGCCGGTGCCGGCCTTTCCCGTCGATTCGGCCAGCAGCTGCTCGATCCAGTCCGGCAGGCCCTGGATGTGGGTGCCGTCAGACACCAGGCCGAGCTTGTCGCGGCGCGGCGAGCCGCCGGCGATCGCGGCGGCGAGGACGAGCGCCGGGTTCTCGGGGCTGTCGATCGCGACCTCGAGGAGCGTGGCATCCGCCTCATCGAGCAGCTCGTCGAGGTCGACGCCGGCGAGGCCCGCGGGGACCAGCCCGAAAGCGGTCAGCGCCGAGTAGCGTCCGCCGACGGTCGGATCCGCGTGGAAGACGCGGTAGCCGTCCGCCTGCGCGGAGCCGTCGAGCGGTGACCCCGGGTCGGTGACGACGACGATGCGCTCGGCGGGATCGATGCCCGCGTCGCGGAAGGCCGCCTCGAAGGCGCGTTCGGCCGAGTCCGTCTCGACGGTCGATCCGGACTTGGACGAGACCACGAGCACCGTCTGCGCGATGCCGCCGCCCTCCTCGTCGCCCTCGAGCGCGGCGAGCACCTGGCCGGGAGCGGTCGCGTCGAGGATCACCAGCGGCACGCCTGCGGTGCGCGCGATGACCTCGGGCGCCAGCGACGAGCCGCCCATGCCGGCCAGCACCACGCGGGTCAGCCCCTTCTCGACCAGCTGCGCCCGCAGCGCGGTGATCTCGGGGACGAGCGGCCGGGAGACCGAGACCGCCTGCACCCAGCCGAGTCGCCGGGCGGCCTCGGCTTCGGCGTCAGGACCCCACAGAGTGGGGTCCTGTGCGGTCACGCCGGAGGCGACCAGGTCGGCGACGAGCCCGGGGAGGGTCTCGTCGACGACGGCCTTGACATGCCCGCTGACGCGGATGTCGAAGCTCACCGGGCTCCGCCCGCCGATGCCAGCGCCTGCGCCACGGTGTCCTGCAGCTCGTGCCAGGAGGTGATGAACTTCTCGACGCCCTCGTCCTCGAGCACCTGGGTGACGTCGTCGAAGTCGATGCCCACCGATGCCAGGCCGTCGATGACCGCGTGCGCGTCGGCGTAGGCGCCGGTGATGGCGTCGCCGCCGATCACGCCGTGGTCGAAGACGGCCTCAAGCGTCTTCTCGGGCATGGTGTTCACGGTGCCCGGTGCGACCAGCTCGGTCACGTAGAGCGTGTCGGGCAGCGACGGGTCCTTGACCCCGGTGGAGGCCCACAGCGGACGCTGGGTGTTGGCCCCGGCATCCACCAGTGCCTTCGCACGGTCGCCCGCGAACTCCTTCTCGTACAGCTCGTACGCCAGGCGCGCGTTGGCGATGCCGGCCTTCGACTTCAGGGCCGCGGCCGCGTCGGTGCCCACGGCGCCCAGGCGCTTGTCGACCTCGGTGTCCACGCGCGAGACGAAGAACGAGGCCACCGAGTGGATCTGCGTCAGGTCGTGGCCGGCGGCCTTGGCCTTCTCCAGCCCGGTCAGGTACGCGTCGATGACCTCCGCGTAGCGGGCCAGGGAGAAGATCAGCGTGACGTTGACCGAGATGCCCGCGGCGATGGTCTCGGTGATCGCTTCCAGGCCCGCCTTGGTCGCGGGGATCTTGATGTACGCGTTCGGGCGGTCCACCGTGCTCCACAGCTGGGCGGCCTGGTCGATCGTGGCCTGCGTCTCGTGCGCGAGGTCGGGGGAGACCTCGATCGACACGCGGCCGTCCTGCCCGGCGGTGGCGTCGTAGACGGGGCGGAAGATGTCGCACGCGTCGCGCACGTCGGTCGTCGTGATCTGGAAGATCGCGTCGTCGGCGTTCGAGCCGGCCGCGGCGAGCTCGGCGACCTGGTCCTGGTAGCCCTCGCCGTGGCTGACGGCGTTCGCGAAGATCGTCGGGTTCGTGGTCACGCCCACGACGTTGCGGTTCACGATCAGGTCGGCGAGGTTACCGGTCGTGATGCGCTTGCGGGACAGGTCATCGAGCCAGATGCTCACGCCCTGCGCGGACAGCTGCTGAGTGGGAGTGGTCATGCGTTCTCCTTGAGGGTCTCACGGGCCGCCGCGACGACGGCCTCGGCGGTGATGCCGAACTTCTGGAACAGCGTCTTGTAGTCGGCGGAAGCGCCGAAGTGCTCGATCGACACCGAGCGGCCGCGGTCGCCGACGATGTCGCGCCACGACAGGGCGAGACCCGCCTCGACCGAGACGCGGGCCGTCACCGATGCGGGCAGGACCTGCTCGCGGTAGGCCTCGTCCTGCTCGGCGAACCACTCGAGCGACGGCGCCGAGACCACACGGGCCTTCACGCCCTCGGCCTCCAGCGTCTCGCGGGCGGCGACGGCGAGCTGGACCTCCGAGCCGGTGCCGATGAGGATCACATCGGGCGTTCCGCCGCTGGCCTCGGCCAGGATGTACGCGCCCTTCGCGGTGCCGGCGGCCGAGGCGAACGTGTCGCCGGATGCCGCGCCCTCGCCGCGTGCGAACGTGGGGACGTTCTGGCGGGTCAGCGCGATGCCGACGGGGCCGCCATGACGGCGGAGGATCTCGAGCCAGGCCTGCGCAGTCTCGTTCGCGTCTGCGGGCCGGACCACCGACAGGTTCGGGATCGCACGGAGAGCCGCGAGCTGCTCGATCGGCTGGTGGGTGGGGCCGTCCTCGCCGAGGGCGACGGAGTCGTGCGTCCAGACGAAGGTCGACGGGATATTCATCAGCGCAGCCAGGCGGACGGCCGGGCGCATGTAGTCGCTGAAGATCAGGAACGTGCCGCCGAACGCCCGTGTCGGGCCGTGCAGCGTGATGCCGTTGAGGATCGCCGCCATCGCGTGCTCGCGGATGCCGAAGTGCAGCACGCGCCCGTACGGGTTCGCGTTCCACTCGTGCGTGCTCCACTGCCGCGGGTTGAACGAGCCGCCCTCGGCGATCGTGGTGTTGTTCGACTCGGCGAGGTCGGCCGAGCCGCCCCACAGCTCGGGGAGGACCCCGGCGAGCGCATTGATCACCTTGCCGGAGGCGGAGCGGGTCGAGACGTCGGTGCCGGCTTCGAACACGGGCAGCACGTCGTCGACGCCGTCGGGCAGCGCGTGCGCCTCGAGGCGGTCCAGGAGGGCCTTTCGCTCGGGGTTGGCCGCGGCCCACGCGTCGAAGCGCTCCTGCCAGGCGCTGTGCTCGGCGGCGCCGCGCTCGACGAGCTCGCGCGTGTGGTCGATGACCTCGTCGGCGACGTCGAACGAGCGCTCCGGGTCGAACCCGAGCACCTTCTTGGTGGCGGCGACCTCGTCGGCGCCGAGCGCCGAGCCGTGGATCTTGCCGGTGTTCTGCTTGCCGGGGCTCGGCCAGCCGATGATCGTCTTCAGGATGATGATCGACGGCCGGTCGGTCTCACCCTTGGCCGCCTCGACGGCCGCGTAGAGCTCCTGCACGTCCTCGACGTACTGGCCCGTCTTCTTCCAGTCGACGGTCTGCACGTGCCAGCCGTACGCCGCGTAGCGGGCCGCGACGTCTTCGGTGAACGCGACGTTCGTGTCGTCCTCGATGGAGATCTGGTTGGCGTCGTAGATCACGACGAGGTTGCCCAGCTGCTGGTGGCCGGCCAGCGACGACGCCTCGCTGGTCACGCCCTCCTGCAGGTCGCCGTCCGAGGCGATGACATACACGAAGTGGTCGAACGGCGAGGTGCCTGCCGCGGCCTCCGGATCGAACAGCCCGCGCTCGTACCGCGACGCGTAGGCGAAGCCGACCGCCGACGACAGTCCCTGGCCGAGGGGACCGGTCGTGATCTCGACGCCCTTGGTGTGGCCGTATTCGGGGTGGCCCGGAGTGAGCGAGCCCCAGGTGCGCAGCGACTCGAGGTCCTCGAGCTCGAGGCCGAAGCCGCCGAGGTAGAGCTGGATGTACTGGGTGAGCGACGAGTGGCCGCAGGAGAGGATGAACCGGTCGCGGCCGATCCAGTGGGTGTCGGACGGATCATGCCGCATGACCCGCTGGTACAGCAGGTAGGCGGCCGGAGCCAGGCTCATCGCGGTGCCGGGGTGGCCGTTGCCCACCTTCTGCACGGCGTCTGCGGCGAGGACGCGGACGGTGTCCACGGCTCGCTCGTCGATCTCTTCCCAACGCAGTTCCGACACGTGGCTGCCTTTCGTAGAGGGGGAGCACCCTGGACGACCGGCGGACGAAGCGTCGCCAGCGCCGGTCCGGCACAGGGCGCGCGCGTAAGGCCAGCTTACTCATCCCACCGTGCCGTGAGTCAGCGGATGACATCGTCCGCACAGCGGCCGCCGATAGACTTGTGAGATTGGTCTGCCGGTGCCGTGCGCCGCTGTTCCGGGGAGGATCGTCATCACCACGACAACCGACGTGACCGTCGTCCGCACGCCGCGGACGCCTCTGCGACGCACCGTGCGCGCCTATTTCCTGCTCACCAAGCCGCGCGTGATGGAGCTGCTGCTGGTCAGCACGATCCCGGTGATGTTCCTCGCCGCGCGCGGGCTGCCGAACCTCTGGCTGGTGGCGGCCACCGTGCTGGGCGGGGCGATGTCGGCCGGATCGGCCGCCGCCTTCAACATGTACCTGGACCGCGACATCGACGTGCGCATGCATCGCACCGAGAACCGGCCGCTGGTGACCGGCGAGGTGTCGCCGCGCGGCGCGCTCGTCTTCTCCTGGACGCTCGCGGTCGTCTCCACGGTGTGGCTGCTGGTGACGACCAACTGGCTGGCCGCGGCGCTGTCGGCGTTCGCGATCTTCTTCTACGTCGTCATCTACACGATGATCCTCAAGCGCCGCACCGAGCAGAACATCGTGTGGGGCGGCATCGCCGGCTGCTTCCCGGTCCTGATCGGCTGGGCGGCGGTCACCGGTTCTCTCGACTGGGCGCCGTTCGTCCTGTTCGTCGTCGTCTTCCTGTGGACACCGCCGCACTACTGGCCGCTGTCGATGAAGTACAAGGACGACTACGACGGCGTCGACGTGCCGATGCTCGGCGCCACACGGGGCGCCGAGCAGGTCGGTCTTCAGGTCATCCTCTACACGTGGGCGACGGTCGCCTGCTCGCTCCTGCTGATCCCGATCGGGCACATGGGGCTCGTCTACACGGTCTCGGCGCTGGTGTTCGGCGGCTGGTTCGCGTATGAGGCGCACGTCCTCTACAACCGCGCGGTGCGCGGCACCGCCGCACAGCCGATGCGGGTCTTCCACGCGTCGATCACGTATCTGACGCTGCTGTTCCTGGCCGTCGCGGTCGACCCGCTGCTGCCGTTCTAGGCGGTCGGGGCGCCCACCGCCGCGGTCGCGTCGGCGTCGGCGTCGCTCTCGTCGAGTTCGGCGGCCGCGGCCTGCCAGTCGATGGCCTCGGGAGCGGTGGCGGCGGCCTTCGGGCGGAGCCCTGCAAGGGCGGCGACGGTCAGCGTCAGCAGCAGGCCGATGACTCCTGCGGCGCAGATCGCACCGGCGACGATGACGGCGGGCTGCCCGACGTAGACGTCCACCCCGGTGGCGGTGTTGTCGGTGAGGGCCTTGGTCATCCAGTCGAGCTCGATCTTCATCATGAGCGCGCCGCCGATGACGGCGCCGAGGGAGACGAGCAGGAGAAGCCAGAACGGGATGTTGCGGACGAGACGGGGACGGATGGGCATGTGTCGATTCACTCCTGGGATGTCGCGACCCGGGTGGCCGCGGCATCCCACGATGCCAGTCCCTCTTCGGAGAACGCGATGCGGACCCTATGCGTGGGCGATGGGCCTCTTCAGGTGCAGCACCAGCGCCGTCATCGCGGCGGTCGCCAGTCCCGCCAGGATCATGTGGATGCCGACCGACAGCGCCGGCAGGCCCGCGCGGGCCTGGTAGACGCCCACCGGGATCTGCACCACGAGCACGATCAGCAGCAGAACGGCCCAGCGCAGCGTCGGCAGCTTCTGGAACGACGCCACCGCGGTGAGGATCGCGACGAGGGCGAACAGCGCGTAGCCGGGGACCGAGTGGACGTGCGCGAGGACCTCCGCGCTCCAGCCGTGCCGGACGATGGCCGAGTCGCCCGAGTGCGGGCCGGACGCGGTGGTCAGGATGCCGATGATCAGCGTGACCGCGAGGAACAGCGTCGTCACATGGGTGAGGATCATGTACCAGCGCGGGACCGCGAGCTCGCGCGGGCCGGGCTCGGTCTTCGCACGGACCAGGAAGGCGGCGGTGACCGCCACGAGCGCCAGCGTCGCGAAGAAGTGGAAGCCCACGATCCAGGCGTTGAGCCCGGTGAGCACGGTGATGCCGCCGACGACCGCCTGGGCGAGGATGCCGGCGACCACGATGACGGCCATCACGAACAGGTCCCTGCGGGTGCGGCGCATCCGCAGCACCAGCAGCAGCACGGCGAGCCCGGCAAGCCCGACGACACCGGTCATCAGGCGGTTGCCGAACTCGATGTAGGAGTGCAGGCCCATGCCCGGCACCGGCACCAGCGAATCGGGGGCGCACAGCGGCCACTCGCAGCCGAGCCCGGAACCGGTCAGCCGCACGGCGCCGCCGGTGCCGATGATGATCACCTCGGTGATGAACGAGATCCAGGCCGCCACCATCACCCGACGGTCGACGCGGTCGGGCAGCCAGAGCCACAGACGATGCCGCAGGGACGTGCGTTCGGTGACGGTCTGATCGGTGGACATCGTGTCGGAGCCTCCTGGGTGCTCGCCGGGCGCAAGCGCGGCTCCGACCCGACTGTCGGGTGGAGCCTATAGAATCGAGGGGTCGGATGCGGCGCACGAAGGGTCGCATCACTGACAGTCTAGGCGCGCAGCGCGCGTCGCCAGAGCGGACCCGGAAAGCGGCATCCTCCCCACCACACTCCCGTGGGGACCGAGGTTGCCGGGACGGATGACACCGTTGCGGTCCATTGAGGAGAGTGTGTGACGTCATGTCCGATGTTCTGATCGAACGCCCCGAGCTCGACGGTCTGGGGGTGTACGAATTCGGCTGGCACGATGACGACATCGCCGGTGCCAGTGCGAAGCGAGGGCTCACCGAAGCCGTCGTCCGCGACATCTCCCGGATGAAGAACGAACCGGAGTGGATGCTGAAGGCCCGCCTCAAGGGCCTGGCGCTGTTCCAGCGCAAACCGATGCCGACGTGGGGCGCGGATCTCAGCGAGATCGACTTCGACAACATCAAGTACTTCGTGCGCTCCACCGAGAAGCAGGCGGAGAGCTGGGAAGAGCTCCCGGAGGACATCCGCAACACCTACGAGCGTCTGGGCATCCCCGAGGCCGAGCGCCAGCGCCTGGTCGCGGGCGTGGCGGCTCAGTACGAGTCGGAGGTCGTCTACCACCAGATCCGTGAGGACCTCGAGGCCCAGGGCGTCATCTTCATGGACACCGACACGGCCCTGCGCGAGCACCCGGAGTTCTTCGAGGAGTACTTCGGCACGATCATCCCGGCCGGCGACAACAAGTTCGCCGCGCTGAACACCGCCGTGTGGTCGGGCGGCTCGTTCGTGTACGTCCCCAAGGGCGTGCACGTCGAGATCCCGCTGCAGGCCTACTTCCGGATCAACACCGAGAACATGGGCCAGTTCGAGCGGACGCTGATCATCGCCGACGAAGACTCGTACGTGCACTACATCGAGGGCTGCACCGCCCCGATCTACAAGTCCGACTCGCTGCACTCGGCCGTCGTCGAGATCGTCGTGAAGAAGAACGCCCGCGTGCGGTATACGACGATCCAGAACTGGTCGAACAACGTGTACAACCTCGTCACCAAGCGCGCCATCGCGCACGAGGGCGCGACCATGGAGTGGGTCGACGGCAACATCGGCTCCAAGGTGACCATGAAGTACCCGTCGATCTTCCTGGCCGGCGAGCACGCCAAGGGCGAGACGCTGTCGGTGGCCTTCGCGGGTCCCGGTCAGCACCAGGACGCCGGCGCGAAGATGATCCACCTCGCGCCCTACACGCAGTCGTCGATCATCTCGAAGTCGATCGCCCGCGGCGGCGGTCGCTCCGGGTACCGCGGCGAGGTGCGGGTGGAGCCGAACGCCCACCACTCCGCCAACACCGTGCGCTGCGATGCGCTGCTGGTCGACACCATCTCGCGCTCCGACACGTACCCGGCCATCGACATCCGCGTCGACGACGTCGAGCTCGGCCACGAGGCCACCGTGTCGAAGGTGAGCGCCGAGCAGCTCTTCTACCTGCAGTCCCGCGGCGTGCCCGAGGACGAGGCGATGGCGATGATCGTGCGCGGCTTCATCGAGCCGATCGCGCGCGAGCTGCCGATGGAATACGCACTGGAACTGAACAAGCTCATCGAGATGGGCATGGAAGGATCGGTCGGCTAGATGGCGGCCACGACGACAGCGTCCGAGCAGGCACCCGCCGCTCGGACGGAGGAGAACCACGCACACGTCGACCCGGCGGCACGCCTGACCGGCTACGACGTGCCCGTCCAGACCCGGTCCGAGCGGCTGCGGTCGTACGACCCCGCCGACTTCGCCACCCCGACCGGGCGCGAGGTCAACTGGAAGCACACGCCGATGAACCGCATCGGTGCCCTGCTCGACGCGACCGCCGGCGACGCCGACGCCGTGTCGGTGACCGTGACCGGTGCGCCGGTGGGCACGCTCGCGATCGGCGAGGCGCCCCGCGGCACCGCCTTCGAGCCGGAGGACCTGCCGTCCGCGATCGCGTGGGCCGCGGCATCCGATGCCCGTCACGTCATTCTGGACGGCGAGCCGGCCGAGCCCGTCGTGATCGAGGTCGCCGGCCGCGGCGGCGTCGCGCACGAGCACCTCGTGATCGAGGCGCGCCCCAACGCGCAGGCGACGGTCGTGCTGCGCCACAGCGGCAGCGTCACGCTCGCCGAGAACGTCGAGATCATCGTCGGCGAGGGCGCGCACCTCAAGGTCGTCACCGTGCAGGAGTGGCAGGACGACGCGATCCACCTGTCGGCGCACCAGGCGCTGGTGGGGAAGGATGCCACGCTCCGCCACTTCATCGTCAGCTTCGGCGGCGACGTGGTCCGGGTGAACCCCAACGTGCGGCTGGCGGGCAACGGCTCGCACGCCGACGTGTACGGCATCGGCTTCTGCGACGCCGGGCAGCACCTCGAGAACCAGGTGTACGTCTTCCACGAGGGCGCCTCGACCAGCGCCGACGTGCTGTACAAGAGCGCACTGCAGGGCGAGCAGGCGCACACCGTGTGGATCGGCGACGTGCTGATCGGTCCCGACGCCGTCGGCACCGACTCGTACGAGGCCAACCGCAACCTCGTGCTCACCGAGGGCGCGCACGCCGACTCGATCCCGAACCTCGAGATCGAGATCGGCGACATCGTCGGCGCCGGCCACGCGAGCGCGACCGGTCGCTTCGACGACGAGCAGCTGTTCTACCTGCAGGCCCGCGGCATCGACGAGGCCGAGGCCCGCCGACTCGTGGTCCTCGGGTTCCTCAGCGAGCTCGTGCAGCGCATCGGCATCCCCGCGCTCGAGTCCGAGCTCATCGCCGACATCGAGCGCGAGCTCGGTGAGGAGACGGAGGCATGACCGTCGCCCGCGCGTGCGGCGTCAGCGAGCTCGAGCAGGACGCGCCGCTGAAGGTGGACCTGGAGGGCCACCCGATCTGCATCGTCAAGGACTCGGCCGGCGAGGTGTTCGCGATCGGCGACACCTGCACGCACGGCAACATCTCCCTGTCCGAGGGGTTCGTGGAAGACGACACCGTCGAGTGCTGGGCCCACGGCTCACGCTTCTCGCTGCGCACCGGCCAGCCCCTCAACCTCCCCGCGTATGAGCCCGTTCCGGTCTACGCCGTCACGATCGACGGCGACGACGTGCTCATCGACCCCAACGTCACTGTTCCCACTTCCGAGAAGGAAAACTGAATGTCTGTCCTCGAGATCCGCGACCTGCACGTCACCGTGGAGACGGATGCGGGGGTCACCCCCATCCTCAACGGCGTGACGCTGACCATCCGCACCGGTGAGACGCACGCCATCATGGGCCCCAACGGCTCGGGCAAGTCGACCCTCGCCTACACGATCGCCGGCCACCCCAAGTACACCGTCACGAGCGGCACGATCACGCTCGACGGCGAGGACGTGCTGTCGATGACCGTCGACGAGCGCGCCCGCGCGGGGCTCTTCCTGGCGATGCAGTACCCGGTGGAGATCCCCGGCGTGACCGTCACGAACTTCCTGCGCACCGCGAAGACCGCGATCGACGGCGAGGCGCCCGCCGTCCGCACGTGGATGAAGGACGTCAAGCAGGCCATGAAGAACCTGCGCATGGACGCCAAGTTCGCGCAGCGCAACGTCAACGAGGGCTTCTCCGGCGGTGAGAAGAAGCGCCACGAGATCCTCCAGCTCGAGATGCTCAAGCCGAAGATCGCGATCCTCGACGAGACCGACTCGGGCCTCGACGTCGACGCGCTGAAGATCGTGTCGGAGGGCGTGAACCGCGCCAAGGACGCCACGAACCTCGGTGTGCTGCTGATCACGCACTACACGCGGATCCTGCGCTACATCCACCCCGACTTCGTGCACGTGCTCGTCAAGGGCCGTGTCGCCGAAGAGGGCGGCCCCGAGCTCGCCGACCGCCTCGAGGAGGAGGGCTACGACCGCTACCTCGAGGGCGAGCCCGAGCCCGAAGCGTCGATCGACGCGTAGACTCGAGCCATGGCAGCGACGCTGACACCCGAGAAGTATGACGACGTCATCGAAGCGCTGAAAGACGTGATGGACCCCGAGCTGGGGGTCAATGTCGTCGATCTGGGGCTCATCTACGACCTCGCATGGGATGACGAGAACGATGCTCTCGTCATCCACATGACGCTGACCTCGGCGGGCTGCCCGCTCACCGACGTCCTCGAGGAGCAGACGGCCCAGGCGCTGGACGACGTCGTGGAGCGGTTCCGCATCAACTGGGTGTGGATGCCGCCGTGGGGCCCCGAGAAGATCACCGATGACGGGCGCGACATGATGCGCGCGCTCGGCTTCGCCATCTGACACCGTGTGACGGCGGGTGGATGACCCACCCGCCGTGCCGGTTAGGCTCGAGGGGTGACCGTGACACCGCTCGAAGCCCTGCCCGTCGAACGACTCCGTGAGCGTTCGAGCACGAAGTGGCGGACGTACCCCGACGACGTGCTGCCGCTATTCGTGGCGGAGACGGATTTCCCGCTCGCGCCCGGCATCACGAAGCGGCTGGCGACGGCGGTCGAGCTCGGCGACACCGGCTACACCCCGCCGGACCCGGGCATCCGCGGCGCGTTCGCGGCCTTCGCGCAGCGCCGCTTCGGGTGGGATGTGCTGCCCGCGCGGGTGCGCTCGACGTGCGACGTGATGATGGGCGTCACCGAGATCCTGCGCGCGATCATCGAGCCCGGCGACCGCGTGGTGGTCACCCCGCCGGTGTACCCGCCGTTCTATGACAGCGTGCCCGAGGCCGGCGGCGTGGTCGAGCGGGTTCCGCTCAGCCGCACCGCGACCGGGTGGGAGCTCGACCTCGCCGGCATCGATGCGGCCCTCGCCGACGGGGCGCGGGTCGTGCTGCTGTGCAACCCGCACAACCCCACCGGCACCGTGCACACGCGGGAGAGCCTGGCGGGCCTCGCCGAGATCGTCGAGCGCCACGGCGCCTTCGTCGTCAGCGACGAGATCCACGCCCCGCTCACGCATGCGCCCGCCGTCTTCACGCCGTTCCTGGCGGCCTCGGCGGCCGCGGCGCGCGTCGGGTATGCGGTGACCAGCGCGAGCAAGGCGTTCAACCTCGCCGGGCTCAAGTGCGCGCTCATGGTGACCGCCTCGCCCGAGACGCAGCGGGTGGTGGATGCGCTGCCCGATGAGGTCGAGTGGCGTACCGGCCTGTTCGGAGCGATGGCGGGCGTCGTCGCCTTCGACGAGTCCAGCGACGAGTGGCTCGCGTCTCTGCTTGCGGCGCTCGATCGCAACCGCCGGCTGCTGGCCGACCTGCTCACAGAGCACGTGCCGGGGGCACGGTACGTGCTCCCCGAGGCGGGGTATCTCGCGTGGGTGGACCTGTCGGCGCTGGGCTGGGGGGACAATCCGGCGCGCAAGATCCTGCGCGATGCGAAGGTCGCGCTGCATTTCGGCCCGAAGTTCGGCGCCGAGGGCGCCGGTCACGTGCGTTTCAACATCGGCTGCTCGCCCGAGGTGCTCACCGAGGCCGTGCGGCGCATCGGCGCGCTCGTCGGCTGACGGTCACATCTCCGGGCGGCCGAGCCGCCAGTAGCCCATGAACGCCACGGCGCGGCGATCGACGCCGTGCTCGGCGACCAGGTGCCGGCGCAGCTGCTTGATGGCGCCCGCCTCACCCGCGAGCCATGCGTACAACGGCGCGCTCTTCAGCGCCGCACCGCCCTTCGCCGTGCGGGGCACCTCCCACAGCAGGCTGCTGTCGATGTCGACCTCTTCGACCTCGGCACCGCGGCCGGCGGGCACGAGGGCGGACGCGGCATCCTTCGCCTGCGGCACCAGGTGCGCGTGCCGCTCGTCGCCACGGGCGGCGACGCGGTAGTCGAAGCCCGGATGCCGCGGGAGATAGGCGACGTCATCGGCGTGCGGCACCTCGAGCACCACGGTGCCGCGCGCGTCGGCCGGCAGCTGCTCGAGGATGACCGCGATCGCCGGCGCCGCGGTCTCGTCACCGGCGAGGAGATAGGCCGCGGTCTGCGCAGGGGGCACGAAGTCGATGCCGAAGCTGACGCCCTCGTGCGGCTTGACCGGCGCCAGCAGCAGCACCTCGTCGCCGACGGCCGCGTTCGCGATCCAGGCCGACGCAGGTCCAGTGACCTCGTGCGCGACCATGTCGACATCCACCTCGCGGGCGTCGTTGCGCACCGCGCGGGTCGTGTAGGTGCGGAACGGGGGCCGGGCCGCGGCATCCATCGTCCGCCAGTGGTCGTACCAGTCGGCACCTGTCGGCATGTCGTCCAGGGTCGCCGTCGCGCTCGGGAAGACCACCTTGATGCGCTGGTCGTAGCCGGGGTCGGCGTAGTCGGCGAGGTCGTCGCCCGTGAACGTGAAGCGGCGGAAGCTCGGCGTCACATCGGTGACGGCGGCGACGCGGGCGCGGAAGAAGCGGTTGTCGGTCACAGGGCGGCTCCGGAGGTGGCGGCGGGGGCGGCCACGTGGTGGCGGCCGCGGGGGAGGACGATGGGGGCGCCCGAGACCGGGTCGTCGATCACGAGGCTGTCGAGGTCGAAGACCTCGCGGATGAGGTCGGCGCTCATGATGTCACCCGGGGCGCCCGCCGCGATGATGCGGCCGTCGCGCAGGGCGAACAAGTGGTCGGCGTAGCGCGCGGCGAGGTTCATATCGTGCAGGACCATGACGATCGTGGTGCCTCGCTCGCGGTTGAGATCGGTGAGCAGGTCGAGCACCTCGACCTGGTGCGCGACGTCGAGGAAGGTGGTCGGCTCGTCCAGCAGCAGGATGTCGGTCTGCTGGGCGAGCGCCATCGCGATCCACACGCGCTGGCGCTGGCCGCCCGACAGCTCGTCGATGCTGCGGTCGGCGAGATCGGCGATCCGCGTGGTCTCCAGCGCCTGGGCCACGATCTCGTCGTCGTGCGCGCTCCACCGGGCCAGCATGCTCTGGTGCGGCTGCCGGCCGCGGCCGACGAGATCGGCCACGACGATGCCCTCCGGCGCGACCGGGCTCTGCGGCAGCAGCCCGAGCGTGCGGGCGATCTGCTTGGTGTGCAGCTTCGGCAGCGCCACGCCGTCGAGCAGCACCTCGCCGGTGCGGGGCTTGAGCAGTCGCGCGAGCGCGCGCAGCAGCGTCGACTTGCCACAGCCGTTGGCGCCGATGATCGCGGTGATGGCGCCGGCGGGCACCTCGAGATCGAGACCGTCGACGATCGTGCGCTCGCCGTAGGCGAGGGAGAGGGATGCTGCGGACAGGGTGTGCGACACGGTCACAGTGATGCCCCCGAGCGGTTGAGACGGATGAGGAGGAAGATCAGGAACGGTGCGCCGAGCACCCCGGTGATCACGCCCACCGGATAGCGGTGGTCGAAGGCGAACTGTCCCACGAGGTCGGCGATCAGCACGAGCAGGGCGCCGACGAGGCCCGATGCGGGCAGCAGCGAGGTCGACGGGCCCACCAGACGCGCAGCGATGGGGCCTGACATGAACGCGACGAAAGCGATCGGGCCTGCCGCCGACGTGGCGAAGGCCAGCAGGGCGACGGCCGCGACCAGCGCGATGATGCGCGTGGCCTGCGTGTGCACGCCCAGACCCGTGGCGGTGTCGTCGCCGAGGCGGAGCGTCGACAGGGTCCGCGACTGCGAGAGCAGCGCCGGCACGAGCACCGCGGAGGCGACGGCCAGGGGCAGGATCGCGGGCCAGGCGGCCGCGTTGAGGCTGCCGGTCAGCCACCGCATGGCCGCCTGCAGGTCCCACGAGGCCGCCTTCGACAGCGCGTACGTGATGACGCTGTCGAGCATCGCGGCCACGCCGATGCCGATGAGGATGAGGCGTGTGCCGGCGAAACCGCCGCGGTACGCGAGCAGATAGATGCCCGCGGCGGTCACGAGGGCGCCGGCGAGGGCCAGGAGCGACACCGAGATGCTGTCGAGGCCCAGCAGCACGATGCCGACGACCGCCGCGGCGCTGGCGCCCGAGCTGATGCCGATGACGTCGGGGGAGGCCAGCGGATTGCGCAGCATCGTCTGGAACGTCACGCCGGCCGCACCGAACGCGAAGCCGGCGAGGGCCGCGAGCGTCGCGCGGGGGAGTCGCAGGTCGCCGACGGTGAACGAGGCGCCCGGCACGGTCTCGCCGATCAGCACCCGCCACACCTCGCCGGGCGTGTAGAAGGTGTCGCCGATCATGAGGCTGATGGCGAACACGGCGACCACCGCCACGGCCAGGCTCGCGACGACGATGCCGCGGCGGCGCCGGCGACGGCGGCGGCCGGCGACGAGCGCGCGGACGGTCGTGGCGTCCGGTGCCACCACTGCGGCGCTCACAGCTCGCGCACCTTCTGGCGACGGACGATCCAGATGAAGAACGGCGCACCGATCAGCGCGGTGACGATGCCCACGTCGAGCTCGCTGGGGCGGGCCACAAGACGCCCTGCGACGTCGGCGGCGACGAGGAGACCGGCACCCGCGATCGCGGAGAACGGCAGCAGCCAGCGGTGGTCGCTGCCCACCAGGAGACGGCACAGGTGGGGGATGACGAGGCCGACGAAGCCGATCGGGCCCGCGACGGCCGTCGCGGCGCCGCAGAGGATGACGGCGCCCGCCGCCGAGATCAGTCGGGTGCGGGTCACGTGGGCGCCCAGCCCCGCGGCGAGGTCGTCGCCGAGCGCCAGTGCGTTCATGCCTCGTGCGCTGAGGAAGCAGATGATCGCGCCGACGGCCAGGGCGGGCGCGACGAGCCCGATGCGGTCCCAGGTCGCGCCGCCGACACCGCCGATCTGCCAGAACCGGAAGCTCTCCATGGCGTCGGCGCGGGGCAGCAGCACCGCCTGCACCAGCGAGGCGAAGGCGGCGGATGTCGCAGCCCCCGCGAGCGTGAGCTTGAGCGGGGTCGCGCCGCCGGACCCGAGCGATCCCACCGCGTACACGAACACGGCGGCGACCGCCGAGCCGATGACGGCGGCGGCCATGAGCGCACCGGGCGTGGACGCCCCGATCAGGACGATGGTGACGACCACCGCGAGCGCCGCCCCGCCCGAGACGCCCAGGATGCCGGGATCGGCGAGCGGGTTGCGGGTGATGGCCTGCATCGAGGCCCCCGACAGGGCCAGCGCCGCTCCCACGAGCACGGCCAGGGCCGTGCGCGGCAGGCGCGCGACGACGGCGGCCTGGCCGACGGTGTCGGTGTGCCCGCCGAGCGCGGCGATCACATCGGCGAGTGGCACGAAGCGCACGCCGAGCGCGACGGAGGCCACGCACAGCGCCGCCAGCGCGCACACGGCGACCACGAGCCAGCCGGTGCGCGCGGTGCGACTGCGCCGCCGGGCGACGGCGAGCGTCGCGGGGCGGGCGGTCGCGGTGGCGGTCATCTGTCCGAAACCCGTGTCGAGATCAGCGGAGGGTCTTCGCGAGCAGCGCGAAGTAGTCGTGGATGCCCCAGCCGATCGACAGCGGCGACGGGTTCGCGGACGCTGCCAGCGGTGTGTCGTTCTGCAGCACGGCGATGTGGCCGGCCTTGATGGCGGGGATCTTCGAGAGCAGCGGGTCGGCCTGCAGGCTCTTGATCATGGCGTCGGCGTCGTCGCCGTAGGTGACGAACAGGTCGACATCGTCGAACCGGTCGGCCTGCTCCGATGAGACCGTGACGTAGAACTCGTCCGTCTTGGCGGACTCCTCCTTCACGATCTGCGGCTCGGGCATGCCCAGGCTCAGCAGGAAGCCGGGACGAGTGTCGTGGTCGGTGTAGAAGCCGATCTTGCTGTAGTCGGCCGGGTCGATGTACGAGAAGAGGACCTTCGCGTCCTTGAGCTTCGGGAAGTCGGCCAGCGCATCGTCGACCTGCCCGTGCAGCTGGTCGATGAGCGCGTCGCCCTCCTTCTCGAGGCCGATCGCCTTCGCGTCCAGGCGGATCATGTCCTCGTACGAGGTGCCCCATGCGGTGTCGGGGTAGGCCACGACCGGCGCGATCTTCGACAGCGTGTCGTAGTCGCTCTGCGTGAGGCCGGAGTAGGCGGCCAGGATCACGTCGGGCTTCGTGTCGGCGACGGCCTCGAAGTCGATGCCGTCGGTCTCGTCGTAGAGCGCCGGGGTCTCGCCGCCGAGCTCGGCGATCTTGTCCTCGGCCCAGGGCAGGATGCCGTCGTGGTCGTCGTCTCCCCAGGTGACCTTCGCCATGCCCACCGGCACGACGCCGAGGGCCAGCGGCACTTCGCCATTGCCCCACGCGACCGTCGCGACGCGGGTGGGCTTGGAGTCGATGGTCGTGGTGCCGTAGACGTGGTCGATCGTCACGGGGAAGCCGTCGGAAGCCGCAGCCTGTGAGGCGTCGTCGGTCGACGCGGCGGAGCCGCCCGCACAGCCGGCGAGGGCCAGCGAGGAGGCGGCGACCACGGCGAGCGCGGCAAGGGAGAGGGCACGGCGAACGGGCACGGAGGGGCTCCTTCAGAGGGGGAGGGAAGGTTGGTAAGGCTAGCCTAACAGCCCCGCGCGCCGTGTGTCAGGACGCCGGCGTCGCGAGCCCCGCGTCGTACGCGAAGATGACGGCCTGCACCCGGTCGCGCGCGTCGATCTTCGCGAGCAGCTTGCCCACGTGCGTCTTGACGGTCTGCTCGGCGATGAACAGCTCCGCCGCGATCTCGGCGTTCGAGATCGACGGGATGACGGCGGAGGTGATCATGCCGGCCGCCGTGCCGAGAACGACGTACGCGATCGTCCGGGCGTCGCGCGGGATGCGCGGCAGGGCGAGCCCGAGGATGCGCATGCGCCTCATCCTGCCATCTCGGCCGACGTCGCGGGGTCGGCCGCGGCGGCACGGCGCCGGCGGCGCGCGGTGGTGATGCGGTCGACGGCGATGCCCGCGGCGACGGCCACGGCGACCCCGATGACGGCGGCCAGCAGCGGCTGCTCGCCGAGCCAGCTGCCCGCCAGCACGCCGATGACCGCACCGTAGACCGCCCAGAGCACCGCCCCCAGGATGCTGATGGGCAGGAACCGGCGCCACGGGTACCCGAGGGCGCCGGCGCTCATGTCGACGGCGACCCGGCCCACCGGCACATAGCGCGCGCCGATGATGAGGGCCGCGCCGCCGCGGGTGAGAGCCCGGCGGGCGCGCGCGAACGCGGCGGCGACCCGTGGACGGCGCATCCACGCGAAGCGGGTCGTGCCCGCGACCCTGCCCAGCGCATAGGCGAGGTTGTCGCCGAGCACCGCACCCGCGGCGGCGGTCAGGCACAGCAGCGGCACGCCGACGAGGGACCCGGATGCCGCGGCCGCCGCCGCGGCGGCGACCAGGACCGTCTCGCTCGGCACCGGCGGGAAGACGGCGTCGACCGCGGCCACGACGAACATGACGAGCAGCACCCACGGGGAGGCGGCCGCGGCGAGGATGAAGGCGTTGATCAGGTCCACTCCGGAACCATAGGAAGCCGGTGCCGTCCTCGGCATCCCTCTCAGGTATCGACCTCGTCATACCTCGGAGGGGTCTTTGCGATGGGCCTCGTATACTGGGAGGCTGGCCGTTCGGCCGATTTCCCCCATTCCTCCGAGTGAACGGATGTGACCTGTGCTTGCCGTGCACGACCTCGAGATCCGCGTGGGCGCGCGCACCCTCATGGCGGACGTGTCGTTCCGCGTCGCCGCGGGCGACAAGATCGGGCTGGTCGGCCGCAACGGTGCCGGCAAGACGACGCTGACCAAGGTCCTGGCCGGCGACCTGCTGCCCGCCGACGGCCGCGTCGACCGCTCGGGCGAGCTGGGGTACCTGCCCCAGGATCCGCGCTCGGGGGACCCTGACATGCTCGCGCGCACGCGCATCCTCGACGCGCGCGGACTCGGCTCGCTGCAGCTGGGCATGCGTGAGGCGTCGGAGGCCATGGCGTCCGACGATGTGGATGCCGCGGCCCGCGCCATGCGCAAGTATGCGAACCTCACCGAGCGCTTCGAGGCACTCGGCGGCTATGCGGCCGAGGCGGAGGCGGCATCCATCGCCCACAACCTGTCTCTTCCCGACCGGATCCTCGATCAGCCGCTCCGCACGCTCTCCGGCGGTCAGCGCCGGCGCATCGAGCTGGCGCGCATCCTGTTCTCCGATGCCGAGACGATGATCCTCGACGAGCCGACGAACCACCTCGATGCGGACAGCGTCGTGTGGCTGCGCGAGTTCCTCAAGGGGTACAAGGGCGGCCTCATCGTGATCAGCCACGACGTGGAGCTGGTCGGTGAGACCGTGAACCGCGTGTTCTATCTCGACGCGAACCGTCAGGTCATCGACATCTACAACATGAACTGGCGCAACTACCAGCGCCAGCGCGTGGCGGATGAGGAGCGCCGCAAGAAGGAGCGCGCCAACGCCGAGAAGAAGGCGACCGCGCTGCAGCAGCAGGCCGCGAAGTTCGGTGCGAAGGCGACGAAGGCCGCCGCCGCGCACCAGATGATCGCGCGCGCCGAGAAGCTGCTCTCCGGGCTCGAAGAGGTGCGCGCCGTCGACCGGGTGGCCAAGCTGCGCTTCCCGAAGCCCGCGCCCTGCGGCAAGACGCCGCTCATGGCGTCGGGGCTGTCGAAGTCGTACGGGTCGCTGGAGATCTTCACCGATGTGGACCTCGCGATCGACCGCGGCTCACGCGTGGTGGTGCTGGGGCTGAACGGTGCCGGCAAGACGACGCTGCTGCGCATCCTCGCCGGCGTCGACGCTCCCGACACCGGTCAGGTCGAGCCCGGGCACGGGCTGAAGATCGGGTACTACGCGCAGGAGCACGAGAACCTCGACGTCACCCGCTCCGTGCTCGACAACATGATGTCGGCGGCGCCCGACATCACGGCGGTCGAGGCGCGCAAGGTGCTCGGCTCGTTCCTGTTCACGGGCGACGATGTGCTCAAGCCGGCCGGGGTCCTCTCCGGCGGCGAGAAGACCCGGCTGTCGCTCGCGACGCTGGTCGTCTCGAGTGCGAACGTGCTGCTGCTCGACGAGCCCACGAACAACCTCGACCCCGCGTCGCGGGAGGAGATCCTCGGGGCCCTCGCGCACTACGAGGGCTCTGTGGTGCTCGTCTCGCACGACGAGGGCGCCGTCGAGGCGCTGAACCCCGAGCGCGTGCTCATCCTGCCCGACGGCGTCGAAGACATCTGGGGTCGCGACTACGCCGACCTCGTGACGCTGGCGTAGCGTCGGCGCGGCACCGCCGCCGCGGCGTGCTCGCGCTCAGTGCGGGGCGTTGTCGAGCAGCGCATCCTCGTCGGCCGAGTCGCGGTCGCGGCTCTTCTCGCGCTTCTCCCGGATCCGTCGTGCGGAGGTCTCGGCCGCGAGCGCCGCAGCGGCCTCGGGGTCGGTCTGCGCGAGGGCCGCGACGGCCGCGGCGTCTTCCGCCGCCTCACGCCGTGCGCGCCGCTCGGAGCGGATGACGTACCAGATGAAGATGAACCCCATGACGGCGAACATGATCCACTGGATGCCGTACGACAGGTAGGGACCGCTGTCTTCGGACGGGGCCTCGAACGGCTGAGGCATGACGGCGGGTGCGGGGTCTTCGGAGACGAGCTGGCCGAACGCTCCCTGATCGAGGGCGGCGCCGTCGGTGCCGCCGATCTTCTCGGCGATCAGCGGCAGGTGCACGGACGGCACCTGGCCCTCCGGTGCGTCGGCGCCCGAGGCGGGCAGGTTCTGTCCGGGCACGAGGCGCGCGACGACCGTGACGGTGCCGGTCGGCGCGTCGGGGACGGTGTCGGGCGTCGGCTGGCGGTTCCCCGGGGGCTCCCACCCGCGATCGATGAGGAAGACGCGGCCGTCCTCGAGACGCAGCGGCACGATGATCTCGTACGCGGCGGTGCCGTTGTGCACCGTGTTGCGCACGAGCAGCTGCTGGTCGGTGAGATAGGTGCCGGTCATGCGCACCTGTCGCCACTTCAGCCCTTCGGGCAGCGTCTGGCCGGGGGAGAGCAGGTCGTTCAGCGCAACGGGAGCGGTGTCGTAGTTCTCCGCGATGATGGCCAGCTGCCGGGTACGGTCCTCGTTCTTGCTCAGCTGCCAGTGCGAGAGGAACGCGCAGGCGATGGCGAAGACGATGGCGACGCCGATGTAGGCGGTCCAGCGCACCGCGGCGGGTGCGGACTGTCGGCGGCTCATCGGGACTCCTGGGACTCGGGGGTCGGGGCGGTGAACGGTTCGACCGCGACGGGGAAGGCCCGTGCGGCGAGGTAGTCGCGCAGGTAGACGACGTGCTCGTCGCACGCCAGCCAGATCTTGCGGCGGTCGACGGGGTGGATGCGCGGATTGCGCCACACAACCTGCTGGGTGGCGGGCTCGCGGCATCCCGCCCTCGAACAGATCGGGGCGTCGGTCACGACGGGTCCTTCGGCGCGTGGTCGGGATGCGGGATCTCGCGGGTCTCGCGAACCGTGATGACCTCATCGTGCGCGTCGGAGGAAGGGGGCGGTGTCGGATGGGCTTCGAGCTCACGCCCGGGCGGCACCGCGTTGATCGTCTTGCCGTCTTCACCCACGTTGGCGAGGACGACGGCGATGTACGGGAGGAAGATCGCTCCTGCGCCGAAGATCCAGGTCCACCAGCCGAAGGGCTGCACGAACACCATGAGGATGAAGCACAGCACGCGGACGCCCATCATGATGAGGTAGCGCGTGGAGCGTGAATGGACCTCATCGTGCGGTGCGCGCGGCAACGATGTCGTGGATTGGGTGTGGGCGGAGTTCTTCACTGTCCCTCCAGCCTACGCCGAGTGCCTGTGCCGGTCGCCGCTAGGCTGGGTCGCGCATCCATTCGTCCCCACCCGGAGGTCACCCATGTCCGACGACCGAGTCGTCCTCGTCACCGGCGGAAACCGCGGCATCGGGCGCGCGATCGCCGCACGCTTCGTCGCGGCGGGCTACAAGGTCGCCGTCACCGCGCGCAGCGGGGAAGGCCCCGAGGGCACGCTCACCGTGCGGGCGGACGTGACGGATGCCGCATCCGTCGACGCCGCGTTCACCGAGGTGGAGGAGAAGCTGGGTCCCGTCACGGTCGTCGTCGCCAACGCCGGTATCACGAAGGACACGCTGCTGCTCCGGATGACCGAGGACGACTTCGACAGCGTCGTGGACACGAACCTCGGCGGCACGTTCCGCGTCGTCAAGCGTGCATCGAAGGGGATGCTGAAGGCCCGGTGGGGACGCGTCGTCCTCATCTCGTCCGTCGTCGGGCTGTACGGCTCCGCCGGCCAGATCAACTACGCCAGCTCGAAGGCCGGCCTTGTCGGCTTCGCGCGCTCGCTCACCCGCGAGCTCGGCGCTCGCGGCATCACTGCCAACGTGGTGGCGCCGGGCTTCATCGAGACGGAGATGACCGCGGAGCTGCCTGAGGAGAAGAAGGCCGAGTACAAGAAGGCGATCCCGGCCGGACGTTACGCCTCGGCCGACGAGGTCGCCGGCGTCGTCGCCTGGCTCGCCTCGGATGACGCGGCCTACATCTCGGGCGCCGTCATCCCGGTCGACGGCGGCCTCGGCATGGGGCACTAGGGGGCTCGGCGTGAATTCGAAGACGTTGAGCCTGCTCGCCACGGCTGTCGCTCTTGTCGCGGTCGTGCTCTGTGTTGTCGCGGTGGTGCTGTCGGTGCCGGTGCCCGGCAAGATCGCACTGATCGCGGGCGCGGTCGTGCTCATCGCGGGTGCCGGCGCGCTGATCGGTGCGGCGACGACGCAGAAGCGGCGCTCGGCGTCCGAGGACTGACCGGGCCCGCTACGGCTCGCCCGGCCCATCGGGATGCGCGAGGTCGTACGCCCGCGAGAGCTTCTGCGGCACGACCATGCGCCAGGCGTCCACGACGAACTCGCGGGCCTCCGCGGGCTCGAGCGCGGCAAGCTCGGCGTGAACCCAGTGGAATCGCATGTCTGACGCCGACGGCAGCTGGAACTTCTCCGGCTGGCCGCCGACCAGGGCCGCCCGCTCCTCCTTCGGAAAAGCGAAGCCCATCACCCGCTCGTCGGGCGAGAAGGCGACGTAGACCAGCTGCCCGACCCGGAACTTCAGCCGCCCTCGCACACGCACCGGGTACGAGCGCTCAAGCTCGGACCCGAGCGCGCGCACGTCGTCGATGCCTGCCATGACCGTCTCAGCCGTTCGTCTCAGTCGCTCATCGTTCAGAACGGTGGCGCGTCGGGCAGTTCGGGCGTGGGTCTGGTGCGATGGCCGGTGGGGAACTCGAGTTCGATGCTCGCATCGGCCCGGCGTCGGTGTGTGATCTTGGTGACGTCTTTGGTCGCGTGATCGGGATCGCACTCGGGTCCGAGGTTGCCGATGTTCGTCGGGCCCCGCCCGGGGCCGTGGTACTGGCAGTAGTGGTCGATGTCCGCGTCGATCGCGAGCCGGTCGCACCCGTCTCGCACGCAGGTGCCGTGCCAGAGTGCCAGCCATGCCCGCTGCGCGGGGGTGGCTGTGCGGGAGCGGCGGTCCATGTCCAGGATCACCCCGGTGACCGGATCGGTGACGACCCGGGTGAACGCGCCCTCATCGAGGAGGATCTGCCGCGCGGTCGCATCGTCGATGGGGCCCTCGCCGGGGATCTGCGCCTTACGGTTCAGGTTCAGACCCTTGCGACCCGGAACGTGACCGCGCA